>NZ_JACJUV010000008.1 GCF_014218805.1 Teredinibacter franksiae | reverse complement strand
ATCAGCTCAGAAACCAACCCATGGCAGATAGCGTTCGCCATTATGCTTGGCATGATAGTGGGCATCACCCCGCTATACAGGCTGCACAATCTCATTATTTTATTCATTGTGCTGTTTTTTCGTGTGAATATCGCCAGCTTTGTTCTCGCGGTAGCCCTCTTTTCGGGGCTGGCTATGCTTTTCGACCCACTGCTCATCGGTGTAGGGGAAAGCCTGCTTTCTGCGCCATCTGCGCAGGCCTTATGGCAGTCGCTCTACAGCTCTGGCTTGGGCCGCCTCACTCAGTTTAACCACACGTTAACAATGGGTAGTTTGGTCGTGAGCCTAGTGGTGGCTCCTGTCGTTCTGGTGTTAAGTAAACTGCTTATTGTGCAGTATAGAGAAAGATTTTTGTCGGCAATAAGTAAATGGAAAATTGTACAAATGTTACGTGCCAGTACCCTTGTGCAGCGAATGACCGGGCTTGGGGAGTGAAAATATGAAAATGATTCGTTGGAGTGGATTAGGTATTTTTGTTGGGGTTATCGCGCTGCTTATAGCGGTAACACATTTTTTTGTAGACAGCTGGATAGCAAAGGGCATTGAAGCCGTTGCTGGAGATGCCGTAGGAGCAGAGGTAAATGTAAGTAGCGTTAGCCACAGTTATTCACCTTTTGGGGTAACGGTGTCGGGAATTCAAATAACCGATCCGGCCAAGCCAACCCACAACCAAGTACAGCTGGAATCAGTAACAGCAGAAATTGAATTTTTGCCGTTACTAATGAAAAAAATCATAATTGATGAATTGGCCGTGACGGGCGTTCGCTTTGATAGTCAGCGTAGCAAGGCTGGTGAGGTATACCTGCCGGTGGAAAGTGATGCCCCTGAAGAGGCTGAAACCGGTATGGGGTTCGATGTGAAGTTGCCCTCGGTTGATGAGGTGATAGCGAAAATACCACTGCAGACCGACAAAGCGAAAGAAGCAGTAAAAGCTAGCTATTCAGCTCACGACGCAAAACTAAAAGAACAGTTCTCACAGCTTCCCGATGAGAAAGTTCTCCAGGATTACAGCGATAAAATTAAACAGTTAACCGAAAAAGATTACAAAAATCCCGAAGACTTATTAGCCGCTCAAAATGAATTTAAATCGTTAAAAAAATCGCTTAATGCTGAAAAAAGTAAGATCAATAATTTTCGCAAAAGTGCAAAAGACGCCTCAGGCAGACTTATCAAAAATATTGCGGCATTGCAAACAGCTACTAGGGTGAAGATTACAACACGCTAAAGGGAATGCTGGCCGGCGATATGGCAGCACTTTCCGAAATTACAGCGTTAGTTTTTGGCGAGCAGGCCAGAGCGTGGAGTAAACGCCTATTGTCAGCGTATGAGTTGGTAGTACCAATGCTGGAGAGTAAAAAAGAAGTGGAGCAAGTAAAAGGCCGGGAAGAGGGCGCTGGGTGGAATTTACAGATGCCAGTGCACTACCCGACTTTTTAATTCGGAAAGCGGATGTGTCGCTGGAATGGCAAGGTCAGGGTTTTAACTCTAATTGGAAGGATATAACAACCGATCACGACATTCTTGGTCGTGCGACTACGTTTTCTGTGGATTCAAAGAATACTGCCGCATGGCAGTCACTGGCGGTGAACGGTGACTTCTGGCTGGCTGCAACGGGTTTAAAAGCTAATCAAAATTGGAACCTACAAAAAGTGCTGTTAGACCAACTGCCACTGCTCAGCGAAAATGTATTGAATGGCGAACTGACAAAAGCAAGTCTAAATAGTGTGGGGGCTCTTAAAATTACCGACGGCTTACTGGATGGTAAGGGGGTTATCAATTTGGTTGACATGGTGCTGAAAATGGAGGGTACCAACAAGTTCACCGAGGGCGTTGCAGATACGCTTAACCAATTGACCAGTCTAAAAATGGATGCCGGTATTGCTGGTGTACTGGATAACCCTGACTTTTCACTAGGGTCGGATTTGGACAAAAAGATACGCGACTCGATGATGGCGAGTGCGGGCTCAGAAGGCCGGAAGAAATTAGACGAGCTTCAGAAGAAGCTGGGGTTAAGGGCAGGCGAGGAAAAGGGCGAAGGTAATGCAAAACTTGGAGATTGGAGCAAGCTGCAGGATCTTGCCGATGGCAAGAGTGAATCCGTCGAAGAAATGTCGAAAGCTAAGTTCGAAGGCGAGTTGGATAAGCAAAAGAATGAACTTGAGGATAAGCTCCGAAAGAAACTATTTAATTAAATGACGACGCGCTTACCTTTTCTGATGGCGCCCGAGTCTGGGGTGGCGCGAGGAGTGGATCAACTTGAGGGCATATTTTCATGAATTCGTACCTAAGTTGCCTTGGGAAATTCATTTTTATTAACAGCGAGTTAGGAAGCCACTGAGTAAGTAGAAATTAAGGGAATTTATCCGTAAGAATGAATGCTGAGGGCTTACTGGGCATCGAAGTGCCATAAATTAAAGAGAGAGAATTCCTTAATACACCTAGAGTGCAGCGGAATAACTGAGAGGTAGGCTGAGACACATCTATTGTGTTGAGTTGCACTTGGAGTACGGAGGTCAATTAATAACGGTTAAAATCGACTTGTAATTGCGGGCTTCAGATTGTGCACAGCTATCTGTGTACGTAGGAGGTGGATTGGCGCAGGAAGCTTAAGCCGAAAGGTCTCTGAGGTTCCCTAACATGAAGTTTGGAGCTCGTTGGTAGCAAAATTATCGTATTAAAGGGTAAATGAATTTTTATACAATACAAAAAGCTAAGAATGGTAAATGCTTAGTGTCCGTCAAAGTGGTGCAAGTCTAGTGTCACTTCGGCCGCTGTTTCACCATCATGTACTCGCTGCACGGCTATCTTACGAATTAAATGCTGTTTTTCTGTACAAAGTTTTTTTGCGTCGTTTTTCATGACGTTTACTTTACAGGCTTTAAGTGACGCGTACTGATTATTAGTGGCCTGCTAGTATATGAACAATTAAGAGCAATGCCAAGGTAGCATGCCCGTATGTTTTCTTTGCTTGATCTCGTTCTAGATATAACCTTAATCGGTTTTTGAGGTTCAGCGAGTTGATCAACAGCTGGAAAATAACCAGCCCCCCCAAAAAAAAACGATGCATTTTTTATTTTTATTACAAATCTTATGTGTTTTATAACTCACTCAGGGTAAATTCCAGAACAAATCAAAAAACTGCGCTTGAGACTTTATTTTTAGGTGCTAGATGAGGGTTTTTTGGCTGCTTATGTACCTATAAAGATTATGTGACCGCAGGCATTAAAGTCTGAACTGAAAATTTTGAATTTCAAATCAAGCAAGCACTAAAATGTACAAATGGTAAGGTAGCAGTGATTGGTGACGATATGGGAAGAGTGAAGGAAGTTGACAGTGAACTAAATGGTAATTAAGTTTACGGCGTAATTTTTACCGATAAGTCGTTAAACGGAAAGGTGTATAAAATCGATGGCGTTGACTGCAATGTTGATATTTTTTTGTTCGTATGACGAGCAAAAAAATATATAGGGGAGGCCTTGATACAAATTATTTCGTAGCAAAGGATATGCCGTATACGGTAATGTACAAGTTGAATGAACAAGGGGTTAAGAGGTTAAGAGGTTAAGAGGTTAAGAGGTTAAGAGGTTAAGAGGTTAAGGGGTTAAGAGGTTAAGGGGTTAAGGGGTTAAGGGGTTAAGGGGTTAAGGGGTTAAGGGGTTAAGGGGTTAAGGGATGAGGGGTATACCATCATTGGACCTTGGTTCTGATAAAAGTAGTGTTTTTTATGATATGGAGACGGCTGCCGTAGGCTGGGATTGACGTAATTTTTATGGTTTACGGATAGCTATATTGTTTGTTTGTATTTTCTCGCTTATTGCAGAATTGTGGGGTCAGAATTATAAATATGAGTGAGCTTGAATTTTTACGGGAATTGTATTCTTTTGTCTGCGAAGAGCTAGATTTACGCGTTATGAAACTGGATTCTCGTTTCGTTTTGGACAAAAAGGAATTACGTACACCCTCGGATAAGACTGCCGGTGACGTTTCTTTGTTTCGATTGCCGACTGCCGTTGACGTGGTTTACCTAAAGTCAAATTCTAAAGTGAAATTATTGATTAGTATTTCTCTTTATGATTTTGATGACTCTGGTCGAGGGAATGTTGGTTTGTTAATGTATGATAAAAATGGCCATGGTGAAAACATAAACGATTGGCTGGTTTACCGTGAGACATTATCTGAAGTAGATTCCCTGAATTTTAACCATTTTGATCGTGTGAACTATAGAGAGTCAATTCCGGAGGTTCTTGATTGTGTTTTTGACCCCCTTCAGAATGAATTCAAGGAGGTGGTAGAAGGAACAAAAGAGGGGTTGCCGTATAGCATACCGAAAAAAGATTGGCGTGACGGATACTAGCGGATGATTGCAGTAGAAACAGTAGAAACATTAGAAACATTAGCAATATGGCAAAGCTCTCGACAATAAGCAGAGATTCTGGCTAGCGGACATTATGACACCCCTTATAATTCGTATACTGATGGAGTAATTTTAACTATGGATGAACGTGTTTTTTTGCAGGAGTTCTATTCTTTTGTCTGCGAAGAGCTAGATTTACGCGTTATGAAACTGGATTCTCGTTTCGTTTTGGACAAAAAGGAATTACGTACACCCTCGGATAAGACTGCCGGTGACGTTTCTTTGTTCCGATTGCCGACTGCCGTTGACGTGGTTTACCTAAAGTCAAATTCTAAAGTGAAATTATTGATTAGTATTTCTCTTTATGATTTTGATGACTCTGGTCGAGGGAATGTTCGTTTGTTAATGTATGATAAAAATGGCCATGGTGAAAGCATAAACGATTGGCTGGTTTACCGTGAGACATTATCTGAAGTAGATTCCCGGAATTTGAACTATTTTGATCGTGTGAACTATAGAGAATCAATTCCGGAGGTTCTTGATTGTGTTTTTGACCCCCTTCAGAATGAATTCAAGGAGGTGGTAGAAGGAACAAAAGAGGGGTTGCCGTATAGCATACCGAAAAAAGATTGGCGTGACGGATACTAACAAATGACAGAAACAGAAATATTTCCGTATTTTTTTATAGAAGGCCTCAGGTATAACGGTATACAGTAATGACAATGAAACGGTTGGCTTCTCTTTTTTTTACTTTTACGTTGGCGGTGGTTTCTCACACAGGTTCTGCCCAAGCGACTAACGATTTACCCGGTGGTTCAGATTTGCCATTAGTGGGGCGCTACCCTAACAGTATTATTAGTGGCTACTTCGAGAAAGAATTCGACAGCACACTATTCCCGCTTACACTTAACTCAAAAAAAGATCGTAAAAGCTTTGAGAGTCAGCAGGTGGAAGGGACGAGGCAGGTTGTTATTTACGATGTGAATCCTGCCGTAGAAAACAATACGTTGAAGGTTTATAAATCTATTCTTTTTAAGTTGCAGAAGTCTGGTTTCAAGGCGGCGGTTAGTTGTTCTGCTCAGGTGGAAGGCTGTGGTAGTTTCTTCGTTAGAAAAATATATTCAAAGTACGAGATGTCGCAGTACTTTTCTGGTTTTAAGGAGTTTGTAAACCTTAATGCAGGAGCCGTGCACCTTTATAGTGGTAGCCTCTCCAAAGACGGGAGCGAGTATTTTCTTAAAGTTGTGGTGGCACAATCAAAGTATGCGCGCTTTATTCAATATTCTATAGATTTAACAAAGGTTGCGAATTTACAGACGAAGGAACTGGTGCTTACCACCGAGCGTGTCGAAGACGGTATTGCGAGTAAGGGCAAGGTAGTGTTGTCTGGGTTGTATTTCGAGCATAACAGTACTGCGTTAACGGATGAGTCTAGGTCTTCTTTGGTTGTAATTGCCGAGTATTTGAAAAAGCACAAAGGCGAAAAGTATGTAGTCGTTGGGCATACGGATGCCCTTGGCGGTTATGATTATAACCTCCAGCTTTCGGCGGGCCGATCTGAATCGGTTTTGAGCGCTTTAGTAAAAGACTACGGTGTTAGTGGGCATAGCTTAAAATCGTTTGGCGCATCTTATATTTTGCCAGTAGCCAGTAATGTGAATACTACCGGGCGCGCTAATAATCGGCGCGTAGAATTGGTTAAGGTTGATAAGTTTTGATAAAGTTAAATCTTTTTTACCGAGTAGTAAGTGTAGTCAATTGTATATTTCTGGTCTTTTTGTCGACTTCGGTTGTTGGTGATAATGAAGTTTATGGTCAGGTTTCGAAAATGCAAAAGGTTTTTACACCTTTGCAGGAGTCGGGAGCGCGTATACTGAAAATATACACGGATCACTTTGAGGTGAACTCGCCGGAAAAGACGGAGTCCATTTCCCCTGCTACCGCCGAACTTGTGCAGCGTGAAGCGGCTGTTTTTTTTTCATTGTATGATAATGTAATTCAGGAGGCGGCTATAACTATGCTTGGTGCGGGTTCAGCGGCCTGTGTTAAAGCACTTGCTAGGTTAAAGCTAAAGCTAGTCGAGCCGCTAAAAAATCAAACCCAGAGTAAGCTGGAGGTAAGAGTAGGTTATAGTAATAATTTCGCTTTTTCATTTTTGGCTGTGTCTCAAGGGGTTTCGCGGACGCTTATGAATAAGGATTGCAAATGAATAGAGTGTTGGCGAAAGAATTTGCTGGGGTGGTGTTGGTGGGTGCGCTGTGGCTGTCTTTCCCTGTAGCCCAAGCGCTAGATTATCATGCGAGTTTCGAGAAGCTTGCGGATAGCGTGTTTATCGGCGCCGACACACTGGGTGTAACGCTTGAAAAGGTGGGCGAGCGGGCAGCTGCCGGGTTGGATGCGGGAGTGGATGCACAAATGACGGTAACAGAGCAGAAAGCTGTGGTTTCCAGTGCGCGTTCGGTTCAGCGGGCAATACAGCAGGCGGTGGACTTTTCTCATTCTATGTTGGAGGTTAGCGTCAGTCGAGATGTATGCGTACAACACATTATCGAAGTGGAGCAGCAGCTCACTGATAATAATGCGGTGTTGGCTGCTTTTGCTAAATTGAATGTTGCTGGAAAGGATAATGCGAAAGCGTACGATGCCCTTGCGATGGATTTTTTGAGTTTTCCGTTAGCGGCAAGTAAGGCGGTTACCGGTATGCTTTCAAGCTGTGCGCTAATTGAAGGTTAGGCTACTCGTAGTGTTATTTTGGGTAGATCAATTTATTCTTTCAGGCTCACCTAGCCTCTAAAAAAGCCACCCAAAAAAAAGCCAGCTGTATCTAGCTGGCTTTTTTGTTGGGTGGCGTTTGTGTTTAGGCAATAATCGCCAGTAGTAAAATAGCCACAATATTAGTGATTTTGATCATGGGGTTAATGGCGGGCCCTGCTGTGTCTTTGTAGGGGTCGCCAACGGTATCGCCTGTTATCGCTGCATTATGAGCTTCAGAACCTTTGCCACCGTGGGCGCCGTCTTCAATCAGCTTTTTGGTGTTATCCCAAGCACCGCCACCGGAGGTCATGGAAATGGCTACGAACAGACCGGTTACGATAGTACCCAGTAGCATTGCGCCTAGAGCCGAGAAGGCTGCGGCTTCACCCGCAACTAGCGATACCACCAAATACATGACAATGGGCGCCAGTACCGGCAGTAGAGACGGAATGATCATCTCTCGAATGGCTGTTTTGGTGAGCATGTCTACGCAGGCACCGTATTCGGGTTTGGCTGTTCCTTCGAGTACACCGGGCAACTTGAATTGCCGACGCACTTCAGTCACAACCTCACCGCCTGCACGACCAACAGCTTGCATGGCGATAGAACCAAACAGGTAGGGTAATAGGCCGCCAATAAACAGACCGACGACTACATAGGGGTCAGAGAGCGTAAAGGTAACCTCCAAGTCTGGAAAATAGTGCTGTAAATCTTCGGTATACGCGGTGAAGAGTACGAGTGCAGCTAAACCGGCGGAACCAATGGCGTAACCTTTGGTGATGGCTTTTGTGGTGTTACCTACGGCATCCAACGCATCGGTGATTTTGCGAACTTCTTCGGGTAAATCAGCCATTTCGGCAATACCGCCCGCATTATCGGTGACGGGCCCAAAAGCATCGAGCGCAACAACCATACCGGCTAATGCCAGCATAGTTGTGGCCGCAATGGAGATACCGTAAAGGCCCGCAAAGATGTGCGAAGCTATGATGCCAGCGCAGATAACCAACACGGGCAGAGCGGTCGATTCCATGGAAATAGCGAGGCCCTGAATAACGTTGGTACCGTGGCCCGTGCGAGAGGCCTCGGCAATTACCCTAACCGGGCGATGATTGGTGCCGGTGTAATAGTCGGTAATGACCACAATCAAGGCCGTAACGATTAAGCCGGTTATGGCACAGCTCACGAGTGAGAGGCCGGTCAGCCCGGTAGCGGTATCGATAACGTTGTGGAAGCCAAACTGCCACCAGGTTGTGCCAACAATTAACAGGCCGGAAAGAACTGCGCAACCGACAAAGCCTTTATACAGAGCGCCCATAATACTTTGACTCTTACCAAGTCGAACAAAGGCGGTAGATATCACTGAAGCAAAAATACAGACAGCGCCGATCAGTAATGGATACATCATCAGCTCTGTACGGATTTCGCCGGTAAAGAAAAGTGCGCCCAGTAGCATGGTGGCTACAATGGTCACAACATAGGTTTCAAACAGGTCCGCAGCCATACCCGCGCAGTCACCCACGTTGTCGCCTACGTTATCGGCTATTACGGCTGGGTTGCGGGGGTCGTCTTCGGGAATACCGGCTTCAATTTTTCCCGAAAGGTCTGCGCCAACATCGGCACCTTTGGTAAAAATGCCGCCGCCGAGGCGGGCAAATATTGATATGAGTGAAGCGCCGAAGCCAAGTGACACGAGTGCTTCCATTATGTGGCGTGTACCTTCATCTGTGGAGACGTCGAATTGCTGCTGCAGCACAATGTAATAAACCGTCATTCCAAACAGTGCTAGCGCGACAACCAGCATGCCCGTTACGGAGCCAGATTTGAATGCTACCGATAAAGCTTCTTTAAGCCCAGAGCTGCGGGCGGCTTCAGCTGTTCGCACATTTGCACGTACGGATACGAACATACCAATGTAGCCAGCAACACCGGAAAGAATTGCGCCGATAAAGTAACCAACGGCAGCCCAGATATTGAGTAAAACCCCCAGAATAATGCCTACGATTATGCCGACCACGGCGATTGTGGCGTACTGCCGGTTTAAGAAAGCTTTTGCTCCTTCTTGTACTGCTCCTGCTATTTCCAACATACGCTCGGTACCGCTAGGCGATACCAAAATAGAGCGCGTGGCATAAATGCCATAAAGTAAGGCAAATACGACAGCGCCAAAAATGACTGCGTAGGTGATGGACATACGGATATCCTCCAGTTTTTTATTAGGATTTTTTAGGAAACTCGTTTGCGATAAGTACTCTGCGGTGCACAGAACCCTTATGCGCATCCTATCACTTGCAAATGGTGCTTTATCTCGGTTGGATCAAAGTGGCCGCGTACAACTGGTCAGGCCAAATAATGGTGTGTGATATGTAAAGTCCCCCAAACCCAGTATAGACGCCGTTATAGAAATCGTGAATAACGAAATGCAGTCAGTGAATTCGAAGGGTATAAAGGCCTGGGTGGGAGAACAGTAGAATCAATATAATGTTAAATATGAAAATCAAATCCTGGCTTTTACTATGTATAGCCTTCTTTTGAGTGATGTTGGCGCCAAAATCGCCTTTTGGTGTTGGTGAGTCGAGTAGAGCTAAAAAAGTGGCGGTTACGCTATGAGCGATTAACGGGGTGTTGGCAGTGTTTGGTGTAATGATATTCGCTAAATGGGTTAACTGATTATGAACTCAATCGGTTAAGCCGTTACTTTTGTTGCCAGTAAAAATCATCTGAAAAAGAAATTTTGCGAGCGCTCCTTCATTTCGATTTGGAATAGATGGTAAATAAACTAATAACAAATAGTGGTCTATTCGACATTATTTGTGCTTCGAGCTACGCTTACCCAAATTAAATATAGTAGTATGTCTGTGGTTAGTGAGTTTATTCACTTCGGCACTAGACATTGGTATTAGGGTTGTGGTTTTTTTCTAAAACGAATGTTTAGTAACTGAGGTTTTTACGGATTTGTTAACTAAATGAGAATAATAAGAATAGTATTTGATTTCGAAAAATTATAATTAGCCTGTAAGGGTATACATTCATGTTTGTGAAGACGTTCAAATCGTCCTTTTGTTGTATAAGTTTTACATGGGGTTTTCCCCAATAATCGAAATACTTTATTTTCTCATCATCAGAAACTCCTAGGGATGCGGTTGCTCTTTTTCCGCAGCTTTGGGTCGGCAAAGGATAAAACTCTTTTATTTAATGACTAGTAGTTCATGACTTGAGGAGTTCCGCTGGCTGCGCACAAAAGAAATAAAAATAATTTAGCGTGGAAAATGTTAAGGATAACTTCAGCAAGAATCACTTGCTGAGCTTTACATTGAACGGTGAGCGACTGTACGCGCCGAAACTATTACAGTTAGGCTGCGAGTGAGTATGTTCAATAAAAATAAAAGTTCCATTTTCGGGTTAGGAGAAAAAATTAGAATGATCCTTAAAAAAAGCAAAGGCTTAAGACTTGCTACGATTCTGGGTCTGGGTATTACTGCGTCCGTAGCGGGCGCAGGTGCACAGGCGGCAGATTGTAGTTATGTTATTTCGAACGAATGGAGTACTGGATTTACCGGTGCTATTCGTATAACCAATACCGGCTCTACAGCAATTAACGGCTGGGAAGTCAACTGGCAGTATAATACCAATACTGTTACCAACGCTTGGAATGCCAACTTAAGCGGTGCATACACGGCAACCCCTTTCGGTTGGAACAGTAGCATTGCTCCAAACCAAACGGTTGAGTTTGGTTTTCAGGGAAACACCAACGGTGGTAGCGTTGAAACTCCTGTTGTGACCGGTGATGTTTGTTCTGACAGCTCCAGCAGTTCTTCAAGCAGCAGCTCTAGCAGCAGTTCTAGCTCCAGCTCTTCAAGCAGCAGCTCCAGCTCTAGCTCCAGCTCCAGCTCTAGCAGTTCTTCTTCAAGTAGCTCCAGCTCTTCAAGCAGCTCTAGCTCTTCAAGTAGCTCTAGCTCTTCAAGTAGCTCTAGCAGTTCAAGCTCCTCTTCAAGCAGCTCTAGCAGTTCAAGTTCAGTAGGTGGAATTTGTGACGGCGTAAATGTATACCCTAACTGGACATCGAAAGATTGGGCCGGCGGTGCATACAACCACGCTGAAGGCGGCGACCAGATGGTTCATCAGGACGTGCTTTATCAGGCGAACTGGTACACGAATTCTGTTCCTGGAAGCGATGGAACTTGGTCTACCATAGGTGCTTGTGGTGATACCAGCTCCAGCTCCAGCAGCAGCTCTTCCTCTAGCTCTTCAAGCAGCTCCAGTTCTGATGGTTCTAGTTCTAGTTCTAGCTCCAGCTCAAGTACGCCAAGTGGCAATGCACTTTTCCGTGTAGATTCCTCTGGTAATGTTACCAAGAACGGAGATCGCTTCCCTGTTCGTTGTGGTAGCTGGTTTGGTCTCGAAGGGCGTCACGAGCCATCAGACGATTCTGCCAACCCAAGCGGTGCACCAATGGAACTTTATATTGGCAACACCTTCTGGGCGAACAACCACGATCGAACCATGCAGCAGACTATGGATGAGATTACTGACCGTGGAATCAACGTAATTCGCTTCCCTGTGGTGCCGCAAACACTGGATCCTAACGATCCTCAAGGTAAGGGTTCTGTATTGAAGAACTACGAGCCTATGCGTCAAGACAATGCCCGTCAGGCAATGGAAGACTTCATCATACTGGCAGACCAAAACGGTTTGGAAGTGATGCTCGATATTCACTCTTGTTCAAACTACGTTGGCTGGCGTGCAGGTCGATTCGACGCGCGTCCTCCTTATGCTGATAACGACCGTGACGATTACGACTTCTACCGTGAAGATTCTTCTTGTGCGTCTTCAAATAACCCTGCTGGCGTAACGCGCATTCAGGCTTATGATAAGTCGAAGTGGTTGAACAACCTGCGTGAGCTCGCAGGCCTGTCTGAGCAGTTGGGTGTTGATAACATTATCGGTATTGATATTTTCAACGAGCCCTACGATTACACTTGGGAAGACTGGAAAACGCATATTGAAGATGCTTACACCGCTATTCAGGAAGTGAATCCTAACCTACTGATTTTTGCACAGGGTATTTCTGGCAACGCTAACGCGCAGGACGGAACACCTGAGAGTAAAGATCCAGTTGAGCACGGTGACGAGTTCTCTAACCCGAACTGGGGTGAGAATCTTTATCCCGCCGCCAACGATATGCCTGACATCCCTAAGTCTCAGTTAGTATGGTCGCCACACACCTACGGCCCATCCGTGTTCGTACAGCGTATGTTTATGGACCCATCACAGCCAGAGTGTGAGGGTCTCGAAGGTGACGGTGCCGGTGATGCTGATTGTAACATCGTAATTAATCCAGAATTGCTGCGCCCAGGTTGGGAAGAACACTTTGGTTATTTGCGTGACATGGGCTACGCCGTTGTTGTAGGTGAGTTCGGTGGTCACTTGAACTGGCCAGAAGGTTCAAGCATTCGTGATATCAACCGTTGGGGTCACATTACCGACAACGTTGATGAACAATGGCAGAGTGCGTTTGTAGACTACATGGCTGAGAAAAATATCGAAGCTTGTTACTGGTCTATTAACCCAGAGTCTGGCGACACTGGTGGTCTCTACAATAGTAGTTACGACCCAATCAGCAATAAAACTGATTGGGGTGTATGGACTACGCCAAACGCAACCAAGTGGGGCATGCTGAACCGTCTCTGGGGTATGTAATCTCAGATAGGTTTGTAGTATGAGTATGGCCGGGGCTGACTTATCAGCCCCGGTTTTTTTTGTGCGTGAGAAAAGTGACTTCTAGTGGGCGCATGTTGCTATTTCGCCATGGCGATAGCGGAGATTCATCGAAATAGCACGGGTAGGAAAGGAGCTTCTCTTTTAACGATGATCTACACTGTCAGCACACCGGCCACTGATGGAGCTGCTACCATGCCTCGATTACACGAATTGTGTTTCTTTTTAGTGTTTGCACTCTTTGCTCATACCCTTCATGCAAGCGATCCCTTAGTACCCAGGAAAGCGGAGGATGTTCAGCCCATAGCGGTTGGAGCCCAGCTTCCGAGCTTTACATTTGTTACCGCAGACGAAAAGCCATTCCAGCTGGATGACGCAATAAAGCAGTCGCCGGTACTGCTGGTTATTTATCGTGGTAGCTGGTGCCCTTACTGCAATACCCATTTGGCCGAGTTGAGAAAAATCGAAAAAAACATTGCCGAACTCGGCATTCAGATGTTTGCCATAAGCCCCGACCTACCAAAATATTTGCGTGAAACGGGTGATAAACACAACCCGGCTTATACATTATTGTCGGATAGTAAAATGGTGGCGGCAAAGGCGCTGGGATTGGCATTTAAGGTGGACAGCGCAACGCGGCAGAAATATAAAACGTATGATATTGATCTGCAGCGTAATTCCGGTGAGCAGCATCACCTGCTACCGGTGCCGGCGGCCATTCTTGTTGATAAGACAAAAAAAGTGAATTTTATTTTCTACGCGCCAGATTACAAAAGCCGTATCGATAATGGCGTGTTGTTGGCGGCCGCTAAGGCAATGATGGAATAACCTATTTGTAGGTGTGTGTTGGGTATTGTATTTAGGTTAGACCGTTACTGGGTGAGTCGCGGCCTTCCTGAGCAAACCCTTATCTGTGATAAAAAATTGATAATTTCGTGATTAATGCTTGAAGTTGGCTGTATATCCTTCCTTGTACTTTAACCAAGCGAGGACACATCATGAACATCAAGCACCTTTTCTATTCTTTCATTCTTGGGCTTTTGGCTAATGGCGCTTCAGCCGCTACGATTTCAGTAAAAATTACCAACTTAACTCAGGGTATTTATTTTACGCCGCTGCTGGTTACCTCTCATGGGGACACGATGCATTATTATTCACTGGGCGATGACGCCAGCGATGCACTGCAGGCAATGGCAGAGGGCGGTGATTTTAGCGGTCTAGTCACTCAAGCGGCTGCAATGGGTGGCGTTAATATCGAAAACCCGGCTGAAGGTTTGCTCATGCCCGGCACTTCTACTCTGGCGAGTGACTGGGATACGGGGGATAACGACCATCTGAGTATTGTTGCGATGCTATTGCCCACCAACGACGGTTTTGTTGGCCTTGATGCATGGCCTATTCCTGCTGCTGCAGGTTCCTACACCATATTGCTGAACGGATACGATGCAGGAACAGAAGCCAATAACGAGCTGGTAGTAGACGGCGGTGGTGCACCGGGCATGTTAGGTATACCCGCTAACCCCGGCGGAAATGGTGGTACCGGTGGAGTAGGTGTTACGACCGAAGAGGGCAATAGTCGTGTTCATATTCATCGGGGAAACCTGGGGGATAGCAGCGCTGTCGGTGGTAGTAGTGATATCGATAGCCGTGTTCATCGCTGGTTAAACCCGGTCGCGAAAGTTACCGTAACCGTTCACTAACATAAGGGGAGATAGCAATGAACAGTTTAAAAAATCTTACTTTGTTAGTGGGGATTGCCGTTTTTTCGTTACTTACTGCCTGTGGTGGCGATGGTAAAGATGGCGGTTTCGAGCCAACAACCGAGCCTACGGTCGAACCGATGAGAAGCTTTACTTTTCGGTTAATTAACACCACCCACGCACAGCCCCTCTCACCTCCAGCACTGGTGATTCACGAGCAGGGTAGCGTAGCGTGGGAGGTTGGTTCTCCGGCTAGTGCAGGTTTGGAAGTATTGGCCGAATCGGGTGGTACCGGCGGTTTTATCGCAGAAACTACCGCGTTGGCGTCTTTAGCGGGCAGTGAATTGATATTGCCTGGTCAAAGCGCGAGTTATAGGTTGGAAGTAATGGATGCAAACAACTTGAGCCTCACCGTGGCCGCTATGCTGGTGAATACCAATGATGCGTTTACGGGTATGAGTGACTGGTCGCTTGGGGAGATGGTAGTGGGGGAAAGCATGGAGGTGCTGGCGCCTATTTATGATGCTGGTACCGAGGCTAATAGCGAATCAACAGACTCTATTCCCGGCCCGGCAGCAGGGGGAGAAGGCCATAATGTAACACGAGATGATGTGGGTTTTGTTGCTCGGCATTCTGGTGTTGTAACGGCGGCAGATGGCTTGGACAATTCGGCATTGAACCAAGCCCATCGTTTTGATAATGGTGCGTTATTAATTAACGTCACTCGCACCCAGTAATAGTTAGTTGAGTTAGTGACCATGCGGAAAATTAGCGTACTCATTGCAATGTTGTTTTGTGAAGCCCTGTGTCGGAAAGACCTGAAATAGGCCACTATTTCTATATATTCTCACTAGGTCTTCTTAAAGCCGTTGCTCCGCATGGGTACTGAGTGCAGAGTTGTCAGCAATAGCGCATATCTTACTTAAAAACTCGTTTTCCAGCAGGCGAATTTAATGCACGAAAAAATTTTAGTCGTAGAAGATCAGCAGGATATCAATGAGTTGGTGGCGTTGAATCTCGAAAGTATGAACTATCAAGTTGAACGCAGTCTTGATGGTGATAGCGGGTTACATCATGCGCTTAGTAATCGTTTCGACCTGATCATTTTGGACGTTATGTTACCTGGAATTGACGGACTTCAAATTTGTCAGCGTATTCGCGCTAACGATATTTTTACGCCTATTTTAATGCTCACCGCTAAAAAATCCGAAGCAGATCGCGTAGTGGGTTTAGAAGTGGGTGCAGATGACTACCTTACGAAGCCTTTTAGTATTCGTGAGCTACAGGCGCGAGTAAAGGCTTTGTTGCGCCGTGTGGCTTTTATGGCACAGGAGCATGTTGCCGGAAGCTACGAGGATGCAGAGCTTGTTTTCGATGATCTTGTTATTAACAAACAAAAACGTCAGGTACTTTATCGGGAAAAACACGTAAAGCTTACGGCAAAAGAATTTGATTTGCTTCTGTATATGGCTTGCCACCCTGGACAGGTGTTTAGCCGCGAGCAATTACTTAACTCTGTTTGGGGCTACCATCACGTGGGATATGAACACACGGTAAACTCACATATTAATAGGCTTCGAGCGAAGCTTGAGTTGGATTCCGCCAACCCGAAGTTTGTGTTAACGGTATGGGGCGTGGGGTATAAGTTTTATGAGTAAATGTTTTCAGTTTATACAAACACTTCGTGCACGCTTAGTATTAACCTTATTCGTCAGTTTTTCTCTGGTCGCAATCTTTACATCATTACTTATTATGCGTGCATCCGCGGCGCACCAGCAAGAAGTTACACAACGTATGAATATGGCTTTGGCCGAACACGTGGTTAAAGAATATTTGTTGTTTGAAAATGGTCGGGCGAATCTGGATGCGGCAAAGCAAACCTTTCATGAGTTAATGATATTGGGGCCCAATTTTGAGTTTTACGTGTTGGACACTGGGGGCCATGTGCTAGCGTATTCAACGCCCCCAGAAAAAATAAAGCGTAAACGTGTTGATACCAGAAAATTTGAAAATATTATACAGGCGGGCTTGCCAAATAGGCCCGTGTATGGGGATGACCCACGTAGCGAGACAGGAGAAAAAGTGTTCTCGGTAGCACCCATATATACGGGTGGCGATTTGTCGGGGTATTTATACGTCATTTTGGGTAGCGAAATATACGACGATATTACTTCCATGGTTGGCGGTAGTGGCATAGTACAGAGTGCGCTTTGGGCGCTCCTTATAGGGCTTACCTTTAGTTTGCTGGCAACCCTCTGGTTAACCGGCCTTATAACACGGCCTCTAGGGAAGCTGGCAGCACAAGTACATGCTCTGCAGAGCGAAGGTTTTTCCAGTGAAGGAATTAAAAATGAAGAGGCCATGAATGCATTGGCACAATGGAACCCAGAGAGTGAAAATGAAATCCATTTACTGGGTAATAGCTTTAAATCCCTGCTTGAAAAATTAGACGAACAGTATAAAAACGTTATAACAGTCGATCAGCTACGTAAAGAACTGTTGAGTCATATCTCGCACGATCTACGTACGCCTTTAGCTTCGTTGTTAGGTTATTTAGAAACATGGGAGATAAACCACAATAAAGTCTCTGCGCAGGAGGGGGCTCACTATATAGAAACTGCAAAATTAAGCGCGCAGAAAATATCCAAGTTGGTTGAGCAGTTGTTCGAATTGGCTTATCTCGACAGCGGGAATGTACAAGTAAATTTCGAGCAATTTTCGATTGCAGAACTGGTGCAGGATACCTTGCAAAAGTTTGCTTTAATCGCAGGTGAAAAACACCTCACGCTAGCGGTAGAGCCCAAGGACAGTAGCATTCATGTAGTAGGCGATATCGAAAAGCTGGAGAGAGTTCTGAGTAATTTAATCGATAACGCTATTCGTCATTCCCGCGAGGGTGGAAGCATTGTCGTTCGCCTTGCAAAAAATACCCGCTCAGTGGCAGTGGAGGTGTCTGATAACGGTATTGGAATTCCGCTGGAAGATCTACCACATGTATTTGATCCGCATTTTAAAGCCGGCAACAGTGTACGTGGTAACACCGCCCATGGGGGCTTGGGGTTAGCCATTACCAAAAAACTATTAGATTTACACCAAACGCAGATCGAGGTAAAAAGCCGTGAAACGGAGGGGACATCCTTTGAGTTTTGCTTGCCTACGGCAAATGTGTGATAGCGTGATAAAAATGTGATACTTCGGTGATGCTAAGGCGCTAAACTGACTGTTGATCATTCTTATTATTCCACAGGGTAGCAATATGTTAGGTAAAAAGGTTTTGGTACTCAGTGTTGTTGCCATTCTTACGGCTTGCGGTGGTGGCGGAGGCAGTAGTAACGTTAGTAGCTCCTCAGCGTCTTCATTCAGTAGCGCTTTAAGCAGCGGTTCTTCCAGTGAATCGTCGTCTTCGAGCTCTGTCGGTGGTCAGATGGGCAGCTTGGTTGTGGTACCTGTAGAAGGATTGCAGTTCACCAGTGGAATGGTGAATGGCCTTACCACAAGTAGTGGTGGCTTTGAATATCAAGACGGCGAGAGTGTTATATTTTCTATCGGTGATCTCAGTTTTCCAGTGATTTTAGGCGGGGAAGAGGTTTCACCGTTTACGTTGGCGGGCGCAGGTGATACCGACAACCGGATAGCTTTGAATATTACTCGGCTGTTGATGGCTTTAGACGAAGATAACAATACGGCAAATGGAATACAGGTGCCTACGTCAGCCGCCGCTATGGCGACAGGGCTTTCTGTGGAATGGGACGATACGGATTTTGATGCAGCGGTGCTAAATTTTGCTGCCAATGCCGGTGGTGGTGGGGTACTTCCCTCTGATCAGTTAGCGCTGGAATTCTTGGCTCAATCGCTGGGTGGTTCAGCTGATTGCTCTGCGCATCTGCAGGCTGGCACAGTGGCAAACCTTATTACCCGTGCTCACGCAGTAGAGGGCAGTGTTACCGTGGTGGATGATTGCACTTTACTGATAAGTCATTTCAGTTATGACGGCGGTGGTCTTCCCGATGTGTATTTTTATGGTACTGACTCCGATACCTTTACGGGTGGCTATACACTTGGAGATAATTTGTTTGGACAGGCATACAGCGACGCTACCTTTATCGTAAATGTGTCGCCTAGCTTAAGTGCAAGTATACGGGCAATTAGTGTTTGGTGCTTGGGCGTAAGCGTAAGCTTTGGCGATGCAGCGTTTGAATAGTGCCTACGGGTGATATTTTAGTGCGCAGTTAAAAACTGTTTAATCTTTGGCTTTTTTACACATCATTATACTGTTATCGATTCATTCCTACCGACAACCCCCGTCAGCGGCTTCTTTCAGAAAACGCTGGGTTAGGGGCAGGCCAGGCTGAGGTATAGGTTTAGGCGCAAACTTAGGTTTAGGTGGTAAGTTAGAGCCCCGCTTTATTTTTTAGCACTTGAATAAAATAGCCTGAAACTAGTTTGGGTGATTCTTCCAGAAATATGTCAAGATCACGTGCGGTGGGTGATGATTGATGTTCCATATCGCAATACATTTGCGCGGCTTGTTCCAATACCGTTTCGAGGTTAATGGGCGCTTGAAATTTTACCGTTGGGAACTCTTCATGGAATTCCGTGAGAGCCGTTAACACCTCTGTGAGTGCGCTTTTAAAATAGGGTGGGTGAACTTGCGATAATGCGTTGTCTATCAGCCGCGCAAAATTTTCCTCACCGGGTGTCATGGAACTTCTGACCAAGCTTGATTGAATCACACATTTTGGGTTGTGGGAATCGCCAAAAATAATTTGGGGTGCTAGCGCTAAAGATTTCCAAACCTTTTCCAAAAAATCTCTATTTAACCCTAGCATTAAGCCTCTTTCAAAACGCCATTCAAACCAGTCCGTATCGGCGGCGTCCAATTCCTGCTGTTCTGATGAAAGTGTGCTTAAGCTGTGGCTTAGATCGGCGGTAAACCGAGAATGGAGAGATTCGAGAATACGGTTAATTCTATCCATTAATTCGCTGGGGCTGAGGCTAGCCACAGACATTACCGTTTGCAGGTGATCATCATTGGACTTGATATCGCTACACAGCCGGAGCAAATGGTGTAAGTGAATAGAGCGAAGCCCCTCAAACAATTGGGGCCGCGTTCGTTGGAGTACACCAATAAACTCTAGAACTTCCTGTAATAGGCTGAGTTCAATTGGATGCTGGCTGGCATCGCGTAATACTTCAAAGATTTGGTTGCTCGACAATGATGGGTTAAGGCCAAATTCATTCGCTTTGTTAACGCCAACGTTCACTGAAAAATGTCTTGCCGAAAGCACCGACAGGTAGTCGGCAAGATCAGGTTTTTGACGTTCAAGGAGACTAAAGATCAGCCGTGCAACTAGCCATTGCTGTTGCCCCAATGCTTTTTGGTAAAGGGTGTCGAGTAGATGTCGCCAGGTGATGGAATGATCTGTGTCACACGCGGGCGTTCTTAAGTTTTTGTTGTTATATAAATGGATAATGAGGGCCGCCAGCTTTTCCTGGTTGCCAATAAAGTCTGCGAATAACGGGCTAACCTCTTCATTCCAATTTATTACTTCGTCGGTAGCTCTCTCGCGGTGGGTAAGAGGGGTCATGCACATGTCGGGAATATGCAAATGGTTTTCCCGGGAGGCAAGGTATGCAAGGCTAGCAGATGCGTAGCCAATATGTTCATCGGTGGTGCGCAGCTGGTAGTTTTTAAGGCAGTCAAAAAGTGATTTTGCATCGCCAGCGGTACAAATTTCTTCGCTCACCATAAACGTAAAAACGGCCACTTCGGAATTAAGCCAGTGGTTGCGAATATGGGAAATTTCTTTGCGTACCATCTTCGCCATTAGACTGGCATCTCGTTGGCTGTAGTCGTCGCCTTGAGCACCCTGAATCCAGGATAGGCACAGGTATTGTTGCTCATTTATATTGTAGGTTTGAGACGTGGCCAAGCTCAGTAGCCGCCTTTTGGGGCGCCCGCTTAAATTCAGTTTGTCGTTAGCGCCAACTTGGGCATAGGCGTCTACAAGGTGAGGGGCGGAAATGACCTTTAGCGGCATAATGTCTTTAATGTTTTCGGCGATAACCCCATTTTCAGCGAGCATTTTTTTCACTTGCTTATTTTCCGCCAATACCACTAATGCAACCTGAGCGCGAGAAAATTGGGTGGTAGTACCGCGCAAACCACAGGGGTCTAAGTCTGAATAGTCTATGTAGCCCTCGTCCATTAGTAATGCGGTGTAGTAGAGGCTTTGTGCCCACACCAGTGGCAAGTTCTCGTTGGGCTCACGCGCCTGGGAGCGAGGGTTTTGCTTTTCTGCTTCCACGTTTTCCGGTGCTACAAAGTAGAGCTCTGGAATTAACCTGATACCGTCTTTTTCCACCATCAGCGCTTCAATTTTTTCACGGTAATGACTGGCTGTTTGGGCATTTTCGGCGAAGAGTGCATTGATGTATAAGTAACAGAAAAATAATGGCCACTCAGATTCAATATGCTCAAAACCCGCTAGTTCAGAGTGCTCGTAATAGAGCCGTGATGGATCTTCAGTTGAGGTTTGGTGGCCATCCCATAAAAACCGTTTAAGGCCATAGTTACCACCGAGTTTTTTAAGGATGTCGTCTCGCGTTTTGGTGACCAAGCGTGAATCACTTACGGCAAATGCAGGAAACCCGATAATACTGAGAATAGCGCTGTCCACTTCCTTGGATAACGACTCTCTCGGTAGCAAAGCCGCCAGATTGGTTCGGGCCATGGATAGCGCGTCGGGTACGGTATGCACCTGCGCTCGCGGTGCTCCCTGCGGGCCAAATAAATTTAAGCCGTCCAACGCTTGCAGAGCGGCTTTTGCCATACCAAGCGAGCTGGCATTGATTTCGGTTTTACCGTTGTTAATTTTATTGCCGCGCTCCCAAATACCGTAGTCGGGCGTGCGGTAGGCGCTCGCGATGTAATAGATGAGGTTCTGAACGAAGTCGACTTCGTCAAATGTACGTATAACCCTTAGGCCCGAACGGGACATTTGTGCGAGCGTAAGTAGGTATATAGAAGTTGCATCAATTTGCAGGTGGCCCCAGGCATCATCGGCGACAACGGTAAGGCCTGAATGCGTGTCGTACTTTGCGTGGAGTGCGTCGAGGGGGTTCAGTGAGTGCTTGAAGGATTCGACCTTGTCGGCCTGCCTCATCATTGATTGCAGCAAGCCCCTCATCAGCTTTATAACCGCTTGTTCGAGTTCATCGGCGCGCTGTCGGTTGCCGTTGTTGCGGTAGGCCATCGACAGGGCCCAGGGCGCTATAATTGAATAGACGTTATCGCGCACCCAAGCATCGGTATAGTCGCCGTGTGTGGTGACCGCAGTACTCGCTGGCAGTAAACCGGTAATTGGGCTTTGCCGTGAAAGGATAACGGCTTGTATTTCCTGGTAGATTTTCTCCAGGTTGCGTTTGGTTGTGGTGTTTATCATAACCTGTGTGGTGCTATCTCTTGTTGTGTACTGGGGAAGTTACGCCGTTTTTGTGCCTTAAGGGCTATGCGCTGTTTTCCCCAACGTATTTCTACGCGGTATCGGCCAAGTATGGCAGTAAAAAGGTTGGTTGAAATTAGCGATTGCCACCTATAGCAATTTTTCCATCTTCCACTAGGCGAAAGCTGGGCAGTGGCCCCTGTAGATCGACTTTGGTGGTAAACGAATAGTGCACAAAATCTCCTGGGGATTTTAACAGGCTGTATAAGAGCTTGGGCGCTGAGAGCAGGTTGGCGCTTAGCTGCAGTTTTATATCCTGACTACTATAAGGTGGAATAGGGTCTATCGCGTTACTCACACCCTTCAGTAGGCCCGCATCGTTTACTGCAAACTCATAACTCATACCCGCGATAGGCAGGGTAATACTGTTGGGGTTCGATATACGAATATCGAGCTCGAACATGGCGTTTAGCCCCGAAGAGCTGACCGGCCGAAAGCCTATAATGGATATTTGCGGTTGCTCCAGTTGCATAGCGGCACAACCGGTAAGCAACCAGATAATGACCAGACCGAAAGTGATTTTTTTCATGGTGACTCAATCCGTTAGCGTTGGTATCGCTATTATACGGTGATAGAAGCGAGTTTCGTTTGTTTGTGTTTAATTGGAGGCCTATGCCCAAATATGGTACTTTGCCGGCTAATGAATACACGCTTTTGGTGAGGGCCTGTTAACATCCACCTAAAACCACTTGCCGCTAGCACCTAATGGTGGGTGGATGGTGTTTTTAGTGTGTTATGCAGGCCAAGCAAGTGAAAACAGCACAGCAGAACATAAAACTGGCTCCTGCCCTTTAGCCCCAACAGAAAGCTATACAGTCATGTTAAAAGGCCCTACTTCATGAAATGGCTGCCCCCCATTCTAATCCTGCTGCTTATAGTACTGCAGTATCGTTTGTGGGTTGGCGAGGGTAGCACGGCAAATGTGGTTCGACTTAAGCAGGAGATAACCAAGCAGCGAGCAGAAAATGATCGACTGCAAGAGCGGAATAAGTTACTGGCTGCCGAAGTAAATGCACTGAAGAATGGCCATGATGCCATTGAAGATCGCGCAAGAAGCGAGATGGGCATGATCCGTGAGGGCGAAACATTCTTCATGATTGTCGATGAGCAGAAGGAAAAAGAGTAATTTGATGTCTCCATTTCTCTTAACGGTTAGCGCTCTGTGACTCAGAATAATAAAATTTGGGCTGTAGTACCGGCGGCCGGAATTGGCTCGCGAATGGGCGCCGAGCGACCAAAACAGTACCTGCCGCTGGGCGGTGAAACCGTTCTTGAAATTACCCTTCAAAAACTGCTGGCGTTAGACCGTCTCGAAGGCATCGTTGTTGTGCTGAATAAAGCCGATACCTACTGGCAGCAAACCACGCTCGTTAATCACCCTAAGGTCTACACCTGTTTCGGTGGCGAGGCGCGCAGTGATTCAGTACTCAATGCGCTAAAATTTATCCAAGAGTATGCCGGTCAAGCGAGTGAAGCCTGGGTACTGGTTCACGATGCCGCGCGTCCGTGTGTCACGCTCGAAAAAATTACAATGCTGATTGACCTCGTATTGGCGGAAAAATGTGGCGCCATTCTCGCTTCGCCGGTTTCCGATACGCTTAAGCGCGTTAACCATTCAAACGTTGTCGCTGGAACAGAGGACCGTTCGCGGCTGTGGCAAGCGCATACCCCGCAATTGTTTACGCTAACCAAGCTCAAATCTGCACTTGAATATTGCAGAGAAAAACAATTGCCGGTTACCGACGAATCGTCGGCAATCGAGACCGTTGGGGGCAGAGTACGGATACTGGCCGACAGACGCGACAACATTAAAGTAACCCTGCCAGAAGATCTGGGCTGGGCCGAATATATTTTAAAAAACCAAGCGAGCACTGGGGATCTGTAATGGTGAGAATAGGCCAGGGCTTTGATGTCCATGCCTTTGGTGAAGGTGACAAAATCGTGATTGGTGGCGAGGTAATTCCCCACAGTCGAGGGCTTGTTGCTCATTCAGATGGTGATGTATTGCTGCACGCGCTGTGCGATGGCTTGTTGGGGGCTGCTGCATTGGGTGATATTGGCCACCATTTCCCCGATAACGATGCTCAGTACAGAAACGCCGACAGCCGTGCGCTATTGCGTATGGTGTACGCAAAGCTCAAGGCGGAAGGGTATCGTTTGGGTAATGCCGATATGACGATTGTTGCACAGCTACCCAAAATGGCCCCCTACATTAACGCTATGCGGGCCAATATTGCCGCGGACCTAGAAACAGATATTGGCCATATAAATGTCAAAGCCACCACAACTGAAAAGCTGGGCTTTAATGGCCGGGGCGAAGGTATTTCGGCCATGGCAGTGGTGCTACTGAATGGCTGAAGATAATCCGATACCGGCGTTTGATATAGCGTTCCCCTATGCCTTTGGCTCCCCAGACACTTCAGCGGACTTCAGGTGTTCACCAGAAGACTTTGTTGTAGACGAGCAGCTCGGGTTTACGCCGGATGGCGAAGGTGAGCACTTAATGCTGCAAATTCGCAAGCGCGGGGAGAATACCGCATGGGTTGCCGAACAGCTGGCTAACTTTTTCGGCATTAAAACTATGGATGTAGGTTTTTGTGGGCTGAAAGACCGCCATGCGCAAACCAGTCAGTGGTTTAGCCTTTATTTACCTAAATCCGATCCCGAAGAAGATGCTGCCCGTTTAGCGGCGTTTTTTGCTGGCACCGAAGCCCAGGTAGAACTTTTGACTTCGGGGCGCCACACTAAAAAGCTAAGGCGAGGCCAGCATGAAGCGAACTTTTTCCAGGTTACCCTGCGCCATGTTGCCAGTTTCGCTGGGTTAGACCTGCGCCTAAACCGCATTCTTGAGCAGGGCGTGCCTAATTATTTTGGTGAACAGCGGTTCGGCCGTAACCAGAGTAATCTGCACTCGGCAAGTCGCTGGTTTGATCGGGGAGAGGTGATACGAAACCGCAATAAAAAGGTGATGGCCAAATCAGCCGCTAGATCTTATCTTTTCAATCGAGTATTGGCTGGCAGGGTAGCTAATGGCAGTTGGGATCAAATAGTGGATAAAGACCCGGATTCCGCAAGTGGCCCTCTTTGGGGCAGGGGTCGATCGCAGGTAAGCGATGCACTGGCACAGATTGAAATGCAGGCATTGGAAGGTAAAGCGGCATGGCTACGGGGCCTGGAGCACGTTGGTCTGCAGCAGGAAAGGCGAGCATTGGTGTTGAAGCCAGTGGGATTTAGCTGGGAGCAGAAAGGTGGTGGGCTGAACTTGGCGTTTGGGCTTCCACCGGGTGCATTTGCCACTTCTGTACTCAGGGAGATTGCGTTTTTGAGCAATAAATCTACCGGGCCCGAGGTGTCAGATACCCCGTCGGGTTAGCAGGCTGAGGGGTGTGGCGCCTGTGGTATAGTTTCCCCTGTTTGCGCTATCGTTTCGGGGGGGGCTTAACCACCTCGAGTACAAACCAGTTTTAATCGGAAGAATGTGTGAATCCAATAAATTTAGAAGGCGTGGGCATGACCTCCCAGCGCACCCGCGACAGGCTTATCCAGCGCTTGGTCGATCAAGGTGTAAGCAACCAGCGAGTGCTGGATGTAATGGCCAATACTCCGCGGCATATCTTCCTCGATGAAGCGCTCTCCCATAGAGCCTACGAAGACACAGCTTTACCCATAGGTCACGGTCAAACTATCTCCCAGCCCTACATCGTTGCGCGAATGACGGAAATATTGTTAGGCGCGGGCGGTGTACTTTCGAGAGTGCTCGAAGTGGGAACAGGTTGTGGGTATCAAACGGCCATACTGGCTCAGCTTGTTGATGAAGTTTGGAGCGTGGAGCGAATAAGGCCGCTCCAAGATAAGGCACGGCAGAGGTTGAGCCTGCTGAGGTTGCGAAATGTACACCTTCGGCACGCCGATGGGCATGCAGGTTGGCCCGAAGATCAACTTTTTGACGGCATTATTTCCACGGCGGCGCCGCGTGAAGTGCCCGAAGGCCTGCTCAAGCAATTGGCACCCAACGGTGTATTGGTGATCCCCGTAGGGGCCGACACCCAAACCCTTACAATGATAATCCGAATAGAAGATACCGATGAATATAAAACGCAGCGCCTTGAACCGGTGCGCTTCGTTCCCTTGGTTGCAGGCACCACACGTTAACGAACTTCGGTTTGCAAAGGTGCGTTAATCAATTCGCTGAACATATAAACAAAATAGACACTACATTTCTGGGGCGTTATGAATACCAATTCAGGCAAGCGCGGTGTGCGCGACTATGCATTATTACTCGGTAAGGGCATGGCCATGGGGGCCGCGGATGTTGTTCCAGGGGTGTCCGGCGGAACCATTGCGTTCATAACCGGTATTTACGACGAATTATTGCACTCGTTAAAACAAATTGGCCCCGCTGCCGTGGGCGTGTTATTTAAAGAAGGTTTTGTCAGCGCATGGCGTTTTATCAATGGAAGCTTCCTGCTTGCGGTATTTGGCGGGATTCTGATAAGCCTGAAAACCTTTGCATCGTTAATTGGTTATTGCCTTGATAACTACCCTCTACTGGTATGGGCTTTCTTCTCGGGCCTTATAGCGGCTTCTATTATTTTATTGCTCAAGCACCAAAAACAGTGGCATTGGCGGCAAATTTTGGCCTGCTTACTGGGGGCAGCGTTTGTTTTCGGTGTATCGGTGGCCTCCCCGGCGCAGCTGCCCGGAGCCTGGTGGATACTTTTCCTCGGCGGGTTTGTGGCGATATGCGCAATGATTCTGCCGGGTATTTCCGGCAGCTTTATTCTACTTTTGGTCGGTTTATACCCGGTATTTTTACAGGCGATAACCGATCTCGATTTAATCGCGCTGGCAAGCTTCGGGTTGGGCTGCGTAGCGGGGCTTCTGGTGTTTTCACGTTTTCTTTCATGGTTACTGCATAACTTTCATCAAACCACCCTAGCGACGCTTATAGGCTTTTTAATAGGTTCATTGAATGTAACTTGGCCCTGGAAGCAAACGCTGGAATCGGCTGTCAATAGGCATGGCGAGCATATACCACTTGTTCAGAAAAATATTTCACCTGCTCAGTATGAGACGCTGGTGGGGCAGGAGCCACAGCTCATTGCTGCACTGATTCTTGTGCTAGTGGGGCTTGGTTTAGTCCTTTTAGTTGAAAAAATATCTAAACGTTATTCAATTAACTAGTTAATTCGCCCGATTTTTTATGTGGTTACGTATCCCTAAGTTCGAATAAAGGGCTAAATTGTTTAAAGGTTGGTCTAAGACTATAGATCTATTTTTAATAAGACTTTCGTATTAAGCACCAAATCTTCTAGTGTTGGTTGGAAAATGTACATCTACACGGCGCATATTATTTGGAAACCACTGGCTGTCGCTTTATATGGGCTGGTCAGACCGATCAATATATTGATCACTGGGACCGCTGTCATTTTTATCATTACGGCTTGTGGTAGCAACGACCCCAAGGTACAAGTGAGTGACCGTAGCCCGCCGCCCGGAGAGAAGCTTACATTCCATATAGTTGCAAAAGGGGAAACTCTTTATTCGATTGCGTGGCGTTACAATTTGAACTACAAATTGCTGGCGCAGTTGAATGGCGTGGATTCCAGCTATCATATCTTCCCTGGGCAGAAATTAAGTCTCGACCCTAAGCTCTCGCTCAAAAAAGCGCCTAACAGGCCTAATCAAACCGCCAAAACCACGCCTTCCGCTAAAACCGCGGCCCCCCTAGCCCCCCCCAGCCATTCGGAAAAAGAATCGGTAGTAGCGCGTAAAGAAACACAAAACTTTACACTTTCGTCCCCCAATAAATGGCAGTGGCCCGCAAAAGGAAAGCTAGTTGCTACTTTCAGCTCAAACGGGGGGCTAAACAAAGGTATTGATATTCGGGGTAATTTGGGGGAGCCTGTGTATACAGCCGCTGCAGGGAGTGTTGTGTATTCCGGCAGTGGCTTGCGAGGTTACGGCAAGTTAGTCATCGTCAAGCACAGTGAAAAGTACCTTAGTGCCTATGCACACAATCGGCGACTCATAGTCAAAGAGGGCGATAAGGTAAAGGCTGGCGACAAGATTGCCGAGATGGGCTCCTCCGGTTCGGACACTGTGAAGCTGCATTTTGAAATACGCTATAACGGTAAACCGATCGATCCCCTCTCATTGTTGCCCCGTAAATAGTGCTAAAACAGTATTAATTATAAAGCACTAAAATTTTCTTCAGAAAGCTTAAAGAAATATTAATCCTGCCGACATTTAGTTAACCGGTTACGGATTTGTCTCTTAAAGACTCTCCGAAGGGAAATATAAGAACCGAAGGGGGGCAGTGGTAGCGCCCAACCTGCTAATAATGCGAACTCGGAGTTCGCTTAGATATTCTCGGTAAACAGGAGTCAGGTCATGGCAGTTCAAGAACTCGATACAGTTTTGTCTTATGCAGAAGTAGAGCAAGAGGCACTTTCCAACCCAAATATCACCTTCGGTCTAGATGACATTGCTGAAAACGACAGCGCCCCCGCCAAGCGATCCGCAAAAGCAAAAGCTAAACCAAAAGCCAAGGCTAAACCTAAGGCTAAAGTCGTTCGCAGCACAACAGAGGTCGACGATACCTATCAGCGTAACCTTGATGCTACTCAGCTTTATCTGAATGAAATTGGCTTCTCCCCACTGCTAAGTGCAGAAGAGGAAGTGTATTTTGCGCGCAAAGCCCTGAAAGGGGATGAAGCGTCGCGCAAGCGTATGATAGAAAGTAACCTGCGCTTGGTAGTGAAAATATCCCGCCGCTACGTTAACCGTGGTCTCGCGTTGCTCGACCTTATTGAAGAAGGTAATCTCGGGTTGATACGAGCAGTAGAGAAGTTTGACCCAGAGAGAGGGTTCCGCTTTTCCACTTATGCAACGTGGTGGATTCGACAGACCATTGAAAGGGCCATTATGAATCAGACGCGGACTATCCGCCTTCCGATTCATGTTGTGAAGGAGTTGAATGTATACCTTCGAGCTGCCCGTGAGCTTTCGCAGAAGCTTGATCATGAGCCTTCCCCTGAAGAAATAGCCAACTTGCTCGACAAGCCGGTAGCAGACGTAGAGCGTATGCTGGCGTTAAACGAGCGTGTTACCTCCATGGATGTGCCCATCGGCCCGTCATCCGAAAAGACCGTGGTTGATACTGTGCCTGACCAGCAGGTGTCCGACCCTGTTGAACTTCTGCAGGACAGCGATTTAAGCACCAGCCTCAATGGTTGGCTAGATGAACTTAGTGAGAAGCAGCGCGAAGTGGTTGCGCGCCGATTTGGCCTTCGCGGTCATGAGACAAGCACCTTAGAAGAAGTAGGGCGTGAAATTGGTTTAACACGTGAGCGTGTTCGCCAAATTCAGGTAGAAGCCCTACGTCGTTTACGCGATATTCTGGAGAAGCAAGGTTTGGATGCAACCGCATTGTTTGGTGCAATGTAACGCGTCTTTCACTTTTTCCAAAAGTCCAACTTAAACGTCCAACTTAAAAGCCTGCCGCGATAATCGGCGGGCTTTTTGTTGTGCGCAACACTCAGCGCGTGCTCGCCGATTCCACATAGTTCAGCGATGTAATTGTCCTGTATGGCACGTTCGTTTCCCCATGCACAGCTGTCCGTAAAAAGACTAAAACCTTCTTGCACACCGAGTTATGTCACGCCTATTCGACGTCAACTATGTTGGCCGGTTGGCGACCATTATGATGGCCGTACACACTTCTGCGTTCAAGGGCATTACCCAGAATGCAGTGTAAATTGAACTCATTCATTAAACATTCAATCTGAATGTTTATCGTGTATCGGCTTAGTGTGAACGGCTAAAAATATTCCGCAAAAGCGCCGCCTCCTCTATGACAGTAATACCGGCCGGGCTCTGTGCGAGAAACGCACTGCTGCAGTGCGTCGGCAAAGTTTACAGGTGGCGTGTGATAAGCTTTCTGTGAATTGGTAACGTGTTGATATAAATGGAAAATATTTGATTGGCTCGCATATTGCTTCGCGACAGTTGATTCTGCAGCTTGAGCGTTTGGCTTTAGGCAGAATATGGAAAACATTGGAGAGTAGTTATGAGTGGGAAGTACATGGATAAAGCCATAGTGGCAGTACTGTTAAGCGCGTTCGCAACTAGCGCAAACGCAATGGTTGCTGAAGTACCAGAGACATCGTCTTTGGCACTGATTGCACTGGGAGTAGTGGGGTTGCTGATAACGCGCCGTAGAAGTAAACAATAATAGATTACATAGCACCAAATATTAAAAAACCGCCAACGGGCGGTTTTTTTGTGCCTGTTATATATGCACAGCGCAGGTCATTAATTTCAGCCACAAAAAAAGCCGGGAGCCGGCTTTTTTATTCTGCATGCAAAGGTTTGATGCCTTAGCGTTCGAGGTATTTAAGCTTACCTTCTACGCCATCCCATTCTTCAGAGTCGGCGGGGGCATCCTTCTTCTCGGTGATATTAGGCCATACTTCGGCCAATTCGGCATTAAGCTCAAGAAAGGCTTCCTGATCAGACGGTAATTCGTCTTCAGAAAAAATCGCATCGACCGGACATTCTGGTTCACACAGGGCGCAATCAATGCACTCGTCTGGGTGAATCACAAGAAAGTTCGGACCTTCGTAAAAGCAGTCAACCGGGCACACTTCAACACAATCGGTGTGTTTGCACTTAATGCAGTTATCTCCAACTACGAATGTCATGGGGCGTAACCTCTGGCTGATCTTGAAAAGCGCGGCATTTTAACAGGAAGGTGCTCACTCGCCTAGCCTTTGTGCAGCCCCATATTGTGCGTATTACATAAGTTCTTTTAGTTTGTAGATAAGTTCCAATGCTTGGCGTGGGGTTAATTCATCGGGATTAAGCTTTTTAAGCGCTTGGTCGCTTTTACTGGGTTCCGGCAAAGCAAACAGGTCTGCCTGTGGGCTAGGTGATGTCGAAGCCGCCGGAGCCTTAGTGATTGCAGCGGTGGGTATAGTCGCCGGTGGGGTATGGGCTGCGGTGGGCGCTCCCGTTTCCAGTCTGTGAAGTTGGTTTTTAGCATTTTCCAGAACGTCTGCCGGTATACCGGCAAGCTTGGCCACCTGAAGCCCAAAGCTTTTGCTGGCGGGGCCACTCTGAATGTTGTGTAGAAACACAATGTTGTCGTTGTGCTCGGTTGCGTCCAGGTGCACATTTTTCACTGTGGGAAGCTGTTCGGGCAGTGCGGTAATTTCAAAGTAATGCGTGGCAAACAGCGTAAAGGCCTGTAGGTTTTGCGCAAGGTGCTCTACGCAGGCCCAAGCAAGGGAGAGGCCATCGTAGGTGCTGGTGCCACGGCCAATTTCGTCCATTAACACCAAGCTTTTGTCGCTGGCATTATTGAGAATGTTGGCGGTTTCGGTCATTTCCACCATAAAGGTGGAGCGGCCACCGGCAAGGTCATCGGAAGAGCCTATACGGGTAAATATGCGGTCTACAAGCCCCATTTTACAAGCGTGTGCAGGCACAAAACAGCCAACCTGAGCGAGCAGCACTATGAGTGCGGTCTGGCGCATATAGGTGGATTTACCGCCCATGTTGGGGCCGGTAATAATGAGCATACGTTGTTGGTTGTCTAGCGTGAGGTTATTGGGGATAAAGGGGTTATCGAGTACCTGCTCTACCACCGGGTGGCGGCCCTGCTCAATGTGAATACCTTGTTCCTTGGAAAATTCGGGGCAGACAAAATTTAATCGGTCGGCACGCTCGGCGAAAGTGCTCAGAACATCCAGTTCGGAAACGGCAGCAGCCGATTTTTGCAGGGCCAGTAAGTGTTCGTTAAGGGTGTCTATTAATGTTTCGTACAGGGCTTTTTCACGGGTTAATGCCCGGCTTTTGGCCGACAGCGCCTTATCCTCAAACTCTTTGAGTTCTGGCGTAATATAGCGCTCGGCATTTTTCAGTGTTTGCCGGCGAATATATTCTACCGGGGCTTTATCGGACTGTAATTTGCTGATTTCAATAAAGTAGCCATGCACACGGTTGTAGCCAACCTTAAGCGTACTAAGCCCGGTGCGCTCGCGCTCCTGGGTTTCCAGCTTTACCAAAAAGTCGCCGGCGTTAGTGCTGATGTTCCGCAGTTCGTCCAGTTCGCTATCAAAACCTTCGGCAATAACGCCGCCATCACGAAGTACCACGGGCGGGTTTTCTATGAGGGCCTTGTCCAGTAGTTCAACAAGCTGGGGAAACTGGCTGATGTGATCGGCTAAATGTCGAATTTTTGGTGCGTTTTCATTGGCCAGCAATGATTGAATTTCGGGGTAGCGAGCAATAGAACTGAGCAGCCGCGAAAGGTCGCGAGGCCTAGCCGAGCGCAAGGCAATACGCCCAAGAATGCGCTCAAGGTCGCCAATATGTTTGAGCGACTGTCGAAGCGATTCGTACAGGTAATTACTGAGCAGCGCCGTAATCGCCGATTGCCGTGCTTCCAGTATAGATTGGTCGCGTAGCGGTGAATTAAGCCAGCGACGTAGCAAGCGGCCACCCATCGCCGTAGAACTGGTATTAAGAACGCTGAAAAGCGTGTTGTCTTCGCCGCCGGTCAGGTTGATGTCAATTTCCAGATTACGGCGCGTGGCCGCATCCAGCGTAACGCTGTCATCAGGGTTCTCTATGGTAAGGCTGGAAATATGACCAAGCTCGGTGCGCTGGGTTTCCTTGGCATACCCGAATAGGCAGCCGGCCGCGCCAACCGCCAAATTTAAACCTTCACAGCCAAAACCGTGTAGATCTTTTGTTTCAAAATGCCGCGTAAGCAGGCGCTCGCCCGTTTCAAAATCAAATTCCCATTCGGCGCGGCTGCGAAAGCCCGCGCGACTATTTATACCTGCGGGTATTAGCAGGCTTTCTTGTGCCAGTATTTCGGCTGGGCGTAAGCGCTCCACTTCAGCAATAAGGGCTTCTTCCCCGCTTACCTCAAAGACAAAAAAACGACCGCTACCCATATCCAAGCAGGCAATACCGTAGCGCTGTTCGTGCCCGCTAATGGCCATTAACCAGTTATCGCGATGTTCATCTAGCAGTGCTTCGTCGCTTACCGTACCGGGTGTGACCACGCGCATAACTTTGCGCTCAACCGGGCCTTTGGAGGTAGCCGGGTCGCCCACCTGCTCACAAATTGCCACCGAAACCCCAAGCCGAACCAGCTTGGCCAGATAATTTTCCGCTGCGTGGTAAGGCACGCCTGCCATGGGAATAGGTTCACCATTACTCTTCCCGCGTGCGGTCAGTGTTACATCCAGCAGTTTCGCGGCTTTCTTGGCATCATCAAAAAACAGCTCATAAAAATCACCCATACGGTAGAACACCATCTCATTGGGGTGATCGGCCTTGATACGGAAGTATTGCTGCATCATCGGGGTGTGTTGTGGTGCGCTGGTAGTACTGGCTTTGGTTGTCATGTAACTGTCTGGTTTTTAAAGGGTTTTTAAGGGGGTGCTGAACTGGAGGAGGGCAAAGTGTAATGAATTTTGGGGAAATTGCACGGGGAATTTGTGGTGGGTGTTTGGGGAGCTATTGGGTGCTCTTGGTATGAGGGAGTGGCTTAGATGTTTGGGGTGTTGGTTGCGGGGCTAATCCAGCAGTGGGATTTGCCTGTTTTCTGGATTTTGGGTGGGTGTCTCATCTTGCTGTTGAGATCTACGCTCATGAATTTGGTATAAAGAAATCCCAGAGAGTTAAGCGCCGTTTTCTGAGTGTTCACCGAGCAGTTACGGTCAATAGCCAAATGGCTGAGATAAGCATCAACTTCCCGCGCACCCATAAATTTGGGGTGTTGCTTTTTGTGGTAATAAATAAAGTCGACAATCCAATAGCAATAGGTTTTTTCTGTTTTATACGCCATTTGCCGAGAGCGCATTGGTGCCCTTAATTGGTCCATTAGCTTAGTTGGCTTGCGCGGCAAAGGGCCGCGAATTTCATCCAACATATGCAAACTCCTTTGCTGTTTTTACATACAGTAAATCCCATTTTAGCAGTTGCAACTATTTTTTGTTTGCGTGTACTAACATTAGGCATCACTGGATTCTGACTATTTAAAATATACTAAGAAATTCAGTGAGTTATAAGTCAAATGCTGCCGCAAGAAATAGCAGCCCCAAAAGCCGCTATTGACCAAATGAATTTGGGTTTAGGGGGGAAGTTCGCCATATTTGGCGGAATTAAACGAAGATTTGAGTTGGATTCTAGGAATATACATCACCTTGACGTACTATTAGGAAATATATGTCGTTGTGACGTATATTCAAATGTTAGCTTGAAGAGTATGAATCGGAAAAAATTACTATCAATTATCGTTTCTGTGATCCTGCTAATAGGAATAGCTTTTTCTTTAGTTCCTTTCGGAGGGTCACTAAACCCTAATTATGCATAAATCTGGCTAACTTAGGCACGCGAAATACTTATCCATATCATTTTTTAGTGTGTCATTTGAGTTCATGCTCAGCACTAACTGGCCATTTGGGCGAATCAATCTTCCCGCGTGAATAAAAAGGGTATTTCTTACTCGGCTCAAAGATTCGAATACCCAGAAAGCCGCGCGTTTTGCGTTCGCCTTACGCGATTTATCATGGGTTTTCATTTGCAGCTCACGATTCAGGTTATGTGCCATGACGGCACAAAGCAAATACATATTATTTCCGAATTTTGTTTTAACGGGAATGTAGTCCATTTGAGCCTGCGACTTTAATTCCGCAAACAAACCTTCCTGAGAACCGCGCCCTTGATGACATTCCATCACCTTTTTAGCACTTCTCTTGGCGTTAGTGACAATGACGGTATAATCAACCCCAGTTTTATAGGGTATAAATAGATCGAGCTGAACAACACCTTTGTGTTGAATAAAGACTTTTCTTTGAACGCCAATCATGCGAAATGACTTAGACCAGGATTTGGGTTTCCAGTCAATTTCCGTCGTGCTATACGTACTGTCTATTTTGGACCAACCCTCTTCTTTCTCTAAAATGTTTTTAAGCTTTAGGTGCCGCTCAAAGGGTACGCTGATGGTAAATTCAACTTTCTGCTGACTCAGTAAGCTAATGATTTCATCGCTAAAGAAGGCGCTATCCATTCTCACTTCAATCGCAATTTTGGGCATAAAATGCCTTATTCTACGGATATTGGCAAGAATGAATTTATGGGCGCCATTTGAATCATGAACATTTTCAGAGCGGTGTAATACGTCAAAGACTTGTCCTGTTTGTGCGATTGTACAGAATAAAGGATAGTAGCTTCGCTCACCCCTGTGTTTTTTGTTGTACCCAACGGCGGTGCCTTCTGCGTAGCGTTTACTTGATATTACAGATCCATCAAAGTCCAGGGTAATGCGAGATAATTTTTCTTCGACGCAGCGATCCACGACCAATTGCTGAGATAAAAGTGAGACTTTTTCAATATGCTGACCTGTAACGGCGTTCAGTCGACGGCTAAGCGTTGAGTCATTAGGCAGACTGTTGAGCCCATGCAGGTGTTTTACTATAGGATCATGCTGGTAGAACTTTATATCACTTAACTTACGATAACCTAGGGTGATATGGACAATAAGGAGTATAACTAATGTCGCTTGCCCGTATGTCTGATTCGGTTGGCCGCGCTCTAAGCATTGCCTTAAGCGATGTTTTAAGTTAAGCGATTTTAGCATCAACTGAAATATGACCAAACCCCCAAACGACGTGAGTTTCTGGTCGTCAAAACGGACGTCAGGGACGGCGTGGGTTTTACTGTTAATCTCGGTCTTGCTATACTTCATATCGAAACGGCTCTTGTTTTTATTCTTTTTTTTGTGGTGAAAAAATAGTAACAAAAACTTGAGCCGTTTTTTTATTTATTTATGGATTTTATGTGCTCTGGAACTCACTCAGAGTGAAATCCAGAATACATCACGAAACCAGCCTTTCAAGCTCCATTTATAGGTGTTGGGCGTGGGTTTTCTTACTGTTTATGCATTCACAGGGTCAAGCTAACAAGTGTGTCATAAGGACATTTTTTACTTCGCTTCGTTTTGGGGTGGCTACGCCACTATACCCCAAAACTACACTACATAAAAAATGCCTCATACACAGGCGTTATGTGGCTGAGTGATAAGTCGAATAGATTGAGTAATGGAATGTATTAAAATGAGAGCACTAAGCGTAATGCTTAAAATTATTGCGGCCATATTTATGGTTCTAGCTCTGTTGGCTTTCGGGAGTGATTTCCTTCCAGTGGAGGGGATAAGTTTTGGAGGGGGGGAATCCGAAGGTGGCGGCCATCAATTCTATAAAGTAGTATCAACAGATGGTTCGGATCCAACAAAGTTCGGTTTCGTTTATTTGTTTGTGAGTATAATTTTATTTGGGTTAGCAGTGTTAATAAACAAATATATGTCAAATAAGAGCGGCACATAACAAGTGTGTAAACCAGACCCGTCCAAACCTAAGCGGTTTTTGTGGTTGCGCTTCGCTACACTTTAACACAAAAACCACTCCGGCTTGGCCGCAGGTGAGCCGAGCGTTATGAATCACCGGTTAGGTCGATTGGAGCAAATATTTATGACACGGAATACATTTTTGTTGCTTGGAATATTTTTCGTGTCAACCGAGGCGGCTGCGGTTAAAGTAGAAATTCCTAAGCTTGTATTTGAGTATGGTATTGTTTCAGATTCTAAATGCAAGAGGTTAGCTACCGATTTGACTGCGCGTGGCTCTACGCGTGAAGATGTCATGAAAGAAGCAATCTCTCTCACACCCATATTGCAGGGGCAGTGGGATACAGAGGGCGCTGAGTTACTTTCGGCGTTGATTAGCATTGTTGGTAGAGAGTACTCCCGAAGGGAGTTGACGGTTTACACTTCTGTGTGTGGTTACGGGTCTAGAAGTAGCCCGTTAGTAGTAAGTATAAGAAGCCATATGGGTAGAATAAAGAATATGCGATCCCCTATATCAGCCAATATTCCTTTGGTATTGCACGAATTTACTCACAAGTATTTAGTGGAGTCGTTCGATTATAGTAAGTCATCTATTCTCAAAGAGTTTTCAGATTCTCCTGCATTATTTAAAAATCACATCCACTTGATGGCACTAATCAAGGCGTCGATGGTAAGGGCAGGTAAAGATGACATGATCGAGCCTTTTGTTCAGTCCCTCAAAGGAAGGGCGTACATCAACGCTTGGAAAGTGGGTACTTTAAATAAGTACTATTCGAGACTAATCAAAGAGGTTAAGAGTTTGAGTGGCAGCAATGAAAAATATTGGTTCTTTGACCCTATAGAGAATTCAGAGAATATTGGACAGCCACGCTAAGAAAAATGCGATCGAGTTTGTTTCGAGGGTTTCCGGTTAATTCGTTGTTTTTGTTCTCGGTTGGCTACGAGTATTGTTTTGGCGCGATATGTTTTGTTTCGCCAAGTTTTGAACGAGACTAATTCTTTCTAAAGAAGAAAGTGAGGCGGGGCTTAATATCGGTTGGGAGTGTTAGTGGAGTATCGCTTCACAATTGGCGTAAGCCGGCCTTCTTTGCAGCCCTAATGCCTTTGTTGCAAGCATAAGCTTCTCCTTACAGCCAACCAAACTTTTGAATTTGGATTCAAACTGGGTGGTCAGTACAAGCCATTCGCGGCTGGAGATATTGAGGCGCTCAAGAATAGGAGGTAAGTTGTTGTCGATAAAGCCACGTTTGTCTTCACGAATAGCCCTGCCGGTAATATCTACAAGCTGCACGTAATCTTGTAGATGAAAGGGTAGGCCCTGGGGCATGGGTTCTCTTGGGTTACCCACAAATTCGGGGAGCTTTAACGGTTATGGGTTATCTGTTTCTAGGGTATCAATACGGCGTTTTATTGAGGTGTGGTCAGAGCTTTCTGGGGTTTTTGCCATTTTGGCTCGAATGGGGTTTAAATCCACATAGGCCATACAGGCGGCTAAGGCTTTTTCATCGAGCAACGCTTGTGATTTAAACCGGCGCTGACCAACATGGATGTTGGAAATGCAGGTTTTGCAGGAGCAAAAACCTGCCCAGAAGCGCCCTGTACATTGATCTTCGGCGTTTGCCATACGGGCAATGGGCTCGTTTAAGGCCCACATCCAGCGGCTGATATTGGCTAATTCAAGGCGCCATTGGTCGAGCTTTTCCTTGACGGCGAGCACCTAGGCTTCGTCGACTAGTTCACCCTTTAAAAATTTCTGAGTTAAGAGGGTGCCTTTGTAAAGCTTGTGCCAGCGTTCGCATACTTCTAGGTCCCTTAGGCTTTGGGCTTCAGCCATATTGATGTGTAGCACCCATGGTGGTGGTTGCTCATTACCGCATAGGCACACACGTCAATGCAGAAAACCTCCCCCACAAATAGAATACGGTCTTCAACCCATTGACGGCGGTATTCGTCATCTTTGCCTGTTAGCGCATCAAGGCCACAGAGAAAGGCTCTGCGTACACAGCGAGAGGTACACGACTGCAGGACGCAGAGCGACGCAGGATGCCAAAGCCGAGTGGTAGTAGGGTGTGGCTTCTAGGGATATTTGTTGCTTCCTTGGGCGGGGCACGGCTCGTTCTTTGAGTTTATTTTTGCTGTTGTAATGTACAGTGGTTTGCGGCGGGGTTCAAGTGTTAGTGTGGGTGTCCGAAAGCGTTGTTGGAGTTGTTCGAATTTGTCGTATTTAGTTTTGAATTTACGTTTTTCTTGCGAATTCATGGTACTTTCCTCTTTAAAAAACAGCACATCAGAAGTTGAGGCGCCTAAGGAAAGTTTTGATTACAATGGGGGTTCTTGCCGCGTAGCGGCTTTGTTCAACAAGCCGTTCCAGCCGATATTTTTTGCGTCGCTCCTTTTTGTGCTTAATAGCACAAACGGGCTCCTTCAAAAATTCGGCTGAACGGAGCGTTATGTTCTTTCATTAAGTTACAAATAGCAATCAAGGGAATAATGATATGAATAAAAAGATGTCAATATTGTTAGCTGCCATATGTCTATACGGATGTTCGGTGGAATCGTTGAAAAAGATGAACCTAGAGCATAAAGAGCATAGGTGGAAAAACTACGCGTCAGGTGAAATTGGTTGTTTGCCGGAAGATATAGAGGTTGTTGAAAAAACAGATGGGTATACGGAAACTTGGACTGCCTCCTGCAAAGGAGTTGACTATGTGTGTAACGCGCGCTCTGGAGGAAATGGAACAAATGTATCGTGCGCAAAGTTGGATCAGTAATTCGAGTAGTTCCGGAGGTCGTGGTCAAACATAACCATCTCAGCTGGCGGACTTCCGTTCCGGAGCTGGTTTTTTCTGTAAAACGCTACGCTACCGAAAAAAACTCCTGTACTCCAGCCTGCTGCTGCAGGGCGTTAGCTTCGTAAGAATAGAGTGAATATAGACTTTGTAGCAAAAAACCCGTGGCGGCTTGTTCTTGTTGAGAATGGTCCGTGGGATGATTTTGAAAAAGTTCTTTACAATATTCAAGACAAACTCAGCCAGTATGGCCTACACTTCGGCCGCTGCTGCAGGGCGTTAGGAAATAATTTATCGGAAGTATCAATGGTAAAGTTGTTTTTTGGTTTTCTAGCTGGATTAGTTGTTGCAAGCCTAGTGTTCACAGCGCTCTTGTATCGATCTTTTGGAAGTGCGGACTTACCGAATAGGCATTTAGTAAAACTAATGGAAAGCGCCAGTCTCAATATATCAGACGAAAATTGGAGTTGCGAAAGTTATGTTGAAAATAGTATCGGTCATGTTGCCTCAATGATATTTTCTGAAAATATACGAAGTAAGTGGGATCAAGTAAATTTCGGGTGCATAAACGAGTCTTGCCATTTCTCTTTAAATTACTGCAAGCTGTGGCAAAGTTCCGAGTGTTCCACGCTGATTTTGAGGTATGGTATAGATCAAGATTCAATGCCCATTGAGACAACTGCTCAATGTATCCTAATGCCATAGTAGTTGCCATACAAAGCCAGTAAATCTAACCTTGAACTTCCCCCGATTTAACGGGCACCACATCCTAACTAAGATAAATAATGCTACGCTATTTTGTGTTAATCGCTATCGCTCAAGCAATAACACAAAAAAGCTCCATACCAGCTGCGGCTGAAGCGGGCGTTTGCACCCCAATCAGTATAGAGAGGAATTCATGGAGATATTTACCTTAGAAGTTTCATTTCCATATAGTGAAGAGGATGTTCCTTGGGTTAGGATAATAGAAGTAACAGAGTGCTTTACTCTTAGTCAATTGCATAACTATATTCAAGAGATAGTGGCCTTTGATGATGATCACTTGCATGAATTTTATCTTGGAAAGAATCCGAGGAATAAGTCCGGTGCTATTCCGGAAAATGTGAAACTCAACGAAATATACCCCATTACTGGATTGAAATTATATTACCTGTTCGATTTTGGAGATTGCTGGCTCTTTCAAATAAAAAAATCAAGGAAACGGCTAGCCGCAGAAGCTAAAGTGAAGTATCCAAGAATTATTAAATCAACTGGCGTTAATCCAGAACAATATCCAGGCTATGAAGAGTGAAAATGTAAGCAAGCGACTGTGGTCACGGCCTAAACACTTCCCATGCTATTGGCCCCGAAATAGGATTGTTCCTTGGTGTTGCCTGGGCCCTCATAATTTAAGTGAAGGCGACTTTTTTTACTTTTGCGGCTTTATAGCCGCAACAGAATATCGGCGTTATCGTCTCTGCGTTCAAAGAGCAGGTGATTGTAGATGGTAATGGCGTGACGGATAACCTCGGTGATACTATTCGCGTCCGTTTCGTTTTTTAGCGGCTAATTAACAAATTTAGACAGTAACCGTAGATAAGCCGTTTGATAGCCATTGGAATTTTCAGTCACACTCCATGAATTCAATGGCCAACTGGTGTTGAAATCCTTATACGATTTTTGAGCTGGCTGCCCTTTCGGTGGGCTGGGCGCTTCGGCACCACATTCGGGGAATGGGTTGGCAGACGTGCAATTATTTGCGTCCCAGAAACAATAAAAGGACATCCAATAACTTGACAAGTCTTCCGGCCTCGCCAGCTTCAAGATTAAAGTGCACCGGCAGCACAAGTTAACTACTTTTTAGTTTCTGGATCAATGGTTTGCTTATACCAATCGACACTAAGAGATAGTTGTTTTGTGTTTTAGCTCTTGGGGCTTGCCGCCCCAAACCCCGCAGGTATTTTTGGACAAGTTAATCCTGCTGTACTACGCTAAATTAGCGGTACAGGCTGAGGAGCCGATGGCCGTGACAAGTTGAGGCCGACAGAAATTAATTTCTAGTCGGCCTTTTTCATTCTAGGCTGAGCTTATTGGAAGATCTTTGCGATACTGTTCGTATACTTCGAGTGGTGTTCGGTAATTAAGGCATTTTCTTGGGCGAGAGTTTAGAATATGTTCAATCTCTAATATTTTCTTATCTGAAATTTGAGTGATATCGGTCTTTTTGGGTAAGAAACGACGAATTAAGCCATTCACTTGTTCGACAGCACCTTTTTCCCATGAGTGGTAAGCCTGACAAAAAAACGAGTCGCATTTTAGCTGATCATTAGTTTTTAAGTGGTTAGAGTTTTCGGTTCCGTTGTCATAAGTAATGGATTTTACGAAATCGCATGGGTGGTGAATAAGCTTGTTTACAAGGGCCTTTTCCGTTTCTTCTGCCGTTTTTGCATTCAACTTAGTGATATGAACCATGCGAGTACAGCGCTCAATAACAACGTTACAGCCAGGTTTTTGACCTGCAGAGATGATGGAGTCACTTTCCCAGTGACCAAATTCAAGTCGGTCATTGATTATTTCGGGGCGCTCTAGGATGGATGTTTTGTTGTTGATTGCTTGCTTGTATTTTCTAGCAGGATATTTCTTTTTACGTTATTTGTGTTTTCGTGCCAAACAGGAAATTAGTTCAGGTGCTTCTTTGTAAATGTATTGGTAGATTGTTTCATGGCAAACATAGGGTAGAGTTTCATGGTGCTTTAAACGGCCTGAGATTAGCTCTGGTGTCCATCCTATCTTGAGTTTTTCAATGACGTAGACTTGAATGTTGCTACTTTTCAGGTTTTCCCGTTGCGCTCTAACCCTCATTTTCCGCTCATACATCGATTGGGCAAGGTGTGGGTACCAGGTTGGTACATAGTAGCTTGAGATATTGCGTTTCAGTTCTCGTGAAATTGTAGAGTGAGAACGACCGAGTCTGCGAGCAATCTCTCGAATGGGTATGCTGTGGTAGTGATGCCAATTAAACATTAATTGCCGTTCGTGAAGTGACAAATGTGAATAAAGAAGTCCCATATTTATCTCCAGTTATCAGATACTTAGAGTTTAGGTGGTGCACTTCGAATTTGAATAAGGCCTCTTGTAATTTATGCAACCATGACCCAAAGCCGCGAAACATTAATTTCTCTGGATTCAACGCCGTTTTACCATTGTTATGTACGCTGTGTTCGGCGTGCATATTTGTGTGGTGAAGATCATTCGACGGGTGAGAATTACGATCACCGTAAGCAGTGGATCGTATCTCGCTTGCGTTTTTTGTCGTATGTGTATGCGGTAGATGTGTGCGCTTATGCGGTAATGAGTAATCATTACCATGTGGTGCTGCATGCGGATAAGGCTAGGGCGCAGGCATGGAGTAATAAAGAAGTGGCCGAGCGCTGGATGCAGTTGTATAGCGGCCATATGCTGGTTGATCGTTGGCTGGGGAACCCGGAGGCTATAGATGTGGCTACGCAAGCGGTGGTGGATGAGATTATTGAGAAGTGGCGTAAACGCTTATACGATATCAGCTGGTTTTACCCAAAGGGCACGCTGATGCGCGGCGTTAATGAAACCATAGCCCGTATGGCCAACGAGGAAGAAAACTGTAAAGGCCGGTTTTGGGAGGGGCGTTTTAAAAGTCAGGCCCTATTGGATGAGGCCGCACTACTAAGCTGCATGACCTATGTCGACCTCAACCCCATTCGGGCGGCGATGGAAACAGATCTTATGGAGAGTGATTTCACCTCCATACAGCAGCGTTTATTCGATTACGTAAAATACAAAAATACCAAATCTAAAGACGAGCAGAAATTGAATGCTCGTATTCAAAAGCAGCGTGAAATTAAAGCTGAAATGGGTTTGGATGCCTTACCCGAGGCGCCGTTAATGCCCTTTGATGGTTCCTCCCATACCGATACTCACCATGCCTTACCCTTTACCCGTGAAGATTATTTTGAGTTGGTGGATACCACCGGCCGTATTCTGCGAGACGATAAACGCGGGGCTATTGCCAGCGAACTTCCGGCTATTGTGTCGAGGTTGGGTATTAATCCAAATAAATGGATCGACCACGTTCAAAACTTTGGTCGCCGTTACGGTTCCAGTGCTGGTTCGGTGGCGCGCATGGCCGATTATGCGCAGATGTTTGAGCGTAATTGCGGCAAGGGTGTGGCGTGTTCGCAAGCACTTTATTTAAATACGGGTTAGCCCCCCTTTGCAATTGATAGCATTACAGAGGGATGCCTATAGGAAATCCGCAAACAACACTTTTTGTCTGCTCAAGATGAGGTGGATGTTTTTTATCGCGGATTGAAGTATAAATGGCGCCAGTCTTAGCTGTCACATCCGCATATCTGAGCGTTTTCCGCTTCTCCCTATCTTGTACAGCCCTACTTACCGTGGCGAAACGCGCCATATGCTTTACCAGCCTGTGTCGATGTATAATGACCGCTAAGGCGGCTTTTGCTATTTCTGCGTAGGGTGTGCCTATTTTAGGGCACATTGTAAAAGTTGGTAAAACGTTATTTTTAAGGTAAATATTATGCTGGGTTGGGTCAAACGTGTGGTTAGCGCTTTCTTTGGTTTAGGGGCTAAGAACACAGTTAATGAAGTATCGACCGTTTGGTTACCGGAATGGACGGCGTTTTTGTTGGCGAAAGTCGCTTTTTATCGCGTGTTAACAGAGGATGACAAAAACCTGTTTAATCAGCGGGTATTGCTTTTTTTAAGTACAACCCGTGTTGAATCTGGCCAGTTTGAGGTCTCTGATAATGACCGTTTATTGGTTGCCGCTAGCGCCATTATTCCTGTGTGGGGGTTCAAAAAATGGCACTATTTTAACCTTGAAACGGTGTACTTACTGCCAGCGGCATTTAATGAAGATATTGAGTTTGGTCAGCCTAGTTCGCGTATTACCGGCATGGTGGGCTCCGGTAAAATGGCCAATAAGCTTGTGCTTAGCCGACCTGCCTTATACCAGGGTTTTGAAAATACTAAAGACAAGCATAATGTGGGTATTCATGAGTTTGTGCATCTAATTGATATGATGGACGGTGAATGTGACGGTTACCCTGAACGTCTAAAAGAGCATGCGTTCTCTATCCCTTGGTTTGAATTGGTGGCTGCAAAGATAAAGGCTATCCATGCCCGAAAAAGTAATATTCGTGACTATGGTGCAACCAATAGGGCAGAGTTTTTTGCGGTGGCTTCGGAGTATTTTTTTGAACGGCCTAAAATGCTTAAAAATAAGCACCCGCATTTATTTGATGCGCTTAGCGAATTTTATCAGCAGGATGTTTTACGTATCGAGCAGGATGTACAGCCAAAGCGCAACGCGGCCTGTATCTGTGGCAGTGGTAAAAAGTATAAGCGCTGTTGTCTCCCCGCGAGCTAGTTTTATAACTTATATTCAGCCTGTGCTTTTGGTTTTGAGAAAAACGGATAACCAATATTATCCAAAGGTAATCATTTTATGAACGTCACAATTGACGGATATGTAAGTTATATATGCACCCACTGTAAAGAAACCTATAACGTTGAGGGAAAGTCTTTAGCGTTCCACGAGGATACTAGCCCAGAATCTGAAGATGATGAATTTATACGCTATATCGCCCGGTTAGATGCCCCTTGCACGTCATGTACTCAAGGTATGCTTATTACATTAGAGGTTTGGGAGCACCCAGAATCTGTCGCTAACTATTCCTATTATTCCGGTGGAAATGTTAGCGCAGTAGAGTGTGAGTTCACCATAGAGCACTATTTTGATGACGAAGTAGCGATGAAAGAAGGCGACCACGGCGAGCCTGAAAAAGACCCATCAAGCGAAGATGACGCGGATGAAAAAGTTTTCAACGAGGCCTCTAAGGTAGAGGGTTATACCGATCAATATGATCATGAAGATTAGTTTTTTTAGTCGACCATTGAATTCCTTTACTTATAAGTAGGCTGTGGGGCATCGCTATTAAGGATTGTTGGCCTCTGCATGGCCTGGCAAGCGTTAATGCAAGGCGGTCTCGGCAGTGATATATTGGCAGAATGTTGGGGTTGGGGGTCATTTTCATGATGATTAATGATGTTTTTTGCTTGCCATAGACAAAATAGCACAGCGCCCTATTAAGGGGGGCTTAGCCTATTAGGTTGTGGGTATTCTGCAGCTGTGTGATGTAATAAGAGTGTATCGATTACACCAAATTTTCTGTATATGGCAGGTTAGGTGACTTTAAAAGCGTCGAAAAATACATAATTTCCTAGAACTGTAAACTGATATCATGACGAAAAAAACATTAAGATTGAAGGTAAAAAGAAACAAAGACCCTAAACCAGCTGATGACGTGGTTAAGGATGGATCTGATGAAAAAGACCCTCAAAAGCGTTTTTTGAATTGCGTAGCCATAAACCCCTCTCCGTGCATTCACCTAGAGTCAGGTTCTCAGCAACTTACCATACGCGCGATAGACTTGATTGCGCCGGTCGGTATGGGCCAGCGTGGATTGATTGTTGCGCCACCAGGCTCTGGGAAATCGACCATTTTAAAACACATTTGCCAGGCGGTAGGAGAAGCCTACCCTGAGATAAAGCTTTATGCCTTGCTTATTGACGAGCGACCGGAAGAAGTGACCGATTTTAAGCGCAGTGTACCGGCAGAAGTACACGCCTCTTCTTCGGACGAAAGCTATGCTCAACACGTTCGTGTGGCTGACGATCTTCTTAATATCGCCCGCCGACAAGCCGGTGAAGGCCACAATGTAATGATTGTTATTGATTCCCTTACAAGGCTTTCGCGAGTACATAATGCAGAGCGAAGGGGTAGCGGTCGTACCATGTCGGGAGGGCTTGACGCTAGAGCCATGGAAATTCCCCGAAGACTGTTTGGCGCCGCTAGAAAGATTGAGAATGGCGGGTCGCTTACCATTTTAGCGACCATACTGGTCGATACCGGCAGCCAGATGGACCAAGTAATATTTGAAGAGTTTAAGGGCACGGGTAATATGGAAATAGTTTTATCTCGGGAGATTGCGAATCAACGGGTTTTTCCGGCGCTGGATATTGCTAAAAGTAGTACGCGCCGTGAAGAGCTTCTTATTAGTCCGAAAACTATCGAAAATGTAAGAGTTTTAAGAAGGGCTCTTTCAAACCTTAAACCTTTAGATGGGGCAACTAAACTAGTTGAATTACTAAAAAAATACCCTACAAATGCAGAGCTACTGAGCCATTTTTCGCCCCAAGTTTAATGCTTTTCCTTCCAGGTTTTTTCATTTTCGCTGAAAGTGTTTTTGGTTCTTTTTTAGACGATTGCAGTATTAATGCTTAATATCTAAAGCGCCTATTGAAAACCCATTGTCGTGCGGTAAGTGAATCAATATGGGTTCTGTAGAAAAGATTTTTTTATTTTTATATGCATCGTTAGTTGCAGCTAAGGATTTTTTCTTCCTGGTATTTAAGTCTTAGTGAATAGGCGAAAAAGTAGCTGGTGCCTATTATGCTATTGGGCAGCAAAAGAAGTAATGGATTTTCTGAGCCAATGGCTAAATGTGCTAACAAAAAAAGTAGAAGCGCTAGTGAATAGGGCCCAATGGCAGCTACTGGAACCTGCCAAGGCGGAGCTAGGGCACTAAAAGTCTTCTCTACTAGCCCAGCCACCAATAAACCGCCGATAAAGCTACATACTACTTGTGTCAGTACAGATTGCCATAGACGGTTAGAGTCCTGGTTGATGTAAAGTGCCCAGCCGCCATAAAATAGTGCGGATATTGTAGCTGTAAAAACGGTGCGCTTTGTAGAGGATTCTGCCATTTCTGAATTCAGTTGTTGTGTGGCTCAAAGAACTCTTGCCCTACTTGGCAGTCGGGGCATACCCAGTCTTCTGGCAATTCACTAAAAGGTGTTCCGGGCTTAATTCCATCCCGAGCGGAACCTTTACTTTTATCGTAAAGGTAGCCGCAAATGCCACACTCCCATATTTCGTCTCTAATATTGTTTTCTATTAGCATGCCTGGCTCCACCTGTTGTCGCTTTGTAAGTTTTTTCTTTCCATTACTTTGTTAATGCGGGTTTCTGCGGCTAACTTTACGTCGCAAGACATTTCTTCAAGGGGTACTATAGAAATAGTGTCCCCATGATGGTGCTGATAAAAGTAGTGAATTTTAAAGCTGGAAATTGAAGTTTTTGTATCTGTATCCATGCTCTTGGTAAGGTGTAGCTCAAGTAGTGGAATTATTTTCACCGGTTTTGCTACACCGAGGCCACAAAAATTCCCAAGAGAATAGAAACAATACCTATCGTCGAATATTTCGTATGGTTGGAGTACATGCGGGTGTGAGCCTACCAATAAGTCAAATCCAATTTGTGAGAAAATATTTCCCGATTTTCTGGTATTTTTTTTCGGGAAGTGTTGGAATTCAAACTCCCAGTGTGGCAATCCAATAACGAAATCAACGGCATTTTCTTGTTTAAATCGATTGATGTCCGTGTGGTTGATATCTGAAGGAATAATGACCGGTTGTACTGTGCTGTTTAGGTCTCGATTAAGCCAATGTGTCCATCCGGCTACGGCAATTTTAATTCCTTGAGTTTCAATGATTCTAAAAGGGGATGTGAAATCGCGATGACCAACGTGGTTTACTCCGAGCGCTTCAAGTAAATGGATAGATGTATTGAATCCGTCTACACCCATGTCGCCGGAATGATTGTTGGCGTTGGTTAACACCCATTTTTTAAAAGGTAGGCCTATCTGTTTTTGAATATTCAAAAGAAATTCGACGGGCATATGAAATCTAAAGGCGTACTTTTTGTCGCTTACTGGCTTGTGATTGCCAAGGGGGGCTTCCAAGTTTGCGATAAATAAATCACTGCTAGAAATAAGATTACATAATTTGGGGCTTAAGACGGGCGGTTTATCACCGTTAAGCACCATTATATCTCCGGCGAAGAGTAATTTAATATCGCCTTTTTTTATGGGGACAAAAGTATTGAAAGAATCGCTCTTTATCTTTATTCCACTGTGATTACGCACCGACGGATTCTTAAAGTACCATGGCCAACGCAGCGTGTAATGCAAGGGGTAGGGGGAGTTTTTTATGGAATCCCACAATCCATTGAGCTTGCCATCAAAAAATGGGCGATGTTTTGTATCGTTGGCGCTCATTATTCTGCCTCGCTCGCCTTTTTAGTGGCGAAAAATGGCAGAGGCTTAGGCATCATTTTTTTAAACATAAGCGTTAAATCGTTTCTGAAATCACCCGATAACATGCAGTAGCTGTGGTCACCCCGACTAGGTATAGAGAAGCTTATGCCTAGGTCGGTGATTGCAAACTTCCTTAATTTTTTGAAAACGCCTAGTTTGGTGTATCCAATATAGTGTCTGTAGTCTGTGAAGCATAAAATATTAAGGCCAGCGAAGATGATTAATGCCTGCACTACACCTTTGTAGGGGGTTTTGCGTGCAACAATTAAACGCGAAAACTCGACTGTAGTTTCAGCACACAGATTATTTAGTGAATTGTTGTGGTCTTCCGAGCTGAGAAAGCAGGAGAATTCGTATGGTGCGGCTGTGAATCGAATAGTGGCGATAGCTTTTTCTGCGTCCCAAAGACCAAATACTACTGACCTAGAATCGTATAGGTCCGTTCCGTCTTTATTCAGTACGTCCATCATATACGGCAGTATTTCTGTATATTCAGATAGCCTTAGCGCACGGATTTTTTCCCATTTCTCACGATTATCAACAATACCAAACGTTAGCTTATGTTTTTCTGGGCCTCTCATATAGCGTTTGGCAATCGAGTGCAAAATTGGCAACATTATAGCTTTGAGTACGGGGTTACCCATACGCCGCTTTGTGTTGCACATCATATTCAGGCCCGTAGGCAAAATGGAGGCGTGGTTGGAAATAGTCGTCATGGCGAACTCGTAAAATATAGCCGAAGGGGAGCCATACTGGCGTTAGCCAGTATGGCCAAATATTTTATGCGTTAGCCGCTTGGGCAAAATTTACCGCTGCAATTGGGGCCTGCATAAGAGGGTTTGCCTCTTTTTTACCGGCGGTAGACTGATAAACTTCTACTAGGTAAGCGCAAAACAGGCCAAAAATACGGTCAAAATGTTTGTTTAGTTTCTCGATATCTTCTGCTGAGTGCACCGTGGTCATTAATGTGTCCCACACGAAGCCAGAGTGATCTTCTTCAAGGTCCAAGTTTACATGGGCACGAGCGCCCGCTACTGATTTCTCACCTAATTTACTTTGCAAGTTGTCTAGCCACTCGGGTTGAGTTCTGGCGGTCACATATTCAAGTAAATAGGCAGAGGCAATGGCTGCCATTGGGCCTTCATATTCAAGGTGGAAGTAAAAGTATCCATTCAATAATTGGGTGGCGAATAGAGGCTCGTGAGCCATTACTTCTTCAAAGGTTAATCCCCATAGACGCTCGATGTCTTTGGCGAACATGTGCCCATGAAGCATTTCATCGTCGGTATAGTTTGCCCAGTCTTTTGCTGCTTTAGGATTGTTTTTGGTGAAATAATGGATGACTAATGCATCAATAGTGCGTTTCAGTTTTATGCGTATAGGTGTTTCAATGCTGTGGCGTTTGTAGTATTCCATATCTATTTCGTCAGCATCTTTTTGATGGCTGGCGTAGGGGATTTCACTATATATTCGCTCGATAAAACCATCCAGTTTTGCATCAGTAGTGAGTCTTAATCTATCGTAATTTATGTTGAATTCTACGTCCATTTTTGTTGCTCGCCGTTTTTCTAGGTTTATATGGAATGGAAAATGAGATGGCGATAATACATAGAATGAATGTTGGTCAATATAATATGTGATCATCTCATCGTTACAATGTGACGTAGGCGAATAAATGTGGCTGATGAAACACTGATGAAAAATGTGACAGAAAACTGGTGCGCCAACAAGGCGATGTGCGTGCCTTGCTGTGAATACATTACACAAGATAATCCGATTTATCACTTTAGTAATCATTAGCTTTAGTTATTAAATATTGTGGTGAACAATAGATTACCGGTCATTGCGGAATGATGCGCGCCAAATTATAAAGCTAAAGGTTTATATGATATGAACGGATTTCTACTAGGGAAAATACCGTCTATTACGGAGTACTTTTATTGGATGAACGAGAGGGTTGCTTTCGATATAAAGTAAGCGCCCATTAACTAGGGTGTCTTGACATCCTTACATTTAAAATTCCACGGCAATAATTTTTCAAGATCCTCCATCGTCTCTGCGTAAGGCAATTTTTTCAACATATCCTTAAAATAACCATAAGGCTCAAGCCCATTCGCTTTTGCCGTTTCAATTAAACTGTAGTAAATCGCGCTGGCATTTGCCCCTTTCGGAGTATCACTAAAAAGCCAATTACGTCGACCAACACAAAAAGGTCGTATGGCGTTTTCCGCTAGAATATTGCTGATGGGGATTTCCCCCTGCTCGCAGTATAAGGTCAGCTTTTCCCACTGGTTTAAGGTGTAGCTAATAGCTTTCCACGTTAATCCTTCTTTTGATACCCGACTTTCATTTTTTTCTAGCCAAGTTTTTAGTGTGTTGAGTAAAGGGACGCTTTCCTGCTGTCGGGTTTGGATTTTTTCTTCGGCTGTTTTGCCTTGTATCTGGCGCTCAACCAGATAAAGCTTGTTGATAAGCGATAATCCCATGCGGGCCTTGCTGGGAGCTCTCGATTTTGCGTTAGCTTTTAAATCTTTGCTTGCTGCTTTTTCGGCTTCGTCAAACTTGCGGCGTGCATGATCCCAGCACCCAGCATGTTGGAGTTTCTGCTTTTTCACCACAGCATTGTAGCCAGCATAACCATCAGTTTGCAGAGCGCCATTAAACCCTTCTAACAGGCGCAACGGCACATCCTTACTTCGAGATGGATCATACTCAAACAAAACACTGGGATGATCTGGAGGCCCTCCACGGGTTAACCACATCCACTTGTCACTGGTTGCGCTCCGACCGGGTTCTTTGAGCACCTGAACGCGGGTCTCATCGGCTTGTATAAGATCACCATTCCATTGATGCTCTCGCATTAGCTTGATTAGCGGAGCAAGCTGTAACGATAAACGTATTAGCCAATTGGCCAGTGTAGTGCGTGTAACACTGCCACCATAGCGCCCCAAAATGCCTTCTAAACGATAGAGTGGCAACGCATCCATGTATTTAGCAGTAATGATGTAGGCCAATGTGTTGGTGCTGGCAACAGCTTTCGGTAGCGGGTGTTTAGGTAAGGGGGCAGAAACAATTCTACGCTTATTTTCTCCGCCAATATTTTTATCTTCGTCGTCGATAAAAATCGCTTTTTCTTGCATCAGTTCAATCACTTGAACCTGTGCCGGGATAATATCCAGCTCTTCTTTAACTTTGACAAAGTAGGTGTCGATAGCGCCGTCTTTTGCCTCATCACTGAGTTCAATGCGGTGCTGAACACGCGGTATAGTGGGATTTAGCCCTTTGCGGCCCGAGGGCTTTTTCTTCTTGGGCTCATCATCGGCTTCCTGCTCAACCTCTATGGCTTCTGCTTCATCAAACATCCCCAGCTGATTAGGCTGTTGCTCGCTACTGCGGCCATACAGTTTTTGTTTTTGTTGCCGAAGCAGCTCTTCCAGTACGGCAATTCGAGCTTTTTGCGACTGTATGACTTGAGTTTTTTTGCCAATGACCTGATCTTTTTCGTCAAGTAGATTTTCTTTTTGTTCGAGCTGCGTATTTTTTTCCAGCAGCAGATCGCGCCACGAACCTTCATCAAAAGTGGAGTCGCTATCGCTTACATTCTGAGTATTTGGAGGTGAAGTCATGGCGTGGATTATACCAAATTATCCCCCGCTATTTTTAAAATACTGTTTCGTAATGCAGTTTTTTATGGGGTTTCATCGCGCTCAGATCATAGCCATCCAGCAGCCAATTTAATTGTTGTCCGCTGAGGGTGATAATGTCATCCCCCTGCCTAGGCCACTTGAATTTTTCTTCGGCTAAGCTCTTGTAATACAGGACAAAACCGTTTCTTTCCCAAAATAGGCATTTGATTTTGTTGCGGCGCTTGTTGGTAAAGCCATAAAGGCGCCCTTCAAATACGTTATGCCCCAGCTCCCGCTCAACAATGGCACTGAGTCCATTAAACGATTTCCTGAAGTCTACAGGCTTTCGATAAAGGTAGATAACGGGTAGCGACCGCGAGGGTCGCATTACTTCGTTCATTGTAGCGTGCACATTAATGCGCTCACTAGCGGTAAGGTTTGTGTGCTTATCCCTTCGATTGTATGTCCGCTGGCCAGGCGTAAACTTAAACATTCAGCGCCGATGGCATTGGTGCTCAAAACACTAACTTGGCTAAAGCCTGTTGATTGCGCATCTGGGCTAAGTGCTTGGGGTTCATACTTGCGTTTGTAGTATGACAGCTGGTGAGCGACCAAGCCTTGCTCTCGGCAAAATTGAGAAAGTGGTAAACCAGATTCTCGCCATGCTTTGAGTTCGACCCGCCAGTCAATTGGGGGGGTACGCGTTTGTTTTTCCATAATGGACTCCTTGGTTAGGGGGGGCCATTATGAGCTGATGATTGTTGGCTGGGTATTACCCGGGTTAATGGGCGCTTACGATATAAAGCTAAATGATGATTAATGCTGGTAGGTAATTTTGAAGGTGTCGCTCTAGTCCTCTGTGTCAGGCTAGTTGCTATTTTTAGAGAATGATGATGGTGTGGGTACAAATCTAGTGATAAAACACAAAGCCCTAGAACCTATGATCAATAACGTCAATATTGACGAACCTACAAGCAAATTCTACTAGCCCATAGCGCTTGATTTTTTTGAAGAGCGCTTTGTGGGCTTGCTGGGTTTTTTCTTCTTGAAACGTTTTGCGCTAACGTTTGCTTTTATGCCCTTAAGCGCGGTAGGCAGCACATTCTGACTTTGATTGATAAGTTCTCGTAAGCTTTTCTCTAAAGGCTCCATAAAGGCAGCGTAATTGGCCTGCTTTTGACTGATAGCATTCAGCGAAGCCTCCCACTGCGCGGTCATGTTAGGCAGTGTGGCACTGTGTGGTAGGCTGGCAATTAAACCTCTGGCTGCTTCGGTTGAACGAATTTGCTTGCCCTGACGAACGAGGAAACTACGCTTAAACAGTAAGTCTAATATTCCCGCGCGCGTGGCTTCTGTGCCAAGCCCGTCGGTTTCTTTTAGTATTTTACGAATACTCTCATCACTTACATAACGGGCAATACCGGTCATTGCGGCGAGTAAGCTCGCATCAGTAAAATGTTTTGGTGGTTGAGTATTTTTTTCCAGCAGCTCCCCCTCTAAGCAGTGCAGTGAATCGCCCTTTTTGAGTGTGGGAAGGTCAATTGCGCTAAATTCTTCTTCGTTAGTGTCTGTATTGTTGCTCGCGGTAGCATTAGGTTTGCGTTCAAACAGTACTTTCCAGCCGGGCTTATGGGTAACGCGTGCTTTGGCGACAAATAAGCCGCCAGCAATAAGTACTTCAATGGTGGTATCCCTGTATTCCCATTTCGGATAAAACTGCGCGAGGTATTGGCGAGCGACTAATTCGTAAATATTAATTTCCAGCTTTGTTAAACGGGAAAAATCCGATTTTTTAAGGGTGGGGATAATCGCGTGGTGGGCATCCACTTTACTGCTGTTCCAGGCCCTCGATTTAAGGCGGGGATTCGCTGCCTGCGCAGCTTCGGTTAACGACGTACTATTCGCGGAAATAGTGGCCAGTACTTGGCTTGCCTGTGCGTAGTGCTCTACGGGTAAATACCGGCTATCGGAACGCGGGTAAGTAATGAGTTGATGGCGCTCATAAAGCGCCTGACAAATATCCAGGGTTTGCTTAGGGCTGTAACCGAAGCGTTTTGCCGCATCAATTTGTAGCGAAGAAAGATTGTAGGGCAACCCAGCCGCAGAACTCTTTTTTACTTCGGTTACAGCGTTAACACTTGCTGGAGTATCGGTAATTCGGGTAATAACGTTGTTGGCTAAGGCTTTATTTAATACCCTGCCTTCGGCGTCCATATACGGTTGGCAAGCATCGCTGGGTTGCCAGCGCGCACTAAACTGTTCGCCGGTGGGGGTGCGTAAATGTGCCAGTACTTGATAAAAAGGCTTGGACACAAACGCTTCTATTTCTTGGTCTCGTCGTACCACTAAGCCTAATATAGGTGTTTGTACACGGCCTACGGACAGCAAACCTTGGTAGCCTACCTTTTGCCCCTGCAAGGTGTAGGCTCTGGTCATATTAATGCCGTATAACCAGTCGGCTCTGGAGCGAGCCAGCGCCGAAGTGGATAGTGCCGCAAACTCACTATTAGGGCGCAACTGACTTAATGCGCGGCTCACGGCAGCGGTATTCATATCACTGATAAGACAGCGTTGAACGGCCCCACGCTTGGTGCGGCTTACCCCCAAAAAGTCGATCACTTGGTCAACCAGTAGTTGGCCTTCTCTATCGGGGTCGCCAGCATGTATGAGCGTATCCGCTGTTTTTACCCATTTGCGCAATACACTCAATTGTTTTTGAGTGCTGGCTTTTGGCTGTAATTGCCACTGCGTAGGGACAATAGGTAAATGCTCCATTCGCCAGGGCTTAAAGGCACTGTTGTAGGCTTCTGGCTCGGCTTGCTCTAGTAAATGCCCAATACACCAACTGACCACATCGCCATTGCTTACACGGATAAACCCCTCTCCGCGCTGATGCGGTTTGGGTAGCGCCTCGGCAATAGCGCGACCAAGACTGGGTTTTTCGGCGATATAAAGTTTCATAGCGGTAGGTTACTGTTTTTATATGGCTGTTCGGATGCTAGTCACAAAGCTGTTGTTATATACAGCATAACAGTAAGGCGCAAAAGAGCCAAATTGGAAGCCAAGGCCTTGCATGAAGCGTTTTATAGTTTAAGGGCATCTCTAAGAATTGATTTTAGCCTCGGCTTAGTCTGGCAAGCCTTAGTTTAGGGCGGGCTGCATAACGGAAGGCTGGTTGCCTTTCCAAGCAGGCCAACGCTGTAACAGGGTTTGTTAGGCCGGGTCGTTTGGGCTTTTTGGACGATTTATGCACGGTGTTAAAATTTTTCGCGAGGCCGCTAGCATGCCTGTAAATTTTTCCTTGCGCACAAACCGAACACAAAACAAGAGGCTAAAAGCCATTAGTAGGGCTGCCTTTTGGGCCGAGTAGGCTAGGTATGGATACGCTAAAGGCGCGCGCTATGATATCCGTATTGGGGGCGATCAGTTTTCTACTGTCGTGGCAATTGGTTGTTGGCTCATCTATGATGCCAAAACGGTGCTGATGTGTTTGGAAAGGTACTGCGCAGGGCGAGTTGCGCTAAGGCTTGGTAGGCAGCGCAGCACTAAAATGAGTTAACAGAGGTGGCCTAAAATACTTGGGTGTGTGTGTTTCTCCTCTGTTAAAACACATAAAATAATTTTGCCGGAACCCATTGGGAAAGCGTGTATGGCTAAGTTTTTTTTGCGATGCAGGTCATTATGCCTAGCGCTTGGTTTGTTTTTGCTCTCAGCGTGCGCCGAAGCCAATTTTGAAGGTGGAAAAGCTCAAGCTCAAGTATTAGGCGGGAGTGGCTCATCAAGCTTAAGGGTTTATACGCAGGCGTGGGGAAAAGAGCACGGGTACCGTAAATCGGCATTTTATCCACTTAGGGAGGGATTGGATGCGTTGGGTGCAAGATTGCGTTTGCTCGATGCGGCTGAGCAGAGCATAGATGTCCAATATTTTTTGATGAAGGACGATGTCGTTGGGCATTTATTTTCATCCAAACTATTGGCTGCAGCCGATAGGGGGGTGAGGGTACGCTTTTTACTGGATGATATTTTTACCACAATAACCGATGTGGATTTATATGTGCTTGATCAGCACAGAAACATTGAGGTTAGGCTATTTAACCCGATAGCCAGAAGGGGATTTAGACATTTAAACTATATTAGCGATTTTAGCCGAGCTAATCGGCGTATGCATAATAAGTCATTTACCGTTGATGGTTGTTTTACCATCGTTGGTGGAAGAAATATAGGTTCGGAATATTTTAGTCTTAAAGAAAATTCTGAATTTTTTGATTTAGACGTATTGGCGATGGGAGCCGTTGTAAAAGATGTGGCCGACAGCTTTGATGAATTTTGGGGTCATAGTAAAGCTGTGCCTATCGAGGATTTAGCCGATAAACCGAGTGAAGCGCATCTCGATAGCGCGAAAGCCGGAATTGAGCAGGTTATGCAGAGTGAGGGTATCGATATTTATCGACGCGCGATTGATTCTCGCCTACTTGATGATCTTATTGAAAAGCGAATAGACAGTTTTGTCGCAGACGCTTATGTCATATCCGAAAGCCCTAAAAAGCTGGAGCTTTCCGTGGGCGATAGCTCAATGCGCCTGAGCCGGGAGATCGGTGATATTCTGTTGAATGCAAAGGCGGAAGTGGTCATCTTCAATCCTTATTTTATACCCACCAAAAAGGGTATGCCGTTTTGGCAGCAGGTTATTGATAATGGTGTGCAGGTGTCATTGATTACCAATTCACTCGCATCGACCAATCATGTGCCTGTCCATTCTGCCTATGAAAAATACCGTAAAGACCTACTGAAAATGGGCTTTAGCTTATTTGAAGCTCGGCCCGATGCAATGCAAATTATTAAGGGCGTTGACCAGGTGTCTACGCTGCACACTAAGCTAATTGTTGTCGATAGGCGTTATGCGTTTATAGGTTCCCTTAATATGGACCCTCGCTCGGTCATTATTAATACGGAGATGGGGATATTAATCGATTCAAAAGAGCTGGCAGAGAAGTTGCTGGCTAACCGCGATGCTGTTTTCGAAAAAATTGTCTACCAGTTACATCTTAGTCAAGACAATGAAATTGAATGGCATGGCCGTGATTTCTCCAAGACGGTAATTCACCAAAAAGAACCGCAAACAACTTGGTGGCGTCGTTTTACCGTTAATGTGTATAAATTGCTCCCTGAGGGCCAGCTGTAATAAAGGGGGTGGTCTGGTAGGGCTTGTTGCAGTGTTGGGCTGCTTAAAAGGGCAGTCGGGCTTCCTTTGCGCAGGCCGACTTGAACTTCGTTTGCCTGGTAGAGTGGAGACTAAAGTCAATTAATCGAGGCATACAGAAGGTAAGTATGATGCACAAAAATAGTATATTTTGTGTTAAGGCAAGAAAAGTGTGCATGGCACTCGCTATATGCCCTTATTTGCTATTGCCTTTCTGTAGCTTGGTTACAATTAGTGACGTTAATCAGCAGGCTGAGGACGTTCGATTATACGAGGCCTAGGAGCAAGTTGAAAACTGTCAGTTTATGGGTGAGGTGATTGGCACAGAAGGTCACTGGTATAACTACCTGTTTATGTCTAATAAAAATATTACGCAAGGTGCTCTTAACGACATTAAAAATCAGGCACAAAAGTTGGGGGCCAAAGCTGTCCATATTCATAGTAATATGTTTTTTACTAATTAGGTTACATTGCTGGGGGAGGCCTATAAATGCTAGGCCATTCGTAGCTTTGTATAGCGTTAGGGTAATCTCAATCGTACAGTTTGATTGAAGAAGTTGAATGTAGCCGTGCATATAATTCTACTGCGGCCTCTTTTAAAGTAGATGTCTGTGGCGTTTAGCTCGTATCTGACAGGAGTTAGGGGTTAGGGGTTAGGGGTTAGGGGTTAGCGGTTAGCGGTTAGGTAGCCACGGTCAATGTAAAACGGGAGTGTAGATGAAAATACAATTGCTTATTCGTTATCTCGTGCTGGGTATGATGTTACTGGCGAATGCAGGGCAGGGCAGTACCCTTTTTGTTGCCGGAGACTCTACCGCCGCAGGTTATGATAAACCCGACCAGCAGGGTTGGGCAGCGCTGCTGCAAGACTATATCGACCCAGCTGTTGCCGTAGTGGACAATCGTGCAAGAGGCGGGCGGAGTACGCGCACGTTTATAAGCGAAGGTTTATGGCAAAGCTTAATTGATGATGTACGTCCAAACGATATTGTTCTTATTCAGTTTGGCCACAATGATGCCAGTGAAATCAATGATAATCGTCGTGCACGTGGCACCATCCATGGTATTGGTGAAGAGTGGGTTGATATAGTTAACGGGTTGACCAAAAAGGAAGAGCGCGTATTCAGCTTTGGTCATTACTTACGCAGAATGATTGAGGATGTAAAGGCTAAGGGCGCAACGCCTGTTCTGCTGTCTCTTACGGCCCGCAATATTTGGCACTCCGGGCGTATCGAGAGGGGGTCGGGTAATTTTGGTGGGTGGGCGTATCAGATAGCCTGGGAAACCAACACGGCGTTCATAGATGTAACCAACGCCGTTGCAGATAAGCTTGAGTATCTCGGTCAGGAAGGCACGGCTGCGCTCTATATTAAGGATCATACGCACTTTAATCTTGAGGGGGCACGTTTGCATGTTGAAAATGTAGTGGCGGCCTTAAAAGGTTTGAAACGTGTCGATATTTCTTCACATCTTTCCGATAAAGGTAGAGCCGTTGCCAAAGAGGATTGGGCATGGCTTCGGTTGCCCTTTCCCGTCGATAAAAACAAACCCACGGTATTTATGATTGGGGATTCAACCGTGCGCAATGGCGCCGGCGATGGTGCTAATGGCGAGTGGGGTTGGGGGGACTATTTGCCGGAAGCACTGGGAACGGATAAATTTAATTTCGTCAATAGAGCGATTGGGGGCTTCAGTAGTCGAACGTTTTATACGCAGGGGCCGTTTGAACGTACTCTAATGCTCGCACAGCCCGGTGATGTTTTACTCATACAGTTTGGCCACAACGATGCCGCTGCAATTAATGATGCGAAACGTGCGCGGGGAACAATAAACGGTGTAGGAGAGCAGCGAATAGACATTGTTAATCAACTAACCGGTGCAGCGGAAACCGTTCATACCTACGGTTGGTATTTAAGGCAAATGGTGGGGGCAGCAAGGGCAAAAGGCTTGCGGGTAATCGTGTGCTCACCGGTACCCCGAAAAATATGGGAGGGACGCTTTATTCAGCAGCAAGAGAATTCTTACCCCGTATGGGCTCAGCAGGTGGCAAGGCAGAGTGGTATTGAATTTATCGATTTAAATACCCAGGTTTCGGTTGAATACGCACAACTGGGCAAGAAAAAAGTGAATAAGCTGTTTGCCGACAAACACACTCATACCAGTAAAACCGGTGCGCAGCTTAATGCGAAAATCGTTGCTTCCGAATTGGCACCGATGCTCGGGTTGTAAATGGGTAGCAGGGCCGTTGGTAATGGCTAGATTTGTGTTTCACAGGCAGCCAGTACTTCAGCAAAAGCGCTCTGTGCCATTGCGCCGAAGTAGCGGTGTTTGCCTAGGCGGGCACGGCTAGCCCTTGGGCTGTTAATACCGCAAAGGAATCGCGCGAGCTGCCGTGGACTTTTTAGGGCATCGTTAGCTTCCTGGCGAAGGGTTTGAATAACGGAGTGGTCAACCGGTTGCTGATGTCGTTGAGGTAGGGTTGCCAGGTTGCCTAAACAGCCACTGCATTGGCCGCAGTCAGAAGCTAGCGTTTCACCGAAGTAGCCCACCAATGTTTGTTGCAGGCAGCCACGTGTTTGTGCCCAGTCACACACCTGTTGCAGGCGTTGAATATCACGTTGCTCTCGTTGTTTGAATTGCGTTTGAACACGTTCTACCAAGGCATTGGTGGAGGGGGGAAGTTTGCCAATCCGATACCCTTGCCGCACACCAGCGACTTTTATGTTCACTAGGTTTTGTTGTTCCAAATAGCCTAACGCATTCAAAATACGCTGCCGTTCTTCACCCAGTTGCTGCGCAGCCTCAATAGGCCGCAGGGTTAACCATATGCGGCCCGTTTTACCGGTAGCAAACAATCGTTGCAGAAATTCTGCGCGGGCGGTGTCGAATTGGGCAAGCGCGGTTTCCATGCTCTGGTTAAAGGCTACTTTGTATTCTGTGTAAAAGGGTGCAGTGGCGCTGATCACGCCTTCCAATTCTAAGTAGGTGAGCAGGGTGTTTATCACCAGTGGGCGCACATCAAACTGGTAGGCTAGTTCTTGCACGGCAATATCGAACTGAGGTGGTTGTTCTAGTAGCCAATGAATAAGCTGGTGTAACGCAAGGTCGTCGGGTGTGTCGCCAAAGGTAAAGTTCTCTAATACCGTTAGGTCGTCTGTATTTGCTAAAAGTTCACAGTGGGCGGGCCCACCGTCACGCCCCGCGCGACCAATTTCTTGCATGTAGTTTTCTAAGGATTTTGGTAAGTTGTAGTGGTATATAGCGCGGATATCAGCTTTGTCTATACCCATACCAAAGGCAATAGTGGCCACTACAACATCGATGTTACCGGCCATAAAATCTTCTTGAACCTGATGGCGTGGTTCATCTTTTAAACCTGCATGATAAGGCGCCGATTTATAGCCGTGTTGCACTAAATACTTGGCTACGGTTTCGGCGGTTTTTTGCAAGGTAACGTACACAATAGCTGGCTCAGAATTCCGCGCATTGAGCTGTGCTAGCAGCTGCTGTTCTCGGGGCTGGCCACCATTGGTGCTAACGGTAAGTGCGAGGTTGGCTCGGTAAAACCCGGTTTGAATGTGATTGGCTTTATTTATACCAAAACTGTCGCAAATTTGATCGCCAACGGCCGGTGTTGCGGTGGCGGTTAAGGCCAGTACTCGACCTACGTTTAAGTTGCCTGCGAGTGCGGCCAGTTTCAAATAGTCGGGCCGAAAATTGTGCCCCCATTCGGAAACACAGTGGGCTTCGTCTACGGCCATCATACAGATGGTTAGCCGCTGTAAGCGGGTACGGAAGCGCTCGTTCGAGAGCCGTTCGGGTGCCACATAGAGCAGCTTGATGTGGCCAGTTTCCAGTTGCCTATAGATGTTTTGAAGTTCGTCAGCGCTAACGCTGGAGTCGAGACGCGCGGCGGGAATATTTAATGCCTGTAATCGATCTACCTGATCTTTCATTAAAGCAATTAAAGGCGAAACTACTAGGGTTAAGCCTTCCAGCATTAACGCCGGTAGCTGGTAGCAAAGGCTTTTTCCTCCACCGGTGGGAAACACCGCCAATGCCGAGTGGCCGGCCAGTAGCGCTTCGATTATCGGCTGTTGGCCAGAGCGAAATTCGCGTAGTTTAAAGGTGTCTTCTAGCAGTTGCTGTGCCTGCTGCATGGCTATGGTATTAATATTTTATTCCCTTTTTATGCAATTTTTCTTAGAAAAATTCCATTCCCATCTCTTCAATCATGCGGAATTCGCGCCGGTCATCTAGTAGTGGTTTTATAGTTCGTATGCTCGACATGCTTTTTAGTAGGTGTCGTTGTTCCCCTAAAGCTTCTTCAATGAACTGATTGTGACGTTTCACGCTCTGCTTTATCGCGGGCATTTTTTTCTGCCTGAGTTTGCCGAAGTGGTGGAAAATGTAAGCTTTAAGAGGGTCGCCAGTTTCAAATTTATCTTGCTCTTCGCGCAGGGCTTGCGCCTGGTGTTTTAGTAAGCGTGTGGCGCTGTCAATATCTTCACCCAATTCTTCTAGTGGGGCTTTACCCACATGTTCGGCGTATAAGCCGAATAGCGCGGTTATATTTTTTTCGTCACGGGCTTTAAGTAATTCGCTCATTTGCTGATGACGGAGCTCTTTTTTCTCTGGGTCGGCTTCTTTGTCTGGGTGAAGAATCCGGGCAATTTTACGGAATATTTTGTTGATGTTGGAAGCCCGTAATAGCTTGTCTAGCTCTTTGTTTTTTTGTTTTTCCTTGTCTTCTTCCGCGTCAAACATTTGCTCCCATTGCTCAAACATGTCTTCAAAAAAATCGTCGTCGGCAGCGTCGTCTTCGGCATCTTGTTCTTGCGCGTTACCAAATTCGTCAAACAGGTCGTCAAACATATCATCTATTGGCGCTTTGCGGTGTTTATCGGTTTTTTGCTCAGCTTTGGATTTGCTGTCATTTTCGCTGCGTTGGTTTTGTTGCTGTGGATCTTCGTCGAAAGCGTCGAAAAATTCTGGGCCGGGTTCCGGTAGTAGCGAACTGTATAGCGTTCTAACTTGCTTGATCAGCGCGGCTAAATCAAGGTGGTCGGTAAATGGCTGTTGGAGGAGTGTGTCAAGATTGAAGCTCAGCCAGTCGACTAGTTCTTCTTTACACCACTGAGGTAAAGACTTTCGCTGAAAAAGTACGAGCATCTTTTCGGTTTGATGGTAAAAAGTGGTGGCGAGTTTACGTTCGTTATCCTCAATAAAGGGCCTTATCTGTTTAATCAAGGCCTCTATTTCAGCCTGTTGGTTACCGTTCTTTTTTTGCAGCTTTTGCACACGCTGCCACTCCCTTTGGAAGACTTCTTCCGGGGTGAGCTTCTTTTTTGGGTTTCGTTTTTTCTGCGGTTGTTTGGTAAGCGACACGATTTTGAGCCTGAGTGCAATAAAAGCCGAATTGTAGTGTGCTTGGGCTTTGGTTTCGAGTACAGACGCTGAAAAATCTTAGGCCTGCACACGGCAGTAGATCACAAAGTGAAGTTTTTCGGGATTTGCCCGATCGATATTGTTATAAGCCAAGGATGGGGTAATAGTTGTTTAATATCAGTAGGTTACGAGCCTGGTGGACGCCATTATTGTGGTAATGCTTGCCAGTAGAGAGGTTTAAACAGGCGTAATTATTTGGAAAAAGTATAAAAACGGCGTGGATATAATTGATTTGAAGGTAAGATTGTGACGATAATTTAATATTATAGTATATATTAAGGTCGACAGTTGTATCATCGCTTCTGGTTCATCCTGCCTAAAAATAACGAAACAGGAGACTCCTATGCGCGTTACCAGCGTACTTACTTTGCTTTATTTCCTGATGTGCCTCAGTACACCCGCCTCGGCTATTGGTTTGTACGGCACAACCGATATGCATGACCCTTCCACCATTGTAAATGAGGACGGTACCTATTGGACTTTCGGCACAGGCGGAGGAGCGAGTAATTTCCCGATAAATGCCCTTTACTCAAATGACCTTGTTAACTGGAGTCGCGGTCCTTCACCCATTCCGGCCAATACATACCCGAATTGGATTAACAGTAAAGTGCCGGGGTTCGACGGTAATTTTTGGGCGCCGGATTTAATCGAAATGAACGGTCGCTATTACCTCTACTATTCGGCTTTTTCTTCAACCTCGGGTATGAACTCCGCCATAGGTGTTTTGGTTACAGATTCGCTGAACAACCCCTAACTGGCAAGATTTAGGGATGTTGGTTTCCACCCAGGATGAGCCTAATTCCGGTGGGCAGCCAGTGAATGCTATTGATGCCGGTGTATTTCGTGATGCTAGCGGCAATGTGTGGATCGTTTACGGGTCTCACTATGCCGGTATTTATATGCGCCAACTTAACCCCAGTAGCGGGTTGTTGATGAACGGCAGTCGCTACCCGGTGGTGGGTAATAATGAAAACTGGCACGAGTATGAAGCTGCACAGGTTCAATACATCGATGGCTATTACTATATGTTCGTGAACTTAGGTGAATGCTGTGCAGGCAATCAGAGTACTTACTATATCGTTGTTGGTCGTTCATCTTCGCCAACGGGTCCGTACCTAGACAAAAACGGTGTGAGCCTATGGAACTATGGTGGCAGCACGGTGTTGTCCACCGACGGTAACTACATTGGTCCGGGTCACTTTGGTTATTTGAATAACAACGGCCAGAATCTCGCTAGTATCCATTACTACGATGGTACAACGTCTAACGGTTGGCCGGGGCGGTTGGATATTCTAGAAATGAACATGGTAAGTGGTTGGCCAACCTTTACCCGTAATTTCAGTTTAAATAATGGCAGCACGCCTACAGCCGAACCTACAGTGGAGCCCTCGCCGGCACTGCTGGACGATGGCCGAGTATCTTTGATTTCAGTTCACAGTGGCAAAGCTTTGGAAGTGGAGGCCGCCAGTGCGGAAGATGGGGCCAACATTATTCAATGGACATACCTCGGTAACGACAACCAATTGTGGGATATCGAACATTTAGGCCAGGGGTATTACTCTATTCGTGCTGCCCATAGCGGAAGCAGTATGGATGTCTATGGATGGAGCACCGAAGACGGTGGAGAAATTCGTCAATGGAGCTATCTAGGGGGTGAAAACCAGCAGTGGCAGTTTATTGATGAGGGTAATGGTAACTATGGCATTTTGTCCCGCCACAGTGGAAAAGCGTTGGATGTATTTGAATACAGTACCGAAGACGGTGGCGATATTCTGCAGTGGAGTTACTGGGCTGGTGCGCCACAATTATGGAACCTCCAGTACGTTAATAGTACTCAGCCAACGCCACAACCCACGGCTGAACCTTCTGTTGAGCCTACGTCCGAACCTGATCTGGATGTTTGGACTATCGTAGTCGAAGAAAACGCAGTGGGCTTTTGTTCTGTAGACGGTGCTGTGGAAAGTGATCACTCCGGTTACAGCGGCAGTGGTTATGCTAATACCAGTAACGCTAACGCTAACGGTAATGGTGTGGTTTGGTCTGTTTATGCTGCACAAACGGGTAGTTGCCAGCTGTCATGGCGCTATGCAAATGGCAGTTCTTCACGCCCTGCACTGGTGATGGTTAACGGTGTAACTCAGGTAAATGCTATTGATTTTGCCGGTACTGGTGCTTGGCAGAATTATGCCGATAGCGCGTCGGTTAGCGTGAACCTAACGGCAGGTAACAATACGCTGCGGTTACAGGCTAGCGGTGACGCAGGGTTGGGGAATATCGATAATCTTTCGCTAACCGGTGCCGAACCAGCAGCGGCTGTTTGCAGTAATTAACCCTACAAATATTTAATGTTGGGTAAACAATAATAAAAATACTTTCAAATTGAGGTTCGTTGGTGCATTGGAGCACCAGCGAGTTTCTATTCGCTCACGCTGAGCAATCGATGTTAGCTATAAGCCCATAACTCTTGAATGTGTTGTACCTGTACAGAGGGAGGTTGTCTTTTATCGCTCTTGGGGAATGGGTTGCCTGTGGTTAGGGATACAGAACTTACGACAATAAATCGTTTCAAAAAGAAGAGAATAAACTATGAAACTGTTAAATAAAAAAATGAGTTCGCTCATTACTCAAGTGGCATTGGTGTGTGCTATTGGCCTGCCTTCCGTGGTGTTGGCGGATGCCGAGGTAACACGCAATGGCGATGGCAGTTGGCTGGCGCGAGTAGACGGCAATACCGTTTATCAGGGGTCGCGTTATTTCGAAGCTGTGAATGCGGCTGCCAATAATATGGGTTCCGGTACCATTACTATTCGCAATTCTGGCGATAGTGGTTCAGACGGCGGAAATGTTTATGCGATGCGCCCACAGGCAAACCAAACGCTGGATTTCCATGGGCATCAAGTAAACGCCAATGGTGGCGATCTGGTAGTGCCTGTGTATTGCGATAGGCGTGACAATATTACCGTGCGCAATAATATGCACGTAGTCGGTAACCCGCGTTATGGTGTGTGGTTTAGAGGTTGCTCCAATGTAACGCTCGAAAACATTACCATGAACCTCAACAACAATAGCCCGGTCGGCTTGGGTATTCGGGTAGACGGGGCTCTACCGGCCCGGCCAATAACCTAACCATTCGCGGTAATACCAATATTAACGGTTCGGCTGGCCACGCCATCAAAACCTACAGCGTCGACGGCTTCACTATTGGTGATGTAACGGTCACCAATTCCGGCGGCAGCGGGCTACTGTTAAATGACTCCCGCAACGGAACCGTTGGCAATGTGGTTGGCCATTACAATAACTGGGGTGGCGGTTACGCTACTTTTCGGGTAGCCAACAACAACGGCCCCAATGTCTCGGTTAACCGTGTTTATTCTCGTAACTCAGGTCGTGGGTTCTTCAGTGTAACTGGCAGTAACGGCACCACGGTTAACCATGTGGATATCGATACAACGACGTCTCAGGGAATCTTCCTTGAGGATGCCTTTAATACCCATGTGCTTGCCGGCTCGGTGAGTAATGGTAACCCTAATTGTCAGTTGGTTCGCACGGATACTTCCAGCCTGCGTGTTTCTGGTTGTGATGCCGCAGGTACACCGCCGGGCGGCTCTTCCGGTGGTTCAACCACTAACGGCACAGTGAATGGCACCTACCGTATTATGCCCGGGCACAGCGGTAAGGCGCTGGACGTACACTACTGCGACCAAAATGACGGCGCAAACGTACTGCAGTGGACTTGGATGGACAACGATTGCCAGAAATGGAATATCTCCCAGGTAGACGGTGATTGGCATCGTATTTCACCGGTCAATGCACCAACTAAATCACTCGATATTGATTCACTGTCGCTCAGCAATGGTGCGAACATCATGTTGTGGGAGTACTGGGGTGGTTGGAATCAGCAGTTTCGCTTCCAGAGTGCCGGTAGTGGTAAGTGGCGAATGATTAACCGCAACAGCGAACTTTGCGCGGATGTTGATGGCCTCTCCACAGGCGATGGCGCTAACCTCGTTCAGTGGGAATGTATCTCTGGCAATAATAACCAGATCTTTGAATTGATTCGTCAATAGCCTTTTTGGGGGGCTCCATCGAGGGCCCCCAAATTGAAGCTTCCACCCGATAGGGCAGACAGTAGCAACGTTTTAATTTCAGGCTAATCGCCCATCGCCTTTTTTTGTTGCTCATAGCGGTCATCTAGCAGTTTCTGCACATTCTTCGCGTCTTTGAGTAACTGTTGGGCGCCACCCGGAACCATAGGGGCCGTGTTGGCGACAGGTTGCTCGTTTGCCTCGGGTACCACGGGCTTGGCTTCAAGGCCCTGTACCAAGTTGGTATTAGGGTCTACTTCCAATTTTTTGACTTGCTGGGTCACATCGGGCGGTGGCTCTGAGCTGTAATGCACAACACCTTTTTCGTCGGTCCACTTATACGCGGTGTCTTTGCCGACCGGCAGGCTTGGTGTGAAGTCGGATAAAGACGGTGCGGACAGAGACGTAGAGCCATCAAAAAAAGGTGATTTCCCGGTCATGATGTAAAACATATAGTTGGAAATACCCAGCATTAACCCCATCATCACAACAACTTTTATAACCAGTTTACCCAATTGCCCTCTCCCTTTTCTGTGCGCAGCTCTATGCATATTGTAGGTGAAGCGCGGTTTGCATGCGAGGGTGACAAATTTCAAAATTAGGCGTTGCAACTCCGCGCTCATTCCCCTATTTTTCTCTCCTATGACACTCCCCAGCGCAATATTTCAACTCGCTGCTCGCTTGGGCGAACGGCTTAACCATCTAGGCAAGACAGTGGCAACGGCTGAGTCCTGCACTGGCGGTGGCGTAGCGCAAGCTATTACCGCTGTTCCGGGGAGCTCCAGCTGGTTTGAATATGCAGCCGTTACTTACAGCGATCGAATGAAACGGCGGGCGCTTGGGGTGAGCCATGAGCTGTTGAGTGCCCATGGCGCGGTAAGTGAGCCGGTGGTAGAGGCCATGGTTGCCGGGTTGTTGGAGGCCTCTAGCGCCGATATTGGCGTGGCGATTAGCGGAATTGCCGGGCCAGGCGGCAATGTACCGGGCAAACCCGTGGGTACGGTTTGCTTTGGGTGGGGCGCGGCCGGCGATATTGAAACAACCACGCGTTATTTTTCCGGTGATAGAGCCCAGATTCGTGAGCAAGCGGTTGTATTTGCACTTACTCAATTGATAGAGCAGCTGAACCGGCAGGACCAATGAGCAACACCCCGTTGACGCGGTTTCGCGTGGAGTTTTGCCAACAGCGGCTAGTCTTTACTGGGGTGGCATACCGATAAACACTGTACAAGTATATATTACTGGTTGCGCGTACAGTATTTGTTTTGTATGCTAGCGTCGTACTTTGGCGGGAGGGTGTCTCGCATATTTCAACTATAGATCGCGACCCACGGAATGGCGGTCGCAGTCAGGCACAGAAGAGGGTAAACAATGGACGCAAATAAAGAAAAAGCACTAGAAGCAGCGCTGTCGCAAATTGATCGTCAGTTTGGTAAAGGCACGGTCATGCGTATGGGCGATAAAAAGCTGGAAAAAATTCCTGCTATCTCAACGGGTTCTTTAGGCCTAGATGTTGCGTTGGGTATAGGTGGCCTGCCCAAGGGGCGAATCGTTGAGATCTACGGCCCTGAATCTTCGGGCAAAACCACATTAACGTTACAGGTTATTGCTGAAGCGCAGAAGGCTGGCGGCACCTGTGCGTTTATTGATGCTGAGCATGCCCTAGACCCGATTTATGCCGGCAAGCTGGGTGTAAACGTTGATGACTTGATTGTTTCCCAGCCGGACACAGGTGAGCAGGCCCTCGAAGTGGCCGATATGCTCGTTCGCTCCGGCGCCGTTGATGTTTTGGTGGTTGACTCGGTAGCGGCGCTTACCCCTAAAGCCGAAATCGAAGGTGATATGGGTGATCACCACGTGGGTTTGCAGGCGCGCCTTATGTCTCAGGCACTGCGTAAAATTACCGGCAACATTAAGAATGCAAACTGTTTGGCCATTTTTATTAACCAGATTCGTATGAAAATTGGCGTTATGTTTGGCAACCCCGAAACCACTACTGGTGGTAACGCACTTAAATTCTACTCTTCCGTACGTTTGGATATTCGCCGTATTGGCTCGGTAAAAGATGGTGACGAAGTTACCGGTTCTGAAACGCGGGTTAAAGTGGTTAAGAACAAAGTTGCGCCTCCGTTTAAACAAGCCGAATTTCAAATATTGTACGGCAAGGGTATCAACCGTCTGGGCGAAGTTATCGACTACGGGGTTAAGCTTGGAATGGTCGACAAAGCGGGTGCTTGGTACAGTTACAATGGCGACAAAATTGGCCAGGGCAAAAGCAACGCTATGCAATATTTAAGGGATAATCCCGAAATAGCGGAGTTCCTAGAGAATAAAATTAAGGACGAGCTTTTAGGAACTGACGAGCCTGAGGGTGGAGCTTCCGGTGAAGCCAAAGCCGAAGACAAAACTAAAGCCAAAACCAGTGCCGAAGAAGCATAAACACTATAATGCATAGCAGTTGGCCCACAAGTCGGCTGCTCATTCCCTTTTATGAACGACTCCTCTCTATTTTCCTCCGATGTGGATTTAAGCCGTAAAATCTATAACGCGGCACTTGCACTGCTTGGCCGGCGCGAGTATTCCCAGAAAGAGCTGCATACTAAGCTTACGACCAAATTTGGCTCACATGATCAGTTTTTGTCTGCTGATGTAGAGGCGGCGTTGCAGCGGCTAGAGTCTGAGGGTTACCTTTCCGATACCCGTTACGCCGAGGCTTGGGTGCGCTCGCGTATGAATAGGGGTTTTGGTCGCGAGAGGCTGCGAATGGAGTTGGCGGAAAAGGGTGTTGATGAAGCAATAGCAGAAGAGGCTTTGGACGGCAAAGTAGAAGAATGGCCGGAGGTTATAGAGACCGTATGGAGAAAGAAATTTAAACAAAACCCGCAAGGCTATGCCGAAAAAGCAAAGCATATGAAGTTTCTTCGCTACAGAGGCTTCGGTTTTTCAGAAATAGAAGCGCTGTTTGAACGATTAAACAGAGAAATTTAAACGCTCGGTTTGCGGTCAAATTATTTTAATAAAATACTGAGCTGTTTTTAGCCTTGCGGGGAAAATCTTAACGCTCGGGCACTTGAAACTGGAAATCTGCGCACGTCTGAACAGACACAACAGGCTACCAAAATTCAGCTCAGCTCAGCTACTCTGCCCAGCTACTCTGCCCAGCCCTGTACCATTCAATTTTGCACTATTCAGTGTTTTTTAAGTCATCAAAATACCGTACAGCGTAGTCGTCAATCCAGCTTGGGCAACTTAAGCCCTGTAAAAACGCGCAATGTGATCCGTATTGTTGGCGTGATATTGATAGTTGGCTCGGCTGTTTAATTTTATCTAAATCCGCTATAGGGATTACTGGGTCGTCTTCGCTGGATACAATACGGGTTTTACAGGATGTTGCTGCAAGTCTGTCGCCGGTAATGGTGTAGGCATCAAAGTATTGTTCTACAGTGCTGTAACCGGTGTAAAGAGGAATAAAATAGTCATTCATTTCTCCTAGGTGCTTCATTTTAGCGAGCTTTTGGTGGTAGTCATATTCCGGGAATAACGCTAGCTTTTTAAACAGTGAGCGCTTCCACTTTTTTACAAAGTAATGTTCGTACCAAAAGGGCCCCGTCTCCAATACATGCATGGTATGAGCTGGGTCCAATACCGGGCACACGGCGAGTATGGCTTTCAGCGGCGCAGATAAGCTTTGTGCTTTTAGGCCAACCCTTAAAGCAAAGCTACCGCCGAGGGAGAAGCCCATAATTCCCATGCTGGTGTAGGTTCGGCTTTCGCTCAAGGCTTCTATGGCGTCGGCCACTTCATTTGCCAATGTTGAATTAAAAATGCCTTTGTTTAAATGGTGAGTGTCACCGTGATCTCTGAAATTTAATCGAAAAGTGTCGAACCCTTGGGAGGTGAGCTGGGCGGCGGCGGACACGACATAATTCGATGCACTGGAGCCTTCCCAACCATGGAAGAGTATAATCAATGTTTTATTCGGTTGTTTCGGTTCCGCAAGGTTCAGTTCTCCGGCTAGGCGCACACCGTCTTTTGTTTGTAAAATAAGGGTTTCAGCCTGCGTTAGAAAAACAGCGTGGCGTTTGGCTAGGCTGCGTCGTCGAATCCTAGAACTCGAAAGTGTTGCCTGAATATGCGGGTTTGCGAGTAAAAGTGGTGGGACATAGGTGTCACTCGACATGGTTAGAAAAGCACCTTAGTTGTTGCCTGGTTTGTGTGTTGGTCGAGGCTGAGCGAAAATAGCGCCATCAGTGGGCATTTTAATCTGGAAAAACATGTTGAATCACTATAAAAAACGCTCTTTGTGGGTGTCGATGTTAATGGTTACTGCGCTGAGTTGCGCCTTTAGCGGTTCATGGGCTACAGATCTTGTACCGCTTGAGGTAGAAGGGCAGTGGTCGCCCGGCGGTATGTTAATTGGTAAAACACAGGCCGGGGCGCGTATTTCTGTGCAGGGTCGAGAGCTTACGGCAGACGGTCATGGGCGTTTTGTCTTTGGCCTTGGACGAGATTTTGAAGGCAACCTAGAATTGCAGGTTAGCGCTGAGGGCGGCATTCGCACTGAGAGCTTTTCAGTTTCAAGTCGCACTTATGAACTACAGCGTATAAACGGCGTGGCGAAAAAGTATGTTTCTCCGCCTGAAAACGTATTGTCGCGAATTAGACGTGAAGCTGCGCGTATTCGCAAAGCGCGCGAGACGCATTCCAGTCTACCGTATTTTGCTCAACCTTTTATTTGGCCGGCAGAAGGGCCCGTTACTGGCGTATACGGAAGCCAGCGTATATTCAATGACGTGCCCAAGCGCCCGCACTACGGCTTGGATATCGCCGGGCCAGTGGGCACGCCCATCATTGCGCCCGCCAGTGGTGTAGTAACCTTGGTGGATAACGACATGTACTATTCGGGTGGAACCTTGCTTGTCGACCATGGCCAGGGAATATCGTCCACCTTTATTCACCTGAGTAAAGTGAGGGTTGTAGTGGGGCAAGCCGTAAAGCAGGGGGAGCTTATTGCCGAAATGGGTGCCACCGGTAGGGCGACGGGTTCACATTTAGACTGGCGCATAAACTGGTTTGATCAACGGCTCGACCCGTATTTGCTGTTACCCGCCAAGGCTGAGACAACACCGGCCAAGTAGCAGACAAAAGCTCCCTCCCAGTGTACTATTCGCCTCCCCCCTCGAACTGAGATTGGACTCTTCTGGATAGAATATGATTGATCAAAAATTGCTCAGCATCCTCGTATGCCCAGTGAGTAAAGCGCCGCTCCAGTACCAAGAAGACAAGCAGGAGCTTGTTTGTGTTGCCAGTTCGCTAGCGTATCCCATTCGTGACGGTATTCCGGTAATGCTGGAGACCGAAGCACGACAGTTAACAACTGAAGAAAAAGAACACTACCGCTCCAAACAATAAAAGCATGCGAATGGTTATACCCTTACCGATGTGTCGCTAGACAAGGACCTTCCCCATGAGTGAAGAAACCCTATTTACCAAGATTATTAACGGCAATATTCCCGCCGAAATTCTGTTTGAAGACGATCACTGTATTTGTATTCGGGATATAAACCCGCAAGCACCTACCCATGTACTGGTAATTCCGCGCAAACCGCTTCCACGGTTGGTAGATGCAACCGAGGACGATAAAGCACTGCTCGGCCATTTAATGCTAAAGGTAGGCGAAATAGCCCGGGAACTGGGGATAGAACGCGCCTTCCGTGTGGTGATTAATAACGGAGAATCCGCGGGGCAAACGGTATTTCATTTGCATTTGCACATACTGGGTAATACAACTTTCGACGAAGGTTCTTTGGGAATAAGCTAGTCGCCCAAGCCTGAAAAAACACCTACTTTTATTCAAACACTCAAGCATTGTTACAATAGATTTTTATGAAAAGCTCAGAAATTCGCGCAGCATTTTTACAGTATTTTGAAAAAAACGGACACGAAATTGTCAGCAGTAGCTCATTGGTACCGGGTAACGATCCAACGCTGTTGTTTACAAATGCAGGCATGGTGCAATTTAAAGATGTGTTTTTAGGCGGCGAGAAGCGAGCCTATAGTAGAGCAACCAGTTCACAGCGTTGCGTACGCGCCGGTGGAAAGCACAACGACCTTGAAAACGTTGGCTATACCGCCCGCCACCATACCTTTTTTGAAATGCTGGGTAACTTTAGTTTTGGCGATTACTTTAAGCGTGATGCGATAAAGTTCGGCTGGGAGTTTTTAACCGGTGTATTGGGGATACCACCCGAGCGTTTATGGGTAACGGTGCATGTGTCGGATGATGAAGCCGCCGATATCTGGTTGAAAGAATTGGGTGTAGATCCCAGTCGCTTTTCGCGTTTGGACGAAGACAACTTTTGGCAAATGGGTGATACCGGCCCCTGTGGCCCCTGTTCAGAGATATTTTACGATCACGGAGAACATGTTCCCGGCGGTCCACCCGGCAGCGAGAACGATGACCTAGACCGTTATATCGAAATTTGGAATTTGGTATTCATGCAATACGAGCGTCAAACCGATGGCTCATTGGTACCGCTGCCCAAGCCCTCTGTCGATACCGGGATGGGGCTGGAACGTATTGCGGCGGTGATGCAAAAAGTTCACAGCAACTACGAAATTGACATGTTTCAGGCGTTGTTGAGCGCCGCGGTAGAAGCTACTGGAACAAAAGATGTTGAGAGTAAATCCCTTCGGGTAATTGCCGACCACATTCGTTCATGTGCGTTTTTGATCTGTGATGGCGTATTACCTTCGAATGAAGGTCGTGGTTACGTCTTGCGCCGTATCATGCGCCGAGCCATTCGCCACGGTCATAAGCTGGGGCAAATTCGAGCGTTCTTTAACACCCTAGTGCCCGCGTTGGTTGAGCAAATGGGCGATGCCTACCCAGAACTTAAGCAACAGCAAGCGCAACTCAAAAAGATTATTTTGGCCGAAGAAGAGCAGTTTGCCAAAACCTTGGATAAAGGCATGGGCGTGTTGGAAGATCGCCTAGAGGGCTTAAAAGGTACCGTTATTCCCGGTGAAACCGTATTCACCTTGTACGACACCTACGGATTTCCAGTAGACCTTACCAACGATATTGCCCGTGAGCGCAACTTATCGCTGGATATGGACGGTTATGCAAGTTTAATGGAGCAGCAGAAGCAGCGCGCACGTGCATCCGGTGGTTTTAAGGTGGACTATACGGCGAACCTGTCATTAGATGGCAAAACGGATTTTCTCGGCTATTCCAGCTTGGAAACGGCCGGTGAAGTTATTGCCATGCTCAAAGGCGATAAAGAGGTTAAGCAGCTTAATGAAGGCGATGAAGGGGTGATTGTACTGGCACAAACACCGTTTTATGGTGAATCGGGTGGCCAGGTGGGCGACACTGGTTTTATCGCAACGGTTGCCGGTAAATTTGAAGTGCGCGACTGCCAAAAAAGCGGCGACAACCATCTTCATGTCGGCGTGATGCTTAGTGGCAGTATTGCCAAGGGCAACGAAGTTACCGCAACGGTTGATTCGAGTGTACGAACAGCCACGGGGCTGAACCATTCGGCTACGCACCTTTTGCATGCGGCGTTACGCCAAGTGTTGGGCAGTCATGTGACGCAGAAAGGTTCATTGGTTGACTCCCAGCGCCTGCGCTTCGACTTTTCGCATTTTGAAGCCGTAAAACCGAAAGAGTTGGCTGAAATTGAAGCCATTGTTAACCAGCAGGTGCGCCTGAATACCGAAGTGACTACACAGTTATGTGATATGGATGCCGCTCAAGAGAAGGGCGCGATGATGCTCTTCGGTGAAAAGTACGGTGAAGAAGTACGCGTACTGTCTATGGGTGACGGCTTTTCCGTAGAACTTTGCGGCGGTACACACGCTAAGCGTACCGGTGATATTGGTTTTATACGTATAACCTCTGAATCGGGCATTGCCGCAGGCGTGCGACGAATCGAAGCGGTTACCGGGGCCGGGGCGCTTGCGGTGGTCGACCAGCAGACAGAAACGCTGAGTTCTGCTGCAAGGTTACTCAAGGCTTCGCCCGATACGCTCACCGAAAAGCTCGAGCAATTGGTTAATCACAGCAAGCAGTTAGAAAAAGAACTGGCGTCACTAAAGAGTAAGCTAGCGGCGGCTTCTGCTGATGATTGGCTGAACGAAGCCAGCGACATTAAGGGTTTGAAGGTACTCGCAAAAATTATTGAAGGCGTAGACCCGAAATCTTTACGCGACACAATTGACCAGCTACGAAATAAGCTGGGTACATCTGTTGTCATTTTAGCGGCGGTGAATGACGGTAAAATAGCGCTCGCCGTGGGTGTTAGCAGTGATGTAACCAGCCGTATTAAAGCCGGTAACATTATGAAGCATCTTGCCGGTCAGGTAGGGGGTAAAGGCGGTGGTCGCCCGGACATGGCTCAGGGCAGTGGTAGCGACCTCGATGCGCTACCTGGCGCTATAAACGGTATTACCGGCTGGGTTGAGGAAAACCTCTAAATCCCAGAAGTTCTGCGCCAAGTCATTAACAATCGCCGCTATATAGTGTTTAATTGCCGCCCCATATGTGGGGTGTTATACATCTAATTTTATTTTTACATTGAGTTCACAAAGTCAATGAGCGTATTCGTACAGAAGTTCGGTGGAACCTCCGTTGGTACAACGGAAAAAATCAAAGCGGTAGCCGATAAAATTGCAGGCTTTCGTGATCAGGGCCACGACATTGTTGTCGTTGTGTCAGCCATGAGTGGTGAAACCAACCGTTTAATCGGCCTTGCCAGCGAAATACAGGGGCATCCCGATCCGAGAGAAATGGACGTATTGGTGTCCACGGGTGAGCAGGTCACCATTGCACTGTTGTGTATGGCGCTGAAAGACCGTGGTTACGACGCGCGCTCCTACACCGGTGGACAGGTTAAAATATTAACCGATGACGCGCACACGAAAGCACGCATTCAGGATATTGATGTGGTCAATATGCGCGCAGATTTGGACGCAGGGCGTGTAGTGGTTGTGGCAGGCTTTCAGGGTGTAGATGATGGTGGCAATATCACCACACTTGGACGCGGCGGTTCAGACACCACGGGTGTTGCGCTTGCGGCGGCATTGAAAGCCGATGAATGCCAGATCTATACCGACGTTGATGGCGTATACACAACAGACCCTCGTGTCGTCGATGGTGCTCGGCGATTAGAAAGGGTCACCTTCGAAGAAATGCTCGAAATGGCCAGCTCGGGTTCTAAGGTTCTACAAATTCGCGCCGTAGAATTCGCTGGAAAATACAATGTACCGCTCAGGGTTCTACACTCCTTTCAGGAGGGCCAGGGCACATTAATTACTCTTGATGAGGAAAATGGTTCAATGGAACAACCCGTTGTCTCTGGCATCGCGTTTAATCGCGATGAAGCAAAAATTTCCATCCTCGGTGTCCCCGATGCACCGGGTGTGGCTTCTCAAGTACTGGCGCCGGTTGGTGATGCTAATGTCGAAATCGATGTGATTGTGCAAAATATTGCAGCGGATAACACCGCAGACCTAACCTTTACCTGTAATCGCTCCGATATGGAGAAGGCTAAGGCCGTCGTGCAAAAAGTGGCCGATGAACTGAAAGCTCGAGAAGTCGTCGCTGACGATAAAATTGCAAAAATATCAATCGTTGGTGTTGGCATGCGTTCTCATGCGGGTGTTGCGTCTAAAATGTTCAAAACACTGGCAGCTGAAAATATTAACATCCAGATGATTACAACCTCGGAGATAAAAATTTCCGTCATTATTGCTGAAAAATACCTAGAATTAGCGGTGAGAGCTTTACATTCCGCTTTTGGGCTAGACCAAGCATAAGTCAAAATGTAGTGATAAGTGATTGAGTATCTTAGTAGAAATAGGTGACAAAGCTGTCATCTAATGTGACAATTCAGGATCTCAATCCCTTATATTTAAAAAGTTGGCTGGTTTATATCTTCCTTCCATGCTAAAACTGCATATGAAGGTCTTGGCAATAACAATACTCACAGGATTGGTTAAGACTCCAACAGCGGGCGTCAACTCGCAGTAAAAACAATAACCGCTGGCACGAGCAGGATGAATCGAAGGAGATAAGTAGCAATGTTAATTTTAACTCGCCGTATTGGTGAAACCCTGATGGTAGGCGACGACGTAACCGTTACCGTGTTAGGCGTTAAAGGTAATCAGGTACGTATTGGTGTAAACGCACCAAAAGAAATAGCTGTACATCGTGAAGAAATTTACCAACGTATACAGCGTGAAAAGCAAGAGCAGGCTGAACCGGGAAACAGTTGATCCACTGTTATTGGCAAGCTGCTGAGAATGAATTCAAGAAAAGCCAAAGTGGGCGATCCTCACTTTGGCTTTCTTCATTAAAACGTAGAATAAAGCGTTGATTTTTCCCAGTATATTGCTATTATCCCCGCCCACACAGAAAACAGCGCTAATAGGCTGATTTTCAAGCAGAATTTAAAGAATACGGAGAGGTGGCCGAGTGGCCGAAGGCGCTCCCCTGCTAAGGGAGTATATCTTTACCGGTATCGAGGGTTCGAATCCCTCCCTCTCCGCCATACAAAAAAACCCAGCCTAGTGCTGGGTTTTTTTGTATGGCGGAGAGGGAGGGCGAGAAGCCTCATGGCCGCTCTTGCACATCCATGTGCTTTGCGGCATTAGTGCATCCATGCACGTCGTTCGACTAAACGCTGGGCAGTTTTTTGCTCCTGCAAAAATTGCATTTCCGCCATCCCTGGCGGTCAGGCGTTTTGGTCCGCCAAAGGCGCCCGAAGGGTCGGGCACATGGATGTGCCTGAGACAATCCCCGCAGGGTTGCACGATGTTAGTTTATGGAAAAACCCAGCCTAGTGCTGGGTTTTTTTGTATGGCGGAGAGGGAGGGCGAGAAGCCTAGCGGCCGCTCTTGCACATTCCTGCGATGGTTGAAGGGGGCTTTGGGTTTTGATTTGTGCGGAAAGGGTGTTTCGCCGTGAGGTGCCTGCGGCTTACATGGCCTACGTTTTGAATCGGAGGTGTGTCAGGTTTTAATTTTTCCTCAGCGTACTATCTAAATCTCCAACTCCCCAACTAAAACCGCCTCTTGGTCTACAAACTCGCCGGACTCGCGCATTGCAGGCAATAATTCCAAATCAGCAAGTTCACAGCCTGTCAGCTCTGGGTCTTTCTGCCGTTCTTTACCGCTGCTTTCGTGTTCGTGGCCCAATCTCTGTGCCAGCATCTCTAGTAGTGGTCTATAGCCTGTGCGCCAGGCATCGATGTCGGGGAAGGTTTGCTTCAGGGCTTTAAGAATACTCATACCAGCAAAATCCAGATCTCCCCAGAAGCGTACTTTAACCGAAGTATTGTCGTCTTCAGCAAACCACCATTGTTCGAATGCCTGCTGTTGCGCTGGGGTGGGTAGGTTGCCGAAAAAGGTAAACGCTACCTTGCCGCGTTCGCGCACGCGGGTTGCTGTTCCGCGAAAGCCGGCACAGTAAACGAGTGTTGTGTTGTCTAAGTCGAGTTGCGTTAGGGCGAGAAAGCTATCTTGGTTTTCGATAAAGATAACCCGGTCAATTTTACTGCTCAGGCACACGGTCATGATTACCGGTCGCGGTAACAGGTTATGGCTTGCCGACGGGTAGAGTGCGCGTACCAGTTCTTCACGGTGGTCGAGAAATTTTGAGTCGCCCCAAAAGCATCGGGCAGACAGTGCGCGCAGCGTAATCGGTTTTTGCAGTTCTCCACCTAGCCGGGCAAAGGCGCGTAGTGTTTGTTCGGCGCCTTGGTCGGGCAGGCGAATCATCTGCTCGGCCAGGGTTTGGCCGTGGTCTTCAAACCGATCTTTATGCTTGCGCAGGGTGTCTTGCCATACCAGTGCGTAGGGGTCCAACGCAGGGCGGTTTAGCCATTCTCGTACTAGTTCTTCTTTCTCTTCGTTAAATACCAGCTGCGCGTTGTCGTAGGGCTCCTGGAAGGGCTTGTTGCGGGCATAGCGAATAGAAACAATGTGGTATTCGTTGTTCAGTGATTTCACTAACGACCACAGGTATTTGTTTTCACCTGAATCGAAGTCGAAGAGTTCGGGAAGCGTTTTACTGTTTACCCGCATGGTTAGCCTGTGGCCCTTCTCCAGCTTGTGTAGAAAGGTATCTAATAGCCCCGCCACCATGGGTTCTTCATCTACCCAGCGTGGACGCGTGCGGAAAACGTGTTCTTGTATATTCATAGCATTGCGCCTTTGGTGTGGTCCATGTTCCCAGCAGCGAAGACTCTGCAAAGTAAGCCTGGCTGGCGCTCCAATAATAGCGTATAGCGAGTACTCTGAAGGCGACGGCCTATCTTGCATTAAGTTAGTCGCTGCACCGGTGGGCGAAGCCCGCCTTAAACCCCTTCCATAAAGTCCAGCATACCTTGGTGACGTACCATTTTGCGATGATTTGCCCAGAGTTCTTTGATCTTTTCTTGGTTACAGGCTTTACGGTCTACCAGAACGCGGGTAGCCAGCTCGCCTATTTTGGTGGGCGACGGGCATTTACTGAATACAAATTGGTTGCTGATCAGGTCTAGAAACGGGCCAGATTTGCTGGTCGGCATAATAAAGACGAGCTGTAACCCGAGTGTTTCGGTCAGGTAGTTAATCACTTCCCGCGAGCGGGTTTCATCCATTTTAGAAAACGCTTCGTCCACCAGCACCATGCGCAGGTGGGAGCTGCCCTCATTAAAGCGAAAGGCCGAGGTGACCGCCGCCGACCGAATAATGTAGGCGGGTGTTTCTAACTGCCCTCCAGAACCTGTGCCGTATTGGCTAAGGGCGATGGGGGCTTTGCCTTCGGGCTCTTTGTAGATTTCATATTGGCGGTAGTTGCGGTAGTCACTTATACGCCCCAGTTCTCTTAGGGCTATTTGCTCATCGGTATCGAGCAGCATATCCAGCATTTTATCGCGTACGTTACAGGCTTTGGGCGTGAGTTCTGCATCAAAAAGGCTGGTACCATCGCCGAGGTTGGGTATGTCGATCACCTCTTTAAAGAACTGCCAATACTCCTGATATTCCGGCACCCATTTACAGCCGAACTTAAAGCTTTCTCGGTCAGCGCCAAAGCGGTGGTGTTCTAGTTCGCGGTTGAGGTCGTCGAGAATGCGTTTACCTTCACCAATAGCCTGGTAAATGGAATGGCAGAGGTTAGTAATAAACGCCGTATTGAAGCTGTCTTTCAGGCCGGCAAGCTTGTCGTATTTGTCGATTAGTACATTGTTTTTCAGGCGGTTGTGAATCAACCCCACTTCGTTTCGCAGTTTAATCAGACGTTGAAAAAACTCGTCGTCGTGGCGGTCACCAAAACCCGTATCGTAAACAATGCTGTCGTGGGGGTTACAGTGTTGATTGTGGTTGAGAATGGTTTGGTAGAGTTCCCGTTCAATTTTTTCCAAACTGCCGGTTAGGGTTTGTACCTCTTCTTCAAAATTAAAATCATTGCCAGCTTGTTTTGCTCGGTTCTCGCCCTGCTGCAGTGCTTTGTCGCTATCGAAATCGGGGTACCAGTCGCCAATGCGTTCAATGGCTATTTCGGTTACCTCTTGTGCTTGCTGAAAGACGTCTAAGGCGTCGGCAATATCTTTCACTTTTTTGCTGCACTGGCGCTCTCGCTCTTGTAAACGGCCCGAATCGCGACCCAGCTCTCGGGTTTGATTTTCCAGCTCGGTGTACAGTTGTTTGAGTACTGTTAGCTGGCTTTCGAGTTGTTCGTAGTCGCTGAGGTCCATGCGTGTAAGCGCCGATTCGGCGGTTTCAATGTCGTGGTGCAGGTCGAGGATGATGCGAATCACTTCGGCGCATTGAACCGGCTTTATTGATTCTACCTGCTCAAATATGCGGGCAATGGTTTGATATTCTTGCTCGGCGCTGTTGGCTTCAATGGCCAGTTGATCGCGTTCGTTTTCTTTGGCTTTTAGCGCGCGTTCGCGGGCGCCCTGACCGAAGACCAGTTCGCTGTCGGCGAGGTCGCAACGCCACATGCTGTAGCTACCAGAACCCAAACCTTCCGGGGTAATACCGCGTGCAGTGGAACGCAGGGCTTCGGCGTCGCTTACTTGTACAACGGTGCCATAGGACGCACGCAGGTAAAATTCGGCGGTTTTGTGGCTAAAGGCCATTACATCAATAATAGATTCTTTAGGCAGGCTTAAACGCTCGGCATCGCGCTGCGCTTTGTAGCCCTGAATTACGCGCGCGCGGTTGCGTCTTGCGTCGGGCAGGTTGCGCACTATGCGAATGGCCTCGGCTTCGTACTCTTGCTCAACAATAATCGAAAAGCGTGCTCCACCAATGTAACCTTCTATAGCCATTTGCCATTGCGGGTCGAGAATTTCGATATAGTCGCAGAGTACCTGAGGGTCGGCCTTTGGGCAGACTTTTTTAATGGCGGCGATGGCGGTTTCCACATAGGCCGGGTAGCTAACTTTACGGCTTTGTAACAACTGAATTTCTTTTTGTTTTTGGCGCAGGCGTGTTTGTAGGTCGTCCCGCTTGCGGTTTTGGCCCGATAACAGCAGTGCCACTTGGTCTCGAATACTGTTGTCCGTGTCGGAAGGTGGTTGGTGTAAATGGCTACACAGGCGTCGATGCTCGCTTTCCGCCGCCATAACATTCTTGAAAAAATGTTCAAGCGGGGAGGTGTCGATCCAATCTTTACCCAAAAGTTTGGTTAGGTCGAAATCGATGACGTCTTTGTGGCTGGTTGTGGCCTTGGCTAATTGGCGGAATGCACGGCTGTCGAGTGCGGGAATATCAACTGCGAGAGAGTATTCATTTAAACCCTGAAGCAGTTTTTCAGTGGCTCGTATATTACGTTCCAACTGCTGGTGCTGCTCCAGTAGTGGTCGTGCCTTTTCGGTAAGTTTTCGGTTGGCTTCGGCAATGGTTTTTTCCAGTGCATCTTTGTCCTTTAGCGCGGTAATACCCTGGCGCTGTGCTTCCAGTGTAATGATGTCCTCGTGGGTTTGGCCGCGTTTCTGTTCGCACAGGGCGGTTTTTTCATCGTTTTCACTGAGTGCTTCACGTGTTTCTTTTTGGTTATTTTTAGCGCTGAGGTAGGCCGTGTGATTTGTGTTAAGTCGGCGGGTGGCTTCGGTGTATTCTGCCAGTCGGCGTTCTACCCATGTGTCAATATAGCGGCCGGTCGCATCTCCGGCATTACCTAGAATTTCAATAGAGTTGCGTAAGGCTTTAGTATCGGTTTCCATTAGATGAATGGTTTTCATCAATTCCGATACATTGCGAATGGCATCGCCTAGGTCTTTGGGTTCCAGTACTTCACGGGCGACAAACTCATTAATACTTTTAACAGGCTTGTAGGCCATAAAATTAGAAAAAGTACGGGCGGCGTGTTTTGCTTCGCGGTCAGAAACCGCTTCGCGACGGCCGCGTAACGCACCATAAAGGCGACGTAAGTAGGCGCCTTTTTTATCGTAAATTTCTACGGTTTTGTTGCCGAATTCTTTTTTCAGTAGGGATGTGATTTCGGTAATGGGAACGATGTGTTTGCCGTCGGCATAGTGGCGGACAAAATGTTTCAGCAGTAGTTGTTCGCCGGGTATTATCAAAAACACTAAATCGTCGAGCCTTGCCTGTTTTTGAGCACCAGCGCTATCAACATGGGCACGCATGCACATAACCGCGGTAAATGCCTCGCCGGTTTCCCCTTGTGTAGGGTGGAAAATGCCGGCCACATAGCCGTCGGTGATGTGCGGGCGGGCGTAGCTGCCATCGTCGCAACCTAAAACATAGGAGGCGAGGGTACGAACCTGTTTGCCGCCACGGCCTTTCTGTGTGGTTTCATCCTGGCCAGGGTTGTAGTTAAACAGGTTTTCGTGGGCCGCTGTCATCAGTGTTTGGATGGCGTCTGCAGCCGTTGTTTTACCGGAGCCGTTGCCGCCAGAAAATAAATTGATAGGGCCGAAATCAAACTCTAGTTGCGGGATGTTACCCCAATTTACGAAGATGCCTTTCTTTAAAAACATTTAGGTGCGCTCCCCATGGTCGTTAGCTTCTTCGGTTGAATCTGCAAACAGGGTACTGGCTACAATGCTTTCAGCTACACTTTTAGTTATATTCTTAGTTACATTTTTAGATGCATTTTCATCAGTATGCTCTATGGCTTCAGCTTCCGTTAACGGCGTGTCACCCATTAGCCCCGATAGTACTTCATCGGTAACAAAGCTGGTAATGGAGGGTTGAATGCTCAACCAGCTTTCATTGCTGTCGAGTTCGTCTTCCATATTAAATTGCAACAGGCGCAGTTGGCGAAGGCGAGTGAAAAGTCGTTTGCGTTCCACCTGGCCTTCTGGAAGGTTGCGTTTTAGCAGGTTGTTTATGGCAATGGCCAAAGCCTCCAAAGAGATCATTACCTGGCCTTTTTCATCTACTTGGCCTTCACGCAGGGCTTTTTCGTATTCGGTTCTCAGTACAAGAATAACGGCAATTTCTTGTTGTGAAGGGCGAGAGCGAAAGCCGCTATTGAAGGGTGAATTTTCTTCGTCCATCATGCCGGGAATTTCCGCGCCCGGCGGATAAACGCGAATAAAAGCAAATTGCCGATTATGCTGTATACGTACGCCAATTACGCGCAGATAATCTTCTACCAATGCGTCACATTGCAGGTAGCGGTCGTAGAGTGTGGCTTCTACCTGACTCTCTTCTCGGCATATAACGCCGTAGTCCAACAGGCGAATGAGTATTTCGGAAAATTCTTCCTGTTTTAGGCCAGATTTTTCGAGTTGTGCTGTTAGGAAGTTTTCTATCATTACAGTATCGGAAACTCTTTTATGTCGATCTTGTGCGGTGTATGTTTGCCCGCCAGTGGCAAACCTAGTGCGAAGCTCTAATGCTGGTTGTTTTTTAATTCAATCGTAAACTCATCTTGTTCGCGATAAAACTCAGATTCAATGGTTCGCCCGGTGGGTTCCACCGTGAACTGGTATTCAGTACTTAAATTGTTAACGGCTCCAACTTCAATAATATGGGCCATGGCCAGTAAGTCGTGGGCGGAATCTATAGGTAAATTTCGAGACGATATTTTTTGACCAGAACGTAAGGCGTTTAAAACGTATTCCCGCACTTTCTGGTTGTTAATGGAGAAGGCTTGGTCGAGTAATTGTTGGATTAGTATTTCCCGCTGGGCTTCTTCATCTACGGTTTGGTCTTCGTTTACCGCTGTGTGCACAAATTGGGCTTGCTTGCGTTCCTGCAATTTAATGTGTGCTGGGTCGATTAACTGAAGGTTTACCGTGGCCATTTGTTCCGCCGCTACATTCAGTTTTTGTTCAAACTCTTCACTTGAGCAGTTTTTTAAATGCTTACACACTTGCAGTAAGTCGGTATTTTGTTGGCTGTTTAAATAGCTGAGTTGGCGAATAATAATGTCGGCGCGCTTGGTGAAGCTATGCAGAGCGCGGCGCAGGGCTGGTAGCATTATATCGGCGGCGTTACCCATACGGCGTTCTATCGTGTCGAGAATCAGCCAGAGTACCGATTGCCCCTCCAGGGCAAATTCGGGTACCTGACGGCGCAATTGCAATTCGATCTCACGTTTGCTTTCGGTTTTTTTTCGGCGAATTTTGCTGATGGCTTTGTGTATTTGGTCCCGGTGTTTTTCTACGCTGTCGGCCGAAAGCCGAACAGATACATCGGGCTGGAAGCGCTTTTCCATAAATTCAAAAAACTGGTCGGTGGCCTGTTGTACCAACTGCTGCGATTCCACTTCTCTTACGAGTTGCCGTTTACGCTCTTCCAGCTCGGAAATAACGTCGGTAAAGTCGGTTACGATGCGCTCTGAGTATTCAAAGGCATCCAGTAGGTCGTGTACTTCGCCACGATTCAAAAACGCCTCTAGGGCATTAAGGGTATTGCGGGTGTTGCGGTGGCGGGTACGAATTTGGGTGCTGCCCGATTCTACTAAAGGCTGTGTAAATAGCCGGCCCATACGGCTGAAAGGGAAAGTAGACTGCAGTGTTGCGGTGTCTACCTGTTTTTCTAGCCAGCCACAGTCTAATAGCTGCTTCAATATCCAGTTGGCTTGTTCGCGGTTGTTTTTAAAGCGGGTTTCTTCTTCGCCGTCTTCGGCCTCTAGTACAGGGGCGCGCACCAGCGCTTCTTCTAGGATTTCGACCACCTGTTCACGCGACAGAGACGAGCCGTAGTCGGCGTTAGAGCTGTATAGCCGCTGATACAGCAGGCACAGGCACTGCACTACCTGTTCGCGATATTTGCTGGTAAGTGGTTTGAAAAATTGCTGACGTTCCGGGGTAAAAAACATGGGGGCGACTATAACCTGTTGGGACCTCTATGGTAGTCGTTCAGGGCGGGTAGGGGTAGTCTTGACAATTGCCAGAAAACGCACAGTGTTATGTGGTTTTACCTTCTTCGAAAGACTGGCAGCTATAGCGATAGGCGCGCAGCTCACTGCTCCAAAAATCGTCAGCAAAGCCGGCTTTTTGTTTGAGCTTGCTGAGGAACTTGGCGGGTTCACTCAGCTGCGCCCATACGGAGGGTAAAAAGGTGGCGCGGCGGCCGTCATACTCTATTGCAAGGCCGTCCTTATGGGGTTGCAGTTGCTTGAGCAGCTCGGCTTCATTTCGAAACTGTAAAGGCTGTTGCGGCGATAAAACAGAGATCTCAATATGCAGGTGGGCAACCTCTGAAGTGGTAACCGGGGGGAACCGTGAATCCTGAAAGGCGGCCGCATAAGCGTGTTCAACCACATCCTTGAGCAGTGGCTGGCTTGCGGTAAGCGAACCAATACAGCCGCGCAGCTCATAAGCCCCCTTGGCTTGGGGTGCTGTGAGCGTGACAAAACAACAGCCGATGTTTGTGAGGCTGGCAGGGTAATAAAGCAAATGATCGGCCTGTAGGCGGGCGCCGTGTTCACACCCATATTCGATGCTTTGCCGCGCAATTTTTAAAAGTTGTTGTTGCAGTTCATAGGAAAGTTCATCGTTGGTTCGCGTATATCGCAAAAGCGCCATAACCCACCACCCGGTTTTTATCGCCGGCAGTATCGCCGGAGTTTCGATAGTCTATAAGCTCAATACGGTATTGAGCTTTTTGAAGTTGGTGCAGCAGGCCATTAATACCCCGACAACCGCAGGCCTGTTCCGGGGTTAACCTAGAGTATAGCCGCAGTATCTCAGTACAGGTTTGTTGGTCTATGCTTTGCGCCTGTTGATAGGGGTGAAAATGGCTAAGGTCGCTACTGACCACCACTAAGGTATTGTTGCTGCCCCACAGTCGTGCAAGCAGGGCGGCGACGTCTTGCGTTTCGCATTCGCCTGTTACTAAAGGTATTAATTTAAAGCTTCCCAATAGCCGTTGCAGAAAGGGGAGCTGTACCTCAAGGCTGTGTTCCCCCTCGTGGGCTGAATCGTTTTCGGTGATACAGCCTTCCTCGATAAGGGGGACAAGGCTTGCGCGATCCAGCTCAATATCCCCGAGGGGGGTGGCAAATTTCTGGGCGCTGCTGGTGGCTATACCCCGGAAGAAAACCCTGTGGGAAAGCCCTGTGGGAAAGCCCCAATAGCACAACCCTGTCGATAGCCTGTGCGCCATCGGCTAGCGCGGTGTATGCCAGAGCGGCGGTTGGCCCCGAGTACACATAACCCGCGTGGGGCACGATTAAACACTTCGGGGGCAATACCTCGGCGGGAGCGCCATTGCTGATAGCCGCAGAACGGTATTGTGCCAGTAATTGATCCAGTTGCTCGCTAAGCGCAACAGGTGAGGCGGGGTAAAAGGTTCCAGCGGCGGCGGCGGGGCGAATAAGCATGGGTACGCCTATATTTAGGGAGTAAGATAAATATAAGGACAACTCTAAGTGTATGCCCATGGCTGGAGAGATGCGAATGAACGAGCGCCGTTTTTTTCCGCAACAACCCCATACGGTTGCAACCGACTACTGGCATTTATTAGCGGATGGGCGAATACAGTGCGATATTTGCCCGCGTGCTTGCAAGTTGCATGAGGGGCAGCGCGGTGCCTGTTTTGTTCGCGGTTGTGAGCACAGCCAGGTTCTACTCTACAGCTACGGCAAATCCAGTGGCTTCTGTATCGACCCTATTGAGAAGAAACCGCTTAACCACTTTCTGCCGGGTTCAACGGTGCTTTCCTTTGGCACTGCTGGCTGCAACCTAGGCTGCAAATTTTGCCAAAATTGGGATATGTCGAAATCCAGAGAGATGGACACCCTCAGCTCTACGGCCATGCCAGAGCAGTTGGCTATCACGGCCAAAAACAGCCAGTGTCGCTCGGTCGCTTTTACCTACAACGATCCGGTTATTTTCCATGAATATGCCATTGATACCGCCCAAGCTTGTGGGGAGTTGGGTATTTATTCCGTTGCGGTAACGGCGGGCTATATGGAGGCGAAGCCGCGAGCAGAATTTTTTCGCTACATGCACGCCGTAAACGTTGATTTGAAGGCTTTTTCCCCTCAGTTTTATAAAAAACTTTGTGCAGCCGATTTAACCAATGTGCTGGAAACACTGTGCTACATAAAGCAGCAAACCAAGGTTTGGTTGGAAATTACAACGCTGCTTATTCCCGATGAAAATGATAGTGATGAGGAGTTGCACCAAGCGTGCGAGTGGATAATGGACAATCTTGGTCCAGAAGTGCCATTGCATTACACCGCTTTTCACCCCGACTGGAAAATGCGCGACAAATCACCTACACCTGCCGCAACGCTTTCTCGCGCACGGGATATAGCGCTCAAAACAGGTCTGCACTATGTGTATACCGGCAATGTACACGACCCTGTTGGTGGCAGTAGCTATTGCCCTAAGTGTCAAAAATGTGTGATTGAGCGAGACTGGCACCAACTGGGTGAGTGGCACATAGCCGCTGGAGAGGAAGCTCATATGGGCTTATGTGGCCACTGTGGGGCAAGGGTAGCGGGCATCTTTGAGGCGGCTCCGGGTGACCGGGGGGCACAGCGGCAGGCCGTAAAAATATTGAATGAATAGAGGTGCCCTTAACGTTAAAGGCTAGCGCTAAAGTGCCGTTACTTTTTGCTCGCCACAGCGCTTACATTGGTAAAGCGTCACTAGCTTGCCCTGTTTTACGTCAAACTTATTCTTCGTAACCACCTCCCATTTATGGAAGCCGCTGCGGCACAGGGTTTTACCTTTATGCTTTTGTTTAAGGCTTGGGCGTTTAAATTCAATAACATTCGACATAGAGGTGCCTATAGGTGGGTCTTGCCGACAATAGGCGAGGCTTAGAATTATAGAGTGCTTTTATAGCCTAGCGCGACACCTTGATTAGGCTTGATAGTGCGGCTTGTGATAGCACGGCTTAATAGCACGGCTTAATAGCACGGCTTAATAGCACGGCTTAATAGCACGGCTTAATAGCACGGGCTGATGGTAAATGCCTTAATACCCAAATGGCATGAGTTAGACGAGTACCCAACAATGTTCGCACATAGGGACGCTAACCCTTGCTGGCGCGTAATTCGTTCTGTTTTAATGTTGAGCTGACTCATTGAATGTAGGTACCTAACCTTGCGGCAACCGCTTTCTCGTCTACTGGCCACTCTAATGGCAGGCTTGGCCTGGTTAGCTGGCCCTTCTGTTGCCTGTGATGGAAAGGGCGAATTAATGGCGCTCGATCAGCGTTACGAACAGGCCATATTGAAGGCTGATGTTACCTGGCTTACAGAGAACCTAGACGCCGATTTTATGTGGGTGCACAGCCGTGATTCCGCCCGTGAAACTCGTAGCTTACTCCTACAGCGGCTTGCCTCCAAAGCTTACAAGCCGCCAGTAGCAAGGGAAGTAGAGCAGCACGAAGTCATTCATCGCGGGGCAACCTGGGTGGTTGTCGGTCATAGCAAAGTGACAAAGATCGATAAGAGCACCGATACCCCGAAATACCGCACAAACACCTATTTATACATGCGTACTTTTATCGCTGATAAGGGTCGCTGTAAGCTGTTGTCTTCCTCCACCTCCAAAATTGCGGTGATAGATAGCGCGCATTAGCGCGTTTGTACTTCACACGTATTTTGCCCTGCTACTTAAGCCACAGTGCTTTCGCTGACTGGTTTTCCGCTGCTCGGCTTAGTGTTCAAACACTTTCCCGTTAGTTTTTGTTACCCGGTTACCAACCTAAATAGAACGACTAAAGCTCGGTTTTATGATGTAAATCAAATCGTAATGCTATTGATAATCGCTATTGTTCGCGTACAATGCGCCGCTGTGCTTAACGAAGCCAAATGGAGCCATAAGGAAACCCAATGAAATTAGTCCCGCAATTGTCTGCCCTTTTACTCGGCGTTGCCGCCACACACGCCGCTATTGCTAGCCCAACCACCGAAGAGCTATTGGAATTGCTTAAAAAGCAGCAAGCCGAAATAGATGAGCTGAAGCAAGAGCAGCAAGAAACGGACAAAAAAATTGAAGCAACGGCCGATGCCTTGGAAGGCGGAACAGGCGTTGCCTCGGCTAAAACCAGTGAGTGGGCCAGCCGTACAAAAATTGGCGGTTATGGTGAGCACCACTACAACAACAATAACAATGGCGACGACCAAATAGATGCACACCGCTTTGTTTTGTATGTTGCCCACGAATTCGATGACAAAATTAAATTCTTCTCCGAGGTAGAGATAGAACACGGCTTGGCGGGCGAGGGTAAGCCTGGGGAAGTGGAGTTGGAGCAAGCTTACATTCAGTGGGATTTCGCCGAAAACCACAGCTTAATTACCGGGCAGTTTCTGGTGCCGGTCGGTATTTTGAATGAAACCCATGAGCCAGACACTTTCTTCGGTGTAGAGCGCAATGCGGTTGAGAAAAACATTATTCCTGCCACCTGGTGGGAAACCGGTGCCATGATTCACGGCCAAACTGACGTTGGCGTGAGCTACGATTTTGCTGTTCACAGCGGCCTTAGCCATGAAGAAGCCAATATTCGCAGCGGTCGACAGAAGTCGGCTAAAGCCAAAGCAAACGATTTTGCGTACACCGCACGGGTTAAATACACCGGTATTTCCGGCCTAGAACTGGCGGCTACCTACCAATACCAAGAAGATATTTCGCAGGGTGCACATGACGAGGCTTCTGCCAGCCTGTTTGAATCCCACGCGGCTTACCAGCATGACGGCTTTGGTCTGCGCGCACTGTATGCCAGTTGGAATTTGAGTGGCGATGAAGCCGAATTATTGGGGCGCGACAAGCAAGAGGGTTATTATGTTGAGCCTTCCTATACCTTCAACGAGAAAGTCGGTGTATTTGTGCGCTACAGTGTTTGGAATAACACAGTGAATGCGGCAGGTAGTGAAGATGCCGAAGCCGTTGATGTGGGCGTAAACTACTGGTTGCACCCGCGTGTCGTGTTCAAAGCCGACTACTCCGACGGCCAGGGTGCAAACAGCAACGACAGCTTAAACCTAGGGCTGGGTTGGTCTTTCTAAGTTGAGCACTTCCCCAAGGTTATAATGTCATTATTGGCTTGGCTCTATAGGGGGCCAAGCCTAGAGGCAAAATCAATTGATAGAGGTGCCCTGTAGAATTTTCTGGAGTGCATACGCATTGCTGGTTCTAAACTGCCCATGTCTAAACGTATAAAAAAACGCTGGGTTCTGCGCTGGCATCGCCGTGCGGGTGTTATTAGTGCCCTCGTATTATTGTTATTGTCGGTTACCGGTTTTTTACTTAACCACAGTCAAGCGTTTGGCTTGGCCTCTAAAAAGCTGTCCCGTGCTACGGCGTCTTGGCTATACACGCACGAAGATATTAGCCTTACCGGGCAAAGGCTTGAGGGAGGCTGGTTGTATCAATTGGATACTGCCGCGATTTACCTGGGTACGCAGCCTTTGCAAGCCTGTGGTTCTCCCTTGGTTGGTGCACTACAGTTGGAACCGTTTTTATTTGTGGTTTGCGAACATTCCTTGCATGTGTACGACGGTGAATTTCAATTACAGGAAAGTTTGAATGCGCGAGTGGGTTACCCCGCGCCCGTAACGGCTATAGCCAATTGCGACGGACTTTGCTTAAACACATCAACAGGCACCCAACAGTATAATTTTGAATCGGGTCGGTTTATTCCTTTCGGCTCAACGCTTCAGTGGCTTAAGCTGCAGCCCTTACCCAAAAATATAGCCGCCGCCGCGCCTAGCGCTTTTAGCTGGCAGCGTTTGCTATTGGATGTTCACGCGGGGCGATTCTTGGGTAGCTGGGGTATTTGGATTCTGGACGTTTTTGTATTGTTGTTTGTATTGCTCTCCGTAAGCGGCATTTTTTTGTGGATAAAGCAGGGGCGGAGCTGTGCGAAAACCCCTCGGGCAGAGCCTTGAAAGGCATTGTTGGCCGAATTGATACGGCATTTTTTGGAGGTGTCACTCCCACCTAGGCAGGAGTTTACATTTTTTAGAATGGCCAGATTTTAAGGTAAGCTCGCCGATAGAAACCCGCTTGCGCGGGCAGTAGATTAGGGTGTTGCAAGTGCATCGAATCAACAGTACTCACCTATTGCACAGCAACACGTTGGCAATGCTAGCCCTGAACAACCTCAACACCCGCAGAGGCTTTACACACGTAAACCGTTGCCGTTATTTTTGTTTTCTCTACATATTTTTTACACACAACGTTTGTAAACGTATCAACCATTTCGTTAGGCACTAGTGCCACAACGCAACCGCCAAAACCGCCGCCGGTCATGCGTATACCGCCTTTTTCGCCCAGTACTTGGGAGCCGGTGTTCACTAGAAAATCAATTTCGGGAATTGTGATTTCAAAATCATCCTTCATCGAAGCATGAGAGCCCGCCATTAAACGGCTAATGTGTGCGTAGTCTTTTTGGTTTAGCGCCTTGCCCATGTCCAGTGTGCGTTGGTTTTCGGTGACGATATGCCGCGCACGCCTGCCAATAACGTCAGGTAGTGCATTCAGCTTTTCTTCCAGTTGCGCTATAGACACATCTCGCAGCGCTTTAACGCCAAAAAACGCTGCGGCTTCTTCGCAACTTTCTCTGCGCGTATTGTATTCGCTACCCACCAGCTCACGCTTCATGTTGGAGTTGATAATGACAATGGATAAATCCGCAGGCACTTCGCAGGGTTCGCAATCCAGTGTGCGGCAGTCGATTAATAGGGCTTTGCCTTTTACCCCGCAGGCGGAAATAAGCTGGTCCATAATGCCGCAGTTACAGCCTACAAATCTATTTTCAGCTTCCTGGCCCATCAGCGCAATTTTCTTATTGGTTACCTCTAGCGTGAACAAAGTTTTGAAGGTGTAGCCAACGGCAACCTCTAAAGAGGCCGAAGAAGATAGGCCTGCGCCTTGGGGTACATCGCCAGAAATAGCCAGTTCGGCACCGCCTACCTCAAAACCGTTGTCGATCAGTGTTTTTACGGTACCGCGCACATAATTGGCCCAGGGTTTTTCGGAGTAGGTAATTTTTTTGGTTGTATCGAACTCGTCAATTTCATTGCCGTAATCCAGTGATACCACCTTAACAATGGCATCGTCTCTTTTACGCGCGGCAATAACCGTTGCAAAATTCAGCGCCGCGGGGAATACAAAGCCATCGTTGTAATCTGTGTGTTCACCAATAAGGTTAACGCGACCGGGTGCGCGAATAACGTGGCTTGCCTCGGTTTCAAAAATATTTTTAAACGTTTTTCGGGTTTTTTTTGTTAGCTCGTTCATGGTTTACAGCCCAGCCTTATAGTGAATTTCGTCGAGGTTACGCAGGCGCTCTGCGGCTTGTTCCGGGGTGAGGTCACGCTGGGGTTCGGCGAGCATTTCGTAGCCCACCATAAACTTCTTAACGGTGGCCGAGCGCAGTAGTGGTGGTAAAAAGCTCGCGTGTAATTGCCAGTGGTCAACATTCCTACCGTCTTTAAAAAACGGTGCAAAGTGCCAGCCCATGGAGTAGGGGAAGGAGCACTTGAAAAGGTTGTCGTAGCGAATGGTCAGTTTTTTTAGAGCAAGCGCAAGGTCTGCCTTTAATTCTTCGGTTAATTCATCGAAGCGGCGAATAGCAGTTTTGGGTAGCAGTAAAGTTTCGAAAGGCCAGGCCGCCCAGTAAGGTACTACCGCTAGCCAGTGTTCGGTTTCTATTACAATACGCTTGGCTTTTTGCTGCTCAGATTTAGCGTAGTCTAATAGCAGGTTGCTACCCTTTTCCTCATAATAATGTTTGAGGTTACGCTCTTTGGCGGCCACCTGGTTGGGCAGAAAATCGTTGGCCCATATTTGCCCGTGGGGGTGCGGTTGTGAGCAACCCATAACAGCACCTTTATTCTCGAATAGTTGTACCCATTCAAAATCGGGCGACAGGTCCTCTAGTTGTTCGCACCAGGTATTAATAACACCAACAATAGTTTTTTGTTCCAGCTCCGGTAGCGTTTTACTGTGGTCGGGGGAATAGCAAATAACCCGGCTTAAACCGCGCGCACTTTCTTGGGTGAATAGCGGGTCGGTGGATTCCGGTGCGACTGGTGTGCTGGGGGTGAGTGCAGCAAAGTCGTTATTGAACACAAAGGTATTGACGTAGCTAGGGTTTACATCGCCCGATATGCGCGTATTGCCGGGGCACAGGTAGCAGTTCTCGTCGTAGCTTTTTGCTTCGGCAACGGCTGGCACTTCATCTTGGCCCTGCCATGGGCGCTTAGACCTGTGGGGCGATACCAATACCCACTCACCGGTTAACGGGTTATGGCGGCGGTGGGGGTGGTCTGAAATATTAAAGTCAGTCATGTTTCTACTCTTAATAATGAGTGGTGCCCTTTAGCCGTGTTAGTGCTTAGGTGACGTCGAGCTCGTTGCCGTATAACCCAACCTTGAGCCACCGTTTCGTCATGCTCATGAATGGCTAGTACCGGGTATCGCGGAACCTCTTCGGCTTAGCGATACGTGGATTCAGTCACTCCCGTGAAGGGGGAGCCTAGTGTTTCCCGGGCATTGGGGTGTACCCAATAAAAGATACCCACGTTTAGGTGCGTGGCGTGCATATCGAGTCTGACAATAGGGTGATAATAGCAATAAATGTAAGCGGTCTCATAGACTATTTTCCTTCCTGACTGCATTAAATCCATTATAAAAAGTGATTATGGTGTTGTGGGATCACGATTCTATGTTGCTTGCTGCCCCTAAAAGGGAAATACTTGAAAGCGGTAACAGCTAATGAGTACAGTTTGGCCATAATAAGTAAATAAACCGCAGTAAGTGACAGCAGTCAGCGAGGGCAGCCGAGATAAAAATACGCTAAATGAAACCGATTAGATGAAAACCACTGATTTAAAGAGCATTGACGATGTTGCCAAAGCGGCGGGGGTTTCGTCGGCCACGGTATCGCGGGTTATTAATGGCTCTGCCAGCGTGGGCAGCAAAACCCGCGAACGAGTAGAGGCCGCACTGCGCGAGTTGAACTATCGGCCAAATCGCAGTGCGCAGGCGCTGGCCCGCAGGCGCGAGCCGGTGTTAGGTGTGGTGCTGCCCACCTTGGCCGACCCTTTTTTTATGGCCATGGCCGACCGCATTGAGCGAGTGTGTGTAGCCCTGGGCGCGCGTTCAGTTGTGAGTGTGAGTGGCCTCAATGCCATGGCTGAGCAAGAGGCGGTCGATACTCTGGTAAGCCACGGTTGCAAGGCGATTGTGCTGCACGCCAAATTTATGGCTGAAGCGCAGCTGGTTGAGCTTGCCCGTAAATACCCAGCATTGGTGATTATAAATAGAAAAGTTAACACCCAAGAAGCCCGCTGTGTATGGCTAGACAACGAGCAGGGTGGCGCACTTATGGCTCGACAAATACTGTCGCGCGGTCACAGCCAAGTCGCGTTTATCAATAGCCACTACAACATTGCCGACGCCAAAGAGCGGCGCAAAGGCATTGAGTGTGAGCTTGCGCAGACGGGTTTGTTGTTGTGTCATTATGCGGAAGCCGAGCCCACGCCCGAAGGTGGGCATGGGGCTACGGCTGAGTTGCTGGAAACCGGTATACCCTTTTCGGCGTTACTGGCCTACAACGACAATATGGCGCTGGGCGCTATACGTGCGCTACACGATGCCGGGTACAGCGTACCAAAGGCTATTTCTGTTGTCGGGTTCGACGACTCCTATATTGCCAGCGCTTCTCTGCCGGGAATTACCACCCTGAAATACCCCATTGCCGAAATGGCTGAAATGGCGGCACACTTAGCGTTTGCTCAAACGGGATTCGCGGCTGCCAAAACCAACGCGCACTCTGGTTGTTTTCAACCAATAGTTATTAGCCGCAGTTCTGTAGCGGTTGCTTAACCCGTTGTTTACTCAGTTAACATAAACCAACATAAACCAACATAACGCAATAAAAAAAACGTATAAAGTACCGCTTATGCTAACCATTCGAGACATTGCCACGCTGGCCGGAGTATCACGCTCCACGGTTTCACGTGTACTCAATAACAGTACATCTGTTAATGAAGAAACACGGCTGCTGGTAAAAAAAGTAATGGAAGAGCAGGGCTACAGGCCGAATGTGCACGCGCAATCGCTTACGAATAAAGGAGCCAAAACCATAGGCGTAGTTATTCCAGAAATGCTAGACCCTTTTTTCGCCACCATGTCGGCGGGTATTGAAAAAATTTGCCAGCAATCCAAAACGCATATTCTTTTAGCGGTAGGGGGGAAAACAGCCGAAACAGAACTGGCCGCCATTCATAACCTTGTTCGACAGCAGTGTGACGCGGTTGTGGTACACGCCAAGGTGGCGAGCGACGAGCAGTTGGTGTCAATTGCCGAGCGGCTTCCCGGTTTTGTACTGGTAAACCGCTACATAAAAAAAATAGCCTCGCGCTGCGTTTGGCTAAATAATAAAGAGGGTGGCCGGTTAGCCGCAGAATACCTTTTAAAACAAAATAAAAAAGCCATCGCCATAGTGGCCAGTAATTTTGGTATTGCCGACCCTCAGCAGCGTATAGCGGGGGTAAAGCAAGCCCATATTGAAGCAAGCGTACCTCACAACGAAAGCGCGATAGCCATTGCGCACCCCAATCGCGAAGGGGGTGCCTTGGCCGCACAAAAACTGCTGTTAACCGGCCAGTGTTTTGACGCCGTGGTGTGTTACAACGACCTTATGGCCATTGGTGTTATCCAAACCCTGCAGGAAAACGGCATAAAAGTGCCCGAGCAAGTCAGCGTAATGGGGTTTGATGATTTACCCATTGCCGCTTACTGCACGCCGCGCTTAACCACTATTCGTTACCCCATAGAGCAAATGGCCGCGCAAGCGGCGCGGTTGGCCTTGTTTAAGGTGCAGGGGTTTAAAGCACAAGAGGGCTTTAATAAAACGGGTGCTAGCGACGGCGTACAGGTTGGCGAAAGCCGGCAAGACTACCAACCGGTATTGGTGGTGCGAGAGTCTGGTTAAGTGCTGGTGAGGTTTGGAAGTATGGTACGACCAATAACCCAGTAGATAGGTATTCAGCCTCGTATATGACTAACCTAGGAGTGAGTATGGTTATCCAAAATAGAGGCACAAAATATCAGACTTTAGTGCATGAGAAAGTGAAGCTTATTTCACCCCAATTAAAGGGGGAATAGGGGTCCCCCAATTAAAAGGAATTAATTAAGAAAAGAGAGAAATAAATAAAGTAAATAGGGGGTAGACCCCAATTGACTCCCCAATATTTTTACATAGATTCGGGCCTTTACGCTGGAATGGTAAAAAACTATGTTGGACTAAAGGGCACTCTTGGTTCACTTGTAAATTATGGAAGCGTCGCGTTGGCCACACCTATTGCAGTTTCAAGTATGGTTCCTGATCACTTGAGGTGGACAATAAATGAAGATCTTTAGTGAGGTTACTAAATTTGTAAAATATGTTATACCGCTTATTTTTATTCAGAGTTGTCAAACTAGTAGTTTTGAAGATGATTACGATTGGCGAAATATGGAGGATATACTGCAGGTACAAACAATTAGGGAGTTTGGTTGTGATTTCTTGGGGGTGTACAATAAATCACCAGAGCATTTCGTAGATTCAAAAAGTTTGAATGTTAGTGAAAATAAAGATTTTTCACCGTTATTGACTGCGTTGTCAGAAAGGTATTCGTATGAAAAGGTAAATTCCGATTTGCCTGTTTCTGAGGGCGAATATTTATTAATTTCAAATTCCAAAAATGTAGAAATATATTATGCGGTGAGGGATGCTAAAGAGTTTAATTTTTTAAAATTTAGATTTTATCGAGGTGTCGATTATATCTGTGATAAAGGCCTTATTTCGTTCGGGATTAAGAAATTCTCTGGGAGTGGAGAGGGGGGTAGATTTGTCGCGAGAGAGCGAGCTTTTATTTCGGCGAATTAGTGGTCAGGATTTGCTATTATATCACCGATACAAGAGGGGGCAAGGATCTGCTGCATTGATCTATTGCTTTAGAAATAGGAGAGAAATAGGAGGGAAAGAAAAAAAGGACATCTAAAAACTTGACATTTTTGAATAACTACTCAGTACGCAAAATGTTGAGCAGATTGAGGCATTGTTGCCTTGGGTTGTGCGGCTTGGCTAGGGTGTGGTTGGTTTGGCGCTTACGATTCAACGCCGTTTTACCATTGTTATGTACGCTGTGTTCGGCGTGCATATTAGTGTGGTGACGATCATTCGACGGGTGAGAATTACGATCACCGTAAGCAGTGGATCGTATCTCGCTTGCGTTTTTTGTCGTATGTGTATGCGGTAGATGTGTGCGCTTATGCGGTAATGAGCAATCATTACCATGTGGTGTTACATGCAGATAAAGCTAGGGCGCAGGCATGGAGCAATAAAGAAGTGGCCGAGCGCTGGATGCAGTTGTATAGCGGCCATATGCTGGTTGATCGTTGGCTGGAGAACCCGAAGGCTATTGATGCGGCTAGGCAAACGGTGGTGGATGAGATTATCGCGAAGTGGCGTAAACGCTTATACGATATCAGCTGGTTTTACCCAAAGGGCACGCTGATGCGCGGCGTTAATGAAACCATAGCCCGCATGGCAAACAGCGAAGAGGGTTGTAAAGGCCGGTTTTGGGAGGGGCGTTTTAAAAGTCAGGCCCTATTGGATGAAGCCGCACTACTGAGCTGTATGGCCTATGTCGATCTCAACCCTATTCGGGCGGCGATGGAAACGGATCTCATGGAAAGTGATTTCACCTCCATTCAGCAGCGCCTATTCGATTACGTAAAATACAAAAATACCAAATCTAAAGACGAGCAGAAATTGAATGCTCGTATTCAAAAGCAGCGTGCAATTAAAGCTGAAGTGGGTTTGGATACTTTACCCGAAGCGCCGTTAATGCCTTTTGATGGTTCCTCCCATACCGATACTCACCATGCCTTACCCTTTACCCGTGAAGATTATTTTGATTTGGTGGATACCACCGGGCGTATTCTGCGAGACGATAAACGCGGGGCTATTGCCAGCGAACTTCCGGCTATTGTGTCGCGGTTGGGTATTAATCCAAGTAAATGGATCGACCACGTTCAGAATTTTGGTCGCCGTTATGGTTCCAGTGCCGGTTCGGTGGCGCGCATGGCCGATTATGCGCAGGTGTTTGAGCGTAATTGCGGCAAGGGTGTAGCGTGGTGTAGCGTGTTCGCAGGCGCTGTATTTAAACACGGGCTAAAAAATAAAAAATTATCCAATAATTGATCAGTATTCAATAAAGCTGCTGGGTTAGATTAAGGCTCCCACGTAACGGCCATGTTCTATTTGTTAAATGCTAATGTGCATGTACGTTGAGCCACCGGGGCCTGGAGCTGCCGTAGGTATAAACCGCAGAGAGGTAAATAGCATTGGGGTTACGGCGCTGCTCAACTAATGGCTTGGGCAGCAGTACGGCACTAAATGATTTCTGAGGACTTTCGGCTAAGAGCTGCTGAAATCAAATGTTACTCTCAGTAAGCGCTTTAATTCAGCTGGTTAACGGGAGCGCATTAGTTTACGCCAACCCTTGAGATTTTTGGACGCATAGCGTTGAACCAGCAGGGTGGGCTTTACTTGGCGAAAAAACCAAGGGGCTTCACGTTACCTGCTTAACCGGAGTTTTCTATAGGTGAGCCCCCTAGGGTGTGTATGTAGCCTAGCCGGCGGTTAGGCGCACTTCCTTGCCCAATTTTTGTGATGTATCACTGTTGGTGTGTGTGCGTTTTTTCTGAGAAATATGGGGCGCGCGAGCGGCTAGGTGCTCAATTGGCGGGTTTAGGCTGTTCCCAATATGGTTAGGCTCTCTTGTTACTCATATAGCAGGCATAAAAAAACCCGGAGCCAGTCCGGGTTTTTTTATTGTATGGCGCACTCGGGAGGATTCGAACCTCCGACCGCTCGGTTCGTAGCCGAGTACTCTATCCAGCTGAGCTACGAGTGCATTTCGATTGGCCTGTGGCCGTGTCGAGGGCGCGTATCTTATTGAGTTGGGGGGGTGGAGTCAAGAGGGCCCGGGGGGATTTTTGTGATTTTATTGGCGCTATACCGGGGGTGCCGCAGTTATGCTGATTTTCGGTTACACTTGCGGGTAATCCCTTTCAACCCAAAAACATCCCGACTGTAGAGGTTAGATTTTGAAAACCAAAGCTTCGAAATTACTTGCGCGCAAGAATATTGCTCTAGTGGCCCATGATAATATGAAAGAGAGCCTGTCTGCTTGGGCTATTAAGCACCGAGCAGAGCTTGAGAACCATGAACTGTATGCCACGGGTACTACCGGGTACAAGCTTGAAGATGCAACGGGCCTAAAAATCAACAAATGTATTAGTGGCCCCATGGGTGGGGACCAGCAAATTGGTGCTAAGATTTCTGAGGGCAATGTGGATACGCTCATTTTCTTTTGGGACCCGTTTGAGCAGTTACCCCACGACCCGGATGTAAAAGCATTACTCAGAATTGCGGCGGTTTGGAACATTCCTGTTGCCTGTAACCCCGCTTCTGCAGACTTTATTCTGTCCTCGCAATTAATCTCTAAAGAATACGAGCGGCAAGTGCCAGATTACGATTCGTATATCGCCGAGCGTCTCGCTAACTAAGTAGTCGCGAGTAGTCGCGTGGTTCTGGCGGCTTTGTTGTTACTGCCGCCCATTAAGCTCACTAGACTATGTGCCCGCAGCAAGTTCGGTTTTGGCTTGCTGTTTTTCCTGCCTGTACAACAATCATTTCCGGTACTGCGATCTCCGGTACTGCGAACTCCGGTACTGTAGTTTTGGCCATTTGCTAGAGAATGCCCATCACAATGTAAGCCCCGTTCGATTGGCCTGACTACAAACTAGCTCAAGTGTCGCCGAATAGCCCGCGTATAGAGTAAGCTATTTGAATTTTTAGGTGATCTGACCGTGTACGGTTATAGGCGTTAAGTTTCCCGGCCGGTTTTGAGTAGATGGGCGTAGAGCTGGTTCTTTTTGGTTCTAGGTCTGGGCGTAGTTAGCTGCGTTATATCTGTATTCTCTTCGTTCTTCTTACAGCCTGATTTCGTGTTACTGTACGGCCCAAATTGACACCCGAGGGGGCTCTGGTTTGAAACGGATTCAATGGATTCTTTGTTTTGCTTTTCTGTTTAGTTGTCAGCTGAGTGATGGCGGTCAGCCGAAAACTAATCAATATGAGAGCATGGCGGCCGTTACCGGTGATGGCAAGGGCGCTGTCGCTTCGGTAAACAGCTTGGCTACGCAGCTTGGGTTAGAGGCCTTTGCAAAGGGTGGCAATGCGATAGATGCCGCTGCGGCGGTTGCCTTCGCTTTAGGCGTTGTGGATACGCCCAACTCCGGCATAGGTGGCGGTTGCTTTATTCTTGTTCATTGGGCCGATGGCCGGGTAGAGGCAATTGATGGACGAGAAATGGCGCCCGCAGCGGCTACAGCGGAGCTGTATTTGGTAGACGGTAAATACCAACCACAGTTGAGTAAGACCGGGGCTTTGGCTATTGGCGTGCCCGGTTCTGTTGCGGCTTTAGAGGCGCTGGTAAAGCGTGGCGGCAAACTTAAATGGCAAGAGGCCATTCTGCCCGCTGCCGCTTTGGCAGATAGCGGATTTGCCATTGATGGTATTTACAGTAAGCGCCTAGGCTGGGTTGCCGAGCATATGCAAAAGTATCCCGGCAGTGCAGCGGTGTTTTTGGATGAAAAGGGCAAACCTCTGTTGCCCGGTACTACCTTAAAACAACCGGATCTTGCCGCCACCTATAGAAAATTGGCGAAGCAGGGCAGCGAATACTTTTATCGCGGTGAATTCGCACAAAAAATGGATGAGTGGATGAAGGCAAATGGCGGTTTGATTACCGCCAAAGATTTTGCCAATTACCGAGTGCTAGACCGCACGCCGGTAAAAACGGCGTTTAATGGTTACCAAGTATTTGGTTTTCCGCCGCCAAGCTCCGGTGGAACGCACGTTGCTCAAATATTGAACATACTCGAAACCTTTCCTATTGCGACCGCACCTGAGGCGGACCGCTATCATTTGATTTTGGAAGCCATGAAACGCGCTTTCGCCGATAGGGCCTATTGGATGGGCGACGCCGATTTTGCCGATGTACCCCGGGGGCTTTTGGATAAGTCCTACGCGAAAAAACTGGCCTCTACCATCGTCTTAGATAAAGCCACACCGGTAAAGACCTACGGCACTCCGCCCAATGTTAGTACCGATCTTTTCAATCGACATACCACTCATATTGCCACGGCCGATGCGGAAGGGAATTGGGTGGCGATAACCACCACGCTTAATACTAGCTTTGGAAGCAAGGTAACTATTCCCGGAACGGGCGTTGTGATGAATAATCAAATGGACGATTTTGCGGCCCAAACCGGGCAGGCGAATGCTTTTGGTTTGGTGGGTGATAGTGCGAATAAAGTGGAAGCGCGTAAACGACCACTTTCCAGTATGAGCCCTACCATTGTTTTGAAAAACGGCAAGCCGGTTATGACGGTGGGCGCAGCAGGCGGCCCAACCATTATTAATCAGGTGGTGCAGGTGCTGGTGAACCGGCTGGCATTGAATATGCCATTGGAGCAAGCGCTTAACAGCCCGCGTGTGCACCATCAATGGAAGCCTGAAAAAGGTTTGATTGATCCCTTCGCCTCGGAGGAATTAAAGCAAGAGTTAAAGAAGCGCGGCCACGATTTACGTGACTGGCCGGGTTTTGGTTCTACCCAGGCTATTGCTCTGGAAAAAGACGGCTTTGTTGCCGTGGCAGAGCCAAGGTTAAAAGAGCGTATGCAGTGAGGTATGAAATACCGGAGCCCATGGCTCCGGCAATGTGTGCTTAGTGGGTAAGTACAGAGGTGGAGGGTTTGTCGGTTCGGTTGCCGAGTAAGTGCTTGGCTAAAAACGCTTCTATCAGTTTGAATGCCTCCACCCGGTTGGCTTCGTTTGATAGGTAGTGGTCTTCCATTGGTTGTTGTACAAAGGTGACATCCTTTTTCTCTTTGAGTAAGGCTTCGTGCATTTGCTCACTGTGTTTAATGGGCACCTGCCGGTCTAGCGCTCCGTGAATCAGTAGCACCGGGGCTTTGATTTTCTGGGCGTTGTATACCGGTGATATTTGCTTGAGTTCTTTTAGGTCGTCACCAATCATTTCTTCGACTACATTGTAGCTGCTCCAGAGGGAGCGGTTATCTGTCACCAGTTCGCGCACGTTACTCACACCATTAACACTTATGGCGCACTTGTAGCGATCGGGGGTTTTTGTTACGCCCATTAGCGCGGCATAGCCACCGTAGCTGGCGCCAACGATACAAACTCTGTTGGGGTCGGTAATACCGCGTTTAATGAGGTCTAAGGCCCCGTCTTCAATGTCGTCTTGCATTTCCTTCCCCCATTTTTTTAAGCCGGAGTTTCGGAACTCTAGGCCCTGGCCCTCACTGCCTCGAAAATTCATTTGCAATACGGCGTAGCCACGGTTGGCGAAAAATTGTGCCCAATAGTCGAAGGATAGTGAATCGCGTGCAAAGGGGCCGCCGTGGGGGAACATCAATGTGGGCAGGTTTTTGCCTCCGCCTTTGGGTAATGTTAGATAGGCTTCAATGCTCAGACCATCGCGCGCTGGGTACGAAATTTTTTCAACGCTGGCAAGGGCATCCGGTGGCAATTGATTGTAACGATAGGCAATAGCCTTTAGTTTGGGTGGTTTTACTTGCCCCATATAATAAGTGCCAGATTCTGTGGGGCCGGTGGAGTATACGAGGTATTTATTTTCGTCATCGGTAATGGAGTAAATAAAATTGCGGGTATTGGCCAGCGCTTTATCTATACTGGCCTGAAGTTTTTTCAGTTTTGGTGTGAAAAATTTGGTGCCTTCTTCTCCGCTACCGCCAATGCCAATAACCTCACCTGTTAAAGGCGAATACACTAATCCACCAAATACATCGTAGTGTTCGTCGGCATACATTAATTGTCGGTTTAGTTTTTTATCCCGTAGGTCGACCTTGAATACTGCCATGCGTTTTTCATGGTAGGCGTTGATGTAGAGAATGTTGGGGTCTTTATCGAAGCCAAGTGCGTGGACTTCGTCTTCGGAAAAATCTGTGTACGGCCAAAGTTTATTCCACTTATTTGTTTTAAGGTTTTTTACTAGGGTTGCATTTCTATCGTCTTTTCGCCAAATAGCTAAACGAACACGAGATTGTTGGTCAGTTCTCCAACCGTAAACGCGATCTTTACTGCGCTGGGCCGACGTTTTTGAATGATTTTTTATGTTGATTTTGTGTACGGTCGGGTAGCTTGGAAATCCTCTTTCGGAGGATGCGCTAGACATCAAAATGTGATCGGGGTCGTTGGGGAGGCTTGAAATAACGTTGCTCAAGTTTACCGGTAATATCGTAAACTGTTTTAGATAGGCCGTAGTGTAGGGGGACGTAACTTCCCCGGTTTCAGTGTTGATTATCAACAGCCTTGTTTCACGGGTTTTGAATCGAGCTTGGCTAAAGCCTGTCCAGGTATCGCGTTCTGAGGGGTACCAGGTTCTTACAAGAAGGGTTGTGTCGTCTTTCCACCAGATAGACGAAATAAAATATTTCGTGTTGTCGGTGAAAAGCAGCATTTTCTTTTCTTTTGTAACGAGATCTTGGCTTTGTACCGCAATGCCTTGCCTGTCGCCCACATCGATTCTAATTTTCGAAACGATTTTATTTCCGTTAGGGGAGAGCGTTACATTGCTCACATCCGGGAGATTGGCAAAATGCTTAAGTGGAATAGGGGCCGCCGTTGCGAATGCCGCTGCTAGCCCTAGATAGATAACGCTTAGAAAGATGACGATAGAAAGTCGAAGTGAAAAGCCCACAATAGTCCGTCCTGTTGGTCTGTTATTTTTCTTCAATGAAGGTGAATTATACCATGGTTGAAGGGCACGACTAGGCAAGCCTGATGGGCGAGTCTAGCTGCGAAGGTCGATTCTTTGGCTGTCTAGGCCACCAGTGGGCCAAGCGGCGGCAGAATCAATTAATAGAGGTGCCTTTGATTTTGGTTACATATGTCTTGATGGATTCTGTTTTCAATATAGTTTTTATCACGGCTACGTTTTATATCATCAAAAAGCTGTTTGGCTTCAGGGTAGTTTTTCTGGAGATAATAAAGCCACTGTTTTAATCGATTACCGGTGTATTTTGCTGGATAGGTTTCGCAGGTGCGCAAAAAAAATTGGAGAATATGCTCGGCGATAGCCGTCCAGGGCATGTACTGAAAGTCTCGGCCTTGTACGTGGGCTTTAATGGCATGGGCTAGGTCGGGTTTGGCTAGCAGGCCACGGCCGAGCATTACGTCTTCACAGCCACTTTGTTCGCGGCAGGCCAGGTAATCTTCTACGCTCCATATTTCGCCGTTGGCAATGACAGGGATACTCAGTTCTTTTTTGATTTCGCCGATACAATGCCAATAGGCGGGTGGCTGGTAGCCGTCGGCTTTTGACCGAGCGTGTACAATCAGCTCGTTTGCGCCGGCTTGCTCTATGGCCCTGGCGTTCGCCAAATAGGAGTTGCGCTCTTCGTAGCCGAGTCTGATTTTTACCGTTACAGGCGTATCTGTTGGTACGGCCTCGCGTACAGCGACTACAATATCGCTTATTAAGTGGGTTTCGTTTAAAAGACAGGCGCCCCCTCGGTTTTTATTGACCGTTTTGGCTGGGCAACCAAAATTCAGGTCTACCGCAGGGGCACCCAGTTGGGCGGCTTTTCGAGCATTGCTTGCGAGAGCTTGGGGATTACTCCCGAGTAATTGAACCCTTACCGGGAGACCGTGGCGGTTTTGTATGAGTTCTGGACAGCTTTGAACAAACACTCGGCGGGGCAGTGTGTGGTCGGTAATGCGAATGAACTCAGTAACACAGGCGTCAATTCCTACGTGGCTACCGTCTATATCGGATTGAAGCGAACCCATTGTTTGGCGCATATGGTGGTCGACAACACCTTCCATTGGCGCAAGATAAATCTGCATTTCTGTTAACCGTTTTTACTGCGAACTTGGCGCGCGAGTCTAGGGTGTGGGGTGCATAAATTCAATATTGGCGGCGATTTGTTCTTTAAGGTGAAAATATATACAGTCGCAAGGTAAAAATCACTATGTTGCACTTGCTCAAAGGTGCCAGTTTTCTTTATCTTATGCGGCTGCCTAGTAATGTATGTAATAGCATTATAGAAAGTCAGGTTAATGGCGGAGTGTGGTGATGAGATTCAGCTCGAATGCTGCTCGGTAACCGTTGCTAAGTATTGTTTGGATGTCTCGAAGAAGTTGAGATGATGTTATACCTTCTCTTCGTGGTTTCTGTTCACTTCGTATCCAGCAGATGCTGCGATGCTGGGGTATGAAGTCTGGCGGATTGTTGTACTGGTTTTTGATGCCAAACAACTTACCCGTCGACAACTCCGGTACACTACAGCGAAAATAAAAAAAGGTAAGAGGGAAGTTATGCAAGAGAATCTATGGCACCAAGGTGTGGACCTCATGCTTTTCGGCATGGGTACAGTCTTTGTCTTTCTCACCTTGCTCGTTATCGGCACTATGCTGATGTCATCATTAGTCAGTAAATTCTTCGCGGAAGAACCTGAACCAGAGTTGGTGCCCATCGCAAACGGGAACGGCGCTGCTCCAGTTGGTAAAAAAACTCTCGCGATTATCCAAGCGGCCGTTCAGGCCCACCGAGCCAAACATCGACAATAATTTCAATCTACGAACATTCACCGACGAGTGGGGGCTGTAGTAAATGAGTGACACAAAGAAAAAATTGGGCGTAACTGAGGTTGTGCTGCGTGATGCGCACCAATCCTTGTTTGCCACCCGTATGAGAATCGACGATATGCTGCCGATAGCTGAGCAGCTGGATGATGTCGGTTACTGGTCGGTGGAAACTTGGGGTGGTGCTACTTTTGATTCCTGTATCCGTTTTTTAGGTGAAGACCCGTGGGACCGTATACGCGAGCTAAAAAAAGTGATGCCGAAAACGCCGCACCAGATGTTGTTCCGCGGCCAGAATATTCTCGGATATCGTCACTACGCTGATGATGTAGTAACTAAATTCGTAGAGCGCTGCGCTGTTAATGGTGTGGATGTGTTCCGTGTGTTCGATGCCATGAACGATATGCGTAACATTGAAACGGCGTTAAAAGCGGTTAAGAAAATGGGTAAACATGCCCAGGGTACTATTTCTTACACGCTTAGCCCGGTTCACACCATTGAAAAATGGGTAGAGCAGGGCAAGATTATCGAAGATATGGGCGCAGACTCCATTGTCATTAAAGACATGGCGGGTTTGATGAAACCTTACGAAGGCTACGACCTTGTTAAGCAGTTGAAGGCCTCGTGTGATATCCCCATTCACTTTCATTGCCACGCCACCACTGGTTTGGCCCATGCAACACTCATCAAAATGGCCGAAGCCGGTATTGATAACGTCGATACCGCGATTTCTTCTATGTCTACCACCTACGGCCACAGCCCCACAGAAACCTTGGTGGCCTCCCTTGAGGGAACAGAGCGTGATACGGGGCTAGACTTGGCCCGCTTAGAAAAAATCGCCCTTTATTTCCGCGATGTGCGACCTAAGTACGCGAAGTGGGAAGGTGCGCTGAAAGGTGTAGATGTGCGTATTCTCACCGCTCAGGTTCCGGGTGGCATGCTCACTAACATGGAAAGCCAGCTTAAAGATCAGGGCGCTGCCGATCGTTTGGATGAAGTGTTAGAAGAAATACCTCGTGTGCGAGAAGACCTTGGTTTCATTCCTCTGGTAACGCCTACGTCGCAAATTGTGGGCACCCAGGCAGTACTGAACGTGTTATGCGGTGAGCGCTACGGGAATATGTCGAAAGAAACACGCGGTATTTTACGCGGTGAGTACGGCCTTTCTCCGGCGCCGATTAATAAAGAGTTACAGGCGAGCGTACTTGAAGAAGGTGAGACGCCCATTACCTGTCGTCCAGCCGATTTATTGAAACCAGAGTTGGATGCGCTAACTACAGAGCTAAAACAAAAAGCCAAAGAACAGAATGTAAAACTGCATACGGGTGATCAGGAAATTGATGATGTTCTGATTTATTCCTTGTTCCCGCAGGTCGGGCTGAAGTTCCTCGCTAATCGCGGTAACCCCGACGCCTTTGAACCAGCGCCAACGGGCAAAGAGTCTGCGGCGGTGAAAGCGCCTAGCGGTGATGAAGTGTATACCGTTAATGTGGAGGGTAAGGATTACACCGTTACCGTCAGCAATGGTGGTGAGCTAACGGGTATTGTGCCGCTTTCTGGTGCTGCACCTAGTGCAGGCGGTGGCGCTGCGGTGGCCGATGGCGATCCGGTACCGGCGCCCCTTTCAGGCAATATTTTCCGCGTCATGGTTAGCCCTGGGCAGCAGATAGAAGAGGGGGATACCCTACTGATTCTTGAAGCCATGAAGATGGAAACACAAGTGAGCGCACCTAAAGCCGGTATTGTAGGCTCTGTGAGCGTAAAAGAAGGCGATACAGTAGCGGTGGGCGATACGCTGCTCACCCTCGCCTGATAACAATAGGGGGCATTTGTGGAGAATATGTTAGGTCTTTGGCAGGCTTCTGGCCTGTATCAGCTGCAATCTGGGCAATTCATTATGATGTTGATTTGCCTGATGTTGCTCTTTCTCGCTATTCGAAAAGGCTTTGAGCCTTTGTTGTTGGTGCCCATCGGTTTTGGTGGGCTTCTGGCGAATATTCCCGGTGCTGGTTTAGCTTTGCCTGCGGTGGAGAATGCCTTCGCCGGGGGCGACCCTGCCATTATGGCTGAGTTAGCGAGAGTTCTGGGTGTCGTCGGCTGGGAAAATGTTAAAGAAATGTTGGCGGCCTACCAAGCGGCGGCTCCTGCTGCGCAGCATGCGGCTACTGAGATTGCACTTGCAGCCGGTTACACCAACGGCATGCTCTATAACTTTTACTCTGTTGCTGTTGCCACCGGAGCTGCACCCTTGATTATTTTCATGGGGGTGGGCGCTATGACTGACTTTGGTCCTTTACTGGCGAACCCTAAAACGCTGTTTTTGGGGGCTGCGGCTCAGTTTGGTATTTTTGCCACCATCATTGGCGCTGTTTCGCTTTCCGCCTTTGGCATTATGGATTTCAGTATTGCTGATGCCGCCGCAATTGGTATTATCGGCGGTGCCGATGGGCCTACGGCGATTTACGTTTCCAGCAAGTTGGCACCCGATTTGTTAGGCGCGATTGCGGTAGCGGCATACTCCTATATGGCATTGGTTCCCTTAATCCAACCGCCGATTATGAAAGCGTTAACCACACAGGAAGAACGCAAAATTGTGATGACTCAGCTGCGTCCTGTCAGCCGTCGCGAGAAGATTGCCTTTCCCATCTTGCTGTTGATTTTGGTGGCTATTGTGTTGCCAGATGCGGCACCGCTGCTGGGCATGTTCTGTTTCGGTAATCTGATGCGTGAATGCGGTGTGGTGGATCGTTTGTCTGATACAACCCAGCATGCGCTGATTAATATCACGACGATTTTCCTAGGGCTCTCTGTTGGTTCTAAGTTGGCCGCCGACAAATTTCTCGATCCAAAAACATTGGGTATTTTGCTCTTAGGTATTGTTGCCTTCTCTATCGGCACCGCCATGGGTGTGCTCATGGCCAAGCTGATGAATGTGCTGAGTAAGCAGAAAATTAACCCCCTTATTGGGTCGGCGGGTGTCTCTGCGGTGCCGATGGCAGCACGCGTGTCGAATAAGGTGGGGCAACAGGCGAATCCTCACAACTTCCTGCTGATGCACGCCATGGGGCCGAATGTGGCGGGTGTTATTGGTTCTGCTGTTGCGGCTGGTGTGATGATTTCGATGGTTACCGGCATGTAGCTTGTCACTGGCTATACTGAAACGGACGCTTCGGTGTCCGTTTTTTATTTGTATGACCAATATGGTTTTTAATGGTTTTACACTAACGTTCTAGATTGTCTGGCCAATACTTGATTTGCACCAAAATGAACGCCTAGTTGCCCAATTCTTTTCACGTTTACTTCAAATAGCGGCAATTTCGAGACGATTCCTTTTTAACTCCTGTCGCGCATATAGTAGAATGCGCGCGTTTTTCACTACCAGTCCCTCACGGAGTAATGTATGTATAGACGTACGAAGATTGTAAGCACCCTTGGCCCAGCCACCGATGAACCTGGCATTTTAGAGAAGTTGATCATCGCAGGTGTGAACGTAGTACGTATGAATTTTTCCCACGGCAGCGCAGAAGATCACAAAGAGCGGGCGAGACACGTTCGGGAATTATGTGCCAAGCACAATACTTATATCGCTATTCTTGGAGATCTCCAGGGGCCTAAAATCCGTGTTGCACGCTTTGCCGAAGGGCCTATTCAGCTGGAAATCGGTGACAAGTTCGATTTGGATGCCAGCCTAGACCGTGATGCGGGCAATAAGAAAGAAGTTGGTATCGATTACAAAGAGCTGCCACGGGACGTGAACCCCGAGGATATGCTGTTGTTGGATGATGGCCGTGTGGTCTTGAAGGTTGAGTCTGTTGACGGCTCCCGTATTCATACTGAGGTTGTTGTAGGCGGTAAGCTGTCTAACAACAAAGGTATTAATCGCCAAGGCGGTGGGCTTTCCGCCCCGGCACTGACCGATAAAGACCGTGAAGACATAAAAACGGCGGTTGAAATTGACGTGGACTACCTCGCGGTATCTTTTCCTCGTTGCGCAGAAGATATGAACCAAGCGCGTCAGCTCGTTCGTGAAGCTGGCGGTGACATGTCGATGGTTGCCAAAATAGAGCGAGCAGAAACGGTTGCTGACGACCAAATTCTAGACGATATTATTCTCGCTTCCGATGCGGTAATGGTTGCCCGTGGTGATTTGGGTGTTGAAATTGGTGATGCTCAGCTGATTGGTGTTCAAAAGCACCTGATTGAGCGTGCGCGGATTCTTAACCGCTGTGTTATTACGGCGACCCAGATGATGGAAACCATGATTAGCAGCCCTATGCCAACGCGTGCCGAAGTGTTTGATGTGGCGAATGCGGTTTTGGACGGCACCGACGCTGTAATGCTTTCCGCAGAAACGGCTGCTGGTAAATACCCTGTGCAAACAGTTGAGGCGATGGTACGTGTTATCCGTGGTGCAGAGAAGCACCCACGGGCCGAGACTCGCCCCACTAAGCCTGACGGTGGCTACGTGGCAACAGACCAGGCTATTGCGTCTGCAACTATGTACACGGCGCGTCAGACACAAAAGGTTAAGTGTATTGTGGCTATGACGGAATCTGGCACAACACCACTGCTGATGTCTCGCTACGGTTCTCGCTTACCTATTTTTGCTTTTTCTCGCTATCCGGCAACACTGCGTAAGGCGGCCTTATTCCGTGGCGTACAACCGGTATTATTCCAAAGCGGTGAAATCCCCTACATCGAGACTAATGCTCGCGCTTTAGAAATTTTGATGGAAAAAGAAGGGTTGGAAGACGGCGATTTGGTACTTATCACCAAAGGCGATTCGGCCAATGTTCACGGTGGCACAAACACCATGAAGATACTTCAGGTGGGTACCGAAATTACCTGATAGATCAAGCTCGTTCTTGTTAAAAAGGCCACTGTTAACAGTGGCCTTTTTTTGGGCTTGAGGGCAAGGTTTGAAAACAGGCTATCGTGGCGTTGAGCTACTTGGAAAGGCCGCCAGTCTTGCGCTGCATCGTCAGCCTTCTAATGCTTTCCGGCCCGCTCAGAGGCGGTCGCAGTTTTTAGCGGTGACCGTGAGCCCCCCTTAGCTGGCTTGCGTTTGGTTTGGTTCTGGGTCGAGCTTGAGCGCTGTTTTAATCTTACTTTCTAATACATCGACATCAATGGGTTTGACTATGTAGTCATTAACACCCTGCTGAATGGCTTCACGGATACGCGAAGCCTCTGATACGGCTGTGACCATCATGAAATGCGCCCCACGCAAGGTGTTCGAAGCTTTCGCCTTGCTGTGCACTTCCAGGCCATTGAGTTCGGGCATATCCCAGTCGCATAACACCAAGTCGTAGGGTGCTTTTGATTTTTTTATTTTATCGAACGCTTCGATACCGTCGACCGCTAAATCGACATTTTTCATGCCGAAATCTTGAAGGATATCCAGCAGTAGATTGGCCGAGTCGGCATTATCCTCGGCTATCAATACGCGCATGGTGCCCATGGTGCGTTTGACTGGAGGGATCACGGTGTCGGGCGCCATTTTTCGTAAAGTACTGTCTATGAGTTTCAAAGACTCTGCGTGCTCGGCACGCATGGCCGGGTCTTGGTTGGCGTCTTCTAGTGTTTTCTTTAGCCAGGCCCGGCGTTTGTTTAGGGTTGAGACAACAATTTTTGTTTCAGCAGCGGTAAACATTACAATCCTTCTTCGGTTGAACTTGCGCAGGCTTTGGAAAGGACCGTTCTAGGGAGCCTCTGAACAAGTATAGGAAGAAATGCAAAAAGTTGAGTAATTTGAGGGGAGGTTATGGTGTGTTATTTGGCGCATTGGCACTTTTATGCTCGCCTTAGCGATTCAGTTGCCTCAAGTTGCGCTCCAGTCTAGGCGCAGAAGCATTATGCTGGGTCTTTGGAGCGCTTGGCCTTGCGTTGAATATCAGCCATAACTTTACGCATGTATGCGTAGTAATCATCGCTCAAGGTTCGGTTAGAGTCCCGTCTTTCAGTCGACTTGCGGCGCTTGCGGTGGTAAAGATCCATTGACATCTCGCTACAGGGATCTGAATCCAGCCGACGGTCGTCACCCTTGCGTCGGTTTAAAAAAAAGATTTTGTTTTCTTTCATTAGGTCTCTCGAATTACTATCTTTACTCACGTGATACCATTCCTATCGTATAGCACGGAATAGCCCAATTACCAGCTTAGCTGTCACTTCCTGAGAGCAAAGCTCGTTGGTATAAACCAGGATTCCGTGCGGAAAAACGGCTGTTTGGCGTAAGGGCGCCTCCGGTAATTACTTTTGGTAGAGACAAAAATAAATTAATAGGGGTGCCCGTAAGGTAATTCGCGCCGATATTTTGAAATTAGTGCTGTTGATGCCGTGGATACAAAATTAGGGAGTGTTAACTCCGCCCCAAGTGTTGGTACTCATTAATTAGCTATTACTTATAAAAACTGGTACTAACTACTGTTATCGTAATGCAAAATGTGATGCCTGTCACATAGAAAATGGAGTAGGTCTAGATGAGTGGTCATTTTCAGATCATCGAAAGCAAATTGAAGCAGCATTTTTCGCCGGTTCACCTTGAGTTGCTTAACGAGAGCCATATGCATAGCGTACCGGCCAACTCGGAGACGCATTTCAAGGTGATTTTGGTTTCAAACGACTTTGAGCGCCTGCCCCCGGTAAAACGGCATCAGGCGGTATATGGGGTTCTTCAACAAGAGCTAAGCTCGGGGGTGCATGCACTGGCGCTGCATTTGTATACGCCCAATCAGTGGCTGGAGAGGCAGGGCGCTGCTCCTATGTCTCCTGAATGTGCCGGAAGCCGTAAATCTAATGTCTGACCTTAGGTGCGGTATCTTCGTTGTTGGCGTAAAATGCCGCGCACTTTTTAATCTCTATTTTGACCTTTTTTAATCACTTGAGCTTGTATGTCCGAAATTGTTATTGCTGCGCTTTATAAATTTGTTTCATTGCCTAACTACAAGGCGCTACAGCGCCCCCTGCTTGAGCTTTGTATAGCCGAGGGTATTAAGGGAACCATACTGCTCGCCTCCGAAGGTATAAATGGCACTGTTTCTGGCTCACGTAGCGCCATCGACACGTTGTTCCACTATTTAAACAGTGACCGCTGTTTATCGGGAGTGGAGCACAAGGAGTCGTTTGACGAGGTACAGCCGTTTTACCGGATGAAAGTAAAACTTAAAAAGGAAATAGTAACGCTAGGAGTGGAGGGCATAGACCCTAACTTATCGGTGGGCACCTATATTGAGCCGAAAGATTGGAATGCGCTTATTAGCGACCCAGACGTGACCGTTATCGATACCCGAAACGATTATGAGTGTGAGGTGGGGTCGTTTGAGGGGGCCATTAATCCCAACACTGAAAGCTTTAGAGAGCTTCCGGCGTATGTGGCGCGTAATTTAAACCCTGAACTAAACAAGAAGGTGGCGATGTTTTGCACCGGCGGTATACGCTGTGAGAAATCCACGGCTTATTTAAAAGAACAGGGGTTCAAGGAGGTGTATCACCTAAAGGGCGGTATTCTGAATTATTTGGAAAAGGTACCCGCGGACAATACTCTGTGGAAGGGTGAGTGTTTCGTTTTCGATAATCGGGTAACCGTCAATCATCAGTTAGAAAAAGGCCAGTACGAGCTTTGCCATGGGTGTCGTTTTCCTATTACTGATGAAGATAAGCAGTCAAAACAATTCATTGATGGGGTTGCTTGCCCACGCTGTCACGATACGCTTACTGATTCCCAAAAAGCTCGCTTTATGGAGCGTCAAAAACAAATGAAACTCGCGCGAGAGCGCGGTTACGATCACATCGGCGCTCCAGCGCCTGATCGTCAGAAAAAATAGCGCTGTTAGTTAGGCTTATGCGCTCTCCCTACCAACAATTAGCGCAGCCCGTAGTCTTTGAGCTTGTGGAAAAGCGCAGCCGCTTTATCTGTCATTTATTCCCCGTAACGTCGCGAGCGCTAGCGATGGCGCATCTGCAAGAGCTTGTAAAGCTTTTCCCCGACGCCAGGCATCACTGTTGGGCCTACCTGGTCGGTGACCCTTTACAGCCGGTGACACAAGCCTACAGTGACGACGGCGAGCCTGCCGGTACAGCCGGTAAACCTATACTGAATGTTTTAGCTCATCGTGGAGCGGGCGATAGTGTCGCTATTGTTGTGCGCTATTTCGGCGGTGTAAAGCTGGGGGCGGGTGGGCTCGTTAGAGCTTACGGTGCATCGGTTTCCCAAGCGTTAGATATGGCCACCTTTGTTACCCAAGTGCCAACGTCTGAATGCCAGATTGACATAGCATTTGCTGATGAGGCCACTGTTCGGCATGTGCTCGCTGAAATAGGGGCTGAGGTGTTTGGGAGCGATTACAGTACCGGGGTAATACTGCGTGTACAGGTGGCTGACGATAAGAAAATGGCCTGTGCCAAACAGTTAAGTGACATTACCCGTGGTCGTGCTGCGATAAGTTGGCTGGAGGACTAGCGGTACGTATGTTCTGCTGCGCAAACAGGTTTATTGTGGGGGGAACTATTGTTTGCCATCAGGGCACCTCTAATGAATAGCCGTGCCCTTTTACATCAATTTCACATCAGCGGTGCACAATACTCTCTTCCGCCCATAAAAATAAAAGAGATACTCCGCTCATGCTTTTATCTTCCAGTCAGGCTGTTCTGCAATCGCTGTGTCAAAACTTGGGAAAAAGTGAGCATTGTTATTTAGTGACGGTATTGTCCACTTGGGGCAGCTCACCTAGGCCGCCGGGTTCCATTATGGTTTGGAGTGAGTCCGGAGGTGTGGTCGGCTCCGTTTCGGGGGGGTGTGTTGAAGAGCGATTACTCGAGCAGTTGAGGTTGGGTGAATTCGTTCATGGCGGCCCCCGCATTTTATCTTACGGTGAAGATCCTCAGCAGAATGGCGCGGTAAAATTACCCTGCGGTGCTATTTTGAGGGTGCTGTTGGAAAAGTTGAATGTGGATGATCTCGCTCGGTGGGGTGATATCCGTGAATTGTTAAATTTACGTAGCGGGGTAAGCCGTACCATTGACTTGTATACGGGTGAGTGGTCGTTTACCAGCACATTACCGCATCGATTACAGGCGTCTGAAACGCAGGCCGTGGTTTATCTGGGGCCAACGCGCAAGCTGCTAATCGTGGGTGCCAACGATATTGCACGGTTCTTGGCAAGCTATGCATATTCACTTGATTTTGATGTCAGTATTTGTGACCCGGTTTTGGCTGCTACTGGCTGGAACGACTCTGGTTATAGTTATTACGGTTGTTATCCCGATGGCGTAATTGAACAGCATTTTAGCGATCATAATTCGGCCATTGTCGCGTTATCCCATGACCCTCGGCTGGATGATATGGCGCTGATGGAGGCAATGCAGTCGAGTGATGCTTACTATATTGGTGCAATGGGGTCTGTTAGAACGACAGCGGCACGTAAAAAACGACTGCTTGTACTTGATATAAACCACGACCAACTGAACCGGTTGCATGCGCCCATTGGGCTCGACATTGGCAGTAAAACACCCGCCGAAATTGCCATCAGCATAGCCGCGCATTTGGTCAGCGAAGCGAAACGACATGTCCAAGAGTAACAACCAAGCACCAGGGTTTCTGATTATGGCCGCAGGTCAATCTCGGCGTTTCGGCGCAGACTGCAAGCTGTCTACACCGGTGGTTAATGGGCAAAGCATGCTGCAGAGGGTTGTAGGGGCCGTATCGTCTGTTTCTTGTCGTGTGTGTGTGGTGTATTCCGGTGCGAATAAAAGCGTGGAAGGTTCACTGGCCCCACAGGTTACCCGTAGCATTGTCTACCCTGGGAATTCGCCGGGCTTGGGAGACTCAATCGCCTTTGGTGTTCAGGCGAATCCTGCGTGGGGTGGATGGATTATTTGCCTCGCGGATATGCCCTATATTTCTCAGCACGTATATCAGCAAATAGCCCAGCAGGGGCCGCAGCACTCAATACTGGCTCCTGCCTATAAGGGGCGCAGGGGGCACCCGGTTTTCTTTTCTGGCGAATTTTTCGGCGCGCTGACGGCTCTGCAGGGTGATAGTGGCGCAGCGAGCATTCTCAAAGACCATAAAGATAGGCTTGAGCTGTTTTCTACGTCCTGTGTGGGCGTTATACAAGACATTGATAAACCTGCCGACCTGCGTGCCCCCTCTTAGTTAAGTCGAGCTAAGTTGGATTGAGTTGATGCAGGTGTAGTCGAAGCTTTCGGCTGGCGTCAGTCTCCACTACATTTCTTTGTTTATTCTCTTCAAGTGTTAACCGTGGCGTGTTTCGCTAATGGTTAGGTGATTTTCTTTATAGTTGGCCATATCGCTTATATCGTTAATTTGTGTGAATGTTGAGGATTTTAAAATATAACCATATAAAACAATAGGTTAGCGGTTTTTATCAGGGTTGGCATGGAAACTGTAATAGTTAACGCGAACCCAGTAAATTAATTCACAGTGTGCGCTGGACAAAAGATACAACTGGCGCCAAGGAGAAATAGGATATGGGCATTTTTTCCCGATTTTCAGACATTATTAACTCTAACATTAACTCTCTTCTGGATAAGGCTGAAGACCCAGAAAAGATGGTACGCCTCATTATTCAGGAAATGGAAGAAACACTGGTGGAGGTTCGCACCGTATCAGCAAAAGCGATTGCCGATAAAAAAGAACTGTTGCGCCGTAAGCAGTGGCTCGCGGATCAATCCGATGCTTGGGAACTAAAAGCCGAGCTGGCGATTAAGAAAGAACGCGAAGATCTCGCCAAGGGCGCCTTAGCTGAGAGGCTGAAATTCATTAACGATGGTGTTGGTGTAGAAGCCGAGCTTGAGGCTATAGAGGAAGGCTTGCAGTCGCTGGAAGGTGAAATTACCCAGTTACAGCAAAAAATTGCTGAGGCCAAGGCCCGACAGAAATCCCTTGTAGCCCGGCAAAAAACAGCAAGCTCGAAACTTAAAGTGCGTATGGTGCTTCAAGGTGGCTCTGTAGAGGAAACATTGTCCAAGCTTGAAGGTTACGAGCGTAAACTGGACGAACTCGAAGGTCGCGCTGAATCTATGGATTTGGGTAAAAAATCCTTATCGGAAGAAATTGAGCAACTTGCTAAGAATGATGAAGTTGAAGCTCAATTAGCCGCACTAAAGAAAAGAGTAGAATCAAAATCACAAGAGACTAAGTAGGGAGCCCTCAGATGTTGCATCAATTAATTGGCGTATTGGAAGCGCCCCTCATTCTTTTCTGCCTGTTTGTAGCCCCAATTTGGGTGTATATGCACTACAAGCAAAAAAGCAAGCCGCGTCCGCAGGAGTCTGAAGCGGACAAGCGAAAAATTGAAGAGCTGCTTGCCATGGCCGACAAAATGGAGAATAGAATCGAGACTCTAGAGTCTATTCTCGACAAGCAGGACCCCAATTGGAGGCACGGGATATGAGCGAATTTCGCAGTGAGAAAAAACTCTATCGCAATCGCCGCAAAGGCGTCATAGGGGGTGTTTGTGCGGGTCTGGCAGATTATTTTGATGTTGATGTTATCCTCGTAAGGATTATTGCGATTACCTGTTTGTTCTTTACGCTTCAGGTTGCGTTCATTGCCTATTGGGTAGCCTACTTCGTGCTCCGCGACGACCCTAAAACTTTAACGGACAATGCTGGGCAATTGAAGTCAAAGTTCAATAATACCTATGAGCGAAAAGCAGTTTTTAATAGTGTGCACGACCGTTTCACTAAAGTAGAAGGTCGGTTGAGAAAGCTAGAAGCTTACGTAACCTCACCACGTTTTCAGCTTAGTGACGAAATTGGCAAGCTATAGGCCGTTGTTGCCTAGGTTACACCAATAGCATACTCAGAAAAAGGATACTGAAATGATGAAAGCTGATTGTGAAAACGGCAGTGCTCCTTTAATTTTCAAAAATAGTTTATGGCATTTCTGGAGACGGGCGCAGGAAACCCATGCCGATGTTGGCGACAAGCAAGAATTACGAGGCCATACGCTGGAACTTAATTTTCAAATAGTTCAGCGGCTACTGAAGGCGATTACTCTCGCAACTGCCGCTACGGTGGTATTACCTTTTATACTGGTTGTTATTGTATCTACGGTAAGTGAGGCCATGAGTTTTGCACAGGGAGTGGCATTTGTAGTGAATAAAGCAGGAGATTTTGGCAGTATATTATTGGTTTTGAACCTTATTGTTGTTTTTCTGGGTTTGAGTGTGCCAGAAATTGTAATGGATAAATCCCGCAGGCATCAACGTCAGTGTGAGCCACATAAATAAGGGCACCGGTATTAATTCAAGTGCCCTGAAATGAAGATTGTGGTTTTGATTAAAATGCCTTTCAGGCATAGCGGATAGTAGGGGGCGATATTCATACGGGTTTTCGGGGGTAGACGTGTTGGTGGTAGATGAAACACCTAACCCCTTAGCCGTGGATTAATGAAAATTTTGTAGGGCAACAAAAGCCAGATGTTCTCGACATGTTGTTGCCCATATTATCGCTCAATACCACCTTACGGCGATGCAACCTTAGCCCATTAACGCCACTACTTCATTTTCTAGCGGGCAGTGTTCTACCTCGATTAGGTTACCGTCGAGTGTTTCTCCGTTAAGCGTTACTGAAATAATGCCTTTCTCGACATTGCCGGGGTTTTTAACCGTTATGTTAAATACCTTTCCGCGAAAAACGCGCGTGGCTGTATACCCCTGCCAGTGAGAAGGGATACACGGTTCGATTCTAAGGCCTTCATATTCGGGCCGAATACCCAGCATGTATTGCGATGTTGCGTGATAGGCCCATGTAGCCGCACCGGTTAACCAAGGCAGACGAGAGGCACCGTAGCGCGGGCTGTATTTGCTGTGAGTGCTCTGGCAAAAAACGTAGGGTTCACTTTCACGCACGTCGGCTTTTTCGTTAAATGCTGCGGGCATAAAAGTGCGCAGATACCGGTACGCGCGGTTGCCGTTACCGAGCATAGCTTCGGCCATAACAACCCAACCTTGGGTGTGGCAGAAAACGGCGCCGTTTTCTTTCATGCCGGGGTTAAACAAGCGCGCACGCATAATTTTTGGGTCGAGTTTAGTTACCGGTGGGTCTAGAACCATTAATCCCGCATCGGTCGCTAGCCGCTGTTCTACGCTGTTCATCGCTAGGTGTGCTTTTTCGTTTGACGCGTGGCCGCTCAAAACAGACCAGGTTTGAGGGTTTAGAAAAATGGATGCTTCTTCGTTGTTCTTTGAACCGAAGACAAATCCATCGACGCGAAAGGCTCGGCGGTACCACTGGCCATCCCAGGCGTGCTCGCTAAGATTATTGTCAAGTATTTGCAGGTGTTTTTCGGCCCATTGAATGTCCTCAGTCAGATTTCCTTTCATTGCGCAAATTTCGATATAGCTCGCTAGCGCATACCTTAGTTGCAAGGCAACAAATACAGTTTCGCCATCATGGCCCAGTACTAGGCAGTCGTTCCAGTCGGCCAGTAGTCCGCAAGGTAAGCCGTGCTTACCCAGGCGGGTAAGGCTAAATTCGATTGCACGCTTTAAATGCCCGAGTACGGTGTCTTCGCCTTTGTCGGCATAAGGTAATACCTTATTGTAAAAACTAAAATCACCGGTTTCTTTCACCAGTGCGGGAATGGTATTGAATAACCATAGGCTGTCATCGGAGCGATACTCGGATTCAGCCGGGCATTTTTCTTTCCCCGGTGAGTGTGCGTAGGGTTTTACCACGGGCATGGCGCCACCGGTAGAGGCTTGCCCGGTAATCATTAGTTCAAGCCGTTGCTGTGCTTCCTCTGGAATCGAATGCAGCGTGCCAAGCATGTCCTGCACGGTGTCGCGGTAACCTAGGCCATCGCGTTCGCCGTTGTACACTAAACTGGCTGCGCGTGACCACGCGAAGGTAACTAAGCAATTGTAGGGATTCCATGTGTTAAAAAAGCTATTCAGTTCGGCGTCGGGGGTTTCCACACTGAAGTTATTGAGCCGTGCATGCCAATAGCTTTTCACGGCGGTAAGGGCTTTTTCTACAACTTCTGTTTTTGCGTACTTTTCTCGCGCGGCAACGCCTTCGCACTCAGCTCGACCAATTCCCATGATGACGCTAAACGCTTTGGTTTCTCCAGGCTGCAGCTCAATATCAATTTGTAGGCTGCCGCAACCATTATCGGCAACGGCAAGCGACTGACTGCACTCGCCGCGTTCCACTGCCAGGGGGTTGTGATAACTGCGGTAGGGGCCAATAAATTTTTCACGGTCGGTATCGAAACCACTCACGTCTACACCGGCCACGGCTAGGAATGTATGGCGCCCTTGGTCTGAATCCTCAAAGTTTTCTGGGTTTGGATCCATACTTACATTTGTACCGTGATCGATGATGTTGTCTTTCACCGACATATTCACGATATAGGCCGAATACTGCAGGTTAAGAAGGTCGTTAGTCAGGTTCCAGTTGTTGGTGTATTCGACATACGTAAACAGGCGCAGTTTTCGTGGACTGTCACCGGTATTGGTTACACGGGTGTGCCAAATTTCGTGTGTTTCATTTTGTGGAACAAAATAAGTGGTGTTGGTTGTTATTGTTGCATACTCAGACTGAAGGGTTGTATAGGCCGTGCCGTGTCGGCATTCACTTTTAAATTGGTCAAGTGACTTACCCACTGGTTGCCAGGCATTGGACCAAAAATCGCCAGAATCTTGGTCCCGAATATAAATGTTTCGACCGGGCTGATCCATGGGAATGGCATTGGAGCGATAGCGTGTGAATCGGCCCTGTGCAGCTGATTTGTAAAAGCTGTAACCACCAGCATTGTTGGTGATAACCGCGCCATACTCGGTTGAACCTAGGTAATTAGTCCAAGAGCGTGGCGTGTTGGGTTGGGTGATGACGTATTCACGGTTTTGATCGTCGAAATAACCGTATTTCATGTTGTTCTCGCTTAGCAACCTTAGTGGATAATGTATGTACTATTGTTCTTATAGTAAGTGGCACGTTTTGGCTAGTGGCACTTTTTAGTTAGCGGTATTTTTATGGTTAGTCGCTCATTCTTTGTGAGCTGCCCTTATAGAGGCTCTCTTGTAGCCGTTTTTTCACTGAAAGCCTCGACAGAGGCTTGCCAATTATAAGCCAGCTGCACGCAGCTGTCGCCGACTTATACTTGGCTTTACTTCACTAGGGGCGGCTTATATTATCGAGTTCTTTGCCCAAGTGAAGTTCAGCTGTTGCTATGGGCAGTATAATTTTGTTTTATATGTTAACCGGGCTTTCCGGACTGGAAGGTAATTTTTGGACATACAGCAAGCCGTAGTATTCCGCCGTTTTCAAGCAATCTTATTTTTAAGTCTGCTTTCAGTGAGTTGCCTTGCCGTGGGGCAGGAGCAAGTAAGGGGCAAGGCTGAGCAGGCGTTTGCGCAATTTGGTTCCTCCATTTATCAAGTGCGTATTATTAATGTTAAATCGAAAAACTTAAATAGTTCGGGCAGTGGGTTTTACGTTGGCGATGGTCAACACTTTGCAACGAATTATCACGTTGTGTCTTCGGTTGTTCTCGAGCCAGAAGAATACAAAATTATCATTGAAAAAAATGAACAAGAAATTGAGCTTGAGGTTGAAGCCATTGATATTGTCAACGACCTAGCGGTATTGAGTATACCGCAGTCGGGGGAGCCTCTGGCGTTACGAGAAAAATTGCCGTCCAAAGGCGAGAAAATGTACTCTATTGGTAATCCGCACAACATTGGTATGACAATAGTGGAGGGTAACTACAATGGCCTGGTGGACGATTACGTATTCGACAGGATCCACTTTTCCGGTGCGCTGAACCCAGGGATGAGTGGTGGACCCACTATCGATGCCAGCGGTAAAGTTGTGGGGGTTAATGTGCAAACGGCGGGAAATCAGGTTGGCTTTCTGGTGCCGGCCAATAAATTGTCGGACCTTCTGCAGGGTGTGTTAGGCCCTGCAGCGTATGGACGTGTAGGGTTGTCACCTTTGGATACCGAGGCGCAAGGGGCGGCACCAATGTCTGTTTACAAAGAGCTTCAGAAAAGCATTGGTGTACAAATTTCTGCGGCAACTGATGCGATTATTGATGAAATTAATTCACGGGAATGGCCTTTGGATGAGCTTTCGGGGGCTACTGTTACAGGTAAAGTACACCCGGGGTTTCACTGCTGGGGACAGAGCGATACAGACGATAAAAAAAATATTTTGACCGTGGTGAAAACCTGTAATAGTCGTCAATCGATTTATGTTTCTCGGGAGCTTAACTCGGGATTTTTCGAATATGAGTTTCGCTACTTAGAGGGTGAAGATTGGCCAGAACCGGCGTTTTATCGCTATGCGACACAGGAGTTTTCCCGTGGGAGACCGTCTAATAGAGCTGGGGAAGACGATGTTGAGAATTTTACCTGTGTAGATGACATCGTACAAATGAAGGACAACGGTATTCGACGTAAAACCGCGTACTGTGCTAGAGCCTATAAAAAATACCCTAATTTATACGATGTTTTTTATATGGGGGTTACCCTGAACAAAGGCAATAAAGCGCTTATGGAACATTTTTGTCTTTCCGGTGTAAGCAAAGATAAATCAAATGCCTTTTTGGCGCGTTTCATTAAGCAGGTAGATTGGCAATGATAGTAGAGATAGTGACGAAATCTGGTCGTGTTATGGAAGTGCATTCTTTTCAGAAAAACTGCATAACAATTGGTCGCGGCTACGGTAACGATCTTATTTTACAAGATCCCTATATGGAATCGAGTCATTTACGTGTTGAAGTTAATACCGATTCGTCTGAGTTTGTGGCGACGGATTTAGGCGCACTTAACGGTACTAAAGCCAATGGTAGTAAAGTCAAAATTGAAGCCGGTAAATCGATTACCTTCGCCCTAGGTAAAGTACTTACTCTGGGGAAAACCAATATTCGTTTACGAGACGAGAGCTACAGAATTTCGGCGTCGCTAAAACTGTCTTCTTTGGAGCCGTTATATACCTCATTGAGTACTTTTTGGGTGACTGTACTGACCATCGCGGTAGCGACGATTATTACGCTACGGGAAGCTTACTTAATTGATCCTTTCTCCGAAAAATTACTTAAAGAGCTAAATGCAGTCGTTATTTTTGTTGTTGCGGCTGTTTGTTACGGTGGCTTATGGATGACGGTTGCTCGATTACAGCGTGTCGATGGGCGTTTTCTGTTGAATATGAATTTGTTGATGTTAATGCTAGTGTTCGACGGCTTCTTTCAAATGTGTATGGGGGCTTATAATTTTAACCTTGGTTGGTTGTTGTCGGTCCAATATTTTTCAATGTTGGTTACTTTCTTGTTGGTCGCGGGTGTTATCTTTGTATCTTGCACGCAAACCATGCACTTGGGTAAGGGTGTATCTGTGGGGGTAGCCGCTACAATCGCATTTCTTCCCGTTATGTCGGAGTCGCTTGGGGTATTGTTTCCTCCCGATTTTCGCAGCGCGCCAGCCTACAATATGACGTTAGTTGATGAACGTTTTCAATTGAGGGCTGGGGTGACTGAAGAACAGTTTATTACACTGGCAGACAAGGTTTATCGGCAACCAACAATAGAGCAAGATTAAGCAATAATCGAGTTTTCTCACAACACACATTGCTCAAAATCTGCAATGTGTGTTGTGAGCATTGGTTGGGTTTAGCGTAATTTAACACTGTATCCATCATTCATATAACCCCGGTCGGGCGGTTATCAGCCGGGGAGAAGGTGTTTCACTCCGAGTTTTCTCGAGCGGCGAGTTCATCCGTAATGACACGCATTTTCTTGTCATTCAAGGGGTAGGCAAGCATAGCTAGCGCGCCGAGAACACAGGCGCCCATCGGGGCCCAGCTCATCATAATACTCATAATCGCTTTCACATTTTCGGGCTGAATCTGATCCGCTTCGTAGCCAGCAAGCCCTAGGAGAACCCCGGTAACCGAACCGCCAACGGCCCAGCCAAACTTTTGTGAAAGGGAGCCGGCAGACATCACTAAGCCTGCGGAGTCACTGCCGGTTTGGTGTTTTATATAAGCGGCAATGTCGGTATACATAGCGAACATAATGGCGGCCGTTGGTCCTGTTAAAAATGAAAATACAGCTTGGGTAATGATGATGGTGGTGATGTCTGTATTGGGGATGTAGTAAAAATAGGTTGAGATCAAACCAGAAACAAGAATTAGTACAAAGTACATTGATTTCTTGTCGACGACCTTAGTTATAAAGCTGAATGTTAAAACCCCAAGCAGAGAGGAAATGGTGCCAAAAAAGAAGAATGCGCTAACGGCACCACCTTTAATAAAGCCGATGTTCCATGCTTCTACGGCAATTGGGTCTGCATAGTATTTAAAATAATAGGCTGCTACACCAAAGCGAATGGTAAAAGCGGCAATGGTAAAAAAAGCAACGAAAAACAGAATCCACCAGGGGATACAGGTGAAAATAGCGGACATGTCTTTACTGAGTTCGCCATCTTTTTTGGGTTCGGGCTTGACTCGTTCTCGGGTCAGTTTACCGGTGAGGAAAAAACTGATCACGGAGATAGCGGCAAAGATTGCCATGGTCAAGAAGAAGCCTCGTTGTACATTTTCGCCTCCGAGTATCGCGACGAAAGTCATCAGGCTGCTGGCCACAAGAAGTCCGGCACTTTGCGCCCCAATCATGCGGAAAAAACTTGTGCTGTTTCGTTCAGACGGCTCTTTGGACATGACGCTCATAAGCGCCGAATAAGGGATATTAATAATCGTGTAAATCATGCCAAAGGCAACGTAGGTAACCCAGGCATAGATGAGCTTACCCTGGGGGCTAAGGTCGGGCGTAAAAAAGGCTATTGCGCCCACTAAGCCAAAGGGTACGGCGAACCAATATAAAAACGGACGATACTTTCCAACACCTTCTTTTGGTTTGTTTCGGTCGGCGATGATGCCCATGAGTGGGTCATTGATCACATCCCAAATACGTGTAACGAATAACATTGTGCCAACGGATAAGGCGGATATGCCAAATACATCGGTATAAAAATAAGTGCCGTATAGAATGAAGGGCATCCAGAATAGGTTCGAGGCGAAATCGCCGAGGGCGTAGCCGAATTTTTCCTGTAATGGAATCACTTGTGTGGGGTCAATTTTACGTGTGTTAGGCATGGTGTCTCTTACTAATATTATTGTTATTGGAACATTCTAGAGTAAGTGGCGTCCGATTTTGGTAATCGGTTACAAAGGCCGTAGGCAGTATAACCGGCTTTTTAGGGAGGCTGCACCATTCATGTTTGGTTAAATGATGTGTCACAAATGGTAGGCGTGAAGAAACGAAAAAGCCCGCAAATGCGGGCTTTTTGGGCGTATGGGGTAGTGGTTTGCTTTACTTGGTGCTACCAAAAGACACCAAGTGGCCTTTGCGTAGGCTATCGATTGAGTTTGATTCAACGATACCGTGGACGCGCAGCTTGTCACCAAATTTTACTTTGACTAATTTGCCAGCATCTGTACGAATAGATGCGCTGTTATCGGATCGATTTAAGCGAACAATTTCACCGCTAATCTCTTTGGTGGTAGGCGTAAGTGTTGTACGTGCAACTCGCACTTTATCGCCCGATTCTAAAGCCGATAGGCTGGCGGTTTTACCTTGAAGCTCAATGTTAGCATTGGCTGGAAGCTGAACGGCTTCAGGCTTGCCAAAGTTTTTGTTAATCACTAAAAGGTTGTTTTGTACGTCTACTTTCTCAACAGTACCTGTAATAAGCTGGGTGTCGACAATGGAGTAGGCTGAGGCGAAAGGTGCGGCCAGGGTTACTATCAGGGCTGAAATAAGTACAGTTGCTTTCATGGGTAAGACTCTTGTTGGGTGGCTGTAGATAAGATGTGAGTATGTTACACATTCATCTCGATCAGTGTTACCCAAAGTTACATTCCGGCTAGATTGTTTTGTTATCGAATGAGGAATTTTTAATCAATAACCTTTTAAAGGGTTATATTAACGCCATTATTAAGCATTTTATATGCCATTAGAGAATAATGGGCTGAGGTATGGTGAGGGGTGTTACTTATTTGCACGCACCGGAGGTGGTGTTGCACCATGCAAAAAAAAGCCCTGGTAATTGCCAGGGCTCATGTGTTGAATTGATTGGAATGTTTAACCCATAGTAACGACTACGTCCACGGTGATTCCCTCTGCTTGCAGGGGAATTAAAGTACCGTCTACAGGCTCTCCGTTTACCATTAAGGAGGTAACCCCGCAACTAACGTTATTCGGGTTTTTCACTTCGATATTGTAGTGAGTGCCACGGAATTTACGGTTCACTTTGAAGCCACTCCATGCGCTAGGGATACTTGGGTTAACGGCTAGCCCGTTGTACTCCGGTTTAACCCCGAGTATGTACTGGGTAATGGCAACGAAGTTCCACGAAGCGGTACCGGTCAGCCAGGAGTTTTTACCTTCGCCGGGCTTAAAGGCATCTTTACCGGCAATCATTTGGCAGTAAACATAGGGCTCAACTTTATGTAGGTCGCTAATATCCTCTAGATAGGAGGGGGCGATTTTGCTGTAGTACTCAAAAGCCCGATCGCCGTTCCCCAGCTGTGCTTCCGTAATAATGACCCAAGGGTTGTTATGACAGAATATACCTGCGTTTTCTTTGTACCCTGCTGGGTAGGTGGATATCTCCCCGTACTCGATGTAGTACTTGGTAAACGCGGGTTGCTGCAACACAATGCCGTAATCGCTGTCGAGGTGCTCTTTTACTGAATCCATGGCTTTTTGTACTAAGCCGTCTTCCTGACCGATACCGGCCATGCCACAGAAACCCTGTGATTCAATAAAGATTTTACCTTCTTCGTTTTCGTTAGAGCCGATTTTCTTGCCGTAATAGTCGTAGGCGCGCAGGTACCAGTCTCCGTCCCAGCCGTCTTTTTTAACGGCGGCTATCATCGCGTCAACATGTTTTTGGGCTTCAGCTGCATCGTCTTCCTTGCCGATGGTTTTGCACAGTTTGATAAATTCATTTCCGTACAGAACAAAGGAACCTGCAATCATTAAGGATTCAGCGGTGAAGCCTTTCTTGTTGCCGGTGGTCTGAAAGGATTCGTTAGGGTCTTCCGAGAAGCAGTTGAGGTTCAGGCAGTCGTTCCAATCGGCGCGCCCGATGAGTGGAAGACCATGGGGGCCCAAATTATTAACCGTGAAGTAGAACGAGCGCTTCAGGTGTTCGTAATGGCTGGTGGCTTTACTTTCGTCGTTGTCGTATGGCACTTGTTCATCAAGAATGCCGAAGTCTCCGGTTTCTTTGATGTAGTCTGTTGTCGACAGAATTAGCCATAGGGGGTCGTCGTTAAAGCCGCCACCTAAAGTGTCGTTGCCGCGCTTTGTTAGGGGCTGGTATTGGTGGTAGGCAGAACCATCCTCAAACTGTGTTGAGGCAATATCGATAATGCGCTCTCTGGCACGTTCCGGTACTTGATGCACGAAGCCGATTAAATCTTGGCTGGAATCTCGAAAACCCATGCCGCGGCCAATACCGGTTTCAAAAAACGAGGCCGAGCGGCTCATGTTAAATGTCACCATGCACTGGTATTGATTCCAGATATTCACCATGCGGTCGAGTCGGTCATCACCAGAATCAACCGAATACGTTGACAGTAGGTCCGTCCAGTAATCACTGAGTTTGGTCAGTTCGGCATTCACTTTTTCGACGGTGTCGAAGCGGGCAATCAGTTCTTTTGCTGGCTCTTTATTGATAACACCTTTGCTTTCCCACTTGTTCTCTGGCTCTACTTCGATGTAGCCGAGTACAAAGATCAGGTCTTTTTCTTCGCCCGGCGCTAATTCAACCTCAATGTAGTGCGACGCACAGGGAGACCAACCGTGGGCTTCGGAGTTGCGAGGCTTACCCTCAAATACAGCGTCGGGGCGGTCATAGTCGTTGTACAGACCTTTCCATATATCGCGATCGGTATCGAAGCCTTGAATAGCCGTGTTTGCCGAGTAGAACGCATAGTGATTGCGACGCTCTTTAAATTCTGTTTTGTGGTAGATAACGGAATCTTCCACTTCTACTTCACCGGTGGATAGGTTGCGCTGAAGGTTTTGCATATCGTCTTCAGCATTCCACAGGCACCATTCGGCCCAAGAGAAAAACTTCAGTTTTTTGGTTTCGCTCGACTTGTTGGTCAATTTTACTTTTTGAACTTCCGCCCAGGTTTTTAGCGGAATAAAGTAAGTGACCTCAGCTTCAACGCCATTGCGCTCTCCGGTAATGCGGGTATAGCTCATGCCGTGTGCGCAGGAGTATTTGTCGAGCTCAGCTTTTACGGGTTTCCAGCCTGGAGACCAAACGTCGCCACCGTCGTTAATATAAAAATATTTTCCGCCGTTATCGACGGGGATATTGTTGTAGCGGTAGCGGGTGAGTCGACGGAACTTGGCATCTTTATAAAAAGTGTAGCCGCCTGCTGTGTTGGACATAAGGCTGAAGAAGTCTTCGTTGCCCAGATAGTTTATCCATGGGTAAGGAGTTTGGGGGTTGGTGATGACGTATTCTTTCGCGACGTCGTCAAAATGGCCAAATTTCATCTCAGTTAGTACCTTAGCTAGTGATTTTGGTAATTAAAATAATGAGAGCGGTTTGAGCAAGAGGTTAAAATCGCTTGCTCGCAACGCTCTATTTTTTCTTATTATAATGTTGGTTTTGTGAATACGTTGGTGACTGCACTGCTCTGCGCAGGTAGCAGCGGCCCCCAGGTTTTTCCCATTGCAGCATTTGTTATGCTGAAGGAAAAACCTGAAAGCCGATTTTGCACCGTATTATTCAGCGGCCCTTGCTTTCGCAGACTGCTCGCGAGCCATTTCTTCTTCTGGCCAGTCGCATAATTTTTTGTACCAGGTTTGCCATAGAATCAAACCAGCGCCAGCGGCGAGGGCAGCAGTAATGGCGGCGGAGTAAAATTCCCTAATAACAAAGAATACTGGCAAGGCTACTAGCGAGGTTTGCAACACAATACCAATGGTGATATTGAGCATGTCTCGACCGAAATTGGGGTTTCGGGTGAACCCAGGGTTTTCGGCGGCAACCATGTCGTGTACTGGTTTCCAGAAGCCCCAGGGGCGAACCTTCTTATAGAACTCTTTCAGTCGTTCTTCATTTTCTGGTTCGGTATATATGCTGCCGAATACCGCGGCCAGAGAAGAGGCAACTAAAATAACCGGGAAGCTGTAAAGCGGCAGTATGTCGCCAGGTGTGCCTGGGAAAATAGCCGAGAGGATAGGCGGCACGACCAATGCGCAGAGAATACCCACGAGCATGCCCCAGAAGTAGCCCATGCCATTGAATCGCCACCAATACCACTTAAGCACGTTAGACACGGTGTAGCCGCCCCATAAACCGGATACGATCCACTGTAATACCGAATTAATACTAGATACGAAAAGGCCAATGCACGTACTAATTAAGACAACGCCAACCGACACGGCGTAGCTCATGTGTATGAGTTTTTTCGCTGAAGCTTCAGGGTTTATGTAGCGCTTGTATATATCGTTAACAAGGTAAGCCGGTGCCGCGTTAACGGTTGAGGCAAAGGTGGACATAAAGGCCGCTAGTAGCCCCGCGAGAAGTAAACCCATTACCCCAGCCGGTGCGAACTGCTTGATTGCGGCGGGCAAAATGTTTTCGAAGTCCACATCGGCGCCGGATTGCAAATCGAGCTCGGAGTAGAACACCAGGGCAAGAACGGTAAAGCCGGCGATCATTAAGTAACGAATAGGCATAAGTACTACGGACACAAACCCGCTCATCTTCGCCGCTTCTCGAGGAGATTTGGTGGCGAGAATTTTTTGCATATCGTAGTTGGGGGCTGGGCCAGCGGCGCTGATAAGCACCCCTTTGAACAGCAGCATCATGACAAAAATGCTGAACAGCTCGTAGCCATCAGAGTTAATTTTATTCATCACTTCAGGAATGGTTTTTGTCCAATCTAAGCCTAACTCCCAGCCAAAGAAGGGGTTGGTCCAGCCATCCGGCACGGCGGCGTTGAAGGCTTCCGGCGACACATTATTCATCGCGATCACGGCAATGATTACCGCTGAAACCGTCATGATGGTGAACTGCAGCAGGTCAGCCCAAACAATACTCAGCATACCGCCGAGCATTACGTAAAACGTTGCGATTGACGTAAATACAATGCCGTAGAGGTGCGGTACATATTGTGCGGATACTTCGAAGGGTACATACGGCGATACGTTTTCCCATGGAATGAAAATTTCCATGAATTTACCGATACCCACAAACCCGTAGGCGAGGAAGCCCAGTACACTGATAAGCGCAAAGGCAACAATGATACCGTGGGAAAGCTTGCCCCCTAGATCATCACCGAAGCGGGTGCGAATCCACTCGGCACCTGTTAGTACGTTTGAGCGTCGCAGCCAGAGCGAGAGGAATACCATGAGAAACACTTGGTTGAAGACTGGCCACAACCACGGAATCCACATACTTTTCAGGCCGTATACGAATAGTAGAGTAACGAGCCACATGGTACCGGAAATGTCGAACATGCCTGAAGCGTTGGAAAGGCTCAGCATGTACCAGGGTAAAGTCTTGCCGCCTAGGAAATAGGAGTCGAGATTTTTTGATGCTTTTCTCTTCAATATCAAGCCAATAACAATTGTAGAGGCGAGATAGAAGCAGATAATGGAGATATCCAGAGTCGATAATTGCATGAAACTGCCGCCTTAATGCTTACTTAATTTTTGTAGTTATATAAGGTCTGGTGGAAGCCGCTTTGGGAGGCGCGTTATGTGTGGAGGTGTTTTGGCGCTACAGATGTGGATTGCAGTGCACTCCCTATATGCTTTTGAATGGCATTCCAGAGCCATAGGCTCGTACAGACACTCCTTTGGTTAGTAACTGTTAACTCTGTGGCGCTTGTTAGGCCTTATGTTTGACCTTTTAGCTCTCGTCATTCCAGCATTGGTTACTAGAAAAAAATCTTTTGTTATGCGCTGACCATGCAGATGTGCTATGTGCATGGTCAGTCACCCCCAGAAAAGATTCTTCCGGTAAACGAAGCGGATACCAATCGTCACGAGCGGCGGCCATTTTAGGAGATATTGAAATAATTAGCAGCATTTTGAATAAAAAAACTGGTTGCACTGATGTTGATCAACTTACCTACCCCTAATGGTTGCTACCTATCTGACAGCTGGATTGGGTGAGCGGTTACCCCTAATTCTGCCCCTTTATTGAGCAAATACAGGGGAATGGTGGCGTGTTATTTCATGTTTTCAGTCGGATTTGTTTTCTGCTCGATTGGCTGTTATAAACAGCCGGGAGCAACGAGACTTGCCGAGACCGTTTCTCCGTGTTGAAAAGCGGGGCGACGAAAATGATAACAATAAAAAATTCTATTCTCTGACAAAAGTGGCCAATGTGCGGTGGCTGACTTTTGTTGATTGTTGAGGTTGAGCAGTTATCTTCAGGGAAGGAATCTGTGCGTTAGGAGTTTGCGTGGATATTAAGCAGAACGCGTTAAAACTGATTTCCTGTGGCCGACAAATTTCATTAAGCCTAAACGGTGGTCGAATTACATCATTCGAATACAATTCTCAAAATGCGCTCCTAGCGGAAGGCATTCAAACTGGATCAACCTTTTGGCCATCGCCCCAATCTCTGTGGGGCTGGCCCCCACCGAAAGTCTTGGATGAATCTCGCTATGACTTGCTTAAGCATTCTGCTCAATGTTTAGCGGTAAGAAGTGAGCTGGATGAAAGTTTGGGCATACGCCTGACAAAAACCATTCGCCCGATAAATGAGGGTATACGGGTTGAATATGCCATCGTTAACGAGACCGATAGTATTATCACCATGGCCCCTTGGGAAATTAGCCGAACAGCAGGTGGCGTTACTTTTTATTCTTCACTGGGCGCGCCAGAGATCCACTCAACCTGTAATGCGGTGTTTGCTCATGGACACTATTGGTACGAGTATAATCCCAAGAAATTAACCGGTATTCCCAAAATATTTGCCAATCACACCGAGGGTTGGTTGGCGAATGTGAATAAGGGTCTATTGTTTTTGAAAAAATTCCCTCAAGTTGAAATAAGCGAAATTGCTCCCGGCGAAGCCGAAGTGGAAATTTACGCCCATGCAGACAACCAGAATCCGTACATAGAAATAGAACAGCAGGGCGCGTTTCGGGCTATTTTGCCGGGTATGGCGTCCCGTTGGTCGGTCGACTGGTTGCTCTATGAAATTCCTGTCGATGTGCAGGTGGCGGTAGGTAGCTCTAGCCTATTGGCATTCACCAAGGAAATGTTGACTAGCCAGGAAGCTGTACTTACTTAGGGCACCTCTATTCATTGGTTTTACCCTCTGCGCGCCCTTCGGGGCTTTGCCTGCGATTCATTTATAAGGTTAAAATTTTCAACAGCCTATCAGCGTGTCTGTAAATTTGTTTTGCGCATGAACCGCAGGCAAAGCCAGAGGCCGTAAGCAATTAATGGGGTGACCCCTTAGATGGATCAATTAATAGCCGCTTAGACATAACGGTGTAACCCTCGCCAGGAGTACAATGCTTTATTCGTGTGTGGGGGAGGGTTTAGCGATGGTCGAAGAAAGTGTTACTGCTGTAAAGAAAGCTTTAATTACTGGTGGCGGCAGTGGTATCGGCAGGGCTCTCGCGATGGCACTAGCGGCTACCGGGGTTGAGGTTGTTGTGTCCGACTTAAATTGGGATGCGGCAAAAGCCGTAAGCAGCGAAATTTGCGCGCAGGGCCACAAATCTCGGTCGCTGGCGTTAGATGTATCCTCTCAAGCGGCGATCGATTCAGTCGTTGAGGCTGTTGGTGATATAGACGTATTAATTAATAATGCGGGCCTTCAATATGTGGCGAAATTGGAGGCTTTTCCAGCAGACCGTTGGCGCTTGCTTACCGAGGTGCTGCTGGTTGGGCCAGCAATGCTAACCCGAGCGCTGTTACCTAGCATGAAAGTGCGCAACTTTGGTCGAATTGTCAACATAGGTTCCATTCACGCGCTTGTTGCTTCACCCTATAAGAGCGCGTATGTGGCAGCAAAGCACGGTATTTTGGGCTTTTCCAAGGTGGTGGCTTTAGAGACGGCCGAGTTTGATATCACCATTAATACTATTTGCCCTTCCTATGTAAAAACCCCACTTGTAGAAAAGCAGATAGCGCAGCAAGCGAAGGAGCATGGCATGTCGGAAGCTGAGGTCATCAATAAAATCATGCTTGAACCCATGCCAAAAAAAGCGTTTATCGAAATGGATGAGCTTGCTGAAACGGTTAAATATTTACTTTCTGCGGCAGCGAAAAATTTAACAGGGCAATCTATAGTGCTGGATGGCGGCTGGACCATTAAATAGTGCGAGGTCTTTAAAAAGGAGTTATACGCTATGCTCGACCAGGAGCGTACCGAAGTATTGCAATATTTAGATAAATTTGGTGGCGTGTTTAACGACATGATGAAAGAGGTTGTGCAACGCATTGTGCGCAGCCAATTCAGTGCCGATGTGTTGGCGCAGAACTCTTCGCCCAAACTGGACAGCGGAACCGCCAAGCTACCCAACGTTAAAGTTAATGCCGAGCAATTTGTTAAGCAGCAGCTGCATTTTATGGAAAAACAGCAGGAGCTTTTACAAAACGCGGCGCGGGCTATGATGGGGCAGCCGGTTGAGCCGGTTGTAGTTGAAGAAAAGGATGATAAACGCTTTGTCGATGGTGATTGGAGCGGCAACCCAATGTTTAGTTACATAAAGCAAGCCTACCTATTAAATGCTGAATACATGCATCAAATGGTGGACACGCTCGAATTTGACGATAAAAAGCTGGAAGAGCAGGTGAGGTTTTATACCCGTCAGTTTATAAACTCCATGGCGCCGAGTAACTATGTATTAACAAATCCCGAAGTCTGCCGTGAGATATTGGCCACCGAGGGAGAAAACCTCGCTAAGGGCATCGATAATTTTATGCGGGATTTGGACAATAGTCCTACCGAGGCATTTAAAATCAATCAAGTTAATCTGGATGCCTTCACGCTTGGAGAAGACTTGGCTTATACGCCGGGAAAAGTTATTTATCAAAATAAGTTAATACAGTTAATTCAGTATTCTCCTTCTACAGAACACGTTTACGAAACTCCGCTGCTGATTATCCCACCTTTTATCAACAAATATTACATACTGGATTTGGATGAAAAAAAATCCCTCGTTCGTTGGTTGGTAGAACAGGGGTATACCGTATTTATGGTGTCGTGGGTGAACCCCGATGAGTCGTTGAAGGGCTTAGAGTTTGACGATTATGTCGGTCACGGGGTATTGGCTGCGCTGAACGTTGTCGAGTCGGTCACCGGTAACAGCGAGATTAATCTGGCGGGCTATTGCGTGGGCGGCACCCTGTTGGCGGTGACGCAGGCCTGGCTCTTGTCTCAAGGGGATACGCGCATAAAGTCTTTGACTTTTTTGACAACATTGCTCGATTTCTCTGAGCCCGGTGAGGTCGGTAATTTTATTTCAGAACAAATGTATCCACTTATTGAACAGGTGGTTGAGTCGAAGGGCTTTTTGGACGGACGTATTCTTTCCCTTAGCTTTAGCTTGTTGAGGGAAAACAACCTATTCTGGTCTTTCTTCATCGATAATTACCTCAAAGGTAAAGACCCCACCCCTTTCGATATTCTTTACTGGAACTCAGACTCAACCAATATTCCAGGGCCTGCTTATCTGTACTATCTTCGTAATATGTACTTGGAAAACAACTTAGTCCAGGCAGGAGGCATTACCGTAAAAGGTATTGCTGTAGATTTAAACGCTATTAAAACCCCTGCGTATTGCCTAGCGGCTATGGCAGACCATATAGTATTGTGGCCTGCTGCCTATCGTAGTGCGCTATTGTTAGGGGGGGAGACACGATTTGTGTTAACTGAATCTGGTCATGTGGCGGGTGTCGTTAATCCGGCAAGTAAGGGGAAATATCCGCACTGGGTAAACGCTAAAATGACAGAAAATCACCAGCGGTGGTTGGCGGGGGCAAAGCAGCAAGAGGGCTCATGGTGGACAGATTGGCACCAATGGTTGGTGTTGTTTGCGGGTAAAAAAGTAGTGCCGCCAGCAATGGGAGGCCAGCAATATACACCAGTAGAAGATGCGCCTGGAGCCTATGTGAAGGTCCGCCTCGAACCGGTGACAGAGCCTGCCGAGCAAAAAAGTGAAGACGTAGTTTAATTCGTAAACAAGTTGAGAGATAACTGTGATAGTCATAAAAAAGTATCCAAACAGACGGTTGTACGACACCTCTAAAAGTCAGTACGTTAACTTGGAAACCATTAAAGAACTGGTTATGCAGCATGATGATTTTATTGTTATCGACTCAAAAACCGAGAATGACTTAACCAAGAGTATTCTCCTGCAAATTATAAGCGAGCAAGAAGCGAGCGACCAGCAAGCGATACTGACGCAAACAGTATTGAAACAACTTATTCGATTCTATGGCACCGACATGCAAGTGTTTATGCGGCAATACTTAGAGCAGAGTGTGTCGGCATTTCTTGAGCGCCAAGATGCGTTCCAGGGGGTTATGCAGGAGTTTATGGAAACGACATCGCCGATGAATGTGTTTAACCAGATGATGGAAAAAAACATGAATATTTGGCAGAACTTTGCCGGTGCGGGTACCCCTAAGCCAGGAGCCTCCGAGAGTAAAGATACGCCTTCTGAAGAGGGCGATCAGCCTACCTCTAAACCCGAATAACGCCAACAATGTCGGTGTTGGGGCTGAGTTGAGTGCGAGAGCCCTAACCCGCATATCTTTAGCCATTTTCCTCCGCCGGGTGGTATATCGCTTCCGGTTATTTCCCCCTTAAGTTTTAACATAAAATCCGTCTAATAAAATATGCTGCGGCGCGTCAATTTTCTTGACGGCTATGGCTCGCACTCTTACACTACATGTAAATATTGCAGTGCAGCAATCGTGTTTAAGGAGGATAGACCTATGTTAGATAAAATGTTCGAACAAGCTCAAAACGTATTTAAACCCATGAATGAACTGCTTTCGTTGAACTCCAAAGTGATGGAGGAGCTGGCAGAGAAGCAAAAGTCTTTGGTAACTGACATGGTTAATGAAAGCATGGCCTTTGCTAAGGAGATAGGGTCTCAAAAAGATTTTTCTGGTGTTTACCAAACGCAAAAAACTTATGTTGAAGGTCTTCAGGAGAAGATGGTTGCTGCGTCTACGGAAGCCTATGAAATCTTTACCACAACCCAAGAAAAAGCCGGCGAAGTGATTAAAAGCGCGGCTGTAGTTCAGTAACCCTGTTCAGGGTGCATTCTTTAAAGGGCTGGGTGTTTATAAATGGACGGGTCCAAGGAGTGCGCAGTAAAACCAACCTGAACGAGCCTTTGTGTAGGGCTCCAAGCCCGGCCAGACCGGGCTTTTCTTTAGCGGCGAGATACGAACCCGGGAGTAGGTGATTGGTGATGCCGGAAAGTGGTTGCTCATTCCATTGCCGGCGTTTACGCGCTGATATTACTACGGTGAGAAAGGTGTCGTCGGCTCGTGTGCCTCTGGTTGAAAGGTTCTTGCCGTTATTGCGCTGCAGCAGGCTATTGTTTTGTTCGGTTTCCTAAGGTTTAGCCGCGAGCTGTGTTGTTATTGGCTAGCCGATAAGGGCGTGGCCCCGGGGCAAATAGCTTTATTTTTCTTTATAGCGTGGCGAATTCAGTAGGCGCTGCCTCTGAGCCTCAAAACACATTAAGGAGCGTCGTTATGTACGAAAAAATGTATGAACAAACTGAATCGATGTTTAAACCTTTGACCGATATTATGTCCATAAACTTGGAAACGCTGAATACTATTCGAGAGAAGCAGTTAGATCTGGTTAGTGGTGTAATGGCTGACACAATTGAGCATGCAAAGGGCTTGTCGGGCACAACGGATATGGACACAATTTGTGATGCTCAGAAAAGCTATTGGGAAACCGTTCAGGAGAAAGTTTCGGCTAGCACAAAAGATACGTTCGAGCTGCTGAGTGATTCCCAAGAAAAAATCGTCGAAATGGTTCAAGAGTCGGTGGTTTGGCCTGAAATACCTGCTTGGAGTGATTTGGTTGCAGCCGAACCCGCGAAAACGGAAGCCAAAAAAGCATCGGGGAAAAAGCCACCGGGAAGAAAAAGCCTGCAATCAAAACCGCCGCGAAAGTAGCGCCGCAGCAAACTGAAACGATAGCCGATTAGAGCAGGGTTTCCATAGAGAGGCGGCTACTGTTTCCGAGCGGTGATGGTGAAACGGCGCCGTCATGGGTACTCGTAGCGAGCGGCACACTATTGAAGTGAAGCAATGTCGAAGTGAAGCAATACCGGAGTGAAGCAATACCGGAGTGAAGCAAAAACCCACGGGCTCGTCATTGTGCCGGTGGGTTTTTTTTAGGCTTAATACATGTGCTGGCCGCCATTAATCGACAGGGTAGAGCCGGTAATAAAACCAGCGTCATCGGCAACCAAAAATGCCACTGCTCGCGCCACCTCGTCGGCTTGACCTAATCGGCCTACTGGAATTTTTGCCACAATTTTTTCAAGAACGCGTTCAGGCACCGCTCGTACCATATCTGTTTCGATATAGCCGGGGCGACTGCATTCACGGTAATGTTGTGCTTGGCACCTTCCTGAGCCAAGGCCTTGGTGAACCCGTGAATCCCCGATTTTGCCGCCGCATAATTCACCTGGCCGTACTGGCCTGCTTGGCCGTTAATAGAGCCAATATTAACAATACGACCAAAATTATTGGAACGCATATCGCCAATCACATTTCTGCACATGTTGAAACAGGAGCCGAGGTTGGTTTCCATTACTTTATGCCAGCATTGTGGCGTCATATTGTGGATAGTATTGTCGCGGGTGATACCGGCGTTATTTACAAGAACACTGATGTCGCACCCCATGTCTAAGTGAATTTTTTCGATGGCTGCTTTACATGCGTCGAAATCTGCAACGTCGAATTTGTAGATGGGTATATCATTGATTTCTTGGAAATCTAAAGCTTTCTGATCATTGCTTGCGTAGCCGGCTACCACCCTGTAACCAGACCTTTTAAGCGTGATTGAAATGGCTTTACCAATACCGCGTGTACCTCCAGTAACAAGAGCGAGTCTGCTCATAGGGTATTCTCCTTGAACGATAACTTTTTAGTTGAGGTTAAAGCTTTCGAAACTCCAAGGTTGATATTACCGGGGTTGGCCGTAAAAGAGCGAGTGATTAACCCGAAAGTGGCATTGAAAATTGAATTCCAACTACCATATATGAATTTTAATTCTATTAACGTACAACGCTTAATCCTTGGGGAAGAAATGTGTCGAATCACATTGTTGAAATTAGTCAAGAAAATGCCCAGGCCCTATTGATAGATGAATCATTTAAACGACCGGTTCTTATCGATTTTTGGGCTGACTGGTGCGCACCGTGTAAAAGTTTAATGCCAATATTGGAAACGTTGGCGAATGAGTATGCAGGCGCATTCTTATTAGCAAAAGTGAATGCCGATGAGCAGCAAGCCATTACGTCGCAGTTCGGGGTGCGCTCACTTCCTACGGTGATGTTGGTGAAAGATGGTCAGCCCGTAGACGGGTTCACCGGTGCGCAACCAGAGCCGCAGGTAAGGGAGTTGCTGGAAAAGTACTTACCAAAACCCTGGGATCTACAATTGCAGTCGGCTAACGAGCTAATAAGCCAAGAAAATTACGCTCAAGCACTGCCCTTATTACAGCAGGCTTACAGGGATTCCGGTGAGCAGGGCAATATTGCGATTGTATTGGTGTCGGTTTTAATTGAGTTGAAGCGCCTGGAGAATGCTCAGCAAGTGCTTGAAACGGTGAAAATGGCGGATCAAGGCCCAGAGTATCAAAATGTGCGGGCTCGGTTGGAGTTGGCCCAAGAGGCCGGTAAGGCTCCTGAAATTGAAGCATTAGAAAAACAGCTGGCAGAAGACCCCGCAAACCGGCAAACGGCGTTTTTGTTAGCGGTTCAGTACAGTCAGCACGACTTCTATGGCGAGGCGCTGGCATTGTTATACGGTATTCTTAAGCTGGAAATGAACTTTAACGATGGCGAGGCAAAAAAGGTGTTTGCTGACATTCTGGCGGTTTTGGGTAAAGGAGACCCATTAGCCATCGAGTATCAGCGGAAGATGTATACACTGCTGTACTGAAGTTCACGTTAAATTGATCAGTTTCAACAGGCGGCTAAATGCGCCACCGATCTAAGCGGCAGCTACTAGGAGCGAGCCTGTAAGAGTGGCATAATGGCGCCCCTTTCAGGAGGCTCCTGAAAATCGCTGATATAGAACGCGCTCCCCATCGTGAAAACTTAACCCGGATACCCCGATTTGGATTCAGGATTTTTTCTGGCGCAAACCTAACAGAACCCCGTTAGGGGTTTTGGACGTTAAACCGAGGACAAAAATGCAACCACAAGCGAAACCCGCCAACCCTAACTTTTCTTCTGGTCCCTGTAGCAAGCGACCAGGTTACAACCTGTCTTCACTCGATGTTGCGACATTGGGTCGTTCACACCGCTCTGCATTGGGTAAAGATGTGATGGCGCGTGTTTGTGAGCAAACCGCTAAAGTCTTGGGTTTACCCGAAGGCTACAGAGTGGGTGTTGTACCTGGGTCTGATACCGGAGCTGTCGAAATGGCTATGTGGTCCCTACTCGGTGCTCGCGGCGTTGATGTGTTGGCCTGGGAGTCGTTTGGTAGCGGCTGGGTAACCGATATTACCAAACAGCTTAAATTGGACAACGTTGCAATTCTCGAAGCAGATTACGGCAAGCTACCGGATCTAGCCGCTGTTGATTTTAACAAAGACGTTGTTTTCACCTGGAACGGCACCACTTCCGGTGTAAAGGTGCCCAATGGTGATTGGATCCCCGATGACCGCGAAGGTTTAACCATTTGTGATGCCACGTCGGCTGTTTTTGCGATGGATATGCCTTGGGAAAAGCTGGATGTTGTGACCTATAGCTGGCAGAAAGTGCTGGGTGGAGAGGGTGCGCACGGTATGCTGATCCTTAGCCCCCGCGCGGTAGAGCGTCTGGAAAGCTACACGCCACCTTGGCCTATGCCAAAAATATTCCGTATGACCAAAGGCGGGAAGTTGGTTGAGGGCATCTTTAAAGGTGCCACTATCAATACGCCCTCTATGCTCTGTGTAGCAGACTATTTGGATGCGTTGGATTGGGTAGAGAGCTTGGGTGGGGTTAAAGGCGCCATTGCGAAGTCGCAAGCAAACTTGGCGGTGATTAGTGCGTTTGTTGAGGCCAACGATTGGATCGACTTCCTTGCGGAGAGTGCCGATACGCTGTCTAACACCAGTGTTTGTTTGACCCTGAAAGCGCAACCAGAGCAGGTAAAAGCACTGGTAAAACTGCTGGATAAAGAAGGCGTTGCCTACGATATTGGCGCATACCGCGATGCCCCCGCAGGTTTGAGAATATGGGCGGGTGCCACTGTAGAGGCTGCCGATCTAGAGGCGTTGATGCCTTGGTTAGATTGGGCTTACCAGCAGGTTACCGCATAAAACGAGGGGCTTACTGGTTCAACTGAGCTACAAGCTTTACCAATAAAAAGGCCCTGGAGACCAGGGCCGAATCGAAGAAACAAGGTTTTACCTCGCCGTAATCGGGCCAAAGGCCCTCTTAAAGCTTGGTCTTAGGTGTTTAGCAAGATCAAGGCCAAAAATTAAGTGCTTAGAAAACAACAGGTTAAAAAGTTTTTTGCGCCTGAATGTTAAAAAAGCTGACAAATGAAAGAGACCTGGTTCTCACCGGGTCCGATAAAACCATTAAGGTGCTAACAGCATGTATCAGATTCGTACATTTAACAAAATTTCTGACAAAGGGCTTAGCCTTTTCCCCCAGGAAAAATATTCCGTAGGTGAAGAAGCCGCTGCTCCCGAAGCCGTTTTACTGAGGAGTCAGAAGCTTCATAACGAAAACCTGCCCGACAGCGTAATGGCCGTAGCGCGCGCCGGTGCTGGCGTTAACAATGTGCCCGTAGATGAGTACACAAAGAAAGGCATTGTCGTATTTAACACGCCTGGTGCCAATGCTAATGCGGTAAAAGAGCTGGTGTTAACCGGCATGTTGTTAAGTTCGCGCGGTATTCTTGAAGGCAAGGACTTCGTCGCAACCTTGGGCGACATGCAAGATGCAGGTGAAATGTCCAAGCTGCTGGAAGCTGAGAAAAAACGCTTCGCGGGCAGTGAATTAGCGGGTAAAACTCTAGGCATTGTTGGTTTGGGTGCTATCGGCTCAATGGTTGCGGAAGCCGCTCTAGCGCTGGGCATGGACGTGGTTGGGTTTGACCCCGCGCTGTCTATCGCAGCCGCTTGGAGGCTGCCAAGTGAAGTGCGTCGCATGGAAAGCCTACAGTCCCTGTTGGGTGAAGTAGATTACCTGTCTTTGCATGTGCCTGCCATCGAAGCGACCAAGCACATGATAAACGCTGAGACACTGGCGCTGATGAAACCAACAGCCGCCATTATGAATTTTGCTCGTGATGCAATTGTCGATGCAAAGGCTGTTGTCGCCGCGCTGGACGCCGGAAAGTTGCGGAAGTATGTGTGTGACTTCCCTGAGCCTTGTCTGATTGGTCATGAGAAAGTAGTGGCTGTTCCCCATATAGGCGCAAGTACTGCAGAGGCCGAAGAGAACTGTGCGGTAATGGCGGTTAATCAACTGCGTGATTTTCTGGAAAACGGAAATATCAAAAACTCGGTTAACTTCCCTCAAACCAGTATGGGTGGCATGGTGAGTAATTGCCGAATAACCTTCACCAACGCGAATGTGTCGGGAGTACTGGGTGATGTACTTTCAGTATTTGCTGAAAACGACGTCAATGTTATTGATATGGTAAATAAGAGCCGTAACGATGTGGCTTACAATATTCTCGATATCGATTCTTGCCCCAGCGATACCGTAATCGAAGCGATTAAAAATGTTGAGCATGTTATTTCTCTGCGCGTCATTTTACCGGCCAAATAAGTAACTTTAGGGGCGGTTGAACGGACTGCGGCCTAGCTGAAGTCGCGTAACCACCCCAGAGCACCACGAGTGGCTTGCAATGTTCGGCTAAAACCGGATAATGCGCTGCCTCTCGGGAACGAATCCGTTTCCCGATTTGTAATGGTGGCCCAATCTGGTCCCCTCGCAACGATTCGCTGTGAACTCCGCCAGGCCTGGAAGGGAGCAACGGTAGCAGTATAATTGTGTGCCGGGGTGTGGCTGGGTTGGGTCGCCTCCATTACGTTTAAAATTCCCCCAAATTATTCAAGTACATATACACGTTGGTGTAGTGCGCGCGTTCGACTTTGCTATTTTTTTATCTTTTCCTCGGTCATCAGTCATTCCGTTATAACCTTTGTAGAGACGGCTTTCTTCGCTAAAAAATTCGGGCATATTTTTTTATGTGTCTGCCCGCCCCATTGCGTAGGGCAAACCCGTTCTCTTCTGGAAAGGCTGAATTGAAACTTGTGATGTTGGCCAAATGCCAGAAGAGCAATAGCCCAGCAAGTACTGAGATGTTAATACAGCGAAAGGTTATCTTTTCATTAAAATGCAGTGACGAGGGGTGTTTTAGCGTCAGTTTGTCACACGGGGCGTTGGCTGGAGGCGCCGTAATTAAAGCTGGTGATAACGACTAAAAATTGGTGGTGACGACTAACTCCTTCGTTAGTTGTTCTATTGATCGCCAAAAAAATCTAATAAAATCAGTGTGTTATGTGTTGGCATGAAACCTGTTAAGAGTAGAGGTAAAATTTCAATAAAGGAACGTCAATGCAACGCAATAACTCCCACTCGGTTATCGTCGGCTACCTCGCTTGGATATTCGGTTTTATCGGCGCTCACCGTTTTTACTATGGCAAACCGATCACCGGCACTATTTGGTTTTTTACTTTAGGGCTGTTTTTTATTGGATGGATAATCGATTTTTTTCTGATTCCGTCTATGGACCGAGAGGCCGATCGAAGCTACATCCAGGGAGAGGTTAATTACTCGGCGAGCTGGCTGCTGCTCTTTTTCTTCGGCGTGTTTGGCGTGCACCGTATGTACATGGGGAAATGGATTTCAGGCATTATTTACCTGTTCACTTTTGGCCTATGTGGTTTGGGTATTCTGTTCGATTTGTGGACGTTGAATGATCAAATAGATGAGCTTAATACCGATTGTCGACAAGCTTTTGCGCGCTATTCATAGCTAAATTGGTGTGTGCCTATGAAAGCTAGGTACTTGGCTGCATTCTGGTTAGAGGAAGTTATACGGTGGTAAACTAGCCCGCCCGACCCCTTCAGGTATGTACCTTTGTCTTTAGTTAACCATTTCCAAGCAGCGTTGAATGTAACTGGGCCGGTGCTGATTGTGCTTGTCGCCGGCATCGTATTCAAACGTATTAAGCTAATTGATAACCACTTTGTCTCTGTAGGTAATAAGTTGGTTTTTAACGTTAGCCTACCCTGTCTGTTGTTTTTGAGTGTGGCGTCTAGCTCACCCGAGCAGAGTATCAACTTGCCGTTGGTGGTCTTTGCAGTGGCTGCAACGCTGGCGACCGTTGCCTGCCTGTGGTTGGTAACGCCGCTCATAGTTGAAAAGTCCAAGCGTGGTGTATTCGTGCAGTGTGCGTTTCGAGGCAATATGGGCATTATTGGCTTGGCGTTGTGTGTGAATGCTTTTGGCCAGGGAATACTGGCCATGGCAGCGGTCTACTTGGCGTTCCTGACTATTCTCTACAATGTTCTTGCGGTGTTATTGCTAAGCGATTCACGCATCGGTGTATTGACTAACCTCGTTAAGAACCCGCTCATTATTGCCATCGTCGCAGGCCTGTTATGGTCTCAGGTACGTTTGCCCGTGCCCACTGTGGCAACACTGTCGCTGGGGTATCTTGCGCAACTCACGCTTCCACTTGCGCTGCTGTGTATTGGCGCCAGCCTTGAGTGGCAGAGTTTTAAAGCGAATCATCGGCAAGCGGCAATGGCAACAGCGCTGAAATTGGTGATATTGCCGTTGATTGTAGTGCTGGGAGCCATAGCGTATGGTTTTCGTGGGGAGGCGTTGGGAGTGTTGTTTCTCATGATGTCTGCCCCAACCGCTGCAGCGGCCTACATAATGAGCAAGCAGATGAGCAGCCACGGTACTTTAGCGGCGGAAATTATTACCTTGTCCACGGCGTTAAGCCCAATTACAGTGACCTGTGGGCTGGTCTTATTGGGTTATCATCAAATGCTTTAAGCTGATCGTAACCGAAGCTAATGGTGATGAAACCTGTATTAGTGAGAACAGCTTTAGCAAAAAACGGCGCTATCACCTATAAATTCAAGACCTTTGCCCACAAATCTACTCCTACGTTAAAAATTAGGGCTAGCAACGCGTATCCACAGGTATAATGCCGCTCTTTCAATTATTCATTACACGCAACTAGAGACAATACGCTCAATGAGCTATCAGGTATTGGCACGCAAGTGGCGGCCAGGCAATTTCCGGGAAATGGTGGGCCAAGAGCATGTGCTCCGGGCGCTGATAAACGCACTGGACCATAATCGCCTGCATCATGCGTACTTGTTTACGGGTACTCGAGGTGTGGGTAAAACGACCATTGCGCGTATTTTAGCGAAGTGCCTCAACTGCGAAGCAGGCGTTACTTCCACGCCCTGCGGTGAGTGCAGCTCCTGTGTGGAGATTAGCGAAGGTCGCTTTATTGATTTGATCGAGGTGGATGCGGCTTCACGTACTAAAGTCGAAGATACCCGAGAGCTGTTAGACAACGTGCAGTACGCGCCTACACGCGGCCGCTACAAAATCTACCTCATAGATGAGGTACACATGCTCTCAAACCACAGCTTCAATGCGCTGTTGAAAACCCTAGAAGAGCCTCCCGAGCATGTGAAATTTTTACTGGCCACCACCGACCCGCAAAAGCTTCCGGTTACCATTCTTTCGCGCTGCCTGCAGTTCAATTTAAAGAATATGAGCCCAGAGCGTATCGTCGGTCACCTGCAGAATATACTCGACAAAGAAGCTGTACCCTTTGATGACGGAGCCCTCTGGCTGTTGGCCCGCTCGGCCGATGGCAGTATGCGCGACGGCCTCAGCCTTACGGACCAGGCTATTGCCTTTGGCAGTGGCAAAATAGGGGAGGCCGATGTTGCCTCCATGCTGGGTACGATTGATCACCAGCTCATTCAGAATTTAATGCATGGACTGCTGCAGGGTGACGGTAAGTTGCTGCTAGAGTCGGTAGCCAAATTTGCCGAGCATGCACCGGATTTTAACGCAGCACTCGCCGAATTTTTAACCCTGTTACACCGTATTGCCATTGCGCAGGCTTTGCCTGAAGCATTAGACAATAGCTTTGGTGATCGAACACAAATTTTAGAATTTGCTACGGCGATGGCCGCAGAAGATGTGCAATTGTTCTACCAAACAGCCTTAATCGGTAGAAGAGATTTGTATCTGGCATCAGACCCTAGAAGCGGGTTTGAAATGACGTTACTGCGTATGTTGGCCTTCAAACCGCAAGGGGTGGCCGATATACCGACGCAAACCTTGTTAGCGACCACGCCAGAAAACACAGCGGCTGCTGCAGTACAAAATGATGCCAGCAACTATACTGGTACGGGAGAGCCCCCCGCAAAAAAGCTCCACACTGAGGCCGCGTTAGAGAGCGAAGTCACAACCCCTTCAGCTAATGCTGGAAGTGTTGGCGACGTGGTTTCAGTGCAAGCCTCAGACCCACAGAGCTTTGCGCCCAATACCCGCGCGCCCAGTGCGCCTGCAGTGCCACCGCACGAAAGTCCTGTTGTCTACGAAAGTGCTGCAGCTGAGGAAAGCGCCGTACCTAATGACCCTTACATTGCGCAGGCAGAAGAACCTTTGGCAGCGCCTAGCCCGCAGTCGACAGCGGTGGTGCTCCCTGCGAACAACGCACAGGCTTTATTGAATGCTGCTGATGCAAAGCAAACGAACGATGCCAGCGAAATAAAACAACAGCTAAAGGATCAAATTAAAGCGATTACAGGCAAAGAGGGCATAGCTCCCACCGCAGCCGTAGTTGAGCCACCCGTCGAGGCCAAGCAAAAGCAAGCCGTAGAGGCACAAGCCAGCGCGGCCAACGAGCATCGCTCGGCAACCTCCGATGGTGCTGCGCCCATAGGTTTAGACGTGCTGACGCCGCAACACTGGAGTACTGTTTTCCGCCAGTTGGGGGTAAAAGGTATCGTACAAAATACCGCATCTAACTGCGCCCTCATTGGTAAAGAAGGCAACCAATTATTTTTTGCATTAGATGAAAATAAGAGCAGTCTATTTGATAATTCGCACAACCAGCGTCTTGCCGGTTTGCTTAGCGATTACTTTCAGCAGCCGGTAAAAGTCGACATCCATTTGCAGTCGCTACCGGAGGGCGTGGAAACACCGGCCCAGTGTGCCGAAAGGGAAAAAATTGAACAACATGCACAGGCACTGCAAACGCTAACCAGCGACCCTGTTATTCAAACGTTGGAGCGGGAATTTGGTGCGGTGCTAGATCAACAATCAGTTACGGTGAAGAGGTAGGTTATGAAAGGCTTGGGCGACATAATGAAACAGGCTCAGGAAATGCAGGCGAAAATGCAGCAAATGCAGGAAGATATCGCCAGTATGGAAGTTGAAGGCCAGGCCGGTGCCGGGCTGGTGAAAGTAACCATGACCGGGCGTCATGATGTAAAAAATGTGTCTATCGATTCCAGCTTAATGGAAGAGGGAAAGGACATGTTAGAAGATTTGTTGGCGGCGGCCGTAAACGATGCCGTGCGCCGAGTAGAGGAAGAAAATAAATCTCGATTTGGCGACTTAACTGGCGGTATTCAAATGCCGCCAGGGTTTAAGATGCCGTTCTAATGTTTTCCCCTTTAATTGACCAACTTATCAATGCATTGCGCGTTTTGCCCGGTGTTGGGCCAAAGTCAGCTCAGCGTATGGCATTAAACCTGCTCGAGCACAATCGCCACGGTGCCGATCATTTGGCCACTACATTACAAGCTGCAATTACGGCTGTACACCGCTGTCAGCAGTGCCGTACTTTAACCGAGCAAACGCTTTGTAATCTGTGTGCCAACCCCAAAAGAGATCATCAACTGCTGTGTATTGTCGAAACACCGGCGGATGTCTTGGCGTTGGAGCAGGCCGGTATTTATTCGGGTGTTTACTTTGTGTTGTTGGGTAAACTTTCGCCTATCGATGGCATTGGGCCAAAAGAAATTGGTATAGATCTACTCGAAGAACGCTTCAGAAATAGCGAATTGAAAGAGTTGATTATTGCTACCAACCCAACCATTGAAGGCGAGGCAACGTCCCATTACATTTCAGAACGCGCCAAACAGCACAGTATTAAAGTCACACGTATTGCACACGGTGTTCCTATTGGTGGTGAATTGGAATATATCGACGGCAGTACGCTCGCCCATGCACTCAATAGTCGACGGGAAGTGTAAGTTATTATGTCCAACCCCTTGCTTTCACAGCCCATACATTGGGTAGAGAATTACGCGGAATTAGCCGAACTTTGTGCGAAATGGCGAGCCTGTAAAATGCTGGCTGTTGATACCGAGTTTATGCGCACGCAAACGTACTACCCTATAGCGGCATTGTTACAGGTGAACGATGGCGAGGCTAATTACCTTATAGACCCAAAGGCAATAGAGGATCTGTCGCCTTTCACTGGGCTGTTAACTGACGCTAACATTTTAAAAGTGTTGCATTCTTGCTCGGAAGACTTGGAGGTTTTTCAGCGACTACTTAATGTTGTACCCGTGAACCTTTTCGATACCCAAGTTGCTGCCGCCCTGTGTGGATTCGGCTTTTCTGTGGGTTACGGAAACCTGGTTAAAGCGGCATTGGGGAAAGAGTTGCCGAAATCGGAAACGCGTTCTGATTGGTTGCAGCGCCCGCTGAGTAAAGCCCAAGTTGAATATGCGGCTGTTGATGTTGAAGACTTATATCAGCTTGCCAATTATTTAATTCTTAAATTAAAAACGGACAACCGTTTATTCTGGGCTACTGAAGAATGTGCAAGCCTGCTACAGAATTATGCCAATAATCAAGGCGACGAAAACTGTTATACCCGTATAAAGCAAGGTTGGCGATTGAACCGGCCTAAAATGGCCATATTGAAATCTCTGGCCGTATGGCGAGAACAGCGGGCACAAAAACGCGATATACCCCGTAATCGCGTAATCAAAGAACATTCACTTATGGATATTGCCATGGTGGCGCCCGAACATGTTTCTCAGTTGCGTAAGTTCGAGGGCATTTCTGAGCGTATGATTCGTTCCGACGGAGATGAGCTTATTGCGTTGGTGGAAGCGGCAAAAAATTCCGACCCGGAGAGTTTTCCGCCGTTGATGGATAAACCTCTGACGAGCAGCGAAAACAAATGGGCAAAAAAATTACGTGCAGCGGTAGTACGTATTGGTGAAGAAAAAAATATTGCGCCAGAACTGTTAATGAAAAAACGTGGCTACGAAGCCATTACCCGCCATTTTTTTGAGCAGCAAAATGATGACCTTGAGTACATTCAAGAGCAATTAGAACCCTATTTAAATAGCTGGCGGCGGGCCCTACTTCAGGAGCCGCTGGCAAACGTGATTTACGGTGAAGAATGAAGGTGATAACCGATATATACCGCTCAGGTAAAAAAGAAGGCATGTACTTATACGTGCGCAAAGGCTTTGATTTACAGGCATTGCCCGAAGCGCTACGCCAACAGTTTGGTCGAGCTGAGCTGGCAATGTCTTTATTGATAACGCCCAACAAAACGTTAGCGAGAGCGGATGCTTCGGTCGTTCTGAAAGCGATCGAAAGCCAAGATTTCTATTTGCAGATACCACCAACGGGTATCAGTGAAGGTTACATGCAGAACATTCCCAATGACAAAATGGGTAAACATTCGTGACGTCATTTTGGCGAGAAAAAAGTCTTGCTGAAATGTCGCCTGAAGAGTGGGAGCAGCTGTGCGATGGCTGCGGTAAGTGTTGTTTGCACAAGCTGGAAGACGAAGATACCGGCGAATTATTTTTTACGCGTGTGACCTGTCGTTACCTAGACGAAAACACCTGTCGTTGCACAGATTACCCGAATAGAAAAACCAATGTCCCCGAGTGTTTAGTTTTGAGTACACAGCAGCCGGAAACCTTTGAGTGGTTGCCACAAACCTGTGCATATCGGTTGCTGGCTGAAGGCGAGGCCCTACCGCAATGGCATCCATTGCTCAGTGGCGATGCCAATAGTGTGCACACAGCGGAAATCTCGGTTATGGGTAAAGTACTGAGTGAAACACTGGTACACCCAGACGGGCTGGAAGAGCATATTGTTCATTGGGTTTAATTGGCGCTCAAGGGGGCTGTAGTAAAGCCACCCTATAGTTTTGTCGGTTGAGCCAGCCCTAAATACCGCTGGAAAAAGTAAGGTAGATGTTATGACAGACGAACAAAACAGCGATAGAGAAGACCTAGAGGCCCGTATCGCCTTTCACGAAGATACCATTAATACGCTGAACAACGAAGTGGCCACCATGGGGCGAGAGATTCAGGATTTACAGAAACAATTCCACCTGCTTTATAAAAAGGTGGACGATATTGTGTATCAAGTGGAGCAGGGTCAGAATGGCCCTGTAAATACTGTGGACGAACGTCCACCGCACTATTGATACTCATTAAGATACTAGAGCTAATACCACTATATCGTTGATAACCGAGAGAACTTCAGCCAATGATGACCGAAAGCGAATACCTTTATGCCTGGTTATATTACCTAATAGGTGCAGGATTACTGATCGCCTGCTGGTGGTACATTACACGGCGTATACCCTGGTTAGAAGTAAGGTTTATGCTGCGTTTGGTTGTGTCGGTGGCTATATTGGTTCCTTGGTACACCAATACCCAGCAGGAATACCTGTCACCGGCCATATTAATTGCGGCGGTTGAGTTGTTTTTTGAAGGGAGCACGGCTTTTTGGCGTGCGGGTATGCCATTACTTACGGCACTCGTCGTCGCGTTAGCGCTTTCTACCCTGGGGTTTACTGTGCGCTGGTTCCTGCTGCGGAGAAAGCTCGAATCCTCTACTGATTCTTCGGTTGAGGCGTAAAAACAACTAAATTCATATTCCTCCCACGCCTATATCCCGGCATTTTCCTAGCTTTACTGCTATAAATAACGGAAGAGCTTGTTTCTATTTTTAGCCTCCGGGGACCCTTCTATGACGTTTACCCAGCGCGTTTGTATTGGCGTATTGTGTCTGCTCGCGAATATACCTGTGTTGGCTCAGCCTCCAGAAGACAGTGAGCCCCCGACCTTACTACCACCAGACGTTCGTCTGGTGATCGATGTTTCCGGCAGTATGAAACGCAACGACCCCAATAATTTGCGTCAGCCCGCTGTGGAACTTTTGGTTCAACTGTTACCGGAAAACAGCCGTGCGGGGGTTTGGACCTTCGGTAAGTGGATCAATATGTTGGTGCCACACAAACCCGTGACGCCCCAGTGGCGGGAGTCTGCGCAACAGAAATCGGCTGATATTCGCTCCGTTGGGCTGTACACCAATATCGGTGAAGCCCTTGAGAAAGCCGCCTACGATGCTAAAAGTGCCGCTAAAAAATACCGCACATCCATTATTTTACTGACCGATGGCATGGTTGATATCGATAAATCGCCACAGGCAAATAAGCGTGAGTGGCGGCGTATCGTAGACGAAGTGCTACCGGCGCTGGCAGACGCGGGTATTACCATCCATACCATTGCTCTATCCGATAACGCCGATAGAAATTTAATGAACAAGTTGTCATTGAGTACAAACGGTTTGGCCGAAGTGGCCCACACCGCCGATGACTTGATGCGTATCTTCCTGAAAACCTTTGATGCGGCTGTACCGGCAGAGCAGGTTCCTCTTACCGACAACGCCTTTGTGATTGATTCCAGTGTCGAAGAGTTTACGGCGTTAATTTTTCGTAAAGATGCGTTACAGCAGGCACAGTTGGTAGGCCCAGACCAGAACGTGTATTCAGCAACCAGTGGCGATGCCGATGTTAAATGGTACCGGGCAGATAAATACGATCTGATTACCGTAAGCCAGCCACTCGAGGGCGAGTGGGGGGTCAATGCGGATATGGAACCGGGTAGCCGAATAACCGTAGTGAGCAACCTAAATCTGCGAGTAAGACCATTACCGGTGAACGTATTTAAAGGCCAAGTAGAAAATCTTAGCTTGGTACTCCAGGAAGATGGCAAGACCGTTACACGCCCAGAATTTTTGTCGCTAATGGATATAGATGCCTCCATGGAGGCCGGTAATGACGAATTCGATTTACAACAATTTTGGCAAAAGCGTGTGAATCAGGGGGAATCACCAATTGATGGACGCTTTAATATCCTGCTGCCCAATTTTGATAAGGATGGTATTTACCAGTTGAATGTGGTGGTAGACGGCAAGACCTTTGTTCGCCAGTTCACACATCAGTTTGCCGTACGTCAGCCCTTTGGTGCAGAAGTAAAGCAGGTGTTTACCGACGGTAAGCTAGAGTATTTACTTATTGCCAACTCCTACAATCAGAATATCGATATTCCGCGCACACAAGTAGCCGCTACGGTAATTTCACCTAAGGGCCGAAAGAAGATAAGACCTTTGGCCGCGACGGATTCAGATACCTGGAAAGCCACTTTACTGCCCGATATAGAAGGTGAGTACACGGCGAAAATAAAAGCCAAAGGTTACGACACCGAAGGCAACGCATTTGAAGTTACGTTGGAAGATATCAGTTTCAATTATTCCCTAGACGGTGGTTTTGTTGAAGAGGAAGCGCCTTTTTTTGAAGAGCTTGTAGAAAAAGAGGATGAGCCCACGATAGAGCCGACAACCGAGCCAACGCCTGAAGTAGATGTTGATGCTGAAACTGATGTTGATACTGAGCAGGAGATTCCCGTAAGTGAAGGCACGCCTAGCTGGATGCTTTGGGCCATTCTAGGGGGTGGCAACCTTATTTTATTTGGCCTCGGCTTTGTCTTGTATAAAAAAATTATGGGTGGCGGTAAGGATGCACTCGAACCGTTTACGGACGAAGCGATAAGCGAAGAAGAGGAGCAGGAGCGCGCAGCAGAACCTGCTACTGAAGAAGCCCCAGAAGAAGCTGAGTCAGAACCGGAGATGGAAGAAGAGCCACCAATGGAAGACCTAGACCCGGTAATGGAAGATATCGGGGTGGAAGTGGATGAAGGCGATGACCTCGACCCGGCACAATCACAGCTAGAAGACGAAGATGAGTTAGACGATCTGGATACTATGCTTGATGAAACCGAAGAGGCAGAAGATAGCAGCGAAAAAGAAGACGACGACATGGTTGCCGATATGCTTAAGGCGCAGGGGTTAGATCTCGCCGAAGACGAGCTAGACGAAGCTATATCGACACTTATTGATGACCTTGAAGACGATGATGTTGCAGATGACGATGACGACACAAAATAAAAGCATCATTGAAACTGTTTTGAATCTTTCTCTACAAGCGCTTCACACAGCGAAACACACCTGTTGGTATCGCACATTCTAGTTGTGTGTTGATGATACATTTTTTCTTTCTTTTCTTTTTTCATCTTTCATTTTTGGCTGCGCATAACCGGGGTACGGTAAACGGATTTTCCGTCGAAGAGCGGCAGTGATTCAGGTCGGTGATTTAGGCCAGTGCTTTAGCGGAATTAAAAAGTCCGTTTTAGTTGCTGGGTCGGCCTTTTTCAAGCTGGTCGGTAATAATAAGTTTTTGCGACCAGCTAAAACTTCCGTCTTGGGTGGTGGCCGTTAAGGTTACGGCGCCTTGTCTCAATGCGCTAAGAGAACCCTTGGCTTTATCGATGGCAATAGCATTTTTATCGCCAGAGAGCGCAATAGAAAAATGTTTGTGGTGGGCATTTACCGGTGTAACAATAACCTCGTAACGGGCGCTTTCACCAACGCTGAGTTGTGTGGTGTTTATGTGCAGGTATATACCCGAAACTTTCACTTTACCGTCTTCATAAAATGACGCGGGGCGAATTGACGTTTTGGCAATACTGTAGGGGCTAAGGGCGACAATATTAGCGCCAGGGGTGTGCGACCAATGACCAAAACGGCCGCCCTGAGTGATATCAAAATAGAGGAAGTTATCGCAGTCACCATTCTTTCTGCCCCCCCAAGACCAATTCAACCAGCCGGTGTTGTGTTCCTGTAGCAGCTTCATGCCTTCAAGGTAAGGCAGCGGTGTGGGGTTATCACACTGACCCGTGCGCGTAACCGATGGGCCTTCACCAATAATCATGGTGAGGCCCAGTTTTTTTGCATCCACGGCCGCTTTTGCGTAGTTGGCCATGCTTTGCTTCGCGGGCCAGTAGGAGTGAGTAGAAAAAATGAGGTTATGCTGTGGGTCGTGGGCGAGCAGGGCGGGCCCAGTCCGTAGCAGTTGACTGACATTTTGCCCCCACTGGGAGGCGTCTATCATTATGGGCACGGTGTAGCCGTAGCGACGAAGTTTACTGATGGCCGCTTTGTAGGTTTGCACAAACATTTTGTCGGTAACGTCGTGGGAGCCAGCTTCGTTGGCGATGTTAACAATTGTCCATTTTTTATTATTTTCCACAACGGTTAACAACGAAGGCTGCAACCAGAAGTCAACGCATTGCTGCAGGGCCTTACCCCATTTACCCGTGGCATCGTGGCACTCTGGTACGGCGACCATTTTGTGGGCAATGGTGTTTTCAATTAACGCGATAAGGTCTTGGTTTTTTGGGTGTCGAAGGCTCCATACCAAGCGCACAGTGTTAGCGCCAGACTGGGCAATTTCGGGGAGTAGTTTTTCACCGCGAACATCTTCAGACCAAACAAACATCTCATTAAAGCCACGCATCACAAACCTTTCACCTTGCGCGGTATAAATGTGTCCGTTATCTACATACAGTGTGGATGGTGCACCAACATTTGCGGTGCGGCATAGCGTGGCGAATAAAAAGGCAAATAGAAAGGTAAATAGTAAGGCCAGCAGCAAGGCTAACAGAATGGGGCGCGAGAGTTTCATACTAAAAATTGAGTGCTAATAGGGTGTATACAGTATAGCTATGTACAGGTTTATAGGCTTTTAAATTGTGGTGTTCAGGTAAAATGTTGCTTTATTACAACCCTTTGCGTGGCACAATTACACCAAAAACGACAATAAAATAATGAGTTATGGGCTATGCGTAAAACGGGTTTATTAAAATTGGCTGTTATTTCGGCCGCATTGGGTATTACCGGGTGTGAAGAAACGGAGGCCCCGGTTGTTACGAACGAACCGAAAGCGGCAGAAGTAAAGGCTAGCACCCAGAGCTTTAATCGTATTGCCAGCTTTCCGGTATGTGGTCAGGTGGGTAGTAGCTGTAACACCGAAGAGCCGACTTCGGCCGAAATTTTAGCGGTTTCTGTTGAGGGTGATACCCTGGTGTATACCAATAGCCCAGCCGAGCAATTGGGCTTTATCGATATCTCCAACCCTGAAAACCCAAAGGGTATAGGTACGTTTGAGCTTTCTGGCGAGCCAACGTCTGTAGCGGTAAAGGGGGCGTATGCACTGGTAGCGGTCAATACTTCGCTTGATTATGAACATGCGGATGGCGAGTTGGTGGTGGTGGATATTAACAGCCAGGCGCACATACGCTCACTCGGTCTAGGCGGCCAGCCGGATTCAATTGCCATTAGCCCCGATGGTCAATATGCGCTAATAGCCATTGAGAACGAACGCAACGACATGCTCTGCACAAAGGGTAAGTACGTAGGAGCGGTCTATGCCGATGAATACATTGCCAGCCAGCAGTGTGAGGTAATAGGCGGTGGCGAATTGGGCGGGTTACCTCAAACACCTGGTGGTAGTTTGGTTATTGTTGACATCGCCGAACCAGACCCCGCACGCTGGCGCCTTCGTGAAGTCGATGTTACCGGGTTTAGCGGTTTGTACCCCAGCGATCCGGAGCCAGAATATGTTGATATTAATGTCAACAACATTGCCGTGGTAACGTTGCAGGAAAATAACCATATTTTTTTGGTAGATTTATCGGATGGCAGTGTTGTTAATAATTTTTCCGCCGGGGTTGCTAACTTACAATCAATAGATACCCAAGAAGAAGCTCCTGCGTTTATCCGCCAGACAAACGCCAAGGCTAAAATTCTTCGAGAGCCAGACGGCGTTAGTTGGATTAATACCGAGTACTTCGCCACCGCAAATGAAGGTGATATGGATGGCGGTAGCCGCGGGTTTACCATTTTTAATACAGCCGGAGATGTGGTGTGGGATTCCGGCTCTACGCTGGATCACATGGCGGTGCAATATGGCCACTACCCCGACGACCGCTCTGGAAATAAAGGTAATGAGCCAGAAAATGTAGAGCTAGGTGTATTTGACGAAACCCCGTACCTATTTGTAAACGCCGAGCGTTCCAGCTTGGTGTTTGTGTACGATGTAAGTAACCCAAAGAAACCCGTATTTAAACAGGTGTTACCGGCTGCTGTGGGCCCAGAAGGTGGTTTGGCCATTCCTTCGCGTAACCTGCTAGTTGTTGCCAGCGAAGTAGACAGTCGGCCAGATAAAATTCGGTCTGTTGTTAATCTATACGCCTACAGTTCGCGCCCAGCCGCATACCCAACAGTTCAGTCTGCGCAACGACTTGACGGTACGGCGATTCCCTGGGGGGCAATATCGGGTTTGTCGGCCGACCCTGCGAATAGCCAAATTCTCTACGCAATTGAAGACGGTTACTTCGGCTCCAATCGCATTTATACCCTCGACGTAAGTCGTAAGCCTGCGGTGTTGGTGGCGGAAACAACGCTAACAGACAGCGACAACGTGTTTGCCGGTATACGCACCTCCAGTAAAACTGAAAAGGCGGGCAAGTTTGACGAGGTTGATCTTGCGCAGATGATTAACACTGACAAGTCTGTAAACATTGATGCAGAAGGAATTGCAAAAGCGTCTGATGGCGGTTTCTGGGTAGCCTCCGAGGGCGCAGGTACAAAAGCAGACGCCGAGAATTATCCCATAAAATCGCGCAATGTTATTTTTAAAACCCATGCGAGCGGTGTTATCGAAAATGTAATTGGCTTGCCTAAATCCGTTAATAAGTTACAAGTTAATTTCGGCTTTGAAGGTGTTGCTGAATACAACGGCAAATTGTATGTGGCTTTTCAGCGCGCCTGGCGGGGAGAGACCAACCCCCGCATTGGTATTTACGATATCGCCCTTAATCAATGGGCATTTGTTTACTACCCACTGGATGTGCCGGAATCTCAAAACGGTGGCTGGGTTGGCCTAGGGGATATCAGTTCGATGGGGGAGGGTAAGTTTTTGGTGGTTGAGCGAGATAATCAGAGCGGGCCTGATGCGGCGCTCAAACGGCTCTACGTGATTAACCTTTCCGCCTACATAGACGGTATTACCCTCAGTAAAACACGTGTACGTGACTTAATGACTGATCTGGCAAGAACGGGTGGCCTAATACTCGAAAAAATCGAGGGTGCGGCGGTTATGGCCAATGGTGATGTGTACATCATTAACGACAACGATGGAGTAAATAACAACAGTGGCGAAACACAGTTGATAAATCTAGGCAATATCTTGCAGTAAGCGAATTGGCGTCAAAACTCTGAACGTGTTTTGTGAGTGTTCACTACTATCACTCAAATTTATGCTGTAATGTTGGGTGTACTAGTATCTATTAGCGCGGGTTATCTGGCCTACAGGGGTATAAGCTACAAGTGGCGGCTAGGCATTCCCCATAAGTTTGACTAATGTCAGCTTCAAATTCTGCGGCCAGCGTAGACTAATAAATATCAAGGAACTCTCCAGGGATTTCCCCGGAATGATTAAGGAACCGTCGTTGGCATGAGCACCTCCATACCCATTACTTATACGGCATCTACCCTGGCGGCAGGGTTGGATACGCTATTACGTCAGCTGGCACTGTGTCGGTACGCGGGTAAAAAGTTGGCGAGGGTGCAGGTGCGCGTTGAAACGCAGGATATCCTCCAATGGTTATCATGCTTACCCTCAGGTAATCGGTGCTATTTCTCGCTGCGTGATCAATCGCTCGCGTTGGCCGGTATTGGTGCTGCGTTGGAGCTGAAAGCCACTGCTCCGGCAACAATACCGGCTTTATTTGCTCAAGCAGAGCAGGTTGTGAAGGGGAGCGAGGCCTACTGGGTAGGCGGTTGTTCTTTTAGTGGCCGCTCGGGAGCCTACCAATGGCGAGAATTTCCTGGGGCGCGCTTTGTATTACCGTTGATTGAGATTCGCCAACAGCGTGGACTCTTTTATATTGCCTTCAACCTTTACGCTGAATCGTTTGCGCAGTGGCAAGAACAACAGTTATCCATTCACAGCTACTGCCGGCAACTAGCCTATACCGAAATGCCCGAACTACAGCCGGTGAGAATAGAGTCGCGGCGCAATAGTGTTGGTGCAGAGCTTTGGCAGCAACAGGTAGAAGAAGCGCTGGCTCAAATTAAAAATGGAGACTTACAGAAAGTAGTGCTGGCAAGGGAAGTGGCACTTGAATTGTCGAACATTCCAAACCCTATGCTTATTTTGGCCGCGCTGGAAGCCGCAAACCCCGAGTGTTATACCTTCGCCGTGGAAACAGACAGTAAATGTTTTATAGGTTGTAGCCCCGAACGGCTACTGAGCCGAAAAGAAAACGCCGTGGAAACAGAAGCCTTGGCGGGAACGGTAAGGCGGGGTGCCACCGAAACCGAAGACAAAGCGCTAGAGCGCATATTGCGCGAAGACCCGAAATTAACTCATGAGCACAAGCTGGTTGCCAAGGCCATAAAAGAAAGCCTAGAGCCGGTAACGGCGCATTTAGAAGATAGTGAACCGGTTAAAATTTTAAAGCTAAACCGCATTCAACACCGTTGTCAGCCACTAAGTGCAACCGTGAGTGCTACCACGGCCAATAGCGATTTGTACCGGTGCCTACACCCCACGCCGGCCATCTGCGGTTATCCAAGCCATCGTGCACAAGCGTTTATCAACGAGATAGAGCAACTCTGCCGAGGCTGGTACAGCGGCAGTGTCGGTATTTTGGGCGACAAGTATTGTGAGCTCAGTGTGGCTATTCGTTCCGCATTAGTAGACAACGAGCGGCTGTGGTTGTACTCCGGCGTTGGTATTGTGGCCGGTTCTATTGCTGAACAAGAATGGCACGAACTGGAGAGTAAGTTGGAGGCTATGCTACAGGCCATTGGCAACAACGCGTTGGCTATTGATTACAATGCACACTAATGCAAGTTGGGCCGGCGGGCTTATCCGTTATTGTTATGAGCAAGGAGTGCGAGAATTTTGTATCGCCCCAGGCAGCCGCAGTGCGCCGTTGGCTATTGCTTGCTTCCATGCAAAAACGTATTTCCCCGATATTCGTTTACACACCCATTATGACGAGCGCGGGCTAGGTTTTTTTGCACTTGGTTTAGTGCGTGTAGGTGATGCTCCTGTTGTTGTTATTGCCACTTCGGGCACCGCCGTGGCGAATGTATACCCTGCGGTAGTAGAAGCTTGGCAAACCTGCCAGCCGTTGTGGGTGATGTCTGCCGACAGGCCCGACAGCCTGTTGGGTTGCGGTGCCAACCAGGCTATTCAACAAAAAGATCTGTTTGGTATCAACGCCAATTTTAGTGTTAATTTAACGCGCCCAACAAACCCGCAGGCGTGGCGTGGGCAGGTTGCGATGTTAGCTGAGCTGGGTGGAACTCGCGGCCCTGCGCAGCTCAATTGTCAGTTTGATGAACCGCTGTATCAACAGCCCGAAGATTACTTGTCAGGTTTAGCGCAACCAATACCGGTGGCTAGCGTTGCGTTAGAACAAGCGCAACATTCAGTACAAGCTACAGGTCAAAAAACGGTACAAAAAACAGCGCAAGTACAGGGGCTTCGCGCTTTTCTCCAGTCGTTTGAATTGAGTGCTTCTGCCTCAACCATAGTGGTGCTCGGTGCTTTGTCTCCGGGCGAGGCTGACATTCTGGGCCCTTGGTTACGGACATTAAAATGCCCAATATTCGCCGACATTGGTAGCCAGTTTCGATTCGGCGCGTTGCCCAATGTAATTGCCCACGCCGACCTGCTGCTATTGAAGCCCGCCGAGGTAAAGCCTAACCGAATACTGCAATTGGGCGGCCGTATTGTTAGTAAACGTATTAATCGATGGCTGCCCGACGCGGCGGAAAATTATTTTTTACTGGATCAAAATAACCAAAAACTCGACCCCTCGGGTAAATCCACGCAATACCACGTTAACTATTCTGAATTTGTTAAGTACCTGCCTGGGGACAGATTAGTCAGCCCAGTGCTACAACAGTTGCTAGGCAGCAGTGAGGCACTTGGCAAACGTATTAGCGCATACCTAAAGGGCCAATGGCACGAAGCGGTGGTATGCCAACAGGTGATGGCCAGCATAGAAGGGCGGGTGGCTTTAATGCCGGGCAACAGCTTGAGCATTCGTATGCTCGATAGCTATAGTACCCAAACAAAAGCACAGATATTGGTATACGCCAATCGCGGAGCCAGCGGCATTGATGGCCTGCTCGCCACTGCGGCAGCGCTGGCACATGGGCAGTTTGATTATGTTGTTGCGGTTATTGGTGACACCTCGTTGTTACACGATATAAACAGTTTGTCTTTGCTCAGCAAAAGCCCGCTACCGGTAAAGCTCTTAGTGTTGAATAACGATGGCGGCCAAATTTTCGCCACCCTGGCCGCCGCGCAACAGGAAGGGTTTAACGCATTATTTGCTATGCCCCATGGTTTAGAATTCTCCCATGCGTGCGCGCAATTTAGCCTTGAATACCGAGCGGTGCATACAACCGAAGAATTTCAGGGGCAATGCACGGCGTGGCTAAACAGCGCTAATAGCAGTGTATTGGAGTGCCGCCTCTTGGGCGGTGCAGAGCCACTGAAGCACTTAGTACAGCGGCTTTCCGAACCCTTATGAGCTTAAATTTGGTGCTGATGCCCGGCTTTATGGGAAAAGCTTCAGACTTCGATGCCTTGCAAAAGGCATTACCCGCGCAGGTTGCTTGCACCGTATTAGATTTGCCGCGCGTGGATGACACTCAGCTAGATTTTCGCGTGCTCGTACACCGCTGGTTTGCACAACAAAGACCTGCGCTCCCCGCTAAATTCCATTTATATGGCTATTCGCTTGGTGGTCGGCTGGCAATGGCGGCCGCCGAATATTTACAGGTAGAAGAACCGGGTGCCTTATACAGTTTAATACTAGAAAGTGCTAACCCGGGGTTAAAAACGGAAGCTGAAAAGCAGCAGAGATTAGCGCAAGACAAAGCTTGGGCTGCACGTTTTTCTCCATTAGTTGAATTGAATGATGGGGGCCCAATAAACGAGGTTTTACAGGCGTGGTACCAGCAGCCAGTATTTAGTCATTTGACGACAGCGCAAATTGACGCCTTAATTATAGCCAAGCGCACGCTGTCTGGCGGGCTATTGGCTAAACAGCTTATGGCTTTTAGCCTTGGTCGGCAGCCTAATTTTAGGGCTGTACTTAAAGAGCTTGCGTTACCCGTAACTTTTTTCGCAGGCGATAAAGATATAAAATTTTCGGCAATTGGACAATCGCTTACCGGTGTAGCGTTCAGACCAGCCGAAAACGCAGGTCATAATATTCATTTTGAACAGCCAGTATGGTTGGCAAAACAGATAACATCCGTATTGATGAAAAAGGTTAAATAATAATGACAGATCCGTCGAAAAGCAGCATAGAACCTGCACTAGACTGGCAGGATAGTGCAAATAGCTATACCGATATTGTGTACCAAAAGGCGCAGGGCATAGCCAAAATCACCCTTAATCGCCCGGAAGTTCGCAACGCCTTTCGACCACAAACCATTATGGAGATGCGTGCGGCATTGTCTGACGCGCGTTTCGATGAAAACGTTGGCGTAATCATTTTAACCGGGCAGGGTGATCTAGCGTTTTGTTCCGGTGGCGACCAACGCGTGCGTGGCGATTCCGGTTATCAGGATGATAGCGGTGCGCACCATTTAAACGTGCTCGATTTACAAAAAGAAATTCGTTCTATACCCAAACCGGTAATCGCTATGGTGGCTGGTTATGCCATAGGCGGGGGCCACGTATTACACTTGGTGTGCGATATTACCATAGCCGCCGAAAATGCCCGTTTTGGCCAAACCGGGCCAAAAGTGGGTTCGTTTGATGGCGGTTTTGGTGCAAGCTACATGGCGAGCATAATCGGCCCAAAGAAAGCCAAGGAAATTTGGTTTATGTGCCGTCAATACGATGCAAAGCAAGCGCTGGAAATGGGCTTGGTGAATACCGTTGTTCCACTCGAAAAGCTGGAAGTAGAAACCGTACAGTGGGCAAGCGAAATGCTGCAGCAATCGCCTATTGCACTTAGGGTACTTAAATCAGCCTTTAATGCGGGTTACGACGGTCAGGCCGGTATTCAAGAACTGGCCGGTAACGCTACCATGCTTTTCTACATGACCGAGGAGGGCCAAGAAGGTCGCAATGCCTACCTAGAAAAGCGCAAACCCGATTTCTCAAAGTTTAAGCGGCAGTCATAGTTGTAATGCCGGGCCACAGCGATGATATTTATCGGGTGCAGTTATTTGAATACGCCATTCCAATGGCGCATCCGGTTCAAATGTCGAAAACCGTTGTGAAAACGCGTCAGCTATTGTTGCTAAATTTTTTATTGCCGGAAACCCAGCGGTGGATAGAGGTATCACCTTTACCGGGTTTTAGTCGTGAAACAATACAAAACTGCATTGCGCAGTTGCAGGCGATTTTTGCCCGTAAACCGTCGTTATCTATTGGTGAATTACTGCGTGCTATTAGAGTCAGTAGCACCGACCTATGCCCGAGTGTCTCTTATTCGCTATCGCAGTTGGCTGAGCCAGCCATAGGTTTAGAGGTAGACGTAGACGTAGACGTAAGCATTAAGTCGTGGCCCCGTGTAAAGATATGCCCGTTGGTATTAAACGAAGACAAAATCCCAAACGCACCTGTAGTCAAAATGAAAGTTGGCCGCGATACACTGCGAAACGATATTGAACGTATTAATACGGTATTAGCAGGTAGTGAATTTACCGGGCAACTGAGGCTGGATGCCAATCAACAGTGGGCTCAAGAAGATATTGAAACGTTATGTAAGGCGGTAGACTGCACACGTATTCAATGGCTTGAAGACCCTATAGCGAACACCGACGCCTACAAAAACTGGCCTTCCTATAGTGCAATACCCTTAGCGTTAGACGAAAGCTTGTATCAACAGTCAAACCCGCACAGTAATTTCCCGATCGTTGGCTTACCCGTCCGTGCGTTAATACTTAAACCAACATTACTGGGGCAGGGGCGCTATTGGCATTACGTACATGAGGCCAAAAAATACAATGTACAAACCGTGATTAGCAGCAGTTTTGAGGGGCCTGTAGGCATGACGAGTTTACATGACTTTGCAAATAAGCTTTCACCCGAGGAATATCACGGCTTAGATACCTTGAAATACTTTGCGATGGATTATCAACAAAAGCTAAACAGTAAAAATATGGCATTACTGGAGCAGTGGCAATGGCCGTAAGCGGCTACCCCCTCGCCAATATTGCGGCTAGCGCTGCCAATAGTCCTTTCATAATGGTGGAGGGGAGAATCGCCAGTTTTTCAGAATTTCATGCGCACGTAGAGGCTATGCTGTGTTTGCCGAGCGCAAAAATATTACCAGCCAAATCCGTTGTGCTATTACCCGTCGAGAAATCCCTGCAGAGCCTACTCGCATTTTTTGCGGTTATGCGTGCCGGTAACCTAGTGGTACCTGTAGATAAAAACACACCACTGACGCGGTTAGCGTATTTGCAAAAGAGTGTCCAAAACACACTTACCACCGAAATGGGTGAACATGCATGCTTGGGGGTGTTCACCTCGGGTTCCACCGGTGAGCCAAAATTGGCCCTTCATTCCTGGCAAACACTGCTGGCCAACGCCACGGCCGCAAATACGCTTATTCCGCTGCAACCGGGCGATAGAACCCTGCTCAGTTTACCGCTTTACCACATAGGCGGCATTGCGCAGGTACTGCGTACGCTTGTATCGGCGACTACCTTAGTTATAGGCGGTAGGGTTGAGTACGTGGATGTTTTAGCTAGCCTGCGTATTACCCACACGTCAATGGTGCCTACGCAATTACAGCGCTTGCTTGCGTTAAAACCTAAACTTCCATTGTTGAAGTCGGTATTGTTGGGCGGTGGGCCTATAAGCGAAGAATTAATTACCGAGGCGAGAAAGAACGGTATTCCTGTAATGCCTACATACGGCATGACCGAAACAGCCTCTCAGGTATTAACCGAAATTTCGGAAAACCAACAGGTATGTGTAGGTGATAGCGAACTGAAGCTTACGGACACCGGTGAACTGTGTATTCGAAGCGCGAGTTTGTTTTTAGGCTATTGGCAAAACGCACAGCTATTAACCGCTAGGGATACCGAAGGTTGGTTTAAAACAGGAGATAAAGCCGAATGCCAGAGCGGCAAGTGGCGGATTTGCGGTAGAGTAGATAACCAGTTTGTAAGTGGTGGCAAAAACATTCAACCAGAAGAAATTGAACGCCACCTGAAAACACTCCCTACTATACAGCAAGCTGTTGTAGTACCCGTGCCAGATAAAAAATACGGGCATGTAGCCTTCGCGTTTGTGCAGCGCTTTGGTGCACTAAACATTGACAGCGACTTTCAACACAACACAATAATGGCATTAAAAAAGTTATTGCCAGGTTATCTGGTACCGCGCCATTTCGCGCAGCTGCCAGAACCGCAAGGCATGAAAATAAAACGTCAACCGTTAATACAGCGGGCCATAAAGGTAGTGTCACCATGAGTATTTGGAAAAAACCGGCAACCCCCGAACAACTTAATCAGTTTGCCTCTAATAGCCTTGTCCAACACTTGGGTATTGAGATAACCCGCGTTGGGGAAGACACCATTACGGCCACTATGCCAGTCGATAATCGCACGCGCCAACCATTGGGGTTTCTCCATGGGGGCGCATCCGTAGTGCTAGCCGAAACATTAGGGAGCATTGCCGGGTACCTTGCGGCTGAGGGTGAAGCAAGTGTATTCGGCGTAGAAGTTAATGCCAACCACCTGCGTTCGGTAAAGGCCGGTGTGGTAACGGGTACGGTTAAGCCTGTGCGGGTAGGGCGAATGCTACAGGTGTGGGATATTACCCTTGAGAACGAGCAGGGCGAAGCCATTTGCGTAGCGCGGTTAACGACGGCCGCTAAGTGATGGGGCCGGGGTGAATGGCGTGTTTGGGGCTTTGGCGGTAGTATGTGTCTAGATGTAGGCATAGGCGGTCTAGATGTAGGAAGTCTTATATACAAATGTTAGAACCCAATATTACATATGGCAAAAGTTAAAAAGAAATTGACAACAGCGCAAAAGAAAGTAAAAGCTGAAAGACAAAAGAAATACATGTGGGTTTTCATGAACGGCAAGCAGGTTCGAGTTAAGCGACCGGAAATGATTGATGGTATTCCTAAGGATGAATGGATTGAGCAAAACGCTAGTCCAATCTGGCTTCATCAAAATGAGATGTGGGATGTTCTTGATGCCAGGGAATCTCTAGAACAAAATGAAAGCGAAGAAATTGATGGCTAGAAAAAACTAGCTTCGTAGCTGTTCTAACAAGTGTGTCTTGGCCGACATTTTGGTCAACGCTTGAAAAGCAGCGTCAACCAAAATGCGCCAAATACAGGCGTTAGGCTCACTGAGATATGAAACCGAGCAAGGTTATAATTGCTACAGATAAAGAATATTCAGAAGATTACGAATATATTCTTGAAAAGCTATTTAATCGGAAGATTGAATTGTTTTGTGCGTGGGGAAAGCACTGTGGTCAGTGGGAAACAGCTATGGATCTCTATGTAACTGATCCTGAGAGGTATAATGAAAATCATCACATTACAACTACGTCCCATAACGATGAATCGTTTGATTATGTAATGAATATGGCTGAGTTGTGGTTCACTGAAAACGGAAACTGCGAAGTTGAAAAAATTAAGCTCTAACAAGTTGCTCCACAGCGTCACGTTTTGCTGCGCACTTTTTGGTGTAAGGCCGCAAGCTCCCATTTTACACCAAAAACCGCTCCGCAAAACGTGCGCGTGAGCAAAGCGTTAGAAATCATTAGGGAGAGGTGCCATTGGTAAAAAAATATATCCCTGTGATTCTGGTAGTGGTCGTCTCTTGTGTAATTGCATATGCGATTGCAACATACCAGGCTAATTCTGAAAACGATAGGTTTTTGGCTGATTTAACCATTGGTTATCTGAATGCTGACCTCAAGCTAGTAGAAAGGCTCCGAAATGAAGATGTTTCCGTTGAAGTGCTCGATGCCGCAGAGCGTAACGTATATTCAAAGCTATTATTCTCACTTGCTTTGAAACCAAATCCCGAGACCTTCAAGGGTGAAGCTAGACGAGGGTTTTGTCGGGCCTTAGAGTTAAATGCAAGGGGCGCACTATTCGAGGTGGTGGAAGACAATTTCTTGAGCGTGGTCGAAGAAGAATTGCGTGTTCATGAGAAAGTAAGTAAGTCATCATTGTATAGTGAGTATAATTTTGAGGAAGGTGCGGATTGTGATTTCTAACAAACTCAGCCAGCAGGACGCAAGCGGCGCCTCTTCTTGAGGCGTTAGTGCGACAAGTTAAGCTTGGAGCATCTTGCTGGGTGTAAGTCCCAGTCGGGTAAGGTCTAGCCAGCCACCTGTATCGAGTCTTGCGCACTGTGCGGAGATTATGGATCGCGAATACTTTCCTGTTGCTGATTTTTTTTTCTTCAACAAATAATCGAACAACCAGTGTGAAGCGTAGACAGAGAATTATGTAGGCCATAAGGAATGCGTGTTCCTGAAGTGTTGGTATCGCTCTGATAATAAATTGTCCTGACTGGCTAGGCTTGTAACGCCGCCGAAGCCCATGCAATACAACCATTAGTTGGCAAGGTTGTGGCGAGTTGGCGGAGTTATCAAACCGTGGCATGTATAAAGAGATGTTTTCGAGAACTTGAGAGATCCAAAGTAGCTCCCGCAGGAAGTGGGTAGTGACGCTGAGTAAAAAGCGAGGCAGATCGATGGCACCTTGGAAGTCGGATCAGCTCATAGTAGTCTGAGAGCGGGAAAGCCGTTCACATGGCGAGGGGGCTGACAGTAATATCACGGTATGTAACAGACACATAGTCCGGACAAGTCGGGCTGGAGAAACTATGACAACCGCATTGCATACCATAGCATTTAAGGCACAAACCCACCCTAATCATCGTTTCCAGAATCTATACGGATTGCTAGATTCGGATTTGTTGGTACAAAGTTGGGGTCAAATCAATAAACAATCGGCGTGTGGAATTGACGGCGTAACACCTAGCGATTTCAAACAACGATTGCCTGAAAATATCAACCGCCTGCATCAAACGCTAAAGTGTAAAAGCTATCGAGCGAATGATGTGAAGCGGGTCTTTATCCCAAAATCCAACGGTAAACTACGCCCGCTCGGGCTGCCAACGTTAGATGATAAAATCGTACAGCAAAGCGTGAGTCAGATACTGCAAAGTATTTGGGAGCAGGACTTTGTGAAGAATAGTTATGGTTATCGTCCGAACAGAAGCGCGCATCAAGCGGTGCATAGTTTACAGTTGAACCTTCAATACGGTACTTATGGTTATGTTGTCGAAGCGGATATAAAAGGCTTCTTCGATAATATAGATCATGAGTGGTTGATGCGTATGCTGAAACAGCGTATTGAAGATAAAGCCTTATTGAACCTTATCAACCAGTGGCTGAAAGCGAGAATAAAATCACCAGAAGGGGTGTTTGAGAAACCGGCCAGTGGAAGTCCACAGGGCGGTGTGATCAGCCCAGTATTGGCGAATATATACTTACATTACGCACTGGATATTTGGTTTGAGAAACGCATAAAGCCACGCTTACAGGGGCGAGCCATGTTGATACGGTACGCCGACGATTTTGTTGTTGCGTTCCAGTACGCTAATGAGGCGCGTGAGTTTTATCGGGAACTACCGAAACGCTTGAGAGAGTTTAAGTTAGACGTAGCGCCAGAGAAAACACACCTGAAGCGGTTTAGTCGGTTCCACCCAGGGCAGCACCATAGCTTCGAATTCTTGGGCTTTGAGTACTACTGGGACACTGATAAAAAGGGTGAGGCTAGGTTGCGTCGACATACGGCACCAAAGAAACACAAAGCTAAGTTGAGCGAGTTCTATCAGTGGATAAAAGCCAATCGGTCTAAACGACTGAATGTCTGGATGCCACAGTTAAGGCGTAAGCTGACGGGCTTTATAAACTACTTTGGTTTGCCTGATAATAGTCGAAGTGTCGCGCGTGTTTATGATTATGTTCTGCATAGTCTATACAAGTGGCTCAATCGGCGAAGTCAGCGGCACAGCTTTAACTGGCAAGGGTTTAAAGACATGTTAAAATACTTTCAGATCCAGCAACCACGGGTGTGGAAACGTCACATTCAAGTGGACTGGTATTGAGGGCTTGTGAATTACACGAGCAACGATATTATTGAGGAGCCGGATGCGGTAGTTCCGCACGTCCGGATCTGTATGGGGGCGGCTTGGGTAACTGGCTGTTCTACCATGACTGCATCATATTAAATATGGATTCTATGTCGTTTTTAGTTTTGTTCATTTACTATCTGTTTTACCTTCCTCCGAGCTATTGGGTATTAAAAAGTGTGGAGTCGAATCGGGGATAGTGGCCAAGTCACTACAGTTTGGTCTTGTATTATTGCTACTACAGTTTGCTTTGCCAATTGGCATGCTTATTATAAGTCTTAATTACGGGTTTATTATAGGTTCGGTATTCGGGGTAGTATTTTCATACATATATGTAGGCAGAGTGCTTGTTTTGAAGTGGTACAAAACAATTGCCATCATATTGTTGCTGCCCATAGCAGCTGGCTTATTGTCCACTCCAGTTATGTATGCATGGTATTTATTGTCAAATGCATAAACAAATGTTATAAGTACGGCGAATAAAAAATGTTAAAGATTTTATCTTTTGTGGCTATCGTTGGGCTAATTACTGCTGTGATTGTGCTTTTTGCCACTTGGAGAGCGAATGAGGCATATAAGCCTCGAAAGTATTTTTGGTATTCAGTGTTAGTACCATATTTAATCTTTGTGCCGAAAATGTATGTGCCCCAGTATCAACTACGTGTAAAAGTAGCAAATATAGTTTTCGCTGTATGCGGTATTTTAATGGGGGTATGCATATTATTAATGGAACTCAACACATAACAAATAAGGATATGTCGCGCGAAGCCGCGACCTATCCTATTGTTGAACGAGCCCGTGCTGCAGGCTCTCTCTATAGTAAATAAGTAAAATGGGTTTTGTTAACCGGAAGGGTGTGTCGACGTTATGTCTTTATGGAAGGCGAGTGCAAGCCTCGCCTGTTAGACGATAAAAAAATACTGATTTTATTTCATGGATGCTTCTCCAGTTTGAATGAATTGATTCCCTTTGGTGTCTTCCCTTTTAATCTTTTTAGTCTGGAAACAAACTAAAATTCGGGTCAATTTCTGCTTTTATTGATTTCCTTGGCGTGATTACCGCAATCACTCGCATGGTGCCTTTGCACTTTTTACACTTGAAGACTGGTTTTTTTTCGGGTGTTCGGTATGGGTGTTTCAACGCATAAAATGTACTGTATCGTCTTCAGTAGGCGTTTGGCATTGCCGTGCAGAAAACCGTAATCGCGTGCGCGCCTAAAGCCTTTGGGTAACGTATGTTGTAGCACCAGCGCCACAAATTCCTCACCCTGCAATGTACGCGTTTTGACATCCCCTGTGTTGCTTTCGGTATAGCGAAATGTGAGAATAAGGAGGGACACCTGAGGAATAAGGAGGGACACCCACTCTTAGAGGATTTGTGAAAAATCCATTGGGGAAAATACGAAGGATCAAAGTTTTAAGGTAATAGTCGTAAATACTGGAAGAATGGCGCGTACGAGCACGAATCACGCTGATTAAACCATCGGCAGAGCCTGGCTAGCGTGAGCTCGCTTTAATTGCAGTGATTTTTTTAAAAGGACTAAGCGACGTTTTTATCTCGCCGCCTATAATGGAATTTTTTATAGAAGATCGCTTCAAATTTCTGCGTGTTACCCACCCAGTCGTCAGCGTCAATGCCTAGCCGTTGCAGAATGGGAAGAGATTTTTTGGCGATGTAACCACGCTTATCTTTACGCTGAATACGGCCAGTCGTATCCACTAACGTGAGGTAATCTTTGATATCGAATAATACGCCGTGTTGTATATCAGACCGAATATTCCCCTCAAAAGCGGCTAATTCTTTAACGGAAAAGCGGCTGAAGTGATGAGGGTTGATATCCGGATTGTGGGTTAAAGCTTGTTTTAGTTCAAAGCGAGGGTTTATTCGCTCTTGAACGCTGGTGTGTTCAGAAGTTTCGGGTGACTCGGCCATTTTTGCGCGTATGGGGTTTAAATCCACGTAGGCCATAGCGGTTAACAGAGCCTCCTCGGTCAATAAGGCTTGAGATTTAAATCGCCCCTCCCAGAATCGGCCAGTGCAGCGTTCTTCTTGGTTCGCCTGTCGTGCGATGACTTGATTTAGTTGCTGCATAAACGCGCTTAAGCTGCCAAGGCGTGTACGCCAATCTTCTACAGTATCTTCGAGTACGCGTTGTTCTGCGGTATCTAAGGTTTCGCCTTTTTGATATTTTTGTACCAAAAAAGGGCCTTTGTACAAGCATAGCCAGCGCTGAATGACTTCGTCGAAGCTCCAGCTTTGCGGTGCCTGGGCATCAATTTTGATTACGATATGGTAGTGGTTACTCATTACGGCGTAACTGCAGATATCGATAGCAAAAATGGTGGAGAGTAAGCGAATACGCTCTGCAATCCATTCGCGCCGGTGTTCGTAGCATTGCCCGGTATGAATATCTGTACCACAGAGGTAGGAGCGGCGAACACAGCGGGACATAACGTGATAATAGGGTGTGTCACTGATAGAGACTTGATGCTTCCGTGCCGTCGTCATGGGTTTACCGTAACTGTGTATAAATACAGTCATTAATCGTAGGCGATGTTCGGTATGATGTCAATGGCGAGTGGGTGTCCTCGTGTTCCGCGTGTTCCGATGTCAATGGGGGGTGGGTGTCCTCGTGGTCCCTGTCCCCTCGTGGTCCCTCGTGGTCCCTCGTGGTCCCTCGTGGTCCCTCGTGGTCCCTCGTGGTCCCTCGTGGTCCCTCGTGGTCCCTCGTGGTCCCTCGTGGTCCCTCGTGGTCCCTCGTGGTCCCTCGTGGTCCCTCGTGGTCCGTCCTCGTGTTCCCTCGTGGTCCCTCGTGGTCCGTCCTCGTGTTCCGGTACAAGTGTTGGTGTCCGAAAGTCATTGTTTTAGTGAGGAGGTCTGAAAGTCAGTCACATCATTTTTTTTAAAAAAATATTACGGATACATTATAAGGCATAACATTCACAGCTGACCTAGGTGGTCGTTTTAAATTATGGATAAATAAGGTAGCAAAGATTATCAAGTGATTTAGACATCATGGGTGTTTTTTAATTAGGCGTAAGAGGGTTTGGATAATGGTAAAGCCAGGAGATTATTTTGTGGGAATGATTGATTTTTTTTCAATCTTTCTTCCGGGGGGAATGTTTACATTTGTGACTTACAGTAAGTACTAGCGGGCCACTAAAAAACAATACATTTCATTTGAAACCTGTATAATTGAAGTCATGAAAAATGACGCAAGAAAACTTAGTACAGAAGAGCAGCATTTAGTTCGCAAGATAGCCGTGCAGCGAGTGCATGATGGTGAAAGTGCGGCCGAAGTGACACGCAGTTTTGGTCTTGGAAGCCGAACAATTTTCACTTGGTTGCGTTTAGCGCGTGAAAAAGGAATTGAAGCTCTGGCTCCCAAGGCGCGCACTGGACGCAATCGAACACTATCCGATCTTGAAGAGCAAGAAATAAAGAGGTGGATAATCGGCGGAGATCCTAGGCAGCATGGGTTTGATTTTGGTTTGTGGACACGCCAAATTGTTGCTGATTTAATTCTTGAACGGTTTGGCGTTACCCTAAGCATTTCCGGTGTCGGTAAAATTCTGCATCGCTTGGGCTTGACGCCACAAAAACCGCTACGTAGAGCTTATGAGCGGGACGAGAAAGCGGTGCAAGAATGGGTTGACGACGTCTACCCTAAAGTTAGGGCATACGCTAAAAAGAAAGGGGCTGAGATATTTTGGTTGGATGAAGCCACTATTCGTTCTGATGATCCTTTACAGCGTACCTGGGGTGAAAAAGGAAAGACACCTGTCGTCAGAACAAGCGGTCAAAGACAGGCCATTAATGCGATCTCAGCGTTATCAAATAAGGGGGGCTTTTGGTATCACGTTTTTGACGGAAAATTTAATGCGGATAAATGTATTGAATGCTTAAAAAGTTTCCAAAAAGGCCGTAACCACCCCGTCATACTTATCGTTGATGGGCATCCCGTACATAAATCAAAGAAGGTCACGGACTATATTGAAACACTTGAAGGAAAAATTGAAATGGTGTTTCTACCACCGTACGCACCGGATTTAAACCCAGACGAGCTTGTGTGGAATCAGGTGAGAAATATCGGCACATCAAAAAAGCCACTCAAGAAGGGGGAATCACTAAAGAATCGTGCCGTTTTAGATTTGGAAAGTATCAAACGGGATAAGGCCCTGATTAAATCGTTTTTTCAAGAGGCAACTGTATCGTTTGCTGCTGCCTAGGTAGTATAAGCCTTTTTTCTTAGATGTTGTTCCGCTTGAGGGTAGTCAGGTATGGATAGCTTTTTTGTTTTTCTCGTATTTGCTAGGGGCTAGGCTTGATTCTTTATATGATAAGCATCGAAGGCGGCGAAATCCATATACAAATGAGCAGGCATTTCAGCGTGCATCAGAAATTAAAAATAAGTTTCTTGCGGGAAATGAAATTGATTCTATTAATACTTTTCAATGGGCAATATCAGTTTTAAGTACTTTATTTCCTGTGGCTATGAACGAAATAGATCGTTTGGTGGCGGATCAGAAATTTTTCCGAAGCTTGGTTGTGGCTATACCATTAATTTCCCTAGTTCTATTTTTCAGTGGGGATTATTTGCAGGCTGGAGTTTTTTTCGCACTAATAATACCGTGCTATATAAGGTATTATGAAAGGAGGTTGAAAAGCACTACAAGAGCCTACCAGTATGTAATTATGCTGGAGGGGTTAGCAAAATTGGTTCCGCCTACCAATTTGACTGAATAACGAATAAAAAAATAATGGAAACCTAATAATACGCCGAACCGGAATATGAACTTTCCCCGATTTAACGGACACCACAATCTAACAAGGTAAAGGTGTCCAATGGTCAATTAATCGGACAGCCATCTTAAGAAAAGCACACTCAATTAGCCGGAAGATTTTTTGATTCAGGGGGGTGTTCTTAGTCCCCGCTGAGTGCGAGATCTATTCTGACGTGAAAAACAGGATTTCTTGAAATTTAAAGCGAGACTATTCCTTTCTCAGAAAAAAAGTGGGGCGGGGCCTAATATCGGTAGGGGATGTTAGTGGAATTTCACTTCACAATTGACGTATGCGGGTCTTCTTTGCAGGCCTAGGGCTTTTGCAGCGAGCATTAGCTTCTCCTTATATTTAATCAAACTTTTGAATTTAGATTCAAGCTGAAATATCGGACAGGGAACCTAACCCTCTTTTGCACACACCGACTTGTTAAGCCGCCATTTTGCACTCATATTCCATCGGTGCAACATAGCCAATCGATGAATGTGAGTGCCCATTTAGTGCGTTGCACTGACTTTGCGATTCCAGCCTGTATAATAGGATCGTTGGATTTATTACTAAGATACTTAAATTGTCGTGGACGAAAAAAGAGAATAGCCTTATGAAAATTGTTCAAATAATAGCCATGTGCGGTGTTGCTCTTGCCTTTTTAGGCTGCTCGAGTAACCCCGTTACCTATGGATCTGATTTTAAAGCCACAGTGGATTTTGCTAATTACAAAACCTATAGCTGGCATGCGCCCAACGAATATAATGTGTCTAGCAAGGCCTACGCGGCCAATGACATAGTCGATGAGCGAATTCGACAAAGTGTTGATGTGGAGTTGCTAAAAAAAGGTTTTACTCAGGTGGACACTGAAAAAGCCGATTTCTTGGTGAACTACAGTATTACCTCGGAAGATCAGCTAGATATTCGAACGTATAACACCTACAACGGATACTCCTCTGGCTGGAATCATGGCGCTTACTACGGTTCGCACTACCGTTATTATGGCGTTGGGTACGGTGCTTATAAGCCTGAAGTCGAAACTAAAGTTACTCACTACAAGCAAGGAACTTTCGTATTGGACATACTTGGCGGTAAAACAGACAAATTAGTATGGCGTGGTACTGCTGAAGCCCGTATGTCTAAAGCAGAATTAACCGCCGAAGAGCGCGAGGCGAAAATTGCTAGTATTGTTAAGAATGTACTCTCTGCCTTTCCACCAGGGCAAGAGTAAGGCCAAAATATTTTAACGCTGGCAAATTTGAATTAATGTTTTAAGTGCTGTTAATGGGTGGTCTCTCAATCGAGATGCCACCCAGCAAAGCGAATTCTCCGGCTGCGTGATAAGCAGAATTGAAGAAAACATTCGGCAGTTACTATATAAAGCAATACAGCCACGTTAAGAATAAGTACAGCCGAATAGTTAGTGAGTTTGTAGCCTAGGTTGTTGTTTTTTGCCCTCGTTACCAGTGTGTTACATATAGGCGCAAAATGGCTTCAAAATTGGCGTATGCCGGTCTTTTTTTTAGTCCTAATGCCTTTAGCGCAAGCATTAGCTTCTCCTTACAGCCAAACAAAATTTTAAATCCGGATTCAAACTAGGTGGTTGGAATAAGCCATTCACGACCGGCAATGCTGAGTCGCTCTAGAGTGGGAGGCAAGTTGTTGTCGATAAAGCAGCGTTTGTTTTCACGAATGGCTCTGCCGTTAATATCCACAAGCTGCACGTAATCCTGTAGTGAAAGGATGGACCTTGGGGTTGCCCACAAATTCGGCGAGCTTCAATGGTTATGTGTCGCTTGGTTTTCAATATGGCGCTTAATTGAGGTATGCTCAAATTATTTAGGGATCTTGGCCATTTTGGCTCGAATGGGGTTCAAATCTATGTAGGCCTTATAGGCGGCCAGTGCTTTTTCATAGAGCAATGTTTGTGATTTAAACCGGCGCTAACCAACATAGATGTTGGAAATGCTGGTTGTTGTAGGAGCAGAACCCTGTCCAGAACCCTGTCGGTGCATTGGTCTTTGGCGTACGCCATGCGGGCAATGGGTTCGTTAAGGCCCACATCCAGAGCCTGATATTGGCTAGTTCAAGCCGTCAGAGATCGACCTTTTCTTTAACGGCAAGCCATTGGGCCTCGTCGAGCGATCCACCTTTTATAAACATCTGAGTTAAGAGGGTGCCTTTGTAAACCTTGTGCCAGCGTTCGCATACCTCTAGGTCAGTTAAACTGTGGGCTTCTGCAATATTGATGTGTGATACCGCGTGCTGGTGGTTACCCATTACCGCATAGGCAAGATATCTATACAGAATACCTCCCCTAGGAATAAAATGCGGTCTTCAACTCTCTGGCGGCGGTATTCGTAATCTTTACCGGTTAGCGCATCAAGGCCATAGTGATACGCGCGACATAGCTCATTCCTCATTCTTTGAGATTCTTTATGCTGTGGTAATATGCAGTGGAGTTTTGTTGGGTTCAAGTATTGGTACGTATGTCCTAAAAATGGTTCTGAGGAGAAAATGTGAAGAAATATTTTTTTGGAATACTCTTTGTTGGATTGATTGTTAACGTTGCATTGGCTGGCACAAAAATATCGCCGGATAACCAGTTTTCAACGATCCGACAAAAATTTGAAAATGAGCGTGTGGTCGTTGTACCAATTGATTACTTTGATGAGGAGTTGAAAATAGGTCGGGAGCCGATAGCTCAAGCCCTTGTGGCTGCGTTAAATAAGGCCTCAGTTCAAATTCAGCTTACTGATGGAGATGAATATACAATATTATGGGAGAAAATGGAGGATAAGATCGGTGGCTTTTACTCAGCAAAAAATGGCCAATTTGATTTTAAACGATATATGCAAGCGCTTTCGGGTGTTTCAAAAATTTTGTGTAAGAGCTGGGAGGCAAAATATGTTTTGATTCCGAGTTTTGTGTTAAGGAAGGCCGAGTTTAAGGGGCAGCGTGCTCGTTGGGATGGTGTTAGCATACGCGTTCCCATAAAGGGTGATTTTGTTGATGAAGACGGGTATCGCCGGAGTTTTAATTTTACCGGGGAAACCCAGGGGCTTTCACTAGAGTTGATGGTGTTTGATGAGAATGGAGGGTGGGTTGCTACAACCTATGGTGCGATAGGCGTCCCTAATTTTTATCGTATAAAAAGTGTGCGTGATGAAGATCAGTCAATGCATTTTAATAGCAAAGTTTTTTCAAATAAATCGGTAAAAAATAGTGTCCGATCAGCATTGGCTCCATTGCTCAAAGAGCATTAAATGAAAAAATACAAGTGTTAGTGTGGAGGGCTAAAAGTATTTCCTAGCAATCGGATCGTTCGGGTATTTTTTTTCATATGCAGTACTTCGAAAACAATCGCGTTAAGGGTTTGCAAGAATTAATACACGTGAGAAAAGCGTATTCGACGGTGTATGCACTCATGTAAATCAATGTTTTAGAAAAATGTGCGCCACAAGGTTGCATCGTTTTGGTGTCTAGAGCGTTTCAATAGAATTAATATTTTAAACATGGCTATAGAAATTCATGAAAATAATTCCCTTCTCCTGCCTGATTTTTTTATTTTCATTCATGAGATTTGTCGCGGTAGCTTAAGGTTCAAAGCGCAGGTGAGTTAAGCGTTCGCCAATCACAAACAAAAATATTTTTAAAAGTTTCATATATGATTGAATCAATAGCATCATTAACACCTTTCATGGGTATGGCTACAGCAACTGTAGCCATACTGTGGTTTTCCCATTGGTTTCTCATTGGTAGAAAAGTTGATCTTGGAAACGAACGGAAATTTCCTTATCAACTAATCATGCTTGGGTTGACGATTGTTGGGCTTCTTGCGTCCGTGCTCGTGTTGCCAATAAGCGAGAGCTCCCGCAATCAATTGATTGGTCTGATTGGGCTTGCAATTTCGGGCACCTTGGCCTTTTCTTCAACAACCATCATTTCTAACCTCATGGCTGGAATTCTGTTGAGAATCACAAAGCCATTCCGTGTGGGGGATTTTATTCGAGTTAGGGATTATTTTGGCCGAGTATCGGAGCGAGGGTTGTTTGATACGGAGATCCAAACCGAAACACGGGAACTTATTGCCCTGCCAAATATTTACTTTATAAATAACCCTGTGGTTACCACCATCAGAACCGGAACCCTTGTTTCTGCAACGTTATCACTGGGATATGACGTTGACCATAACCGGGTTGAGCGTCTTCTCATAGATGCGGCTCAAACCTGTGGGTTACAAGAACCCTTCGTCCATATTTTAGAGTTGGGAAATTTTGCAGTGACATACCGTGTATCTGGGCTTCTTGACGAGTCAAAACGTTTAATATCTGTAAGGTCTAACCTTTACGGTTGCGTGTTAGATACACTGCATAGTCAAGGTGTTGAAATTATGTCGCCATCTTACATGAATCAAAGAAAACTTCATGATGGCGCAAGTGCTATACCTGCTGCTTCTGTTGTTAAGGCACCCGATGAGCATAAAAGTTCGGCGGAAGACATCGCCTTTGATAAAGCTGAAAAGGCAGAGGAGCTTGAGAATGAGAAACAGAAACTTGCTGAAGAGATCGAGAGTTTTTCAATTGCCCTAAAGGGAGCCGCGAGTGAAGAAGAAAAGAAGACTAAGCAAAAGGCGATTGAGGAAAACAAGAAACAACTTAAGCTGCTAGAGGAGGTGTCCGATGTGACAGAAAATCAAAGTAAGAGTTCCGAACCCGTTACTGCGCCAGCAGGTCATTCAGCTGTGCCCGAGACTAAAAAAAGTGAATAGAAAGAAAAATCAGATCTAATTAATAGCAATGGCATGACTGTTGTGCCCGCTTGTCCTGAAGTAATGTGTTCTGAAGTAATCATTAGCTGTAAACAACTCTATTACGACCAGTATGCTTGGCGGAATATAAGGCTCTGTCGGCACGCTTTAGGCTGTCTTCTTGTGAGTCTTGCGTGCTTAGCTGGGTGATTCCTATGGAGACTGTCACCCTGTGGCCTTGAATGAAATTAAATTGGCTAACGGCTAAGCAAATTCGTTCCATACTGGCGATCGCATTGCGTTCATCGATATGGTCAAATATAAGACAAAACTCTTCCCCGCCAATACGAAATAAGCGGTCATCTTGGCGAATATTATTTTCCACAACCTCGGCGAAAGCTTTTAATACGTTGTCGCCTTGCTCGTGACCGTATTTATCATTAATGGCTTTGAAGTGATCGATATCCAACAGCGCGATGGCTGATGGGGGCTGCTTACTGTGGGCAGATGCGTTGGCAGCTTCTAGTTCTTGGTTAAATGCTCTGCGGTTGCCAATATTAGTGAGTACGTCTGTAAGTGCGAGTTCAGCTAGCTTTTTCCGCTGGCTTTCATTCCGGCTGGAAAAAATGTAGGCAAAAATAAAAGCGGCGGGAAACGTTACAACAAAACTAGCGTACTGGGCAATGCCTGTGAACGCTTTTGGTTGCACTAAAATTGATACAAAACCCATGCTAACAAATAGCGATGCTGTGCGTGGTGGAGCCAGTGTAAAGGCAAAAAATATATTGCAGTACAGCCAGTAGGGCGCTGATTCTGGGTTATAGAAGGCTGTAGCAACGAGCGCGGAGGTGATACAGAAGACGCTCATAATGGCGGCATGCTCCACGCGCCGAGTGATGAGCGCATAAGCGGCAATACCAACGGAAATAATGACTAGGCTGAGGTCGATCAAGAAGATGGTGATTTGACCAGCGAGTAGGCGAAAAACCACGAAGGGCGTTACCGTGCAAAATACAAAACCTGCGAGTGTACACAATATGGACAGCTTAAAGTCTTTGCGGAAGAGCTCAGGAAGTGTTCTGAAGGGGGTCGGTAACATTATATGAGTTATACCTAGCTTGCTCGACGGGCGCTGCACCACAGAGGTCTAAACCGTAAATATTAATTTACGCGCCTTTGCAGTATAGCAGCGGATAGAACCACTGAATGTGATCCGCTGGTGGTGACTAATGGGCTCCTCCTATTATTAGGGTCAAAAAGTAGCAGTTTTTCCTCATTGAGGAGGTTGGTGGCTACGTGCGCGCACAGGTATCACGACCGAAGAGTTCTTCTTGGGATAAGCTCCGACCTTCCACCAAAGACGGCGATTATCGTGGTTTTTACGGGTTACAGTATAAGGCCACAGAGGGGCAATGCACGTAGCGAGAGGCGCACGACTGCAAGGCGCAAGGAAGTGGAGCGACGCACGAAGCCAGATCCGAGTGCTAGTGGGGTATGGTGCCTAGGGAGGTTTATCGCTTCCTTGGGCAGGCATTGTTCATTCCGTGATGCTTTACTTACAGGAACAGTACCGTGGCTGTTCGGCGTACTTAAGTCTTAGTCTGGTTGTTATCTAGTGCCGTTATTTAGGCGGGATAACCGGTCGGTCAATACTATTTGCCCGTTGTGTAGGGAGAGGCTTCTAGAGCAGATAGAGAAGTTTGTTTGACGATAAACGCCTAGTTTATTGATCTCGTAAGGAGGGGGCGGGGCTAAGCTTACTCTTGATGGGTATTCGTGGCGAATGCCACAATATTTGGGCATAATTACAGTCAGCTTTCATGAGCCGCCGTCAGCGAGCTGTTTTGGCTTTTGGTTCGGTAATCCGTATACAGCCTTTAGGAGGGGAGTTATGCCATCATTTGATATTGTTTCTGAAGTTGAAAATCAGGAAGCACGCAACGCTGTCGATAATGCCAATCGCGAAGTGGAAACACGCTTTGATTTTCGTGGTGTAGAGGCAAGCTTTGAATGGAAAGACGATGCCACCGTTGTTAAGGCTGATGGAGATTTCCACTTGGAGCAGATGATCGATATTTTACGTGCAAAAATAGTGAAGCGCGGTATCGACCCGCAAACCATGGATATTGGAAAACTGGATCATACCGGTAAGACATATCAAAGAACTGTGGGTTTTAAGAATGGTATCGAAACAGACGTCGCGAAAAAAATCGTTAAAATGATTAAGGAATCTAAAGCTAAGGTTCAGATAGCGATTCAGGGTGATCAGGTACGTGTAACGGGAAAAAAACGTGATGACTTACAGGCCGCCATGCAGCTGGTCCGCGAAGGTGAGTTTGGTCAGCCGTTTCAGTTTAAGAATTTTCGTGACTAATTTTTTGCTACGCGAAAAGTTAGATAGGTGAAGGCTGCATGGTCACGCTCGATGAGTTGGTCTAATACTTAACGGCTTGATTCAACGAGCTGTGTCAGCGGAACAATACGGTGTACAAGCTGCTACACCCTATCGAGGGTTCTTACAATGAGGTTAATATCGTTATTAATCGGTCTAATAATAGTTGCTTATCTAGTAAGTGCGCAATTGTATCCTGACCCAACTTCAGGCGACTTAAATACCAATATAGATCAGCAAGATGTTACACCGCCAAAAGTACCCGTGGCTCCTAGCGAGCTTAAAGAGTTCGAAACGGATATGAATACATTTGTACAAGACACAGCCTCCGAGCGAAATAAAAAGTTAGAAGCGCTGGAAAATTCGTCTAATAAATAGGTGCCCATATAGGCCTATGTCGCTATAGCGACGGCTGTTTGAGTCTGCTTTTTTATGGTCTATTAAGGATGTTAAGAAATGAATGATATAAATGTGAAAGACATAGAAAAACTAGATTGCGAAGCGCGGTATGAAATGTTTTTAAGCATGGTGGCTGAAGAAAGAGATATTTGGCTACTTATAAATGATGATATGGAATTTTTAAAGATTCACTCCGAAGAGCATGACATAGAATATTTGCCCATTTGGCCGCACGCAGATTTCACTAAAACTCACCGTAATGGCTCTGACGGTAACCTGTCACCAAAATGTATTTCTGTTCCAGAGTTCTTCGCAAAGTGGGTGCCAGGTTTGGAGCGTGACAGCCTGAAAATTGGCGTATTCCCCAATTCTGGAGCCGATGTGTGGATTATGGAGCCTTCAGAGGTTAAAAATGACCTCCAAGATGAATTTTCGAATATTGGCCTATAAATTGTCGAGGTTGTGAGGTACATAATAATGGCGGTTTTCGCTTTATGAAAAGCGCTGATGGTAATCTACATTGGCGCAAACTTAGCGCCAAGCCTTCAGCCTAAGCTCTGGTGTTTGTTGAGCTGGGGCTCCGAAAGCTGGGGGCCTTACTCGCTCCCTTGATGAGGCTTAGGTGATATTCGCCTATTACAATATAAGCCTCGCTGCTATACTTGCAACTCCCTCCGTTATTGATTAATTACCTGAGACTCTATGCCATTTTCAAATCTTGGATTGTGTGATCCTATTTTACAAGCTATTAAAGACTTAGGCTATTCCAGCCCTACGCCTATTCAAAAACAGGCCATCCCCATCATTCTTTCTGGTGAAGATTTAGTTGCGACCGCCCAAACGGGTACGGGTAAAACAGCCTCTTTTGTCTTGCCTATTTTGGAAATGTTAAATAAGGATCGTAAGCTCCGTGGGAAACGTATACGCGCACTCATTCTAACGCCTACCCGAGAGTTAGCAGTACAAATTGAAGCCAATATTGCCGAATATGGTAAAAATTTGAACCTCAGATCCATGGCTATATACGGTGGTGTTGATTCTGAGCCACAAAAACAGAGTTTGATTGAAGGTGTAGATATCTTAGTTGCCACTCCGGGCAGGCTGTTGGATATGGCTCACCAGCGCGCATTGCACTTTGATGAGCTTGAAGTGTTGGTGTTGGATGAAGCCGACAGAATGGTCGATATGGGGTTTGTCGGAGATATAAAGAAAATTATCGATCGCTTACCGGCGGCGCGCCAGAACTTACTATTTTCAGCTACTATGAGTCACGACGTTCGGGATCTGGCCGATGACTTTGCTGATGGGAATGTGGGCAATTCACTCGTAGAGATATCTATTTCCCCTAAAGCGAAAACGGCACCCTCGATCAAGCAATGGTTAATTACCGTAGATAAAGACACGAAATCCGCTTTGCTAAGCCATTTGATCAAAGAATATAAGTGGGATCAGGCGCTTATTTTTATAGAAAAGAAGCATGGCGCAGCTAAGCTGGTTAGTCAGCTTGCAAAACGGGGTATTAAAGCGGAGTCTATTCATGGGGATAGAAGCCAAGCCATGCGCGAGAAAATTTTGGCGGATTTCAAATCCGGTGATCTGAAGTATTTGGTGGCTACCGGTGTGGCGGCTCGCGGCATAGATATCGGTAAACTTAGTCGAGTCGTTAATTACGACCTGCCTTTTAAACCAGAAGAATATATTCATCGTGTTGGCCGTACTGGCCGTGCTGGCGCAAAAGGCGAAGCTATTTCTTTTGTTGCGTGGGGCGATTTTAAAAATTTGTGCGCCATTGAAAGCCGCTTAAATCGTTTGATCGTTCGAAAAGAAGTTGAAGGCTTTCCTGTGAGGAAAGTAGTGCCCGTTTCCATTTTGAATTATGTCCGCAAGAGTAAGGCGCCAACTAAAAAAGCACCAAAAACTCATAAGAAAACATCAAAAAAAATCACAACCGATAGTGTCGAATCCCCTAAGAATAAGAATATTTGGGGCTAGAGAGGGGCTAGACGGCTCGGCGGTGCGACTAGACTACCTTGATAGGTAGACCTGCGCTCTATCCCTGGCCGCTCCCTTCGTGGGTTTGTGTGAGATTCATACACGCCGTTAAGGCATCCCTCGTGCCACCGAGCATCCCGGTTGAACTTTCCCTGCGCACGAAAGCACACAAAACCAGAGGGCAAAAGTGATTATTAGAGGCGCGCTATATTGGGCCTACATTTCTTGGAGTAAGCCACTGGGGGGGGGGCATTCCACGACGCGCCTTGTGAAAACCTTTATATATAACCTTTGTGCTTGCGCGCCCGTGTACCGTTAATTAGGCAAGCTTTGACCTTCCGTGACTATCCTTTGGTGCATAAGCGCATCTACTAGGCTTTGGGGTCAATCTTGCGCCCCCTCTGGCGGCGGCGGAACCCAAAGTCTTTGCCCGTTTATGGAGCAAATTCAACCAGAAAAGCGCGACGCGTAGCAAGCGTGTGGAGGTTGTGTGGGGTTCAAAACGTTTGACACTCCTCTGGCATTTTTGGTTGGCGGCGTGGTGTAGTCTGCAGATGTTTTTACCTAGCTTACAATAGCTTGTGTCGGCTACCTGAAATTTGATGCCCTCCACACTCGCAATATCAACGTAGATATTTGAAGGCCCATAAGGATTGAGGGAGAGCCAATTACATCTACTTCTAATTGATGTTTCCTGCCTTCATACACCAAAAAAATGATTATGGTGCCGATATAGCGGGTTGGGGCGGGTTATGTAGTCTAAACTTTAGCTTAGTTACGCCCTTTAAAGTCGAGAGTATGAGTATCAGTAAAAACGCAATGTTTAAATCAATACGGAGCTCAGACCTCGTATTGATCCTCTTCGCGGTGCTGTCGCTCGCTATTCTTTTTTTGCCAAAAGGCTGGCTAACGCACTCCTTCGAACTCGATCCGACAAAATACCCGGCGAACATAACATCAGAGGCGAAAGGGGCTAGCCAGGTGCGTTGGCTAGATAAGGAAAAGCAGATTTGGCACTGCGATCTGGACGAGCATTACAAATCGGCCTATTGCAGTTTAACAATCAATCTGTTGAATGAACGTTGGCAGGGTATTGATTTTAGCCGCTTTAATCGTATGACAATTGATGCGGATTACCAAGGAAGTAGCAAAACCGTCAGGGTCTATCTCCGAAATCGCCACCCTCGTAATTTCTCTTCTTGTGATGAGATGTTCACCAAGTACAATTTGGTGGAAGTCCCAGTTGAGTACCTTACTGAAGCAAAACCTTTTGAAATGGCTAGTTTTGGCGTTGCCGATTGGTGGCTCGCGCTGAAAAATATTCCACTTGAATATGCTCACCCTGAGTTTAAAAATGTGGTTTTTTTGGAGATCCAAACAGGTTCTTTTCATAAGTCGATGAGCAATACAATTCATATAAAAAAAATTACCTGGGAGGGCCAGCTAGTATCGGATGAGATTCTATATCGCGTGCTTGCTGCTGTGTGGGGTTTAACTATTCTTGGTTTGCTTGTACTGCGTATGTTCCAATTGAATCGCGATATTAAGTTGAATACACGTCATCAGAATGAGCTTATCTCCATTAACAAGTTGCTAAATTTGCAACACAAACAGTTTGAAGAGCTTGCGCAAACCGATGCGTTAACAGGCTTACTCAACCGTATTGGTATTAGAGATAGTCTGCTGGCTGGCGTGCATGAATGGAACCAAAAGAATGAGCCATTTTCGGTTATTATTATGGATTTGGATAATTTCAAAAATATTAATGATGAATTCGGGCATGATGTGGGGGACGATGTGTTAGTTGCATTAGCGAATTTTATCAAGAGAAATGTCGATGAATCCTGTTTTGTCGGGAGATGGGGGGGGGAGGAGTTTATTCTAGCTTGTAAAAATTCAGATTTAGTGTCCGCGCAGGCTGTTGCCGATAATTTGAGAAGAGTGTTAGAGAAGACTGTGCTTTGTCATGATATATCGGTAACCGCGAGCTTTGGTGTTTCAACGTTGGATTCGCCAGATTTAGGCCAATTATTTAAAAACGCTGACGACGCGTTATACCGTGCAAAATCGAGTGGTCGTAATCGAGTCGTCACGCAAGATCAATTAAAGTATTTTTGATGAGCGGAGCGCTTAAGTAGGGTGTAATGGCCTCGATAAAACTATCAAATATTCGTTTTATTTCCAAAATCGAGATGTTTTTGGGAGTTCTTGCTTGCCTGTCTTTTTTGTTGATATTGACACCGCAATCTTGGATTAACCGAACGCTAAAGTTTGACCCTTTAGCGTTTGTTTCGTTCATGAGTGATGATTCATCGTCAGGAGGGAATAGCAAGGTTAGCTGGGTCCGTGAAGAAGAACAAATGTGGAAATGTGAGGTGGGCAATATTTCACCAATCTACTGCGGCCTTATTATCGACGTTAGAGGCGAAAACGGTAAAGGCCTAGATCTATCTAAATTTCAGGAAATGACAGTTTGGCTGGATTACGAAGGGGCGGCAAATTCTATCCGTTTTTACTTAAGAAATGCAGGCGATCCTTATTATAATGGAAGGAGTTTGTCCACAAAATACAATCAAATAGTAATTCCAGTTGAAAATTTAAGCGAAGGATTTACCGTTGTAATGGAGGGTTTCAAAGTTGCCAATTGGTGGTTGGCAGCAAGCAAGGTACCTTTAAAGTATTCGCATGCTGAATTTAGTAACGTTATTTATGTTGAGGTACAGACAGGGGAGGGGGCAATTACCGGGGAGCATAAATTTCGCTTGAAAAAAATTGTATGGAAGGGAAATTTTGTATCCAATGAGGCCATTTTTCGTACTTTAATTTTGGGCTGGTCAGCACTAATACTGTTACTTCTGGCCTTTCGTCTCGTTAAGTTAAAGTTTCGGCTCGCGCGCGATAAGCGTAAAAAAGAAGAGTTAGCCGAGATTAATAAACTACTCGATCTACAGAATAAGGAGTTGGTAGATTTGGCGAGAACAGATCAATTGACTGGTTTGATTAATCGAATTGGCATTAGAGATGCTCTCTTTGAAAACTTAAAGTCTTGGCAAGATAAGCGTACGCCGTTTTCTTTGATACTGATTGATGTTGATCATTTTAAGAAAGTTAACGACCATTATGGTCATGCCGTTGGAGATGAAGTCTTAATCGCTATTGCTGCTCTCCTGAGGGGAAATACGCGACGGTCAGATTGCCCTGCTCGCTGGGGAGGGGAGGAGTTTTTACTGTTATGCCAAGATTGTGATCTTTATCGTGCACAAATGGTAGCTGAAATACTGAGAAGAAAACTGGAAGACGCTGAAATTCACCCCGATTTAAAAGTGACCGCAAGTTTCGGTGTGGCATCTATGACCAAACCTGACCCAGATGATTTATTTAAGCGAGCAGATCAAGCGTTATACGAGGCCAAAACACAGGGAAGAAATAGGGTTTGTGTTAATGCCGGAATAGATGAGTAGCGGCGCAGACAGTCAAAATCGAGCGGACGCTTAGCCTGTGCTAGGGGTTCTCTAGCACAGGAAATCGGTTTTGATTGCGTTCTCGCTAAGCACAAAAAATAATTCAGTGAAATAGCGAGAAGGGTAAAGTGGTGAAAAGCGTTTGGTTTTTAGCTGGGAAGCATTAAAGTGGGATGAGCGTTGTTCTTTTGGTGTGACTTTTAAGTAAGATGTCATGCGGAGTTACAAAATTTTCGATTTTATCTGGTGATATAGCAATGGAAAAAGAAAATATATATCAGGCCCCCTCAAGCGTTCTAGATCGCGGAGAGGAGGAAGAGGTGGTGTATGCAGGCTTTTGGGTTCGCGTTATCGCTTCGATTATCGACACGGTTATACTGCTTCTTGTAAGTTCCCCGTTGCTTTTGCTGATTTACGGTAAGAACTATTGGGTATCAGACTCTTTTTCTAAAGGTTTCTGGGATTATATTATTTCATACGCTTTCCCCGCAATTGCGATAATCTTGTTTTGGCACTATAAGTCGGCCACGCCGGGGAAGATGTTGCTCGGCCTTAAAATTGTAAGTCTTGGGGCTACTCAACAGTTATCTGTTGGGCAGTCTATAGGTCGATATTTGGCATACTTTCCGTCTATGTTTGTTTTCATGATCGGCATTATCTGGGTTGCATTTGATCGCAGAAAGCAAGGCTGGCACGATAAATTAGCAAATACGGTTGTGATTAAAAGTCGGTGATGGCCCCTGTGTGGTGTTATGCACCTATGATGTATTTTGAACTTTTTCCAAATATGGCTTTTAGTGAATAGGTGATAGCTGCACACGCCAAGAGTGTAGCTACTAGTGTGATTATTGAAAAAATGAGCGTCGCCACTAACCCATTCAATACTGCGCCTCGTATAAAGAAAAAATCGTATAGTGCAAACAATAAATAGGCGTGTATGAAATAGAGGGTAAAGGTGTAATCACCTATTATGCCCAGCCAAACCGGTATGCGGGTTAGCTTTCGTTCGAACCAATACAGCACCAGTGCGGATATTGATATTTTTTGGACATACCATGCGCTTTCTTGTAGGTCGGTTATTGTTAGGTGTTGAATGTCGAACATCATCAAAACTAGAATGAGTGCTGATGAGCCGAAGGCAAGCAGACAGATTGTGCGATGGTTACGCTGTATAAATCTAATCGCTTCTCGATAGTGGGAGCCCGCAAGCATACCTAAGGTATAGGCACCAAAAAAATAGACGTAATTTGTCCAACTTAGCTCCGGCCATACTCGTGAGATCACCAGAGGTAGTAGAATAACCAGCCGTGTGGGCCATTTACCTTGCTTGTGTTTAAGCAGTGATGCGATAACCGGTGTGCTTAAATACAACACTAGCAGTATAGGGATATACCAAAAGGTAAATAGTGCGCCACCGGTATACAAGTTGTTTGTAACAGATTCAATATAGGGGGCAATACCGTTGTCAAAATAAGTCAGCTCGCCGGAGAAGGCGTAGTGTCGCCAGGTAAAGAGGCAAGTGAAGATTAAATAGGGGAGTGCAACGTAGCTTATTTTCGAGATAAAAAACTGTTTCCATCCGCGGTTTGATAGAATCAGCGAAAAAAGAATACCTGAAATAAGGGCAAAATACAGCGTGCTACTGTGGAATAGCATAGCGTTCACTTTTTGGGCGAAGGGTATCCAGGGGTGCAGTGCGCCAGTGCTTTGACCCGCGTAATAAAAAACAAATTCAAAAGCGTGGATGGCTACAACACTTATAATGGCAAAGGCTCGAAAAGCATGTATGGCGGGAATCTGCTCTTTTTTCATTTTGTTTGCCGTGGTGAAAGTGGTGAATAGCTTCTTGTTGGAATGGCAGTCTATCTTAATTGCGATGCCTTTAAGTTCTTTAAAGACTTTGCGGCGTTATATGGCTAGATATTCCCCGAATATTTCCAATTGTGGTGTGTTATTGGTAGGGTGTTGAGCCTAGGTAGACTATAGTCGAGCGCACTAGAAAATGGACGTGATAAGCTACGTTGAATTCAATACGCTGAAGCTTCACGCGTTGCTGCCCTTGGTTAACAGTTGCAGGGTTCGTGAGCATTTGGTTGAGCATGCGCTATTTGATGCGAATTCCTTAAAGGCTTGGATTGCAGTAAAATTAGAGGTGGATGCAATGCCTGGCTGTAAGGTGCGGGGCGTGTTGTACAATAACCGATTAGCAGGCTGGTGCGGTATACAGCTTGATGGTGAGCGTTATGAGATCGCGATTGTAATCGATAGTAAGTTTTGGGGATTAGGAAAGCGGGTGTTCGGTGAGCTTATGCAATGGGCAAAAGCGTTTGGCCATAAGCAGGTTTACATTCATTTATTGCATACTCGTCGTGACTATAAGTTTCTGTATAAAATAGCGAGCAATGTTTATACAAGTGAATTGCTCGGTAATAAGTTCACTACTTATGAGCTGCGGGTGAATTAACCTTGTGAAGGGGTAAGCTTTGCAGCCCCAGCCTGGCAAAATGAAATGGTGGCAATAGCCTAGGGCCTTTCACTTGGAGGCGCCGAGACCCGAATAGCCAATATTGAGTAGCAATTGAGCGTTTGATGGCTTTTCAGCTAGCTAACCTCTTTATATAGGAAAAAATAGGTTTTTTTGGTCCCTGGTGGTGTTGTAATGCCAAAGACTAGAAAAGGGGTGGTGAGGCGTATTTGGGATGGTGGTTTGGCGTGAATATCCGCATGGGTCTGATTTTATACTGCCTGAAGCACTACTCGGGGCTAGATTTGCGGTATTTTTATGCTATATAGAGTAATTATTGTTACTCCCCCCTGTGCCCGCCTTTCGGCTTGGTGTATGATACGCAGGCCATTATTGGCATGGCAGGGTATTTAAGGCTTGCCGTGAATCCAAAATGTTAGTGAAAACATGAACCCCGTCAAGGTTAATGGTGGTTGTAAGGTTTTTCCGTAATAGTATTTCCGGTGTTTCCACTTGTGTATTCGGTGTTAATTGCTGTTGCCAATTTAATTGGTATTGATATGTGGTTCTTGGCCCGAATAAGTGCCCAACTTGCTTTACATGTCATATGGTGGTGTTTGTAACAACTTCAAAAACTGTATTCGTAATGGTGATAGCGGATAGAGTCTTTCAATTATTTCACCATGTGAGAAGAAAGTATTATGGCTAAAGGCACAGTTAAGTGGTTTAACGCGGACAAAGGTTTTGGTTTTATCACTCCAGAAGACGGCAGCAAAGATTTGTTTGTTCATCATTCTGAAATTCAAGCAGGTGGCGGTTACGCAACTTTAAATGATGGTCAGGCTGTTGAGTTTGAAGTTGGTCAAGGCCAGAAAGGTCCTTGTGCTAACAAGGTTGTACCCGTTTAAATAGAAAACCGTATTTAGACAACGTCGCGCTCTTGTGAGCGCGGCGTTTTACGTTTACGGGTATGATATTGTTGATACGCTCAGTGATTCAGCAACCCGTTGTTAGTACTCCTCCCTCCTGCTTCACTTTTGCAAACTCGTACTAATCTGTACAGTCACTCATTCCGTTAATCCATGTTTCTATTACGCTTATGGCGCTTTCATCAAGCCGCTGGGTGGCGAGAGGTGGCATTCGATTTTCGTTTAATACCGATATGCGTTCGAGCATTATCGAGCGTTCAGCCGAGCCTGGTGCAATAATGCGCGCGTTGGCTATGCCTAGGTTTCCGCCGTAAGGCTCCTGGTTGCAGGCCCCTGTATTTGTAAGTGGCGTTGTATAGCGTAAATCCATTTGTGCCGCTGTGCTACCGGGCCTATGGCAACCACTGCAATTGCTGTGTAAGTAGGCGCGTGCTCGGTCGCCAATACTGGCTTGGTTGTTGGTGAGCGGCTCCATTGTTGGGTAGGTAATGGTGGAGGGATCCATAGCTAAAAAGCCAGCCCGGTAAAGTTCCTGCATTTGGCTATTTACGGTAATACCGCTGGTGTAGGTGTGGCTTTTTTCCAGCTGCATGGCTTCAAACCCAAGTGATACGCCCGCGGCGCCGGTATGGCAGATAGTGCATTGGCTTTGGCTTGGGAAGGTATGGGTAAAATTACCTGTATCCACTTCTTTTGCTTCGCTAAGTAGGCGTGCATCACTGCCGTCTTCTAGCCATTCATAGCTGTATCCTGCCCAGCCTGTGCTGTGGTGCATAAGCAGGCGAGTTTCCAGTATTTGGCTGCCGTCGTAAAAGTTTTTAACCAGAACCGCTCCCTGAGGAAACTCAAAATCGCCGTCATTATCAAGGCTGATGTAGGTGTTGTCTGGAATGGCAAAAAACCGTTCCTTTTCTGCGCCATCTGACCAAAACGGAGCGTTGAGGCTAACGGGTACAAGGCTCTCGGCAGGCGTTTTGTCAGGTGTGGACTGGTAACAGCCGGTGGCCGATAACAGTTGTGGAATATTGCTATTACCGCTTTCTGTTTGCTCAATTTTAAAAATATTATTGCCGGCGCTCGCGCTGACCGCTAGCGCATAGACTTCGCCGCTGTGGCCCTGGCCGAATGCCGCAATATTTGTGTGGCTTGGGCCAATAATTTCAGACTGGTACTCTGTTCCGTCGTGCCAGGTGCGGTAAATATCGCCGGTGCAGTAATCGGCGTAAAAATAATGGCCGCTAATATCATTGTCATTACCTCGGTATACAAAGCCGCCGGTAATTGAGCAGGCACCGCCAGAATGGTCGTATTCGGTAATGGGCAGTGCGAGGCCCTCGCTTGAGCAGGCATTACTGCCGAAGCAGTTGTTGCCCTCCATTATTGGCCAACCCAGGTTGTCACCGGGGTTTACAATGTTCACTTCTTCATATTTTCCTTGGCCAACATCGGCCAGCCAAAGGCTGCCGTTTTGGCTGTCGAAGCTCCAGCGCCATGGGTTGCGTAGGCCATAGGCGTATATTTCGGGTAAAAAGTTAGCATTCCCCACGAAGGGGTTGTCGCTGGGAATGGTGTAGCCTGTGTCTGCATCGATATTTATACGGAGTAAATTTCCGAGCAAGGTTTGGGTGTTTTGCCCGTGACCATATTGGTCGTTAGAGCCGCCTCCGTCGCCAAAACCTATATAAAGATAACCATCCGGCCCGAAGCCGATATTGCCACCATTGTGGTTTTGTGCCGGCTGGGCAACGGTAAGTATTATTTCTTCCGTGTTGGTGGCAACGGGTAGGGCACCACTGAAGGTGAATCGAGAGATAACCGATTCGTTATTATTGTTGTTGTAAGAGATAAAAAATTCACCGTTGGTGGCAAATTGCGGATGAAACGCTAAGCCCAGCATACCCATTTCGAAGCTGGTACGTACCGAAGCGCTTAGATCAAAAAACGTATCAGTTGTGCTGGCGTTGGTGTCGGTAGAAAAGCGCAATATCAACCCGTTGCGTATCAATGCGTACCAATGGTTGTTGTCACCCGGTGCTTGGAATAACCCCAGCAGCCCAGATATTGCCGGTAAATTGGGGAAAGCCTGGGTAAACGAAAAATTAGTATCACCCTGAGATACTTGAGTAGGTGCAATACAGTGGGTGTTACTCACTCGGGTTAATGCCGCGCTGCTTGCGCTGGACTGAGACGCGCTGCTTGTTGAAGAATTAACGCTAGCGCTGGCGCTTGATGAGATACTTGAGCTGGAAGAGCTGACGTTAGACACGCTGGAGCTTGATGATGCTGAGGTAGCGCTACTGGAATTAGCGGGTGTGTTGTTACTGCCGCCGGTTGAGTTGCCCCCGCAGGCATATAGCGAGCTGATGGCCAGTGCGAATACGAAGCGGGCCGGGGTACCGGTAAGTCGATACATAGTGTTTGCTCCCTCAGGTTAAGAAGGCAGCCTATCATTTAACCTGCACCAGTCAGGAGCTACTGGGTGCGGTTTTTACAATTTTTATCAGTTTGGTAGGGCTAGAGCTTTTTTCGTCGGCCGGAAGCGTGGCGCTCGCGTAAATCACTGTCGATGTATTTGTCAGTGGTTGCCATGCTTGCGTGGCCTGCGTCATCTCGGACATGTTCGCGCGGGCGAATTTTTACATCTTCGGAAATGCCGGTGTGGCGCAGCCAGTGCGCGGTAGCCGAGCGCAGGTCTTGTGAGTCGTCGGCGAAGCCTTCTTTAACCATTTTTTCGTAGGCTTGATCGAACAGCTCTTGGAGTAGGGAGCGAATTTGTCTTGTGCTGGTTACCGCGCCACGCCCGGTTGTTTTGGCCACTAAGGGGGTTCGCTCTCCAGATACAGGGAGTACCGGTAAGTTGAGGAATTGGCGATAACGTTTAAGGGCATTAAGCATTTCGTCAGATACGGTCACAATGCGATTTTTATTGCCTTTACCGGTAACGTGGAACCACCAGTTACCGTCCATATCCCGCTGAAAATCTCCCATGGTGGGGGTAGAGCGTTCATCTGCAACCACTTCGGATATACGCAGGTACATACCGAATAAGCAATTAAGGATAAACAGGCTGCGTTCGTACTTTACAGGGTTTTGTTCGGCTAACTCTTGAGCGAGCTCTTTAAGGAAATCCCACTGAAGGTTTGATATCCGCCGTATAGGTTTTTGTGTTTGCTCTTTTTGAATGAATTTACTTTTTTGCCGAATAAGCGCTACGGGGTTCGCTTCCACCACGCCTTCCTGAATGAGGTACCCAAAGAAGGACGAGAGCACAGAAAAGGTGGCCTTTAGCGCACTTTGAGACAGCTCGTATTGTTCTATCGTTGGTGTAATACCTGCACGTACGAGCTCTTTGTTTATGCTGACGACATAGGGGCGCCAGTCGGGATTGGGTTTACGGTCACCGCCAATCTGTTTGAAGCGCGCCACGTTTTTTAAGCCAATCCAGGCGGCCGGAGGGTTGCGGGCGAATTTTACATAGGCTTCGATGTCTTCTCGTTTTAGCCCGGTAATCGGTAGCTTTCGTACAAACCAGGACCACTGCAGCAGACGTTCCAGCTCGCGACGGTAGGCGCTAAACGTAGCACTACTGCCAATATAGCTGTACAAAAATTTAAGTGAAAACTCATAGTCTGTATCGGCCGCTAAAATAGCTTCCTTGCGGCCAAAGAAAGACGCAATATGGAAGACCTTCTGGTGGAAGGGGTTATCAAGCGTGTCGAAGTTGTCAAATATGGGGGTTGGTGAGTTCAAAGGCGGTCAATTAACGTGAGTGAATTCAACCTATTCTATGGCAAAGTTTCTATATATATCAATAATTTAGCGTAATTAGTTAATGTTTTGGACTGTTTGGATTTGGTTTGCTCGTTAAAACCGCTATGATTACAGCACTTGTTACGGTGGGGATATGCCGTAGAATGCCCAAGTTCGTAACTAATTGCCCTCAACGAGGTTGTTCTAAACCTCCAACTATTACTGGTTTAACTGTAAAAGGGGATTGCTCTGGTGAAACTGGTTAACTTATTGAAAGAAAAGAGCCAGCAGATACAGATCAGCAATGGCGAGTTCATCAAAAAGTGGGAGCCTCAGGTTAGAGAGTTGAAAGAAAACTTTAACCAATCAGTTACTAATTCATTTTCTAACTCATTTGCCAGTGCCTGGTTTTCTAGATTAATGGCGGTAGCCAATGAGGAGCAACATTCCGCTGTAATCCCTACCTCTGAAGTGCTCGAATTAAAGCTGCGGCTACAATCCCGACTTGGCCAAGAAATACATATTGGCGATTGGCATAAGCTAAGTCAGCAAGATATAGACAATTTTGCTGAGGTTACGGGTGACAAGCAGTGGATCCATGTAGACCCGGAGCAGGCCAAACATTCCTCGCCGTTTAAATCGACGGTTGCCCATGGCTTTCTTATCTTGTCGCTCATCCCCAAGCTTCGCAGCCTAGAGGCTTATGCCAGCCTACATTACCCCAACGCACGTTTAATCGTGAATTGTGGGTTGAACAATGCGCGTTTTCTTGCTCCCGTTAAACCTGGCAACGCAATTCGTACCAGAAGCATTTTAAGGGAGTTGGTTGCCAACAAACGCAGCCTGGATATCACCGAAGAGATTCACATCGAAATAGCGCCAAGCAGAAAGGAAGCTTGTACTGTAGAGATGATTACCCGCGTTTACCTGCAATTACCTACCGTTTAAGCCTTGATAGTCGATAGTCGATAGTTGAGAGCACCTCAAATATTTGATTTTAGTCTCTGCCCACACAGCGTCAGAGTCCAAAAGCAATTAATTAGAGGTGACCTAAATAAAATGGAGATAACAAAGTGTTGGATTATGTGGCACTCGTAATATTGATCTTCGCGACTGTAACGATCTTTTACGGCATTATTGTGATTCATGATATTCCGTATGAGATTTCAGTACATCGTAACCATCCACATCAGGACGCAATACACTATGCTGGCTGGATAAGCTTGTTTACATTGCATTTTATTTGGCCTTTTTTGTGGATATGGGCCACGCTTTACCGAGAGGATCGAGGGTGGGGTATGGCCTCCTCTGGGGGCGATAGAGGTGAAAGCCCTGCAAGTATTACAGCGCAAATAAAATTGCTATCTCAGCGGCTGGAGGAGCTTGAAAAAGCGGGTTCTGCTGTAGGCCATAGTGAAAGCGCTGGGGAGGAAAAGTAATGGATTCACTGTTAATCCTCACCTATGCGGCAATTTGTATTGTTCTATTTAAGGTTTTCAAAATCCCCCTCAATAAATGGAGTATACCTACCGCTGTGTTAGGTGGAATTGTATTTATGGGCGGGCTCATTTTAACCCTGAATTACAACCACCCCTACGCTGAAATAAGTAGGCAGTACTTTATATCGACACCAATAGTGCCGCATGTTAACGGCGAAGTAATAGAAGTGGCGGTAAAGGGCCATCATCAATCCTTGGAAAAAGGTGATGTCTTGTTCCGCTTGGACCCTACGCCCTTTCAATACACCATTAAAGGCTTAGAGGCGCGTATAGAATTGGCTAATGCCGATATTGATCGTGCCAACTCTCTATTTCAGCGTAACGCAGGTAGCAAAAGAGATTTTGATTTAGCCACGGCTACGTTGAACGATTTACACGCACAACTTGCACAAGCCAATTATCAGCTAGAGCAAACCACTGAGCGAGCTCCCGCTGATGGTTACGTTACTCAGGTAGCGCTATGGCACGGTATGCGAGCGTCGAATATACCTCAGCGACCCGTAATGATATTTATTGCGACGGACGAGCAGTACCTTATTGGTTGGTTCAGTCAGAATACGATGTTGCGTTTGGAGGTTGGCTCGGAGGCTGAGGTTGCTTTCGATGGTATTCCGGGAACGGTCTTTAGCGCGGAGGTGAAATCTGTTTTACCGGCACTTGCCGAGGGCCAAGTTCAGGCGTCGGGGGATCTGGTTAGCCCGGCAATGGCGCCTTTGGCTGGGCAGATTCCGGTATTAATTCATATCACTGATGAGCGCTTTGAAAAGTATGCCGGGCGGGTTCCGGGCGGCGCATATGCTCAGTCAGCTATTTACTCGAAGCATTTTCATCATATCGCGATTGTGCGCAAAATATTACTGCGTATGTCCGCTTGGGTGGACTATCTGTTCCCATTTCATTAAAAGCTCCCTAAAGGGCATCTAAATTCTGCTCAAAAAAAACCGGAGGAAGTCGTTTAGAGCTTTCTCCGGTAGTCTTTTTGGCTTCAATGAAGCGGTATTTCAACAAAATGTCGGTTACTGCTTCTTAGTAGCTGAATCCAAATTCGAATCGAAACGTATCGATTGAAGTAGAAGAGGTTGAGTTGTTTAGATCCGAATAGCTCGTGTAGTAGCCTACTTTTAGGAAATTTGATCGTCCTACCGGCACCCGCAGCCCAAGGCCAAAGTTGTACGAAAATTCATTTGAGCCGTAGGTTGGTCGATATCCGCTACAAATATACCCCCAGAACGGGTCCCACCAGCAGACATTCGATGGTGGGCCAGATGGAATATTCGTATCGATATAATTCCAGCCAATGCCCGCTGCAACGAACGGAGATAATTCGTTTTCGAGGAAGTAATATTCCCCACCCAGTAAAAGGTTAAAGGTGTCTAGCCTGCCCGATACAATTTCTTCTGTTTTGTCAGCATCGTCAATAATTCTGGTGGCATCGTAACTTACATTGTTCCAAAGAAAATCAACTCTGCCGGCAAGTTTTGAGCTGTAGTTGTAAGCAAAACCGAAACCTATACCTGGGTCTGAATTGATGTCAGCCTTGGCGCCACCTTCAAAATCGATGGTTTGACTCTGGACATAGGGCAATATAAAAATGGCCTCACCAGAACCTACACGCCTAGCTTGTGTGCTAGAGCTCCAAAAAATGGCTAATGCGATGCACATTAGGGCGGGTTTATAAAAACGTTTATGCATTGTGTTCTCCGTAGGGGGGAAGTAGAAGCTGAACTTGTTGTCTGGTTCCCCAATCAGCTTAAAATGTGGAAGTTTAACGATGATTCACCAGCGTGGCAAAACTAAATCATGCTTTCTTGTTGGTTGGCACGAGATTACCGGTCGTATTAGTCGCTTTATAACGCTCCGTAGGGTAAAGCTTCAAGTAACCGTGGCGCTCCATTGGGTAGCATGAACAGGTTCAATGTTGTTGTGAAGCGCGGTTGTTAATTTAGCCTGTGGCGGTAATTTCGGTAATTTCGGTAATTGAAATCCTGGTAGATCGAAGCGCAAAGCTCGAATCATAGGCGAGGGTTATGAACGCTACCTTCGTGTAATGTAGAATATCCATCCCATATTTTTTGTTGGTGAGTTTCTAGTTACGGAAAATACTAGCGGGGTGCACTGAAAATGAATTGTTGAAACAGGCTAATAACGCTGGTTCCTGTTGCCAGTATCAAATGTATAATCACATTCGGACCAAATTTAGGATTAACCATGCTCTCATTTAAAGCCTTAGCTATTTTTCTATTGGCTGTTTTGTTTACCGCCTGTACCAGCCCTAACCCATCGAGCGAAGAAGACGATATTCGCGCCAAGCAAGCCTATTCTGCTGCGGCTACAAAAAGTCCAACGTTTAGCCCCTTAGTTGGTGATACTTTTAGCTGGTACGAAAACGGCATTATATGGTCTGTTCCAGAAGGTGAGCCTGATGCAAATATGCTTATTTCCCACATGATGGGGCAAGTAAAAGAACTGTTGGAAAAGCGTGGTTACCGTTTTACCACAGACGCTTCTAATGCCACCTATGTGTTAGGCCTCGCAGTACTCGATAACCAGGTGGAGTCTTCTAAGCGTGTATCCCAATTTTTTCAGGTAGCGCCTGGGATGAATGCTGCTGAGCAAGACCGTACGGCTACCGTTATAGCCGCTGTGGCGAAGAATAATGCATGGGTGCTTGAGTCGGGTAGCCAGGCAATCCGAAATAACCTCCTGTGGCGATCAAGTGTAGAGGCCTTCGTTATTGAAGGGTTGGAACCTGAGGAACGCTTGCGGCGAATAGATAGGTTGACCCAGGTGCTTATGGGTAGTTTCCCTTCGGGGAAGTAGCTTGTATCCGCGGTACGGTAATTCAGGAAAAGATAGATAGGGCCCACGCGCTAAGTGTATAGACCTGCGTTTGTTGAATAGGATATGCGTGAAGGGCAAAAATGATCGCCGTATAGGCTGCCTAGCTGAATAGTGAAAAATTGCGATATAAACGTTTGCGGTATATAAGCGTATTACGTCAGTAGCACTCGGAAAAAAATACATAATTAGGGGATGGATAGATGACAGAACGTTTTTTTCGCGAGGTTTACCCTCGCTTCGAGCGCTTGATTACACTTGTAATGGCCGTTTTACTGATGATTGCCATTACGTATGCGGCGGTTATGTTTACAATCGTTTTACTTAAAACTGTCGTGGATGTTCAGCCTATAGTGGCCCTTTTTTCTGAAGGGCAGAAAATAGCGGAGCCGATTGGACGATTACAGACAGGTCTTTACCATGTTTTTGGCGGTTTTCTACTGGTTTTGTTGGGGATTGAACTAATAGGTACTGTTAAGTCATTTGCTGAAAATAGCAGTATCAAAATGGAGGCAATTTTAGCTATCGCTATAATTGCAACTTCGCGTCATCTCATCACGCTTGACTATCACCACTCGGACCCGCTAACTATTTTTGCGGCAGGTTTTGTTGTGATATGTTTGGTTGGAGGCTATTTTCTCGTAAAGCTAAAGGTCGGTAGAGATGGACCTACTACCAGCGAAAACCAATAGGGTAAATTTTGTGAAATTTTGGCGTTGTGTTTTTTGTTTTTCGATAGTGGTTGTAACAGCTCGCGCCCATGCTGTTGGTGAGAATATTATCGATGCTGTAATGCGCAGTGATTTTGTTTTTGACCGGAATGTTTCGAATGTCCCGTTTTTCCCTGTTGGTTATTTGGGGGGGAATGTTCAAGGTGGCATAGAGTTGGAGGACTGTGGGCCGGAAAGCTGCGAACTTTCACTTCAAAACTATTCCCATGCGCTGGGTTTACCGGTGTGGGTGGGCCAAAAGAACATGATTTTGCTCGGCGAGACCCTCGACTACGAGACAATAGAATTGAACGTTCCCGGAGGTGAAAACCAAAAACGCACGATAAAAACGGCGGGTGGCATGCTGGCTTGGGTTGGCCAGCCTAGTACGTCGATTCAGGTGGGCGCGTTCTATTACTACTATAGCGGTTTCGATTTTGGCAAGTCTATTGATCATCCTTGGGGAAGTATTGGTGGAGGGGGATTTCGTTATCGTCATCGTCCCACATTCCATACCTACTGGGGCTTAGTTGGTATCAACGAGCAATCTATGCAAACATATATCCCGTATATTGGTTTCGATCTGTATTTGGGTAAAAAATGGAGCGTGAGTGCACTCCTACCCTGGCCTGCCATTTCATATGCCCCCAATAAGCACAGCATATACAGATTGGGCGCAATTTATTCGACTAGTCAGTGGGTTGCAGATGGTGAAACTGAGCTTGACGTAAAAAGTATTAGCCAGGTTAATGTAGGGCTTTCGTACGAGCGGCAATTGTTTAGCATGCTTTGGGGGGAAGTCGGTGCTGGGTATTCAGGTTTTGGTCGTTACTCGATTGAAGAGCAGGGTAACGTCGAATTCGAACAAAATATAGCATCTACACCCTTTATTAAAATGTCCCTAAATATTCGTCCATAGGTTTTTGGAGATTCATGCATGAAAATATTATTTTTAGTTATTACTTTGTTTTTGGTGTCTTGCACAAGTACTCCCGAGTTTGTTGCTGGCGAATCGGCACCAAATCACCCTCAACTAAGCCGGGTAGAGGGGGCTGGTTTTGACGAGCTTTACGTATTGTCTGGGGATGTGTTTGCGCGCTACAGCAAGTTGTATTTGGCTGATCTCAACCTAAGCACTTTAAAAATAGATGATCGACGCTTAAATTCCGGTGATAAATGGGCGTTGACCGAACAAGATCATGCCTCGTTACAGCGCGGGTTTAGAGAAACGGCGGAAAAAACATTTACCGGTGATAAAAGTCTTTCCATTGCAAAAGGGGTGGGCGAAGGTACGTTATCCGGAGAGTTTGTTTTTACCGATTTCTATCCGTCAGCGTCTAAAGATAGAAGCAATGATCGTAGTTCAGGCGAAAAGATATTCACTCACAGCGTAGGGTACGTAAAAATGGTTATAAAGCTTACGGACGCATCCACAGGAGAGTTGGTTGCATATGCTACGCATGAGGAAGAGGTGGGCGATAGCATGTATCTGGAGCGCAATGACCGAATGAACAACATTAGGAAGATGAAGTTGGCTTTTAGTAAGTGGTTTAAGGCGATAGATAATGTTGCTAGCACCCTGAAGTGATTTTTTGAGCCCGTCGAAATTACTGTATTTAGTTGTTGCCTGTGTCATATGCCTGTCAGTGTTAGCTAGGTGAGTGACGCTAGAGTAAGCTCCACCGTTTCGAAATTTTAACGATAGACGTTACAAGAATGCCCTTAAAATTGAAAAAAGATATTAATTATTCCTACCTGTTTTTCGGGCTTCTGCTTGTTTTGCTGGCAATGCCGTTGGTTGTGGAAACACGGTTGTTGTCCAGTGCGCCGCTGGTGCAGTTTGTTTTCTGCGCAATGTTGATTGTTAGTGTTTGGAGCCTCTCCGATGTTGTTTATGTGACGATAATTGGGTGGGGGTTGGCAGCAATGGCATTATTCATAACGACTGCCAGTATGTTTACTTCAGCTCCGCCAGTTATATATCTCAACTTTGTACTTTTAGCTTTTTATGTGTTTACTGTTTGGTTGGCACTTTCAGATGTGCTTGGTGGAGGTGAAATAAACCGCAATCGCATAGTAGGTGCTATTTGCGTGTATCTTTTGCTCGGCGTTCTTTGGGGGCAGGTTTATATAATTACGCATCATTATCTACCAGATGCTTTCTCTGGTATTGGTTCGATTAATAAAGGTGCCATGTTTTTCGAATGTACCTACTTTAGTTTTGTAACGCTTACAACGTTAGGTTTTGGGGATATAGCGCCTCAAAGACCAATTTCGCAGGCGTTGGTTATACTCGAGGCATGTAGTGGTGTGATGTACTTGAGTGTATTGATTGGCCGTTTAATAGGAGAGCACCTTAAGGTTAATGGCACCTCTGCTGAATGATTTTAACCAGAGGTTAAGATCAATTAATAACGGTACCTTTTAAACGCAAAGTGCGTTCAGTTTAATTGTTGGCGAGATCAGGAAAGTTTCGTTTTTATTTTTGTTTCACTGTTATGGAGATATTCAGCATGCGAAAGCTATTGTTGCTGTGCCTTTTGTGCTTGTCGTCAACAGCGGTTGCCTCAAACTATGGGTTTCTTAATGGTTCGGTTTTCTCCGGGTTGAATAAGGATGAAGTGGCAACAATAAAAAAATCTGCCAGAGAAACACTTGAAGCTGTTAAAGATCTTGAGTCTTTACAGTGGAAACATCCCAGTGGGTTGAGAGGCGTGTTCGAACCAAAGTTTAGCTATCAAATGAATGGCGAGCAGTGCCGACGGATACGGTTTGCGTTAAAAAAAGGCGAAAATAGGGCCGAAATATATCATTTCGATCTCTGTAAAAGAGCTGATAAGTGGAAGGTGGTTGAGGCTGCAACCAGTAATTTTTCAAAACAAGATTGGCAGTACCTTAAGGGTGAGCTAGATTACACACTAGAAAATGGGGCCGATAATAGGCCTTTTTCCTGGCGACTCCCGAACAAAAATATAAAAGGTGTATTTGTGCCAATGGCAGAAGTTAATTCCTGTCGAGCCATCTCGATAACCGTTTTTGATAGTAACGATAGAAGTTCAGATGGCGTTTACACATTTTGTCGAAACTCTCAGTCAGTTTGGATGCGTAAATCCAGTTGATTATTGGGGGTGGCCTATCAATAACGGTATAAATTGGTGGTTTCAGTAAGACGTCTAAGCCTCGAATTGAGGTGCCTCAACTTTATCTTCTTATACTTTGGAAGGCATCAAGCGCTTCAACTCTTGATGTTTTAATGTCGACAATAGGGTTAGGGTAGTTTACCCCTAGCTCTACGCCAGCGGCCTGCAATGTTGAGTCAGGCGCTAGCCATGGGCTAAACAGTAGCTTGTCGGGCAGATTCGCCAGTTCCGGTACGAAACGACGTGTGTAGGCACCGTCTGAGTCAAACTTTTGCCCCTGTGTCACCGGGTTAAATATACGAAAGTAGGGGGCAGCGTCTGCTCCGCACCCGGCTATCCATTGCCAGCTTGCACTATTGTTTGCGAGGTCGGCGTCTAGTAGACAATCCCAAAACCATTTGGCGCCGTAGTGCCAGTGAATCAAAAGATTTTTAACGAGAAAAGAACCTGTAATCATTCTTACTCGGTTGTGCATATAGCCAGTTTGCCACAGTTCACGCATGCCAGCATCGACGATTGGGTAACCTGTTTTACCTTCCTGCCAGGCTTTCAGTAATCGCGCATTATTTTTCCATGGAAATGCATCAAACTTAGATTGCAGGTTGTTGTGTGTAATCGTCGGAAAATAATACAAAAGAGCGTGGGAAAACTCTCTCCAACCTAATTCACTTTTAAAGCAATCTTCGTTTTCTCCTGCCGCTAACGCTTGTATGTCATGCCAGATTTGATGGGGGGATAGCTCGCCCCAATGCAGATGAGGAGATAAATACGAGACGTTTTTTTTATCGGGAAAATTGCGCCCTTCTTTGTAGTCCTTTATTCCACTTTTAATAAACACCTTGGTTCGCTTTCGCGCACCGGCTTCACCGGGCTGCCAATGAGTTTTGAATTGTGCGTCCCAGGGGATTTTTGGCAGAAGGTTAAGTGCAGAAATATCCAAAGAGTTGTGAGGGCTATCCTCCAGTTTGAGCTTCGGTTTTTTTACGGGTGTACGCGGTTGAATAGCGCTAGAGCACGCATTTCGATAAAACGGAGTGAACACCTTATAAGGTGTTCCATCGCGTTTTAAGGTTTCCCACGGTTCCCATAATAACGATCCATTAAAGCTATTAGAATCAATATTTTTTTCGGCAAGTAATGCTTTTATTGTTTTATCCCTTTGTATGCGCCACGGTTCGTAGCTACGATTCCAGTGAACGGAGCAGTTGGCAAAACTCCCTGCCAGATTGGGTATAATGTGTTTGGCATCACCCTTGTAGATGTGTAGTTGCCCATTGAGCTGTTTGTTAAGCTCCTCAAGCGAGTGATGAAGCCACCAGCGGCTCGCAGAGCCATATTGATTCTTACCCGGACTGTCATCATCAAGCACAAATACAGGCAATACCCGGCCCTTTGCTGCTGCTTCAACAAGTGCGGGGTTGTCGGTGAGTCTCAGGTCTTTTCTAAACCACATTATGGCGATATGTTCAGGGTTCATCACTTTTATAATATTTGAGAAAGAATATGGAAGCTGAAGCCTTGTAAGTCGTAAAGCTTGTTTGGTTGTTACGCACAAAGCGAAGTATTGGATTACATTGAAAGTAAATATAAGCTGCACGCAGGAAAGTCTGTAGGCGGGGTTCCAGGCACCCAATAGATCGCAGGACTGTCTATGGGGAAGGGCAAGTGCAAGTGTGAGCAGCTGGAGTAGCTGATGCTAGAGCCTTAGGTCGGGCTAGAGTGTAGTGTGGGTTGCATTGATTGACCCTTGAAAAGGGCTTGTGCGTTACTGATGCCCTAAGGTTGCAACGGTACATTATGTGCCCAACTGTTGCTGGTAGCTGACTTTAGGTGGGCTACGGCTTGGGGTTTTGCAGTGGCCGTGGCTAACAATTCCATTCCAGTGCACGGCTTAAGCGCTAGAGCACTATCAAACCCAACAATAAAGCAGTCAATGGCAATCCGGAGCAGTACCCAACACGTATGGATAGATTACCGTTAGAGGGGCGGGAACCAACGGGCTAGTCCGCTTGGCTGTTCCGCAAGGTAAAAATGCGATGGCTCTATGCCCCAGCTATTGTGGTGATTGGGGCTATTCTCATCATTTATTTGTGGTTATTACAGGGGTGTCTGTTGATTTCGATGGATTATAAAAGGCTGAAGACCGCTTGCTGGTGATCAATAATTTGCGCGCCGGATATTCTTCGGATTAAAGGTGTCTTTCGCATACGGGTTAGGTTTATTGAAATTGAAATAGGACGGGGTAAGAAGTGCTTGTTATAATTGCCTTTTGATCTTTGGCTTTAAGTTTGCTCTGGCGGTTTGCTAAGTAGCCGTCAATCGCTTTTCGAATGCTGCATTTTGCTACATTGGCGCTCGGGAGCGTTTAATGAGCGTGGCGCTTATTCTATTCTTGCTTTTCAGGCTTCAGCTTAATTGAAGGCGAGCGTGTGATTTGCCCAATTCTTAGTGTGCTGTTAGCTGTATTGATGGGGTAGGTGGTATGAATGTACGTATGTATGAACGTATGTATGAACGTAAGTACCTAGAATACAGGAAATACCAAAGCCCATGATAATATCGAAGTTTCTAATAAAAATAGTTTGGTTATTAATTTGTAAACAAGGAGTAATGAATATGCGAAACACCTTTGGTGTGATAAAAATGGCGATCCGCGCCATGACATTATTTGTTTTGGTAGCGCTGCCGCTAATGGCCTCCAGCGCACAGGCAGATGTTTCTATTGAATATGTTCGTCCGGGAATGGATTTGAACAAGTACAGCGAATTTGTGGTTTCCCCGCTCGATTTATCTGACCAGAATGTGGTTCCGCCACCCTGGGCAGAAAACAATAAGCCACACAAGTGGGTGATCAGCGAGAAGAATATCAGTTATATGCGCAGTGTATATCTTGAAAGTATATCCGCTGGTTTATCGGAGAGTGGTAAATACAAGGTTGTTGAACAAGCTTCGGCAAACGCAATGCTCGTTGATATTAAAGTTGTTCGTTTAACACCCTGGGCAAAGCGTGGAGATAAGTCTGGCGTTACTCAGGGGTCTGGCGAGATTAAATTTGAAGTGCGATTGCGGGATGCACATACAGGCGACCTCCTAACGCTAGCGGAGGGAGTTCAAAATATAGGCAAAAATGTTCAAGAAAATACACGACTTAACCACGAACATAACTTGAAAGAACATTTTCATCAGTGGGGTAGTACCTTAAGCAGCGCACTAACAAAGAATCAAGCATCTAAGTAAGTTCTAAACACGATATTGCAGGTTTTTTTTGCAGTGTCGTGTTCTATTTATGATTGAGGGTAATTGCAGCGTGTAGAGTTGATTTTCCAGCCTATTTTTCGGGGTAATAAATGGAAATAAAGTCTAACCTCTTATTTATGGGGCTGCTCTATGGTAGATGTAAATAAATTTTTATAAAACTCTGTGCTTCAAAAAGGTCTGCGTTCCGGCATTTTCTTTACTGAAAAAGAACTGTTCCCCCCTTTGCGGCTTACGTTTTAAAGCTCTTAGGCTAAGGGTTTAGCTTGGCATTATTAGTGTTTCTGTTGAAATGCATTATTATTCCGGAGCTAGTAACGGTATGTGTAACCTCAGGTGTCGATGGATACGTATAAACGCTTACGTCTCCGTATTCATTGGAAATACTTCTTGGGCGAATACTGTTGGATATTCAAGTTTTCAGTGGGGGTACATAGAATATGTGAATATCAAGGGTTCAGTGCCAGCAACGGGAAAGGCGCAAACGAAGATGAGTCTGTTTGTGTTACGCTATTTTCACAAGCTTGCTAGGAAAACCCCTCAGCTTTATACCGGAGATGTAGACATAAGCGGCCAAAATTAACAAGTGAAGTGAAATAAGTGTATTTTGTTTATGGTTACGTACGACCCATATGCCGGTCGGTACAATAGGGAGGCGGTAGTATTTCAGGGAGGCGTTAGTATTTCAGGGAGGTGTTAGTATTTGCGAAGGGCGAGTCAATGATGGTTAACGGGCAAATACACAACATTGTTAAACCTTTGGATTTTGCAGCAGTTACCGATCACTCTGAGTTTTTGGGTGAAATGTATTCAACGTTGGTCGAAGGTTCGCCGGGTCATGGGCAGCCGGAACTAGTAGAGCTGAGATCTCTCGATAATTTTGAAGACCAAGAAGCTTGGTTTCTTAAATACGTTGTCTCAAATAATCGTTCAGGTTCACCACAGCATACGCCGTTTTACCCTGGCGATGACGTTTTCAAAATGGGCTGGCAAGTTATTATTGATGCGGCAATAGAACATTACGAGCCGGGAAAGTTTACTACGTTGCCAGCATTTGAATGGAGTGCAGCACCTAAGGGTGGGAATATGCACCGCAATATTATTTTTCGAGACCTTAAATTGCCGCACATGCCAATAAGCTCGATTGATACCAGTGATGAAGAAGTCGTTTGGGGCTGGCTTGAAAAGCAAGAGCAGCAGGGTTCGACATTGTTAGCCATTCCGCATAACTCGAATGCCAGTAAGGGGTTGATGTTTGAGCCCGTGGATAATAAGGGAAAACCGCTAACGGGCGAGTATGCAAAGCGTCGAGCAAAGTGGGAGCCGCTTATAGAGATGATGCAAATAAAAGGAAATTCCGAGGTCAATCGCAAACTTTGGCCGGCCGATGAATTTGCAGATTTCGAAAATGCCGATAGCATGACAAATTACAGTGGGCGGAGCTTTGCAAAAGAAAACTTTGTACGCTGGGCCGTTATCAAAGGATTGGATTTTCAAGCTAAGCTGGGTAGCAACCCTTACAAGTTGGGCTTTGTAGGCGGTACGGATAGCCATAATGGTACGCCGAGCGATGTTGTGGAAGATAATTATATTGGTAGCCATGGTGCCGCTGACAACTCTGTGGAGCGCAGGCGTGAGGGCGATATTGGCGGATGGATAATGGCCAAAGATACAAGCCCTGGAGCGATGACGGGCGTGTGGGCACCCAAAAATACGCGCGGTGCAATTTACGATGCGCTAAGAGCTAGAGAAACATTTGCGACTTCTGGTACGCGTATACAACCAAGGTTCTTTGCGGGTGAGCATCTGCAACAGCGCAATAATTCGGTGAGCCTAGTTGAAAATGGCTACAAACATGGTGTACCGATGGGCGGCACGCTCCAGAAAAGTAAGCGCGCGCCGGGCTTTAATGTTTATGCGAGTAAGGATCCCGACGGGGCTAATTTAGACCGTATCCAAATCATTAAAGGCTGGGTAAATGAAAAAGGGGAGCCGCAGGAGCGGATTGTTAATGTGGTTTGGTCAGATAATCGAGAGCTGAATGAGGATGGTTCATTACCAAAGGTAGGCAATACGGTTGACATTGCGCGGGCTGAATACAGTAATTCAATCGGTAGTAGCGAACTGATTGGGTACTGGAAAGACGACAATTTTGATCCTCAGCAATACGCGCTGTATTACATGCGGGTGCTGGAAATCCCAACGCCTCGTTGGAGTACTTACGATGCTGTAAAAAATAATTTGCCGGTGCTTGAAGATGTACCGAAGACGGTCCAAGAGCGGGCTTGGACATCCCCCATTTGGTATGCGCCTCAATAGCTAAAGCTACGATAGGTTACTGCTTGTAGGCGACGTTTAAAGTCGCCTTTGTAGGTTACTTTTTTGTGCGTGAAAAACATCTGCTCTTGCTTATGAAGCTAACCTACGGTCATTTAAGTTATTGGCCCGCTTGGTGAGCAGCCTTTACAGGCTAAAAGCTGCAACCCTCAGAGACCCTTACGCTTAACCAGAGGCTCCCTAAACTAAAAATAGTTATGACACAGAAAATCGTTCGGCGTCTAGGTGAACGCTTAGATCACATATTTCGGTGGGTCGATTCTGCTCAGCCGTATGACACTATTTGGGATTTATGTTGTGACCACGGTCGATTAGGTTTGCATTTACATAAAAAGCATTTGAATGCATATGTATACCTTGTTGATAAAGTTGCTGCCATCATCGATCAGGTAGTGGAGGATTTTGGTTATTTAGATGATGGTCGATTGAGTTTTATAACAGCGGATGTCCGTGAGTTGGAGGCGTTAGAGGTCGTACCGCAGAAGCGCACTTTGATCATTATTGCCGGCGTTGGCGGCAACAGTTTGATAACAATGCTTGAGGGTGTTTTGACTCGTTTAGGCGGTGAGGTGGCCCTTGATTTTATGTTGAGCCCGAATTGCCAAACGTTTGAGTTGCGCGAATTTCTGCGTAGCAGACCTTTTTGTTTGATTGATGAAGCCTTTGTCACCGAGAAAAAGTTTAGTCACGAGCATTTTTGGGTGCGTTATGACAGTCGTCGCTCTTCTATTGGAGAGGGTGCTCTTACTGAGTGTGTGCCAGTGTCTACTATTGGAGACGGTTTATGGAAAGAAATGACGGATACCAAGCGCGCCTATGTTCGTAAGCTATTATGTCATTACCAGCGTATGTTGGATAACCGCAATTCGACATTAGCGGGCGCGGCCATTAAAGCATACACGCGTTTGCTGTAAACTTAATTGCGTTTGTTTTTTCGTAGAAATAAACGCATGAAAAAAGTAAATACTTTATCCTCGATTGGGTTGAACCCTTTAGTGTTTATGTGGCTCTCACAGTATGTGGTAACGATTTAGTGGGGGCTTGCCGCGAATAACAGGTTTCGAAAATCCCACTCCAGTATGTATGATTACTCTTTTACGTGATAGAAAAGTGCGAATAATACGGGTACTACAATGAGTGTGAGTATTGTCGCAAACCCCAACCCTGTCATAATCGTTACGGCCATAGGTTTGAAAAACACATCTGAAAGTAACGGGATCATCCCCAGTATGGTAGTGATTGCGGCCATCGTGACGGGCCGTAAACGACTAATGGCGGCGTCGGTGATTGCGTCGTGCCAGTTCGTTTTCTCCTCTTCGTTTAACCTTTTTATTTCTTCTACTAGTACAATACCATTTTTAATTTGCATACCGATTAAGCTTAAAACCGCCAGTAGTGCGGTAAAGCTAAAGGGTGCACCGAAGAGCAGTAGGCCGTAGGCTACACCTACAATTGCCAGTGGTACGGTAATCCAGATAACCAGTGTTTGTTTTAGCGAATTAAACATAAATACAGTGATAATAATCATTACCAGTAGACCTAATGGCACAAATTTAAACACGGCCTTATTCGCTTTTTGCTGGGCTTCGTATTCTCCACCCCATTCAAGACTGTAGCCCGGTGGAAGAGATAGTGCTTCAGTGGGGCCTTTTAACTTTGCAAGTAGAGCAAAGGGGTTACTGTTTTCGCTTGGGTCCGCGAGTACCGATAAAGTACGTTTTCGATCCTGGCGTTTAATAATTGGGTCTTCCCAGGTCAAATGGGTACCCAGTAAAAATTGACCGGCATCCACATACTCACCCGTCATGGTGCTGTAGACCTGTACCTGAGTAATTTGCTTAATGCCCTCGCGTTCATGTTGCGGGGGGCGCAATATAATTGGTAAAGAATCGGAGCCATTTCGAAGCGTACCCACGTTTTCGCCGATTAAGGTTCGCTTTATAGCGGCATCTAAATCGGATTGACTAATACCCAAGCGCCTTGCCGCCGCTGCATCCATTAAGGGCTCAACAACTTTTGTACGTTCACGCCAGTCTTGGCGTACATTCATCGCATCCGGATCGCTGTTAAAGAGTTCGATGATCTGACTACCAATTTTACGCAGTACGGCCGTATCTGGCCCCATAATTCTGGCTTCAATTTTAGCTGCTGTTGATGGCCCGACGCTCTGAAGTCGGAAACGGGCAAATGCTTGAGGATATTTTTCACGCACAATTTTTCGAGTGTTTTCTAGCACTAGACTAACGTCTTGATAGCTATGGGTTTGCACCAGTAGTTGTGCGTAGCTGGGAAACGCCTTTTCCGGAGCATAGGTAAGCATAAAACGTGTTGCGCCGGCTCCTATGGTCGATGTTACTTGCCTAACTTGTTTCATTGCGAGCACATCGTGTTCGAGTGCAGTAATGTCTTCTTCGGTGGCATGAATGCTGGAGCCCTCTGGAAGCCAGTAATCCACCATAATTACGGGTAGGGAGCTGTCGGGAAAAAAGGCTTGCTTAACCTTGGTAAATGAAAATAGAGCCGACATTAATAACGCGGCCATCACAAGCATTGTTAGCCAGCGGTAATGCAAGGTCATATGCAGGATGGCCTTGTAGGCTTGGTAGATAATACCTTGGTAGGGGTCGACGGTTTTTTCGTCTGCGTTGATTTGACCTTTTGGTTGCTCTTTAAACATTAAGTAGCAGAAAAACGGTGTTAGGGTTACTGCAAATACCCAACTGAGCAATAGTGAAATAAGTAAAACCCAAAAAAGACTGCCCGTAAATTCACCACTAGCGTCGGGGGATAGCCCTATAGGGGCGAATGCGGTAATGGCAATAAATGTTGCCCCTAATAATGGCCAGCGTGTATGGCTTACGGTTTTTGTTACCGCTTGCAGGCGGGTGGCGCCGCGCTGCAGGCTAATCATAATGCCTTCGGTAATCACGATGGCATTGTCCACTAACATCCCTAGGGCAATTATTAGTGCACCCAATGAAATACGGTGTAGATCGACATTGTATATATTCATTATGATAAAGGTGCCAGCGATGGTTAGCAGTAACACCACGCTCATAATAATGCCCGGTCGCCATCCCATGGTGAACATTAATACGACAACCACTACAACCACAGCCTGTAGCAAGCTAATAAGAAAGCTATTTACCGATTTTTCAACTTCTTTTGGCTGGTTATAAATGGAATTAACATCCATGCCAATGGGACGCTGGTATTCGAGTTCGTTTAGCCTAGCATCGATACGTTCCCCAACCTCCACTACGTTAACCCCGGCGGTAAATGATACCCCCAAGGTAAGTGCTGGTGAACCGTTAAAGCGATATAGGTGGCTCGGTGGGTCTTGAAACCCCGCTGAAAGATTTGCAACATCGGACAGGTACACTAACTGTCCATTTATACTGCCCAGTAAAATACCCGCGAGGCTCTCTAGGCCTTCTGGGCCTTTAATTTTTGTGCTAACACGTAAATACTCGGAGCCCACCTGTAGATGGCCCGCATCGTTAACTAAGTTTTCGCTTTTTAGTAGTTCACGAATGGTATCGGTAGAAAATCCAGAGGCCGCAAGTTTAGACCGGCTCACTTCAATATAGACTTGCTCTACACGCTCACCACCTACCGAGACTTTACCTACGCCATTTATCAATACTAATTCGCGCCGTAAGAGGTCGGCATAGTTCGATAGCTCTTTGTAATTAAAGCCCTCACCGGCTATGGCGATAAACACACCGTATACATCACCAAAGTCGTCGTACACCATTGGCGGAGAGACACCGGTTGGCAAAAAAGGTTTTAAGTCACTAATTTTTCGTCGCATCTCATCCCAGATTTGCGCCAGGTCGTCTTTTCGATAGACGCTTTTCATTTCTACCTCTACCTGCGACAGTCCGGCACTGGTTGTCGATTTTATTCGGTAGACATAGGGCAACTGCTGAATGGCATTTTCGATGGGTAATGTGACTTCTTCTTCCACCTCTAGGGCCGAAGCTCCCGGGTATTGCGCAACAATTACGGCTTGTTTGATGGTGAATTCGGGGTCTTCTAACCGCCCAAGCTCGAGGAAAGACAGAACTCCCCCGCCGACCAGTAGTATGACTACCATCCAGGAGACGGTGACATTTTTAATCATATATTCTATGGATTTCATGCCAGGCTCCCCATTAAAGGCCGCGCTCTTTGATCATGGGGCGAACTTTCATTCCCTCCTGAATATAGGTAACACCAACGGCAATAACGGCATCGTTAACCGTTAGGCCGTCGAGGACTATGATTTTACTGCCTTGAATACTGGCTACCGTAACCGCTTGTTTATGTGTTGCGCCGGTGTCGTCTACGGTCCAAACAAAGGTTTGCTCGGCTTGTTCAAATACAGCTGAAATGGGTACCAATACGCCTTTTTTAAATTCATCCCGCATGAGGTGGGTTAAATCGGTTTCTACGGTTACTGCCATACCTGGTAGCACCGGAATTTCGGTTACTGTTGGCATACTGTAAACAACACTGTATGTGCGGGTTAATCTGTCTGGTGTAGATTCATATTCTTTAAAGCAGGCTTTAAAGGTTTTTTCTGCAAATGCGTTGAAGCGTACCTGGGCACAAAGGATTGATGGGTTATCGATACGTCGAAGCTTGCCGAGCAGGCTTTCGGGGATGCTAAACCGCACATCTAGTGAGTTTTGCCCGCGCAATTCCATAACGGTTTGAAATGCGTTTACGACTTGATGGTTTTCGGTTTGTACATTGGCTACTACGCCGTCAAAGGGTGCGGTTAGGTGGGTATGCTTTAGGTTATGTTCCGCCAGTGAAAGCGCTGCTTGTGCTGCGTCGAAATTGGCGGCGACTTGATCGACCTGATCTTCGCTCACATGATTGTGTTTACGCAGCTTCATAACCTTATCGTATTGGGATTTAGCCAGACTGTATTTTGCACGCCTATCCTGAACCGTGTTGCGGTAGTCGGCATCATCAAGTTCAGCGAGGAGGGCACCTTTTTTAACCTCCATGCCGGGCAAGGCCGGTAACGATTCCAATAAGCCTCCAACACGGAAGGCTAGGTCTGATTTAACCGATGCTTCAACGGTACCCGGGAAGATCCTAAGCGGGTTTTCACCCAAAGGTTCGACAAATACTATTTTTGCCGGGCGCACGATGGCGGCTGAATCAGCTGTTGTGGTTTCATCAGAGCACCCGGTGAAACAAGCGATTCCAATACTGGCCAATACAAAAAGCCTATACATGTGGACTATCTACCTCACAATAAATTTGAGCTGACAACAACTGCGCTAGGAATGAACCAAGGGTAGCTGATTAACACCGCGCCTGAATGTTTACAAACATACATGAATGTATAATAATAGACAAGTTCAAAAACCAATCAGCGAGAGGTGCCCTGTTATGGCGCGGCGCACAAAAGAGGATGCAGAAAAGACGTATCACGCGTTATTAGACGCGGCGATACAGCTTTTTAGTCAGCAGGGGCTAGCTAAAACCACGCTCAACGATATTGCCTCTGCAGCGGGTATGACTCGTGGTGCCGTATATTGGCATTTTGAAAATAAAGATGCTGTGATTAAGGCCCTTTGGGAGCGCTCAGCTAGCCATCTGCAGCAGCAAACAATTCAATCTTTGCAGCAGCTTTCTGCGGTTAACCCACTGGAGGATTTCGTCAGTATTTTAAAAAGCATGCTGCAAGATGCCTTTAGCGACCCCAGTCTAAATCAGGCGTTGCGTATAATTTTCAGCAGTATGGAGTTCACCAACAGCGATACCGAGCTGCAGACGTTTTTGCTCAATAAGCGCAATATGGTGTATAGCGCATTGAACATGGCAGTCATCGCGCTTAAATCGCAGGATTTGTTCAAAGAAGAGCTGGATGTAGCTCTTATTACTAATGGTACCTGGGCTTTTATCATTGGTATATTGCGTACTCATTTGGAGCCCGAAAATGCGTCAATAGGTATCGCTAATCAATGTGATGTGCTTATTGACCAGTGGATTGGCGCTATTACACGCGATAAACCATAATTTACCATCGGCGGAACATACCTTATTAGAGGTTTGCTATAGGTATCTTAAAGCATTTTTCTTTTTTGCAGTGCAGTCTTGCACTTTCCGGCTAGGCGGTTGATATTTAACGGGCGGGTCGGTTTGGGTTTGGCAGGGTATTGCTGCCGGTAGTTTTCACCGGATACTAGATTGTTGGGGTAGATTATATCGCCGCGGTGAACTCAGCTGAACAGGGATTTGAGATAGGGTAAGGCCTCTGGCAACCTAACTTCAGGCCGCCAGAGACGAAGCTATTCACAAAGCTATTTTGAACTTAAGCTTCTATTTAAGCGGTAGCTAAGGTGTACAGGAGGTTGCTGTTGCATCGGGTCCTGTCACTTCCAGATAGTCTACGTTCCCTAACCCTAACCCTAACCCTAACCCTAACCCTAACCCTAACCCTAACCCTAACCCTAACCCTAACCCTAACCCTAACCCTAACCCTAACCCTAACCCTAACCCTAACCCTAACCCTAACCCTAACCCTAACCCTAACCCTAACCCTAACCCTAACCCTAACCCTAACCCTAACCCTAACCCTAACCCTAACCCTAACCCTAACCCTAACCCTAACCCTAACCCTAACCCTAACCCTAACCCTGAACCTTGATTCGCTTGAAGGCGCAGCAACTTGTGGCCGCTACCCAAGTTTAAAGTAACGGAAGTTGTTGCCCAAGAGGTCCAGCTGCCCGTGCCTACAAAATCCTCTGTGGAAACAGACGAGCCATTTACACTGAGTACGCCCGAACGATTGGTGGATGAGCCGTTGGCAAATCTCCAGCGAATGGTATAGCTACCTGCTTCTCCGTTCACAGCCCAATCAATACCATTGCCACTGGCATTGGCTGTATTGGCAAAACCGGCACCCGTATATCCACTGCTATTGTTGTCGACAGAGCCGTCAACACCACAGAACCCGGTATTGTTTTCTTGAATGGTTGCCGTAACGTTGGCAACACTACTGGAGGAAGAGGAGCTGCTCGAGGAGGACGAATTACTGGAAGAAGAATTGCTGGAAGAAGAATTGCTGGAAGAAGAATTGCTGGAAGAAGAATTGCTGGAGCTAGAGGAACCTATGGTGCCTGCGTAGGTTTCAAATTCCGCCACAGTAGATGTACCACTAGACCTGTTAATAACGAAATTAATCTTACTTAAGCTAACAGAAGAGAAGCTGATAACACCCGCGCCAGAGCCAGAGGCTAGTACTGCACCTGTGTCGTTATTCACTAACTGCCAATTGCCGATGTTGCCTTCAAAGCCTGCGGCTTCAATAATATTTGCTGAGCTAACGGTAGTGCTGGAATCCCACTTGACTGATACGCGCCCAGTGGAGCTGTTGGGTTCCCAGTAGGTGCTGAGATTGCCATCGCGTACGCTTCCGTAACTGGTGCCGCTTAGCTTACTAGAACCATCAGAACCAGCACCAATACTCAAGTTTGATCCTGCCGGTACACTTGTACTGCTTGAAGAGCTGCTTGAAACAGAGGAGGAGCTAGAAACACTGCTGGAAGAACTGCTTGAGTTGGAAGACGTTACAGCACAAGACACGTCGGAAGTGAGCATGCCATTATTAGTACCTGCAGTAGTAAGCACGATTTGTGGTACACAACCGGCGTCATCCAACTGATATCCGTAAGGAATTCTAATAGACGTAGTGGGTGAGGGGTTTGGTCCGGCGGGGTGATTCTTATCACCATCGGCTGTCCAGGTTACGGTTTCGGTGAAAATATTGCCACTTATATCCCAGTAACCCCTATCGTTAGTATAGAAAGTGCCAATAGGGTCTTTCGCATTTTCGAAATAATTATTCTGGGCTTTCATTTTTCCGCCGATACGCGGGTTCATACCAGAAGAATTGATTCCGTTAAAGTAGTTGTTGTACGAGTGTGCAGTCGCAAAGCGCAGCAAGGGTGTACGGGAATCAATGTTGTAGTAATAGTTATGGTGATAGGTTATTGGGCGCGTCATCGTCATCGTCATCGCCATCGCCATCGCCATCGCCATCGCCATCGCCATCGCCATCGCCATCGCCATCGCCATCGCCGGAGCCGACAAAACCGCCACGGCCAGAGTTTTTCAGAATACTGTAGGAAAGGGTTATGTATTTGGTGTTGTTCTTTATATTGAACAAGCCATCGTAACCTTCGCTTTCACCACCAAATGCTTCGAGTGTTAAGTGGTCGACCCATATATTGAAAACGTCGGCTTCCATACCAATGGCATCACCACCGTTGGAGGTCGTACCGTTAGATTTTTTAACGTCACGGATGTGTAAGTTTTGCAGAATAATGTTGGACGACGCTCGAACGTGAATGCCAATTTCATCAAAAAGTTCGCCGCCGCCAACACCTACGAGGGTAATATTACTGATTTCTTTCAGTTCAATTGCACCGTCAGCCGTGTTACAGCTACCGCTTGCCTTAGCAGTGTTACTTGGAGTGATAGTCCCCTTAATCATCAATGATGATGGGCGTATTGTCTGAAGCTCGATTACATATGGCTTCGTGAATTTGAGTGCCTGTGGTCGCGCGAACAACGGAACCGCCCTGACCACCGGTTGTGCCGCCGTTTTGGGTGGCAAAGCCTGTTGCAGCTTGAATTGAGCCGGAGGCAAATACAAGCCCGGCTGCGCAGGTAAGCGCACTGAGATATTTTTTTATTATTGTAATCCTGAATTTCTCTTTTTATTGGAAGAGTCAGGCCCATAAAGTGTGGATACCCGGGCTGACTAGCGGTAGAGATACAAAGGGTAGGAAGCTCTGTATGCTTCAAAGGAAACGGTTTTTATTGTGGGTTAGACCATGAATATTTCGGCTGAGCGAAAGTATTGTAGGGCTATCGCAATTGGTATTTCCTTTGGTTAGGCCAGTCTAACGTAAAACGGGGTGCTGTAAACTCAGGCGAAGTAATAAAAAAACTATTGCTAATTTTTTTCTAAATTTGAAAATGTAATAAGTTAATCTGTGATGCAATGTGTATTTATACTGATTTTATAAATGAATTAACTATTAATCGTTCTTTTTTTTTAATCAAATCTTGTGGTCATACCATTACAGTTGTTTGATTGGTTGCTAGGTGGATAGATTGGTAAACCAAAGGAAATAAAATATGCGCGATTGGCACGCATAATTTTTAGTTGGTACAAAACGGTGGGCGCTTTAGTTTTTAATTGGCAACATTAAATAAACTACGTAAGTGGTAGTGTCTAATGTTGCTTCCCGAAGGTGTTATGAAATAGAGGTGCTCTGAGTTATTCTGAGCGACTGACCGTCAGTGGGCCCCAAGCTTGGCATACAGGCATAACTTCTAAGCTGTTGATGTTTACGTGCGCGGGTACCGACGTGACCCACTCAATTATTTCTGCTATATCTTCTGCTGTAAGAGGCTTTGCATCTTTATAGATTTTATCTGCTTTGTCTTTATTTTGTTTAAAACGGACGACTGAAAATTCTGTTTCTGCCATGCCTGGGCTTATCTCGGTTACCCGAATATTTGTGCCGAGTAAATCTGCTTTTAATCCGCGTGTAAATTGTTGGACAAATGCTTTAGTGGCGCCGTAGGTATTGCCTCCAGGGTAGGGCCAGCTGCCAGCGATGGAGGCGATGTTGATAATGTGGCCACTATTACGGGCCACCATACCGGGAAGGAAGTAACGGGTGACGCGGAGTAATGCCGTAATATTGGTATCGACCATGGTTTGCCAGTCGCAAAAATCGGTTTTGTCGGCCGATTCAATCCCGAGAGCCAAACCCGCGTTATTGACTAGAATATCTATTTCTGAAAATTCATGGGGCAATGAATCGAAGCACTTTTTAACGGCGTTGCTTTCGGTAACATCTAGTTCTGCAGTAAAAATACGTTGTGGATCTGGCAGGCTTATTTTTAGCGTTTCGAGTTTATCTATGCGTCTAGCTAAAAGCACTAACCTATAACCCTTGGCGGCAAACCTTTTAGCGGCAGCGGCACCAAAGCCGGAAGACGCGCCGGTAATTAATACAGTTTTCGTCATTTTTTTCTCCCCAAAATAAAAACCTCTGGAGTGCTACAGAGGTTTTTATGGTGTTGCCCGAAAGGGCGCGGCCTGGAAAACCTTATTGCCGCGTTAGCCCGCTTGCAAAGTCAACCAGCCTTCCGCTGCGCAGTCTGCCTTACACTAAGGCTTGCAAAGTCTCGCAGAGGCTGAAATTAATTAACAGGAGGTTGCCCTTAAGCGCACATGTTAGCTGTTGCTAGCCAGCCATTTTTCAAGATCGTCTGCCGTTCCAATATGTTCACCGTCAATAAATACCTGCGGTGTTGTTCCCTGGCCGCTAACCGCGCTGAGTGAGCTGAAGGTTACGCCGTGTTCACCTAGCAGTATTTCTTCGTACTTGAACTTTTTTTCTGTCAATATTTTTTTGGCACGATGGCAGTGTGGGCAACCGGGTTTGCTAAATAGGGTTACACGCTTGGGCAGGTTGGCGTTTGAATTTATATGCTTGAGCATGGTGTCTGCGTCGCTGACTTCAAACGGGTCACCTGGTGTATTGGGTTCAATAAACATTTTTTCGATTGTTGAATCTTTCACCAACATGGAATAACGCCAAGAGCGTTTTCCGAAACCGATTTCGGCTTTGTCTACTAGCATGCCCATGCCAGCGCTGAACTCGCCATTGCCATCGGGTAGGAAGGTGATGTTTTCGGCGTGCTGGTCGGCGCTCCAGGCGTTCATGACGAAGGTATCGTTCACCGAAAGGCAAACTATGGCGTCTACGCCTTCAGCAAAAAGTACCGGTGCTAGTTCGTTGTATCGGGGCAGGTGGGTAGAAGAGCAGGTGGGAGTAAAGGCGCCGGGTAGCGCGAATACGACGACTGTTTTTCCAGCAAAAACTTCTTCGCTGGTGACCGCTACCCACTCGTCGTTTTGGCGTGTTTTAAAGGTGACATCGGGTACGCGCTGACCTTCTTTACTTTCTAACATAGGTTACTCCTTTGGGATTTACGTTTTTATTGGGACATTAAGTTTATTGTTTGGGCATAAAAGGGTTGCCAGGGGGTGGCTCTTCTGCCGGTTCTTCAATGGCTTCAAGGGACAATTCTCCAAAGCCTGAATCTGTATTGGATGCGGTTGTAGACGCTTTTTTTGCATCCTGAACGGATGGTACGGCATTACCTTCGGCAAGTTTAATGCGCAAGCGCAAATTGTTGGCTGAATCTGCATTAGAGAGTGCATCATCCATGCTTATTTTGCCAGCTTTGTAGAGCTTGAACAGGGCTGCGTCGAATGTTTGCATACCGAGGTTTTCCGATTTTTCCATAATCCCTTTAATTTCTTCGAGCCGCCCTTTAAGAATAAGTTCTTGAATAGTTTTGGTGCCGAGTAAAACTTCGATGGCCGCACAGCGTTTGCCATCAACGGTTGGAATGAGCCTTTGTGACACAAAACCTTTAATATTTTGTGATAGCGCCAGCATAAGTTGCGGTCGTCGCTCCTCGGGGAACATGTTAATTATACGCTCTAGGGCTTGGTTGGCGTTGTTGGCATGTAACGTTGAAATGGCTAAATGACCTGTTTCGGCAAATTCCAGTGCGTGCTCCATGGTTTCTCTGTCGCGGATTTCACCGATAAGAATAACATCTGGCGCCTGACGTAGTGTGTTTTTCAGCGCATTGCGAAAGCTGCGGGTATCGACACCCACTTCCCGTTGATTAATGACACTCTTTTTATGCTTGTGTACATATTCGACAGGGTCTTCAATGGTAATAATATGACCGCCGGAGTTAGTATTGCGAAGATCTATGAGCGCAGCCAGTGAAGTGGATTTACCGGAGCCAGTACCCCCAACAAACAATACCAGCCCGCGCTTTACCATAATGATTTCTTTTAGGACTTCGGGCAGCCCAAGCTTGTCGAATTGAGGAATATCGGTATTGATGTTGCGGGCAACAATGGAAACCTCGTTGCGTTGCTTGAAAATATTGATCCTAAAACGACCAACACCAGGAATGGAGATAGCAAGGTTCATCTCCAGTTCGTGCATAAACTGCTCACGCTGCTCTTCATCCATAATGCTGTTGGCAATGGCTTCGATTTCGCCCGCTTTATAGGCTGTTTGAGAGAGTGGTTTCAGGGTGCCCTGAAATTTGGCGCAGGGCGGTGCACCGGTGCTCAGGTATAGGTCGGAGCCGTCCTTTTGCGCGAGTATTTTTAGGTGGGGGTCTATCGGGGTTCCCATCGGCGGTCTATCTCCATATAGGTTAGATCATTCAAACTGTTTAAGAGTATAGACATGACTGCGGGCGCTAACAGCTCGTTTAGGGGGGGATGGGACTACGGCAGCGCTTTGTCGTTTTGACTATCTTTTTTGTGCGCCGCCCAGTAATATAGTCAAAATGACTTAAAGCCGTTTGGGAAGGCCTGCGGGGGTAACTTAGTGGCAGGTAAAATGCCAATACAATCCATAATGAAGGCGACGTGAGCCCTATGAGTACAATAACAGACAAACTCTCCGTTAAAGAGAAAATTGGATACAGCCTAGGGGATTTAGCCGCGAATCTGGTGTTCCAGACACTGGTAACCTATATCGTTTTCTTTTATACCGATGTGTACAAGCTCAGCAATGCGTCGGCGCAGTCGGTGATCTTTTGGTGTGGCATTATTGGTGGCGTAATGTTTGCGCCGATTATGGGAGCCATTGCCGACCGCACCAATACCCGTTGGGGTAAGTACCGCCCTTGGGTATTGTGGACGGCTATTCCATTTGCTATCTGTATTTTCCTCACGTTTAGCACTCCCAATTTTAGTGAATCCGGTAAAGTTATTTACGCTTTTGGTACATATTTATTACTGGTGGCGTTGTACACAGCCAACAACTTGCCGTATGCCTCTCTAAGTGGCGTGCTGACCGGTAACATGTCGGAGCGTAACAGCCTCTCGGCCTACCGTTTTGTGGCGGTAATGGTTGCTCAGTTTATCATTCAGGTGTTGTTGTACCCCATTATTTTAATGGTGGGCGACGGTGACAAAGCCGCCGGTTTTGAAGCTGTGATGTCGGTATTTGCGGTTGTGGGTGTGATTTGTTTTGTTATTACTTTTATTACCACCAAGGAGCGTGTGGTGGCGCCACGCGATAGCGAATCGCGGCTTTCCGACGACGTAAAAGACCTTTTCCATAATGTGCCTTGGCTCGTCATGCTGGGCGTGGTTATTCTGGTATTTGTTACGCTTGCGTTAAAAGGCGGCATGTATATTTACTACTTCAACAATTTTGTTGATGAACCTGCATTGTCTGGGTTCCTTGATGATATTGGTTTTAACGGTTTCATTACCTGGCTTACGGCTTTCTTTGGCGGTATGGGCTTTGATTTTAGATGGCCCGATGAGCCGAGCGCTTCAGGTTTTGGACTGTTTAATGGCGGCGGTATTCTATTTATGATTGTGGGTATTGGCTTGTCCAAGCCTCTGGCCGACCGTTTTGGTAAGCGCAATATCTTTGGTATTTTTCTCGTGCTTTCCACCTTGTTTGTATTGGCATTTGTGGCCTTCCCGCCAGACGCTGTTGGTACAATGTTTATCTCTCAAATTCTTCACGGTTTTTTCTATGGCATCACCATTCCGCTTTTATGGGCGATGATTGCCGATGTAGCGGATTACTCCGAGTGGAAAAATAATCGCCGTGCTACAGCCATAATTTTTTCGGCCATGATCTTGGGCCTGAAAGGGGGCTTAACCATTGGCTCAACCATCGCTGCTGTAATTTTGAATAGCTATGGTTACGACAGTGATCTGAATATTCAAAGCGAATCGACTGTTACCGGCATTAAATTGGCCGTCAGTGTTTACGCGGCGATCCCATTTTTTATAGCTGCCGCTAGCTTATTCTTCTACAAAATCAATAAAACAATGGAAAACACCATTGAAAGTGAGCTTGCTGCTCGACGTATATCATAAAATTAGCAAGGTTAGATTTATTTATGGCTGATGAAGAATACACTCTACTGGATTTTGACGAAGTAAATGCGAAAGCGATTTCGCAACCGCTGGTAAAACACATGTACACAGCAGACCCTTCTGCACATGTGTTTAATGGCAAAATCTACATTTACCCTTCACATGACATTGATGCCGGTATTCCGTTTAATGATAATGGCGATCACTTTGGAATGGCGGATTACCACGTTATCTCAATGGATACACCCGAAAGCGAGGTGGTGGATAACGGTGTGGCGCTGCGTGTTGAAGATGTGCCTTGGGCCGAGCGACAAATGTGGGCTCCCGATGCAGCGCATAAAAACGGTAAATACTATTTGTATTTTCCCGCAAAAAAGAGCGATGGTATTTTTCAGATAGGCGTAGCCGTTTCCAATTCTCCCACAGGACCGTTTGCTGCCGAGCCGGAGCCCATTAACGGCAGTTATACTATAGACCCGGCGGTGTTCGAAGACGACGATGGCCAGCATTACATGTACTTCGGTGGTATTTGGGGCGGGCAGTTGCAGCACTACCGAAAAAATAAGTACAGTGGCACACTCGCCGAACCACTCGATACCGAACCCGCACTTGGCCCCATAGTGGCCAAATTGCGCGACGATATGTTGGAATTTGCCGAAGAGCCGCGTGAGATTCAAATCTTAGACGAGCAGGGCAACCCGCTGTTGGCGGGTGATCACGATCGCCGGTTTTTTGAAGCCTCCTGGGTGCACAAGTACAGCGGCAAGTATTACTTTTCATATTCAACCGGTAATTCTCATTTCCTGTGTTATGCGATTGGCGACAACCCCTACGGGCCTTTTACCTATGGTGGTCGTATAATGAACCCGGTGGTGGGCTGGACAACTCATCATTCCATTTGTCAGTACGAAGATCGCTGGTTTTTGTTTTACCATGATTCAAGTTTGTCGAAAGGTGTAACCCATCTGCGCTCCATTAAAATGGCCGAAATGACTTACGACGAAAACGGCAAGATCAATACCCTTCAGCCCTATAGGGATTAAGCCTTCCTATCCTTCCGTACACCTATCTGCCGGCGTCTACTCGCTGGCAGATTTCTTTTCCTGCCCTAGACTTATGGGCACCTCTATTAATTAATTTTAGCCAGACCACGCCCTTTGGGCTTTGTGTGCAATTAATAGCGGTGCCCTTATCGCACACCAGTGATACTGGAGGCAAATCATGTCAAACCACGCAACCTGCACTTACGTTGGGCCGAACGGCGAAACCTGTGAAGACTCGGTAGAGTGCGATGGGGTTTGTTACTGGCATAGTAAAAGTAAAAAATTGGAAGCAGACTTAGTCGCTCGCCTGGAGGCTCGGGCTAAATCGGGCCGGCCGATGGTTGGCTTTAGCCTACGCTATGCGAATTTGGAGGGGCTAAACCTCGTTCGGCATGGGTCTAAACAAGGCTACCATCTCGTCTATTCAGACCTGTACCGCTGCAATCTGACAAACGCGCACCTGTTCAATTTAGACCTGACCGGCAGTTCACTGATGAAGGCCAATTTAACAATGGCCAATTTGAACTGTTCATGCCTGCTGAATACCAATTTACTGGGAGTGAAATTAAAGGGTGTGAAGCTCGACAATATTGAGTGGGACCGATTTTTACGCCAGGAAACGCAGGCCTATGAAACCCGCGGTAACCGTATAGCGCAAATAGATTATTTCGAGCAGGCGGAAGAAATTTATCGTAATTTAAGGCGTACCACCGAATCTCAGGGTTTGTTCGAGAATGCCGGGCGATTTTTTCAGCGTGAGATGATAATGCGTCGGTACCAGCTTCCGCGCTATGGTTTTACCCGTTTTCTGTCGAAAATGGTCGATCTATTTTGTGGTTACGGCGAAGAGCCCGTAAGGGTTGTGAGCTTTTCTCTCATTATTATCCTCTCGTTTGCGTGTATTTATTTTATTGCCGGAGTGTCCGATGGTGGGGCCATGGTGGAGTATGCGGCTTCAGCTTCGATTACGGAGAACCTGCTAACCTTTTTTCAATCGCTATACTTCAGTGTGGTAACGTTTACGACGTTAGGTTATGGCGATTTATCGCCGGTAGGTATAACGCGTGCCTTTGCGGCTATTGAAGCCTTTGTTGGGAGCTTTACCCTGGCACTGTTTGTTGTTGTCTTCGTAAAGAAAATGACGCGATAAGCACGATTCTAGTGCGCAAATTAGCGGGTGTTTAGCAACGGTTCATAGAGGTAGAAATATGCAGGTATTGGCTGAAGTAGGTTTACGTTTAGCTACGATTAGCTTGTGTATAGCCAGTGCAATGTTGGTTTCTCCCGTAAATGCCGATGCCTCTCGTGTGGGTGTTCCCCACAAATATGTCGACCGCAATGGCCACGTTCGGTACACCGATTTCCCCGACCACGATGGCTATGTACGTATGGTGAAAAGCTGGAAAGGTTGGCGGCTTCCTGCGCGCAACGGCAACTATCGGGAAAACCGCAAGACATTTAAACCCATAGTGCTGAGTATCTCCAGCCGTTACGCAATAGCCCCAGAGCTAACGGAAGCGGTGATTCACGTAGAAAGCCATTACAATCCCAATGCCGTATCGAAGGCGGGAGCCATGGGGCTAATGCAATTGATGCCGGCTACGGCTAAACGATACGGTGTGCATAATCGTCGAAACCCTAGGCAAAATATTGAGGCCGGAGTGCGTTACCTGCGGGATCTGATGGAAATGTTTAATAATGACCTAGACTTGGTGTTGGCCGCCTACAACGCTGGCGAGAATGCTGTGAAGCGCCACGGATTTAAAATTCCCCCTTATACCGAAACTCAGAACTATGTACAGCGTGTGCGTAGTCAGCTAAAGCTGTCGTCAGATTCGCAATAGCCTACTCTCCCGAGTCCTTTTTGTACCAGCAGCCGCTTGACTCAATAGAAATATAATAATATAAATCAATTTGACGAAAGGCGCTCGAACAGCGCCTTGTCGTCAAACTATGCGTAATAACAATAATCGGGGCGTTTGAGTTATTAAATCGCTCTTTGCTATACCGGCGCTGGCTATAGGTGTCCCAGAAGGCACCCCATAAAAATCAAAGCCAGACTGCCAACAAAACCAGGAGAAATTGATGATCCGAAGCCCCAAAGTAATGCTTACAGCACTATTGGCCACCTGCCTGTTGATGACTGGCCAGGCGTTGGCACAAATTGATAGCGGCGTGTATGAAATCAAGTCTAAGCACAGTGGCAAATTAATTGAAGTGGGAGGAGCATCCCAAGATAACGGTGCCAACATTAATCAGTGGCCTGCCAATGGACACGATACCCAGCGCTGGTTGGTGACGGGTACCGATAATGGTTACCATTCTCTGATCAACCTTAATAGTGGTAAGGCCATGGAGGTGTATAGCTCTGGCACCGCCGACGGCGACAGCATAACGCAGTGGGAATACTGGGGTGGAGCGGCTCAGCAGTGGCAGGTTACAGATAGAGGAAACGGTTATTTTAGCCTAGGCAACCGCAACAGCGGAAAAGCATTGGATCTCTTTAATTTTGATACTGCCGATGGTGCCAATATAGCCCAGTGGGGGTATTGGGGTGCCGATGCCCAGCTCTGGCAAATGACCAAAGTGGGCAGTATTGAAGGGGCGCCCTGGGACCCATCAACGACTAATGGTGCAGCGAACCACTGGTCTCTGGCCGGTGACATTGTCACTCACGACCCTGCTATTGCATACGAAAATGGTACCTGGTGGCTATTTCAGACGGGTCCTGGAATTTATGGTAAGTACTCCAGTAATGGCGTCGACTGGAATGGTGCTGCTCCCATTTTCAACAGTGGTTTAAGTTGGTGGGGCAGCTATGTACCGGGCCAGGAAGGTATCGATGTTTGGGCACCCGACTTAAAACATTATAACGGCCGGGCGTGGATGTATTATTCGGTTTCTACTTTTGGTTCGCGTGTTTCGGCCATTGGTTTAACGTCCGCCAGTAGTATTGCCGCCGGCGATTGGCGTGATGATGGTCTAGTTATTAACACCACCAATAGCAACGACTTCAACGCGATTGATCCAGACCTTATTGTTGATAAAGACGGCGCCCCTTGGTTGACGTTTGGCTCGTGGAACAGCGGCATCAAGTTGATGCGCGTAAACCCTATGACGATGAAACCCTATGGTTCCCTCTATCCCATTGCTAGTCGTTCGGGTGGTATAGAAGCACCAACAGTCATTTATCGTCAGGGTTACTATTACCTGTTTGTCTCTGTTGGTGTTTGTTGTGCCGGTGTCGGTAGCACTTACCAAATTCGCTATGGTCGTGCTACCGATATTCGCGGGCCCTATTTGGATAAAAACGGTACTGATATGATGAACAGTGGTGGAAGCTTACTTGATGGTGGCAACAGTGTTTGGGTTGGCCCGGGCGGGCAGGATATTCTGAATACCGATTTGATCGTGCGCCATGCTTATGACGCAACCGATAACGGTACGCCCAAAATGCTAATTAGCACGTTAAATTGGGATTCAAGCGGTTGGCCACGCTACTAATGCGTTAAGCTTTTAATATAGCGGGGCTCTATGTTGCCCCGTTTATATGGTAACGGAGTGGTCACAGTTTAGGATGTAAACTCCGCTTAAATGCACAATCCGAAGGACGGGAATATGAAGCGAGTTATAACGGCTGTCACCACGGTATTACTCTCGGGCTCATTGTTTGCGGCGGAGTTTGACACTAAAAAACTCGATGAGCTGTATTCTTTGATCGAAAAAAACAATGCTGGTATGGGCAGCGTTTCCATATTCAAAGACGGTAAAGAGGTTTATCAGCGCAGTATTGGCTATGCTGATATTGAAAAAAAGATACGCGCCAAAAACAATACCCGTTATCGTATTGGCTCTATTTCGAAAACGTTTACTGCGGTAATGCTGCTACAAATGGTGGAAGCAGGTAAATTAAGTTATTCCACAAAAATTTCGGTGTATTTTCCCTCCATACCCAATGCCTCTCGTATTTCAGTAGAGCATTTATTGCGTCACCGATCAGGGTTGTTTAACTTCACTAGCCTGCCGGACTTTGGCTCCTGGATGTTTACGCCTCAATCTCGGGCAGAACTTCTTTCTCGCTTGTCAAAACTGGAAACAATCTTTCAACCTGGAGAAAAAACTGAGTACTCTAATACCAATTATGTTCTGCTATCAATGATTTTAGAAAAAGTGTCGGGGGAGGCTTATGCTGAATTGTTGCAGCAGCGTATTGTTAAGCCGTTAAAATTACGTGACACTTACTACGGAGGAAAAATTACTGAGGAGAAGAATGCCGCTTACTCTTATTTTAAAAAAGGCGATTGGCAGAAAACGCCGGAATCTGACATGAGTATTCCCTTGGGCGCGGGTGGTATTGTGTCGACGCCCACAGATTTGAATCACTTTTTTAGTGCGCTGTTTAATGGAAAGCTGGTATCCAAGCAATCATTGATACATATGAAAACCCTAGTGGATGGTTTGGGTATGGGGCTGATTGAGTTCCCCTATTATGAGCAAAAGGTGCTGGGTCATAACGGCATTATTGATGGTTTTCAATCGAATGCGGGCCATTTTGAAGACAATAATGTCACGGTTAGCTATATCTCTAACGGCACCTCAATGGGTGTCAATGACATATTGATTGGTACACTCAATTTGTATTTTGGCAAAGCCTATGAGATGCCCATTTTTTCGGCTGCTATTGTTGTTCCTACAGAAAAACTTCAGTCGTATGTGGGTACTTATAGTTCACCAACATTTCCGTTGCAAATTGTAATCCGCATTGAAGATGGTGTGTTGGTAGGGCAGGCAACTGGTCAGTCGGCTTTTCCGTTGGAAGCTTATGCGGAGCATATGTTTCGCTTTGATCAGGCAGCGCTTAAAATAGCATTTGAACCAGAGAATAGCGTCTTGATATTGAAGCAGGGTGGCGGAGAGTTTCGCTTAACGCGTGAATAAAGCGTTTTTAACAACCTACAAAAAAAGCCCCGATTTATTCGGGGCTTTTTTATGGTTAGCTATTAAACTGGGTAAGAATTTGGGTTGCGAGGGTTAGTTCCCGCCGCTTTTTCTTCAGCATCGGTGAAGCCGTCGTTATCGTCATCGGGGTCGCAGGCATTACCCATTCCGTCCTGATCGGTATCCTTCTGATTGGGGTTGGATTTACCTACACAGTTATCCCACGCATCATCAATGCCGTCTCCGTCGGCATCCCAAGCAATGGTTTCTGGTGTGGACAGAGGGTTGCGGGGGTTGGAACCTACATTGTTTTCCTTGGCATCGCTGAAACCGTCGTTGTCATCGTCCGGGTCACAGGCATTACCCATTCCGTCTAGGTCAAAATCCTTCTGGTTGGGGTTTTTCCTGTTAGGACAATTATCGACATCGTTGAGGATACCATCGCTATCGGCATCTGTAAGAATACTGATCGGGGTGGAGTTTGGGTTTTTCGGATTTGAGCCAACTCGATTTTCTTCAGCATCGGTAAATCCATCGTTATCATCGTCGCTATCGCAGCGATTACCCAAACCGTCACCGTCGGTATCTTTCTGGTTGCTATTGGCTTTGTTGGGGCAGTTGTCTTCGCTATCGTTTATACCATCGTTGTCGCTGTCCATATCCGGTGCAATAAAACAGCTCTCTGGTAGTGACGCCCAGGAAAAGGGGCTAGCGTCTACGTCAACACAGGAGATACCGTAATTACCGTATAGCCAGATATACTCAAGTTGTTGTAATTGTGATAGCGGGCTAATGTTGGCAATGTTGTTGTAAGAAAGGTTCAGTTCGTATAGAAAGATGCTGTTTTCCAATGAACTGATGTCGTTGATGGTATTGTTATCTAAGTAAACATAATTGAGTGCCTGCATATTGCTTAACGCCGCTATGTCAGTAATCGCATTGCTGCTTAAATCCAATTGGTAAATGTTAGTTAAGTCAGAAAGCGCTGAGATGTCGGTAATCTGATTATTTACCAAATATAGATTGGTCAAGTTAGGCAAATTCGCAATTGGATCGATGTTTTGAATGTGATTGAATCCAAGGAATACAAATTCCAATGCGTACAGGTTAGCGAGAAAATCTATCTGGGTTAGCGCATCAAATGCGAGCGCTATACCGGTAAGGTTATAAAGGTTGGAAAGCGTATTTACGTTGAGGTTGTAGTTTTCATCGAGCACAAGAAAATCTAATGAGAGTAGCTGCGCTAGCGGGGATGCATCGGCGATGTTGTTGGAAGCCGCTGTGAAAACCTGTAGTGATGTTAATTGTTCAATGCCGTTTAGTGATGAAATACCATAGGAATCACACTGCAGAATATAGAGGTTGTGTGTTTCAATAATATTTTGCGCGGCAGCATATTCGATAATACACGCCTGCAGGTTCGGGTCGTCAACCTGAATGTTAACAAGTAAGTTAAAACAAGCTGCGCCCATTTGCTCATAGGTATAGGGGCCCGTATCGGGGTTAAGGCAGGTAATGCCGTTGACTCCAAAGATACTGATGGACGTTAAGCCGGTGGAGTGAAGTAGCGGTGCAAGATCCGACACCTGGGTGTAAGACAAGTCAATGGTCTGCAGGGATGAAACTGTATTCAAGGGTGCCAAATTGAACAGAGGATTGCCCGCAACGCTGAGGTCGACCAGTTTGGTGTAAGCCGCTAGCCCATCGAGGAAGTTAATGCCTAAGTCGTTACAGTTCAGGAAGGTTACGTCGTCTACGCTCGTCCAGTTATTGTCCGCTGCGTGCATATTGATACAGGTTTGGAGATTTGCATCGTATACGGGGAAGTCACTCAGTAAACGGTTTATATTGTGAGAAATCCAAGCTTCGAAGTGAGATACCTTTGAATAGACGCCGTAGTAGCCCGTTTGTGCGCAGGTAGGGTTCCCCCAGCTGACAATCCCAGCTTGGACGTCGGTACCGTCTAGGTTCACGATTAGCGGGCCGCCGCTATCGCCATGACAGGAATCTTTACCACCCTCGGGTGTGCCAGCACAAATCATGGTATCCAAAATGGCATTGGGTCCCATCATGGATTCATAGGCCGCTTGACAGGTATCTGAGTCTATGTAATTAACATCGACTTCCTGTAGATGGTCGGGGAAAATCGGGTTCGATGGGTTGGTATTGCCCCAGCCGGCGACAGACATCGCGTCTCCAGGGAAAAGGGTTTCCATTTGCGCGGCGCTAAGGGTGGGTATTACGGGTTGGGATGAGGGCGATTCGAGAAAAATAAGTGCGATGTCATTTTCCAGTGTGTTCCGGTTGTAGCCTTCATGCATTACGATTTGGGTTACCCCAATAATTTCTCCGTTGTCGCCCGGATAAGATAATGATTGAGAGCCAACGTAGATGTTTATGTCGGAGTTGCTCGCCCCGTCTACGCAATGGGATGCGGTTAAAACGATGTTTGGGCGAATCAAACTACCGCCGCAAAATAGCCCATACAGAGGTTCGTTACCGGCCTGAATAAGGCCGACAATGGAGGGCCAGTCACCTTCAGTGGTATTGCTACCTCCAACAATAAAGGGGGTGGGCAACAGTGCCAAGGTATCCGTATCGTAGGTACGGGAGGAGCTGCTGGCTTTAAGTGAAGACTGGCTGTAATGGTGTTGTTTGTATTCCAGTACCTTAAGCTTGGTCGCTGTATTTATTTTTGCGTTAGTGGCAGAAGACGCTGAAGATGCTAGCGTCAAAAATAGTACAGCATAAAATATTTTATTGAATATGTTCATATAATTCCTTTATCTGATTTATTCAAATTTTGAATGCAATTGATCCCCCGCCTATGCGTAAAGTAGCTGCGGGTAGTTGATGAGATGCTGTTAATATTGGGTTTTACTGGCGGTGAGTTATTGCTGGTAATGCATAGTGTTACGTCTCCATGTATGTAAAAAACATCCTGTTTTTTTGCGCAAAGCCAATCCGATATTACAATTGAGGCTATTTGAATAGCCTCTGTCGCTATAATGCTTTTTTAAATTTAACGACACCGATTTAACGACACAGTAGAGGAAAGAAAAATTTATTTTCTAATACGCGACTCCTCTCCGTAACGGCCTTGCAAAGATAATATAGAGGTTTTTAGGTGAATGTTGTGTAGGGAATCGTAAAAAAATGTTTCTACACCAATTAAATTTATTGCGAGTGCTACAGGGGGACTTCCATAAGCCGCTTTACTTAGGCAGCTTTGCGGTACAGTTGACGATTTTGATGTCAGGGGCGGGAGGTATCTGACGCCAAGGGCGGGGGGATTATGACTCTTGGGGCTTGAGATTCGTTTTTTGGCCGCCATTATGGACATAATCTAGAGCTGCTCGCTTGTGGTGCTAGATATGGTTAGCCACTATGGAAATGTTAGAAAAGGCTAAATCATTTTGGTAGTAGGTCAATTACGGTTGCCTATTCGAGCTGCGATAGCCCAATTGTCACTTGCAGCCTAGTTTCTGCTGATCGCGAGGTCGGGGATCCAGGTTTGCTCAGGTAATCGTTGGTTGTTGAGTATTCAACCATGTACTCTAGGGTTGTTCTAGCCTGTAAAATGAGCATAAGGTTTTATCCAGAATGTTAGATAAATATAAGTTTTGGTGCTAGTTACGCCTAGACTCCTACAATTCACAGATACTTTTTAACCTGTACTACAGCGCCACTACGGAGAACGCGATGCCCGACATAAAAATTACTCGATTTGTACCCCTTTTTATTCTGAACATATTTTGTGCTTTGCTCATAGGTCAAAACGCGTTCGCTGAGGAAGAAATTACATTTAAAACCACTAAGATTGTCAATGGGCTCTATATGATTGAGGGCGTAGGGGGGTTTGCTGGAGGCAATGTGGTGGTATCTACGGGAGCCGATGGTACAGTTCTGGTGGATGATGCGATTCCGTCAATGCTGGATAAGCTTAATGTAGCGGTTAAGGCGGTTACTGATCAGCCACTGGATTTTTTAATTAATACCCATCTGCATCAAGACCATACCGGTAATAATACGTACTTTGGCGAAGAAGGGGCCCATATTGTTGCCCACGCGAATGTGCGCGATAGGCTTAAAGTGATGGAGGTGAAGGATAAGGAAGGCAATAAAGCACTATTACCTTCTAGTGCGCTGCCGGTGATTAGCTTTGAGCATGCCATCAGTTTTCATCTGAATGGAGGCCATATTCAGGTGCTTCATCTAGAAAAAGCCCATACCGATGGTGATTCGGTCGTTCACTTTGAGGATGCGAACGTCATACATACGGGTGACGTGCTTTTCAGTGGGCTTTACCCCTTTATCGATCTAGACAACGGTGGCAGTGTGGATGGGTATATTGCCGCCCAGCAAGCGCTTTACAAGTTGGCTAACAAAGAGACTGTAATCATTCCTGGGCACGGGCCTGTTTCAGATAAAGAAGCACTAAAATCCTCTTACTCTATGTTGAAAAAAGCAAAAAAAGCGGTAGCGAAACTGCAGAAAAAAGGCCTGACTGAAGACGAGGTGGTTGCTGCCAACCCATTGCAGAAATTTGACAAAGACTGGAGCTGGGGTTTTATCAATACGGAAAAAATGACCCGAACACTTTATAAGGATATGCTGAATTAAGTGTTGTCAGCAGTATTCTGTAAATGCTGTTTCAGTGAGCTCCGACACCCAGCGGAATTACTGGTACTGAGAGCATGCTTATTTGTATAATGATTTGATTCTAATGTCCTTGCCTCACCCTTCTAATTGGAAGAGTGAGGGTTTTATAAGAGTCGGAAGCTCGTGCATTATTTTCTCGGTCGTTACTGGGTTACAAGCAACAACGTTCGCATTCCTGTAATGAAGTGCTTTATAGGTATATATGGGTACGTGGGGAATTCGTGCTATTGATTAGATATGTCCCGCAGATTGCTCGCGTATTGTTAGCGCTAACCCTTTCGATTGCCTGTTCCACAGCGATAGCCATGGATGTGGTGAAATTTCAGCCAATAACCGATTATCGCGATATTAGTGATAATTATTACTACGATATATTGAAAGCTTCTCTCGACGTCACTTCCGAGGCCTATGGGCCCTATGAGGTCGAAGTGTATCAGCATGCTATGGTTAGCCAGCGTATGTTGGTTGAGTTGACGAAAGGCGAAAATTTAACGGTCGCCGTTTCGCCCTATAAGGCGGCTTGGGAAGGAAAAACACTGATTGTTCCCTTTCCGGTAAACAAAGGTTTATCCAGTTACCGCATGTTTTTTGCGCGTAAGTATAACCTGCCAATTTTAAAAAATATCACTTCGCTGGAGCAACTTAAAATCTTTCGCTTTGGTCAAGGGCGAGGGTGGTCCACGGCAAAAATTCTGGAGGATAATGGCTTTCATGTTGTGTATTCAGACACGTATCATGCTTTTCCTAATATGCTCACGGCGAATCGTTTTGATCTTTTTATGAGAGGTACACACGAAGTTATATGGGAAAAAGCAAAGTTTGCGTCGTCTAATCCCGACCTGACGGTTGTTGAATGGTTTGCCCTATTTACTTATTTACCTTCCTATATCAATGTTAATAAAGCCCACCCGAAAATTGCCGAACGCCTGGAGGTCGGTTTAAAAAAGTTGAACGCGTCTGGTGAGCTGGATAAAACTTTTCAGAAATCGTATACAGAAGCTATTCGGTTGATAAGTAGTGCTAACAGAAAAGTATTTTTTCTGGAAAATACAAATTTGCCTCCGGGCATCTACGAGCGCGATAAGCCATACCTCTTGGATGTCGGTTTTAACGACTAATCAATACGTTGTGTTGCCTGATTTCTACTAAGACATTGCTGTTTTTTCTTTGTCCGTTTCTCTGTGACGTCTGACTAAAAACAGACTATTTCATTTTTATCGGGTTGAATCCTAGGCTTGTTTCGGTAAAATTTGTGTGAATCCTCTCTAGGGGAGTTCTATTAATTGCTTTAGGCCCCGGCTTTGGGTTCGGTTAATGCGCAAGCCTAAAAGTAATTCTTAGGGGTGTCCTTTATAAAAATAAGTACAGATGGAGATTTCGATGCGTATTCAAATTGTAGTGTTAGTATCTATTCTTTTTACTCTCAGTGCATGTAACGGTGAAATCGTAGAGCAGGACTCACGAAAGAAGCCTGCAACTCAAGCCCAAAAGCAAGCATACAGTGCTGGTATCAATATTGGGCAGAAAGCTAAGTTGCTCTCCGAGAGCGTGGTGGGCCCTGGTATCGATTTTGATATGGAAATGTATCTGCAAGGTATTGAGGATGCTCTAAGCGATTCGCTGCAGTTCCCTGAAGAGGAAATGCGTGAGGTATACCTGACATTTCAGAAGCAATTAGTAAAAATGGGCGAAGAGCGTATTGACCGCCTGCGCGCAGACAACCTTATTGTTGCAAATGATTTTCTAGAGAAAAACAAAAGTAAAGAAGGTGTCGTTGTGACTAATAGTGGGTTGCAATACCGTTTGGTGCAGCCGGGGAACGGTGTGAGTCCTGGGCCAAAAGATTCGGTGTTGGTTCGTTATACGGGGCGTTTGGTTGACGGTACAGTGTTTGATACAACGTCTGGCTCTAATCAACCAAAGCAATACTATGTGAATCGCGTTGTAAGAGGTTGGACTGAAGGGCTGCAATTAATGAAGGAGGGCGATAAATTCGAGATTTTTGTGCCGCCGGCGCTGGGTTATGGAAGTCAAAATCGTTCAAAAATCCCACCTAATTCCGTGCTTGTATTCGAATTGGAGCTTTTGGAAGTGGGTAAAAACCCTAGAGGCTAGCATGGGGATTAAACCTCAAAAAAGAAGGAAATAAGTGCCGCCACCATGCGGATATGTTCAATGTCTTGCGCACTCCAGCTTGCTCTCACTTCTTTGCTCTCGCAGCAAATAATACCTGCAGGTTTATAATTTTTTTGAAGCACGAAATCTAGCAGACTGTAGATATTATTGGGTTCGAAGTAGTCTTCATTAAAGCAGCTTGTGGCTGAGTGCTCTCTGGCGTCTGAAGCGACGATGAGTTCCTGCTCAACAATATTTTGGAAATATACGGGGAAGCGACTTTCGTCTAGCCTTACATTATCATCAAATTTACCGGTTGTGGCGTCGTAATTGACCAAACTGATAATCGAGGAGCGGTCCTCATTAAACCGCCAAAGGCTGACAAGGTTGGCCTTTGGTATGAGCTCGTGTACGCATTCGCACGCCTTACGTAGCACTTCCTCTCTTGTGAATTCAGAGTTATCAAGAGATAGCTCTAGCTTGTCTATAGCGTCCAAAGGGCCACCATTTTTGCTGATTGACTGAGTGTTTACCATTCTAGGTCAGAGTGGAGGGGTTTGCCTGATGTGTGTTGATCTGCGCGCCACCCGCATCCAATCCATTCCCTTTTACTGCCATTTTTTCATGATTGAGATGCAATGGAGTAGGCTATAGGTGCTTCGTACCGCTCGTGTTTTCGATATGTTTTAGGCGTATTTATCTGTGTCTTTGTGGTAAACCTTGGCAAAAGTGCGTGGCTATCAAGGCGTTTTAGTTGATGCTCATCGCAAAATACGGGTTAAATTGATCAAGAAAATTAATTTCCTTCATAGCGTAAACCCACCAAAGTGTTTTTTAAATATGATGATGCAAGCTTGTGTATTGACTAATATTGGGAATTAACTGATTTCTTTTTTTGTGGTGGGGAAGTGTATGGTCATCAAACAAGGGTGTTGCCCGTTAGTTACGAGGGGTTTCATCAATATTTATTAGCCAGTTTATCCGCTGCTGAATATTCCATAAATGAAAAGCAAAATTTTATTAACGCGCTGCCGGCCTCGGTTATTTATTGCAGTGTTTGTTGAAGTCTTTAGTGTGCAGTGATCGGTCGATTTCACCAAATAAACGCGCTATGCTTCGATAGACGCAGCAATAGGGTTAACGCGCTTGTGCTGTATTTGTACTGCCGTTCAATAGGGTCAAACGCGACCGAGCTGTAGGAATAATAAAAATTTACCTATCAGTCGGGAATACTTTGAAGTCGATTTCCTCTCAACTCTGCGTCGGTATTGAAATAAAAAAAGCGCTTTTTGCGCAACAGATTCTCAATAAATCATATTTGTGATCTTGTCTTAACCTAGAGACGTTTCGTTGACTTGTGCTCAGAGCATCGCCTACGAAAAATTCAGAGGATAAAGCTATGTCTATAAGTCGTTTATGGAAGCCCCTGCGTTCGTTAACAGTAGGCTGTGTTTTCCTGGCAGCTTCTTTGCTGTCATCGCAGGCACTTGCTGTTCAGTGCAACTATAGTGTTACGAACGATTGGGGTTCGGGTTTTACGGCTTCAATTTCAATCGCTAACGATAGTTCCAGTGCAATAAGTAGCTGGGAGGTAGAGTGGTCTCAAAACGGTGGTTCTGCGGTTACCGGTTCGTGGAGCGCCAATGTTTCAGGTAGTAACCCTTATACTGCGGTAGATTTGGGCTGGAATGGCAGTGTTCAGCCGGGCCAGTCGGTTTCCTTCGGTTTTCAGGGGGATGGTGATGATTCCAGCGCGACTATCCTTGGGTGTAGCGCAGACGGTGGGGAGCAAAGCAGCTCCTCCAGCTCCTCCAGCTCCTCCAGCTCCTCCAGCTCGTCTAGCTCCTCCAGCTCGTCTAGCTCCTCCAGCTCGTCTAGCTCCAGCAGCTCGTCTAGCTCCAGCAGCTCGTCTAGCTCCAGCAGCTCGTCTAGCTCCAGCAGCTCGTCTAGCTCCAGCAGCTCTTCCGCAGGTGAATGTTCCGCTCAGTGTGATTGGTACGGCACTTTGTATGCCGCATGTGAAAACCAGAGTGAAGGCTGGGGTTGGGAAAACAACCAAAGCTGTATAGGTGTCGACACCTGCAATACTCAATGGGGCGATGGTGGTGTAGTGAATAGCTGCAGTTCCTCGAGCTCCAGCAGCTCATCCAGTTCCAGCAGCTCATCCAGTTCCAGCAGCTCATCCAGTTCCAGCAGTTCCTCCAGATCGAGTAATTCAAGTTCATCTAGCTCTAATAGCTCGTCAAGCTCTTCATCTACCAGTGGCTCAGATGCGGTTGCGTTTTCGCAGCAGATGGGTGTTGGTTGGAACTTGGGTAATTCACTCGAAGCCATGGGCCCCGGCAATGAAACGGCATGGGGTAATCCTGCGGTAACGCAGCAGCTAATCAGTTCGGTTAAAGCGGCCGGCTTCGATACTATTCGTATCCCTGTTGCTTGGAGTGTGTTCACTGATTCTACCAATTACACCATTGACCCCGTATGGATGAGTCGGGTAGCCGAGGTGGTAAATTATGCGCTTAGCGAAGATATGTATGTGATCATGAATGAGCATTGGGATGGAGGTTGGTTGAATCATCCTTTCTACGCGAATCAGGATACACTTAATAATCGCTTGTCAATTATGTGGACTCAGATCGCCACCCACTTCCGTGATTACGATCATCGCTTGCTGTTTGCCGGTACCAACGAAGTCATGAACGAAGGTGATTACGGTACACCTACCCAAGAGTATGTAGATGTACAGAACAGTTACAACCAGACATTTGTGAATGCAGTTCGTGCAACCGGTGGCATCAACGCAGACCGGTATTTGGTGGTGCAGGGTTTTAACACCAATATTGATCACACAATAAATTTCGCGGTTGTACCTTCCGACAGTGCAAGTAATCGCTTGTTCATGGAAGTACATTACTACGACCCTTACAACTTCACCCTTAATACTGATAGCAGTGTCACCGAGTGGCCAAGCACTGTTGAAACTTGGGCCAACGAATCTTGGGCCGATGCACAAATGCAAACGATGCAATCCAATTTCGTGAATCAGGGTGTTGCGGTAATTCTCGGAGAGTACGGTGTCGTCTCGCGTCAGAGTGTGTCAGGGCACGAAGCCTCGCGGGTTCGCTGGAATCAGTACATCACGCAGTCGGCAGTTGATCATGGGCTGGTACCGGTTTACTGGGATAACGGCTATACCGGTGATGGTGGTATGGGCCTGTTTGATCGGAACAGCGGTAATCAGGTTTACCCCGATATCATTAACGCATTGGTGGGTGCTGCTAACTAAAGGTTAAAAGCTGGGGCGGTAAACGCCCCTTTTTTTGACGTTTTATATGTGTTTACCAAATCACTGTGCAATCCTAACTTTATTCAATTTAAGCGGCGATATTTGCCGCGGTGAAAACCGGTGTGGGTTATACAGCTTGGGCTCTAGAGTGAAAAACCAGAGGTAGTGGTTTGCAGCATAAGTTGAAGAGTCTAAACCGATTGCCGATAGTTACCGCTGTGCATTTCGCAGGGCTGGTAATGAGTATCGGTGTAAATCAAACTTTATAAGAGGACAATGTTCATGGCAGATAAAAATAAGTATGCCATTAGCTTAAAACGTGCAATGAGGCGTACACTTAAAGCTACCGGTGCTGCGGTTGCTTTAAGTGTTGCTGCGCCAGCGGCACTTGCTGATTGCGAATACGTAGTTTCCAATGATTGGGGCGCGGGATTCACAGCAAGTATCGAAATTACCAACACCACAGGTTCTGCCGTAAATGGTTGGACGGTTGGTTGGGAATACGCCGGTGATAACCAAGTGACCAACCTGTGGAATGCAAGCCTTTCGGGTAGCAACCCTTATAGCGCAAGCGATATGGGTTGGAATGGGGCTATTCAGCCTGGCCAAACCGTACAATTTGGCTTTCAGGGGTCATCGCCAGACGGAATCGAAATCCCTACTGTGACGGGCAGTGTTTGTGATGGAGGTTCTTCATCTAGCAGTTCTTCATCTAGTAGCAGCTCCTCCAGCAGTAGTTCTAGCTCCAGCTCATCTAGCAGTTCTTCCAGCAGTAGTTCTAGCTCCAGCTCATCTAGCAGTTCTTCCAGCAGCAGCTCTAGCTCTTCAAGTAGCTCCTCTAGTAGTTCTTCCAGCAGCAGCTCTAGCTCTTCAAGTAGCTCCTCTAGTAGTTCTTCCAGCAGCAGCTCTAGCTCCTCAAGTAGCTCCTCTAGTAGTTCTACTGGCGGCACTTGTGACGGCGTAAACGAATATCCAAACTGGACTTCGAAAGATTGGGAAGGTGGCACCCCTAACCACGCTAGCGCGGGTGATATGATGGTCTATCAGGGTGTACTCTATCAGGCGAACTGGTATACCAATACCATTCCAGGTAGTGACTACTCTTGGACCAGCCAGGGCTCCTGTGACGGAACCTCTAGTTCTTCTAGTAGTTCAAGCTCATCGAGCAGCAGCTCTTCCTCTAGCTCTAGCAGCTCTTCCTCTAGCTCTAGCAGCTCTTCCTCTAGCTCTAGCAGCTCTTCTTCAAGCTCGTCGACTAGTAGCTCGTCTTCAAGCTCATCCAGTAGCTTCTCTTCCAGTAGTTCTTCTTCAAGCTCAAGCAGCTCATCTTCTAACGGTAATGTTATTCCAAACGCAGCAAGTAATGGCTTCCCTTACTGTCGCTCGGGAGATTCTGACCCTGATGGTGATGGCTGGGGATGGGAAAATGCATACTCCTGTATCGTATACGGATCTGCAGCTGATCCCGGTGTTGGCAATTACGATTACTGTGTAATTGGCGGTAGTCAGCTTGACCTTTGTGCAACCGATACTGGTAGCTGGGGTACGGAAGGCGGCAACATTTGCCTTTCTGCAACTATGTGCCCAGGTATGACAGATAACACTCAGAGCGCAATGCGCGCAGATTTGGTCAACCCAAATTCTGATGCAACTGCAGAGGGCGTATACGATTATTTGCGCTCTATCTGGGGTAACTACATGTTGGCTGGTCAGCAGGATCTTACCTGGCAGGACAGCATAGACATGTATCAGCGTGTTATTAACGACACTGGTAGGGCTCCTGCAGTAATGGGCTACGACTTCCTGATGTACGGTAATGAAGGCTGGCCTGGGCTGCAGCAAACTGAAGAAGCCATTGCGCATTGGGATCGAGGTGGATTGGTTTCATTCGCATGGCATTGGCGTGACCCAGATACGGCTCATTCCGGCGATTTCTACACTGCAGACACGGCGTTCCAGATTCCAATGGCTAACGGTGAGCTGGATACCAGCAGTACGGCTTTTGCTAACATGGAAGTCAACGTGGCCATGGTTGCCGCTGAGCTGCAGCGTCTTGAAGATGCGGGTGTTGCGGTGATGTGGAGACCTTTGCATGAAGCTTCCGGCGGTTGGTTCTGGTGGGGTCGCAGCGACCGTACCGACGGCGTACCACCGGCCTATGCTCAGGTAAAACTGTGGCAGTGGTTGTATGACTCGCTCACTAACGATTATGGCTTGAACAACCTGATCTGGATCTGGAACGGTCAGAATTCCGCTTGGTACCCCGGTGATAACTACGTCGATATCGTTAGTTATGATATCTACGACGGTGAACAGAACTACGAGTCTCAAGTGGATGTGTACGATCTCACCGCCAGCTTCCCGCACGAACAGAAGATGGTGGCTATGAGTGAGAACAGCAACATCCCAGACCCAGATCTGATGCAGCAGGACGGCGCTTGGTGGCTGTACTTCATGGTCTGGAACGACACGGATACAGCTGAGGGTGTTTCCAGTAGTGGCAACTTCTGGACGGGTGAGTACTACAATACCAACGCTCATAAAGTTCATGTGTATAACCACAACCTAGTTATCACATTGGACGAGCTTCCCGCCTTTTAACGGTTAACCGTTAAATTACGTCACAAAGCCCGCTTCGTGCGGGCTTTTTTGTGACCTAAATAATTACATAAGCGTATGGGAAATGCGTGTTTGCTCTAAATTCAATCAATTTTCGTAGAGACTCGCACGTTTAAAACCTTATAATCGACAGTTAAATGCACAGCCAAGCGCTATAAAAATATACATGAGCTGTTTTTTAATCCGTTTTTTTTTGTGCCTTGCATTAGGCCTGATGTTATCAGGCCTCGTCGCTGCTTGTGAGCTGCGCGATGGTGAATCGACGCCTATGCTATGGTTCCCGCCAAAGTACAAGGCGAAGGAGCCAGCGGAAGACTACACCTTCAAAATCATTCAGCTTATTCTGAATAAATCTGAGGCGAAATATGGCCCATGCGACGTACGCATTCTAAGGCGTGATCTACCCCTGCGACGGATGATGCTCTATTTGGAAAAAAATGAATTGATAGACGTAATCTCGCTTACCGTAAATCAAAAGCGGGAGACCACGCTAATCCCTATCAAAATCCCTATTGCCAAAGGCATGGTGGGTTTTCGCGTGTTCATTATTCGTAAAGGGGATCAGCCGCGTTTTAGTCAGATTAACAACCTTGAGGATTTAAGGGGTTTTGTCGCCGGGCAGGGCAAGGGCTGGTCGGATGTTGAAGTTCTGGCGCAAACCGGTTTGCGCAGTGTTACTACCGATAATGTACCTTCGCTGGTAAATATGCTCGTAGCTGGGCGGTTTGATTATTACCCCCGTGGTGCACGCCAACTTATTCCAGAACTTAAAATTTACGAAGGGTTGCCTGTTCAGGTGGAGTCTAAATTGGTATTGAGTTACCCCAGCATGACCGCGCTTTACGTCAATCCAGAGCGCCAGAATTTAGCGCAACGCTTGGAGTATGGGTTAAATATAGCCATTGCCGATGGCAGTGTAGATAAACTTTTTTATACGCACCCAACGACGTCAACGGCACTAAAAAAACTTAATTTTGAAAAGCGAACCATTATAAAAATGTGTAACCCCATGATTCCTGATTGGGTTCCTACGGACAAATCGAATTATTGGCTGTACCCCTGGCCGAAAGACCTCTGTGCTCGTAACGGGCCGCGAACAAAATAATCTTATAATAGGTTACCCAATAGTAGGTTTACGCTAAGCAGGGTGAAAGTTCTTATGTCAAATTACCATCAATACGATTTAAAAAGAGAAAAATATGAGGTTTATACCGTTCTTTCATAGGGTTGTAACTTTGGGCGTATTGTTACTGCCGGCGTTTTCCATGGCGTCTATTCAGTTGCCCTTATTGCTGAGTAATGACGCTATTATTCAGCGCGACCAACCCGTATCTATTTGGGGCTGGGCAGAACCGGAGCAGGCCGTAACCATAAAGCTGAATGATCGTGTTCAAGTCGTAGATTCTGATGCCCAAGGTGAGTGGCAGGCAATATTTGAACCGCTGAAAGCGGGCGTAAGTGTATCGCTTGTGGTTAAGGCGGGCGGCGAGATAAAAACAGTCAACAATATGCTTGCAGGTGATGTGTGGGTTGCTTCGGGGCAGTCCAACATGGAGTGGCTGTTACAAGACAGCCTAGGTGCAGAAACGGAATTACAATTACTTAATAATACCAATATTCGCCATTTTAAAATCCCGAAAAGCTGGAGTGTAGCACCTGAAAATAGATTGGCGGGTGGCGAGTGGTTTTCTGCAACGAGCGAGCATGCGGGTGAGTTCAGTGGTGTGGCGTATTTCTTTGCCAAAAAAGTGGCTGCACAAACGGGTGTACCCATTGGCATTATTGGCAGTAATTGGGGCGGCAGCTCTATTGAAGCCTGGATGAGCTATAGGGCGTTGGGTTTATCGGTTGAGGAAATTCAACAAGTATTGGGAAAGCACAAACAAAAAAATGATGATTACAGGTCGGCACAGCTAAAACAAATGCAGCGTTGGCCCGGTGCACTGGTAAATAAATTAGGTGATGCCGATGCGGACTGGAGTACTGCAGAATTACAAACGAATGAGTGGGCCGAAATTTCTGTGCCAAGCTTGTGGGAAGGGCAGGGCTACAATGGTGTCGATGGGATTATTTGGTACCGTAAACAGTTTCAATTAACTCACGAAGATATCGCTGGCGGAATTACGCTAGGTTTAGGCCGAATTGATGATAACGATATTACCTGGGTAAACGGTGTAAAGGTTGGGGAAACCAGAGCGTTTAATGAAATTCGCACTTACTCTGTTCCTGAATCAGCTTTAAAGCCTGGGCTTAATAGCGTTGCGATTCGCGTAGAAGATACCGGCGGTGGTGGTGGAATTTATTCCGATGTAGAGCTGTTGTACGTACAGACAGCCGAAGGTAAAAAAACGTCTCTAGCGGGTGAATGGCTATTTAGGCCAGATAAAGTATTTGTTGATACCGACGGTGCAATGAATCAGGTTGAAACAGCGCTGTATAATAAAATGATGTACCCATTGTTTCAGTACCCGGTAAAAGGCGTGATTTGGTATCAAGGTGAATCCAATGCTTTTGAGGAAACTCGGGCCACGCAGTATGCCCGCCAGTTTCAGCAGATGATTATCGAGTGGCGACAAAAGTGGGCTCAGCCTGAGTTAGCCTTCTATTGGGTACAGCTCGCTAGTTTTGATACGAATGATGGCGATTCGTTAGTGAGGCCCTGGGCAACTTTGCGCGAATCACAAACGGCGGCACTAACGCTACCCAACACTGGGCAGGCGATAACAATCGATGTTGGTGATGCGAATGATATACACCCGCGCGATAAAAAAACGGTAGGTGAGCGGCTGGCTGTCATTGCACTTAATAAAACCTATGGAGACAAAAAACAGCATTACCGGGGCCCAGAGCTGAAGAGCGTAAAACTAAAAGGTACGTCATTGGTCATAAAATTTAATTCGGCAAAGGGCTTGGCTATTCGAGATGGTCAGGCATCCGTATTGGGCTTTGAGGTAGTAGATCAAGCTGGAAAGCTCGTGCCTTTGGAAGGGCTAGTGAAAGGTACAAAAGTAGTGCTCAAGCTGAAAAACCGTTCACCCGTAGAAGTACGTTATGCTTGGGATGATAGTCCGGTTAATGCCAATTTAATGGATGGCGCTGGTCTACCCGCAGAACCTTTTAAGGTGCAGTTATAAAAGCCAAAAGCTTCTCTCTTTCCTACAGAATTAAAAGGGCCGTATGTGTTGGGCAATAAATGCGTTTTAGCCCCGAGGTGATTTCCCCCGCACAAGCTAAAAGCGTATTCCAAATTCGAGGCAACAGGTCAAATGATGGGTTTGTATGCCGACAAAACTAAGTTCTTGCCGTTAGGGTATGGTGCGGTAATGTTGAGTGTGACAGGTGTTCCAGGGGGGAGTCATACATTAGTCAAAACAAGCTAACCAAGCATAGCGTATACGCTATGAAGCAACATTCCACCTACCTCATTGTACGTATTATTGCTCCAAGTAATTCTGATATCAGCCCTAGCGTGTATGGACCCGTCTTGGGGAATTGATGACTCGCATCAAATGAAAAAACGTCAAATTCGATCATATGATGTCAAAAGGTGTTATATTATAGGTCTGGATGGTTAGTAATAGTCGAATATGACTAATTTTTGGTCGGTTAGTGATGTGTTAGGAGAGGTACCATTGACTACACAAGCGAACGTACGCTGTAGCGCTGTGTTTGATATTGGCAAAACCAATATCAAACTCAGCCTGTTAGACAGTACTTCTGGTGAATTGATAGCCAGTGCGCTAACTGAAAATCATGTGCTTGAAACTGGGGAATACCGCAGTGCGAATACTGATTCTATCTGGTGCTGGTTTAAGCATCAGATAAAACAGTGGGCAGGGGAGTTTGCAATTGAACGAATTGGTGTAACCACCCATGGTGCCACCATTGCCTGTGTCGGCAAGGAGGGCTTGGTGTTACCGGTTCTCGATTATGAATACGGTGCAATCGACGAGATTCGGCACGAATACAATGCCCAGCGTCCACCTTTTACTGAAACCTTAAGTCCGGCACTGCCTTTTGGCTTGAACTTGGGCGCACAAATATTTTGGCTTCAGACAAAGTTTCCCGAAGCTTTTGCTCAAACGCAACAGCTATTGTTCTACCCGCAGTACTGGTGTTATCTGTTGACCGGTCGCTCAGTGTCAGAAATGACGTCGCTGGGCTGCCATACCGACCTCTGGAACCCAAACACGAAGGGTTATTCTTCCTTGGTTGAAGCCCAAGGCTGGAGTAAGCTTTTCCCTCCTATCTCGGCCACCGGTGAACGCCTTGGTTTCATTCTCCCGGCATTAGTCGAGGAGCTGGGTTTACCAGATAGCTGTGAAGTTTATAACGGTATTCACGACAGCAACGCCTCACTGGTTCCACACCTTTTTCGTCAAGAGGCACCCTTTGCTGTTGTGTCGTCTGGTACTTGGATAATTATTGCAGGCATTGGCAGTCCCACCAGTTGTTTGGACGAAGACAAAGACATGCTTGCGAATGTTAATGCTTTTGCTGAACCTACTTCCTGCATTCGCTTTATGGGCGGGCGAGAATGGCAAGTGCTGGCGGGAACCGAAGATGCTTCGGAGGCCGATTTTATTGCGCTTCACCAACGCGGTATTTTTGCTTTACCAGCCTTTTCGGAGCAAGGCGGGCCCTATAGAAACAAAAAAGGGACAATTGTCGGCATAGAAACACAGGAACTGAGCGAAAGCGAAAAAACAGCTTTGGCAACCTTGTATCTGGCACTTATGACCGATCATTGTCTTGAATTCCTAAATCAAAATTCCACAGTCATTATTGAAGGTGCCTTTGCCCGCAATACTTGGCTAATGCAAATATTGGCCAGCTTACGCAGCAAGCATAAAATTTTATTTTCGCGAGATGCAACCGGTACAACAGCCGGAACAGCATGCCTTTTTGATCAGGCCAATGCCAAAAACTGGCCCTACGAACTTTTTTCGGCGGAGGCCACGCCCGTTTTCCAATCTTTTATCTCATCTTATAAACAAGCATGGCTGTCACTGCTTTCAAGGTAATTGTTAATGAACGAGAATTCACAAGACGCTCGGGACCAAAAATTTAAGTATCTTCACCCAGTTGACCAGATCGTAATGATCATGGAGCGTATTTATAACTATGAAATGACAACCACCTCTGGTGGCAATATTTCTATACGAGACGAAGAAGGCCGAATATGGATAACACCGGCAGGTGTCGACAAAGGTAGCCTTACTCGAGATGATATCGTTTGCATACTTCAAAATGGTGAGGTTGAGGGTAAGCACAAGCCCTCTTCTGAATATCCTTTTCATTTGGCTATTTATGAGGCTCGGCCCGATTTAGATGCAGTTCTACATGCACATCCTCCGGCGCTTGTTTCGTTTTCTGCAGCCGGTAAAACACCCGATTTACATATGCTGCCGAATACACGACATATCTGCAAGGCAGTCGATTTTGTACCCTACGGTTTGCCGGGTAGTGCAGATTTGGGAGAAAAAATAGCGTTATCATTTGGGGAAGGTTTCAATACAGTATTACTGGAAAATCATGGTGTTGTAACGGCCTCTCCAAATTTGTTTGAAGCATTCAAACAATTTGAAACGTTGGATTTTTCTGCTCGTATACAAATAAAGGCCCAGGTGTTGGGTGGTCATAGCTGTATTAGTGTTGAGCAAATGACAATCTACGACAAAAAATGTAACGACTTACCCGAATTCATCCCCGGCACTCCCTCCAGTAAAGAAAAAGCGATTCGGCGCGATATAGTTCAAATGATGCGGCGCAGTTATAAACAGGGCCTCATCACCAGTACTGATGGCACCTTTGCCGTTCGGCTGGATGATACTTCTTTCTTGATTTCGCCTTATAGTTACGATCGAAAATATTTGTGTGAAGGTGATATTGTTCTGGTGAAAAATGGTCGTCGAGAAAAGGGAAAATTTCCAAGTAGGTCGAGTAGATTGGTAACCGAACTTTTTCGAGTACATGCTGATGTTAAGGCTTTTATACTGGCCCATGCGCCCAATGTGATGGCGTTTAATGTCGCCGGTAAAGAATTGAATTCTCGTATTATTCCCGAGGCGTATATATTGCTGCGTGATATTGCAACGCTGCCTATTGAGAGCCTCACCCAAGATCACACACGTATAGTTAATCAAATCTCCGCACGCCAACCATTGGCGATGGTGCAGAACAATGGCATTTTGGTCACGGGCGAAAGTCTATTGCAGGCATTCGACCGGCTAGAAGTTGCGGAGTACACAGCAAAAGCCATTATTGGGGCGCATCAGTTAGGTAGCGTCAAAGTGATGAACGATGCTGTTATTGATGAGCTTGCTATGGCTTTCAATTTGCCCTAGTTCGGTTGTTAGTTGGATTATTTGTCAGAGTGACATTACAAATTAAGTGCTGAGGGAAAGTTCATGACGCTCGATCGAAGGCAGTTGCTAAAGCTCACCGCTGTAGCTGGCACGCTACCGGTGCCAGGGCTTCGGGCGGAGGCGTCGTCTCCGGTACCCTATCAACCGAAAAAGCTTTATCACGGGGTAGCCTACTACCCAGAACTCTGGCCGGAAGCCGATATCGATCGTGATATTGGTGAAATGAAAAAACTTGGCATTAACGTCGCGCGTATGGCCGAGTTTGCCTGGTCTACCATGGAGCCGAAACAGGGGGAAAAAATATCGCTCGATTTTTTTAAACGGGTAATGGACAAATTACATGCAGCCGGCATTGACGTTGTATTGTGCACGCCCACGGCTACACCACCCATTTGGCTCACTCACAACCATCCGCAGCGTTGCCACAAAAACGCCGAAGGCGAAATTTATATTCATGGCGCCCGCCAGCATGCCAGTTATGAGCACCCAGCCGTAAAAAAAGCTTGTTTTCGCATAATAAAAGCGATGGCAAAAGAGTTGGGCGGTCATCCAGCATTAATTGCTTGGCAGCTCGATAATGAAATGAAAGCCCATGTGGCGGAAGACTTTAGTGATGCCGCGGTGGCCGCATGGCATAAGTGGTTGGAGAAACGTTTTGGTACGATTCAACAGTTAAATAAAGCCTGGGGTACACACATTTGGAGCCAGCATTACCAGCGATTTGAACAGGTGCCGGCGCCATTAAAAACACCTTTTTTACATAATGCCTCACTGAGTACGGCCTACCGCATGTTCTGCCGCGAAAGTGTTGCCGACTTTATGGTGGCGCAAAGGAATATTCTAAAAGGCTACTCCACCCAGCCTATTACTCACAACGACAACCCAGCATTTAATATCCACCACGAGCGCTCCATGCGTGCGCAGGATTTTGCTTCTTATGATGCCTATCCCACCGCTCAGCAATGGGGTTCTCTGGTATTTCGTTCTGATTTATACCGCGCTGCAATACCTGGTAGGCCTTTTTGGTTAATGGAGACCAGTACGGCACACAACGGTTGGTTGGGCAATCATCAACCCCCACACCCTAAAGGCTATTTAGTAGCTGAAGCCGTTTCGGTTTACGCCTTGGGAGGCGAAGCCTTTTGCTACTGGCTTTGGCGTCAACAGCGTTCCGGTGCAGAGCTGCCACATAGTGCGGTGATGAGTGCTTGGTTCAAACCGAGTATTGGTTACAGTGAGGTGCAGCAGGTTGGTCAGGCACGTGAACAGTTGGAGCCCTTGCTGATTGGCACTCAAGTGTTAACGCCGCAGGTAGCCGTTACATACTCTGATCATGCGCGCGCAATGATCGAAACCGAAGCTCTGGATAAACGGGAGGGGTTTCCGAAGCGCTACCGAGGAGTCATTGAGCACTGGCATTCGGTCATTCGCGACCTAGGTTATCACCGTGAAGTCCGTTTCGAAGGGGCAAATTTATCTGGTCTGAAATTACTGATTACGCCTGCAATGCCCTATGTAAGCGAAGCATTTACGCAGCGAATTTTTAAATTTGTTGAGGCTGGAGGGATATGGATCGCCGGGCCGGTTACGGGTACTCGGGGGCGTGAGCACACGGTGCCAACGGAGGCGGGCCTAGGGTTGCTGGATGCGCTGGCTGGGGTTGCCACCCGCTACGTGGTACCGCTCACAAAAACGAATACAACAGGTAAGGCTTTTGGTTTATCTGTTCCGTTAAGTGGCTGGTGTGCTGCGTTGGAGCCTGAGCTGGGCACAGAGAGTCTTGGTGTTATAGAGAGTGGCGTTGCCGCCGGTGAGACATTTATCAGTGAGCGTAAGCTGGGTCGCGGGCGAGTGGTGGTTTTAGGGGCACAACCCCATGGTGAAAAGGGTTTGGCTCTAGTCCGAAAAATGATTTCACACTATGCCGAACGAGCTGGAGTCACTCAAAAGTTTGAGGTAACACCGGGTACCATTGTTAGCCCCAGAATGACGGCTGCTGGTGGCGAGCTATGGCTGGCAGTCAATATGGACGGCAAGGGAGGCCGGCTGCAACTGCCTCCAAGGTCGATAGAGGCTCAAACTGGGCAGTCGTTAGGTCATTCGGTCGAAATTGGCCCATACCAGTGGCAGGCAATAAACATAAGGAGCAAATAATGGAAAAGATTGCTTTCACTATGCAGCTCAATCCGGGCTGTGAAGAAGAGTACAAAAAGCGCCACGACGACATTTGGTTGGAGCTGGTTGAGGAGCTTAAGGCTGCAGGTATTCAGGATTACTCCATTTTTTTAGATGAAGTATCGAATACCCTCTATGGCGTACTCTGGCGTACTGATAATCATGGTATGGATCAGTTGCCAGAAACGGCCATCATGAAAAAATGGTGGGCTTATATGGCCGACATAATGGACTCAAACCCCGATGGTAGCCCGGTGGTTACGCCGCTGAGACAGGTTTTTCATATGGTCTGACGGCCGGCGTGGCTGTTTTTGTGCAATGACGATTGCCTGTTAAAAACCAATCAGTTACAATCGAAAGTGATCAAATTAAATCATTACATGTAGTTGAGCGATATTCTGTTGCAGTTTTTTACGTGTAATTAGAACAAGATAAAGGTGTTTATTTTATGGGAACTGTATTGGAAAACCTGTGGGACGATGAATACGCGGCCACGCTTAGCGAGCCGGAGCTATTAAAGTATCGTTCAAACCTATTAGGCTCAGATTTGCGCATTACCAATTACGGTGGTGGTAACACTTCAGCCAAAATCATAGAGAAAGACCCGCTTACGGGGCTTGATGAGGAAGTGCTTTGGGTAAAAGGCTCTGGCGGAGACCTTGGCTCCATCGAATTGAATGGTTTTTCCACCCTGCACCTGAAGAAGTTGTACCAACTTAAAGAGCTGTATCGCGGGCTGGAATTTGAAGATGAAATGGTGGCATACCTGCCGCACTGTACCTTTAACCTCAACCCCCGTGCGGCCAGTATTGACACGCCACTGCATGCCTATATTCCCCATTCCCATGTCGATCACATGCACCCCGATGCGGTTATTGCTATTGCCTGTACCGCCAATAGCCGATCTCTTACGGAGCAAATTTTCGGTGGTGAATTGGGTTGGTTGCCTTGGCAGCGTCCAGGTTTTGACCTTGGCTTAAAGCTTGAAGACATGGCCGAAGCTAACCCGCACATGCACGGAATTGTGTTGCAGGGGCATGGCTTATTTACTTGGGGTGATAGCGCTAAAAACTGTTACCTGAAAACCTTGGAAATCATCCAAAAATGCGCGGCTTGGTTGGAAGAGAACAACCAGTCTGAAGCTTTTGGTGGGGTGAAATACAACAATCTTCTGGACGCCAAGCAGCGTGTACAAATCGCTCAAGAGTTGATGCCTTCGATTCGTGGCAAGATCAGTGACGATCAATATAAGGTGGGGCATTTCAACGATTCAGCTGAAATTTTACAGTTCGTAAACTCGAAGGAGCTTGCACCATTGGCCGCATTGGGTACTTCCTGCCCCGATCACTTCCTGCGAACAAAAATTGCCCCTCTTGTTGTAGCTTTTGACCCAGCGGCCGCCGATATTCTCCAGGCCATTTCCGCCTGCGCTGAACAGTTGGATGAGCAGCTACAGTCATACCGAGCAAGTTACACGGCCTACTATGAACGCTGCAAACGCGATAACAGCCCTGCTATTCGTGACCAAAACGCTATTGTGTATCTTATTCCTGGCGTCGGCATGCTCACTTTTGCGAAAGATAAGGCTACTGCGCGTATTGCCGGTGAGTTTTATATCAACGCCATCAACGTAATGCGCGAAGCGGCGGGCGTTGATACCTATGTGGGCCTAGATGAGCAAGAAGCTTTTGATATTGAGTATTGGTTGTTAGAAGAAGCCAAGCTACAAAGAATGCCAAAAGCCAAATCAATGGCAGGTCAAATTGGTTTTATTACGGGAGGCGCTGGAGGTATTGGTAAAGCGACTGCTATTCGTTTGGCCTCAGAGGGAGCATGTGTGTGTCTCGCAGATATCGATGAAGGCGCGCTCTCCGAAAGTGTTGCAGAGCTGCAGCAGGTGTTTGGCAAAGATGTGGTTCGCGGTGTTCTTTGTGATGTTACAAAAGAGGATACGGTCGTCGCTGCCCTTAAATACAGCGCAGTTGAATTTGGCGGAGTGGATACTGTGGTTGCTAACGCCGGAATCGCCAGTTCGGCACCATTGGATGAAACAGACTTAAATCTGTGGAATCGCAATATGGATATCCTCTCCACGGGTTACTTCCTTACCTTGCGCGAAGGTTTCAAAATTATGAAACAGCAAACTATAGGTGGCAGCATGGTTGTGGTAGCGAGTAAAAATGGATTAGTCGCTTCACCTAATGCGTCGGCTTACTGTGTTGCAAAAGCAGCAGAGGTTCAGTTAAGTCGTTCTGTGGCGTTGGAAGGTGCACCGCTGGGTATCCGCTGTAATGCGGTAAATCCAGACGCCGTTTTGAGAGGTTCGAAAATTTGGACCGGTAAGTGGCGGGAAGAACGCGCGGCGGCATACAGTAAAGGCGGTGATGACCTTGAAGATCATTACCGTAAGCGCAGCTTGTTAAAGCGCAGTGTTTTGCCTGAAGACGTTGCAGAAGCAATTTATTTCCTGGCGTCGGAAAAATCTGCAAAAAGCACGGGTAACATTATTAATGTGGATGCGGGCAACGCCGCAAGCTTCACACGATAATAAATACGGCTGTGCGGATAGAGGGCGCAAAGATCATATTACTTGAAACAGGGTTAAAAAAATGGGATATACGATTACACCAGAGTTTGTAGCGGAGCATAATGAGAGCCACCTGCCAACGGTAAAGCAGGACCACGATGCGCTGGGCGAACGACTGGAAAAGCGCGGCATATCCATTGCCGATATTACCGAAAAGGCTAGTCGCTTTCAGGTGGCAGTCCCCTCATGGGGGGTTGGCACTGGCGGTACCCGGTTTGCACGTTTCCCTAACGTTGGTGAGCCGCGCAATATTTTTGAAAAAATGAACGATTGCGGTGTTATAAACCAGTTGGTACGTTGCACCGGTAAGGTGTCTCCTCATTTTCCATGGGACAAAGTAGAAGACGCAGGTGAATTAAAGCAACATGCTGATAACCTTGGGTTGGGTTTTGATGGCGTTAATTCTAATACGTTTCAGGATCAGGCCAATCAAGAGCACTCATACAAATACGGCAGTTTGAGTCATACCAACAAAGCCACACGCGAGCAAGCAATAGCGCACAATGTGGAATGTATTGAGCTTGGTCAAAAGCTTGGTTCCAATGCCCTTACGGTATGGCTAGCAGACGGCTCGAACTTTCCAGGACAGCAGCATTTTCAACATTCACTGGAGCGTTATCTCGATAGCATGAAAGCCATTTATGCGGCATTACCTGGCGATTGGACAATGTCTATCGAACATAAAATGTTTGAGCCTGCGTTTTACTCGACTGTCATGCAGGATTGGGGCACCAACATATTGTGTGCCATGGAATTGGGCGAAAAAGCAAAATCACTGGTCGATTTAGGTCACCACGCGCCTAATGTGAATATCGAAATGATTGTCTCGCGTTTAATACAGTTTAAAAAGCTGGCGGGTTTTCATTTTAACGACAGTAAGTATGGTGATGACGACCTGGATAGCGGCAGTATTCACCCGTATCAACAATTCCTTATTTTTAATGAGCTGGTTGATGCTGAGTATCGCAAGCAAGAAGGTTTTAATCCATCTTATATGCTTGATCAATCACACAATGTTACGGACCCAGTCGAAAGTTTGATGAATTCGGCTATTGAAGTCCAGCGCAGCTATGTTCAGGCGCTGCTGGTAAATCGTGAAACGTTATACGGTTATCAAGAAAGCAATGACGCACTCATGGCAAGTAACACCTTGAAGGAGGCTTTTAATACGGATGTTTCCAGTATTTTGGTTATGGCCAGAACTAATAATGGCGGCGCAGTAGCGCCTATTCAGGCCTTCCGAGATAGCCAATACCGTAGCAAGGTTGCAGTAGAGCGACCCTCCACCGGGCAAAGTGGTTCTGGAATCGTATAAAAGGCATTTTGTGTCTTCCAGTCAAGTGTTAACGCGCAGCTTTGAGGGGGGGTAAAGCTCTCTCAAGGTCAGCTGCGTGTGGACTCGTTCATATAGATAAGCGCTTTAGGTAAGTATTCTCCCCGAATACACGCTGTGACTCGTAGCAGGGCGTTCTTATAATACGAAGCCCTAGAATAGTTTGTAGAGAAAATAGAATGGAAGTCGAGCTGCTGGAATAGTCCGTAGTTATGGACTAAAAATCAATAGAACTTGGAGCTAATGACCTCAGGATATAATCACTTCAATGCCAAATTCGCGTAATTCCTGCAGTAGTTTTGGATCTGCCTCGTCATCAGTAATTAGTATATCGACCTCTTCTGGTAGGCAGAAAATAAAGTTGCCTCGCTGGCCTATCTTTGAGCTGTCGGCTAACACGATAAGCTGATCGGCCTGTTTGCGCATTTTTTGTTCGGCACGAATCAGCAGTGGGTCAGATTCGGTTACACCTACACGGGTAATGCCCTGGGTACCCATAAACATTTTGCTGCTGTGATAATACTGAATGGTATCTTGCTCGAAGGAGCTAAGAACAATGCCTTGCTCACGATAAAGCTCGCCACCCGGCAACGTAACTTGATTCTCCCCGTGCTTGCCAATGTAGTGAGCCAGCTTAAAGGAGTTGGTTAGGATACTTACGCTGCGTTTGACCAGAAACTCTCCCATCATGAAGGTGGTTGTTCCTCCATTTACGATAATGGGTTCTCCTTCTTGGCAAATCTCGACAGCTTTTTCGGCTATACGGCGTTTTTTGTCGGAATGCATTTCGTGATTGGTTTCGAACGAACTGGCGGATAATGCCCGTTGTGTTGGCTCCTTCCCGCTTGCAATCGATTCGGCGCCGCCGCGAATTTTTTTCAGTTTTTGCAGCTCAAATAGCTTATTTATGTCGCGGCGAATGGTGGCTTCAGAAGTGCTGAGTTCATTAGATAGATGACTAACACTGGCAAAGCGTGCTTGCTCTACTAGATCGATGATCAGTTGGTGGCGTTGTTTTTCTAACATGGTAATTTCAGCTTTCGTTCGTGATGGTGGTTTAGCATTAATGAGGCGTTCTGATCCGACCTTATATCGGAAAAGTTCTTAAGTTTCAAATAGTTATTGGTATATTCTTGTTTAATCGTATTTTTTGGTTGGTTTCAAAGCCCAAATCTTAAAATCTCTGTAGCGAAAGCGGCTCCATTGCATTTGACGAAACCCTATTTTGCCTGTTTTCCAATAGTTATCGTCTTTGTCGACATAATGAATAACCTTTTTACTGTCTACCCAAAGAGTAATTTGACGTTGGTGCTTTTCTAAGCGAATTTTATGTATTGCCATTGATTCGGTAGGGATACCTTCAGCACCTTTTTGCAGTAAAGTAAAAGTGTTGTTTTTACGTAGGTTTGCATGGCCCCGATTTTTATTGTGTGCGGCATTGGCATAGTAACTAATATGGTAGCTGCGTATATCGCCTTGCACGTATTGTTTGAAAGTGCCATTGCGTCTGTTTAACGCCGAATCAAAAATATCCTCGCCGTTCATCCCTTTGGCTGCAAAAAATACAATGGCCAAGCCAGCCTCAGAATTCAAGTTCTGAGCGTCCCATTCGGCAATAAAACTGTTTGGGAATTCTTGAGGGCACCAGAATACGTGGTGCATCGTTTCATTGGGAGAGTAAAGCGTCATCCAGCCGTTTTCAAAAGTCAGCTTTCCAGGGCCCTCCATAGTCCAGTTGCGCACATTTTCCGGGTTGCCGAAAGAATTGCTGTATAGCAATTCTCCTTTATCGGCGTCGCAGGAAAGCGCGAGTTGCAGAAGCACTAAACTGATGGTGAATCTTTTAAGCATAATTAAATCTCGATATTCCTACATTTTACAATATTATATTGGTTAAAACGATCATATTTAATCAATAGTAGTCATAAAATGGCATCTGTGATATAAAATAATGCTGAAACTATGGCGCAACATAACGATAGATAGGGTGTTCACTCAATGAATCGACGCGAACTGCTCCTTAATGGAGCTCTTGCTACTACACTTCCATTTGCCTCCGGTGTTGCTTTTTCGGCGATGCAGGCGCCAGTAAAAACGCCTAAGCGTGTCCCCGGCTTTTTAAGCTGGTTGGAGGGGCAGGAGCCAGCAGCGCACCCTTTTGTTACTTGGGGGCAGCCTTGGAAGCCCGGCACCTTGCAGACAAAAGAGTCATTGACGTTGCAATCTCAAAATGGCGCAGCACTACCTCTTCAATCATGGCCTACGGCCTATTGGCCTGATGGGTCTGTTAAATGGACTGCGCATGCGGTACCGGCCAATACAACCCTAGGTGAACAGTTTTCCGTTCGGAAGGGTGTAACTGTTAGGCCCGCGAGTACTGTCAAGGTGAAGGAAAAGCGCCGCTATATCGAAATTGATACTGGCGTTATCACATGCAAAATCCCGCGTACCGGTAATCAGATAATTCAGCAAATGCTGCGGAAGGGGCAGTTAGTTGCTGAAAATGCCCGTTTGGTTGGTTTGGTGCAAAGTAAGCCTGAATGTGAGCCCGGTGAAAGCTGTTCGGTGGAATCGTTTGAGTCGAAAATAGGAGGGGTAATTGTTGAACAGTCTGGCCCTGTGCGTGCAACGATAAAGGTTACCGGAACTCATCGTACCGAACAAAATCGTGAATGGCTGCCGTTCTCTCTGCGTCTTTATTTCTATGCTGGTGGCGATAGCCTTCGTATCAGTCATAGCTTTGTTTTTGACGGTGAAAGTGACAGAGACTTTATTCGTGGTTTGGGCCTTCAAGTTGATATCCCCATGCGCGACGAGCTATACAATCGTCATATTCGAATAGTGGGAGAGGGCGATGGCATTTGGGGGGAGTCACCCCAGGGAATTACCGGATTACGCCGAGATCCGGGCCAGGTTGTTCGCGATGCTCAGGTTGCGGGTATTGCCACGCCACCACTAAAAGAGTGGGATGAACGGGTAAGCAGTCGCATGCATTGGATACCGGTCTGGAACGATGTCACGCTTACGCAGCTGAATGCCAATGGATTTTCAATTCGTAAACGTACCAAGACAGGCCACGGCTGGATCGATTCAGATCAGGGTAGTCGTGCTGCGGGTGTTGCTTATGTAGGCGGTGTTTCCGGCGGTTTGCTGATGGGTATGCGCGATTTTTGGCAATTACACCCTGTGCAACTGGATGTCCGAAATGCTGGTACTGATACAGCTACGGCTACCATGTGGTTCTGGTCGCCCGAGGCACCGGCAATGGATGTTCGCTTTTATCACGATGGTTTAGGACAGGAAACACACGAACAGCAGCTCGATGCACTTAATATCACTTACGAGGATTACGAACCAGGTTTCGGTGAAGCACAGGGTGTTGCTCGTACCACCGAAATGACCCTTCAGCTACACAGTCACACGCCTGCGCGCCAAGATATTGTGGAGATGGCTGATGCTATACGCCAGCCGGGTCAAGTCGTGGCTGCTCCTGAAGATTATTTAGCGTCAGGGGTGTTTGGCGCTCTTTGGAGCTTACCGGACCGATCGTCACCGGAAAAAGGCGCCATTGAAGATCGTTTAGCTTGGTCGGTGCAATTCTATAAGCAGCAGGTTGACCAACGGCATTGGTATGGCTTTTGGAATTACGGCGACATCATGCACACCTACGATGCCGATCGTCATGTATGGCGTTATGATGTAGGTGGTTATGCTTGGGACAACTCAGAATTATCGCCCGATCTTTGGTTGTGGTATTCCTATTTACGTACTGGCGATGCCGAGACCTTCCGTTTAGCCGAAGCCATGACTCGTCACAATCGCGATGTTGATATATACCACCTAGGTCGCTTTAAAGGTTTTGGTTCTCGCCACAATGTTCAACATTGGGGTTGCAGTGCAAAGCAGTTACGCATCAGTACTTCGGCCTATCGGCGGTTCCATTATTTTTTAACCGGTGATGAGCGAACCGGTGATGTGCTCGACGAAGTCATTAATGCCGATACTCAATTGGCTCAAGTAATACCCACGCGAAAAATACCCAACAAAAAACCGGTTCCTGGCGATGTGCGTATGGGCGTGGGTACCGACTGGGGATCGGTTGCGGCAAATTGGCTGACAGCCTGGGAAAGAACCGGCGACTCTCAATATCGCGAGCGCTTGGAGGATGCCATGCGCACTATTGGTGGCCAACCCTATGGATTTTTTACCGGTGTATTTGGTTATGATGTAGAAAACAAAAAGCTATTAGCACCTGAGGATGTTAGCCCAGGTATTTCTCATCTTAGTGCGGTTTTTGGTTTGATCGAAATATGTACCGAGTTAAATCAGCTGCTGGATGTACCTAGCTTTAAGCAAGCTTGGCTAGAGTATGGTCGTTACTACAACGCTAGCCCGAAGGAGCAAGAGCGAAAGCTTGGTAAGCGCCTGAAGGGCAATAGCTTGACAGTGGCTCATTCTCGACTAACGGCGTATGTGGCAGCGGAAACCGGCGATGAAAAGCTGGCGGTTCGTGCGTGGCAAGAGTTTCAGCGCGAATGGAGAGGCAAAAAAGTTATTGGGTCTCAACGAATTGAAGGACCTGATGTATTAAATCCAATAGATGAGGCTCCTTGGTTATCGACCAACGAAGCGGCCCAATGGGGTTTGGCGGCCATTCAAAATCTAGCCTTGGTTGGGCAGGCTTTAGGCCGTAATAAATCAAAATAGATTGTCCTAAAGTGCCGGCATGCACCTGTATAAAAATGGGTGCATGTTCTGTTACAACTCCCCAAAATGTCTGTTCCCGGCTGCAATGCAGCCGCAATGTTAACGATCAATAGGTTACAAAGTGATTCCAGCAAATATTGAAGATTACCGTATTCTTGCGAAAAAACGTTTACCCAAATTTTTGTTTGAATATATAGACGGTGGCGCGTTTAGCGAAACCACTTTGAGAAAGAACTCATCCGATTTTCAGGATATTCGCGTGCGCCAACGGGTATTGCGGGATATTTCTTCAGTTGATACCAGTTGTACTCTATTTGGTGAAAAATACAACCTGCCATTGATATTGGGGCCGGTTGGCATTGCTGGGCTTAATGCTCGGCGCGGAGAAGTTTTGGCTGCACAGGCGGCGGAAGAGAAGAAAGTGCCGTTTTGTTTATCCACCGTTGGCGTTTGCACCATTGATGAAGTGCGGAAAAGCGTGGAAAAGCCTATTTGGTTTCAGTTGTACATGATTAAAGATAGAGGGTTCCTTAACAGTGTTTTGGAATCTGCCCGCGAAGCTGGTACCCAAAACCTGGTATTCACAGTGGATATGCCTATTCCATCTTCTCGGTACCGTGATATTCGTTCGGGTCTTTCCGGCGGCAGTATGCTGCGCCGTCAATGCGCGCGGGTATTTCAATCGATGATTCGCCCAGCTTGGGCCTGGGATGTGGGGCTGTTGGGCCGTCCACATAACCTAGGTACCGTTGCCCCGGCATTAGGACAGAATGCGGGCATTGACGAATTTTGGACTTGGATGAATAAAAACTTTGACCCCAGTGTGACCTGGAAAACACTTGAGACTATTCGCGAAAACTGGAAAGGCAATTTAATTATAAAAGGTATTTTGGACCCACAGGATGCACTGGAGGCAAAAAAATTAGGTGCCGATGGCGTGATTGTATCTAACCACGGGGGTCGACAGTTAGACGGCGCAATGTCGGCCATAACAGCTTTACCCGATATTGTTGATACGCTGCAGGGTGACATTCCGTCTATTCTAGACGGCGGTGTACGAACAGGTTTGGATATTGTGCGTGCGGTTGCCATGGGCGCTAGTTCAGTGATGATTGGTCGACCTTGGGTGTATGGCCTGAGTGCACGTAAAAAAGCGGGCGTTATGGAAGTCATTTCAATTTTAGAAAATGAAATGCGCGTTGCGATGGGACTTTCGGGTAACACCAAAATTAGTGAGTTGAATCGCGATATGTTGCTATAAATGATTGGCGAAAAATTCTCGCTTTTTCATCGTTAAATTTCATGCCGAAGGCACACTAGAAAGCAGAGTAAAGCAAGGCCTCCTTTAAATGAAATACATTATTAGTTTAATAGCTCTGTTGCCCATTCTGTCTGTTTGGGCTCCTTTGACACATAGCTCCGATGAACAATTGGTGTCGAAAAATCCCCGGCCGGGTTATTTGTTTTTACATGGAGAAAACCGCCCAGCTGAAGTGGTGTGGGACGAAGGCGACTACGAAGTGGTAAAAATCGCCGCCCGTGGGTTGATGAGCGATTTACTTTCAGTCACGGGAGAAGAGGCGTTGTCGGCATCTCCTGGTTCGCCTTCTCGCATGCGCATAATTGTTGGGTCTGTTGAACGTTCCCCCTTAATAAAAAGTATTGTTCACTCTACGTCTCTGGATCTGTCACATTTGGAGGGCGCTTGGGAGTCCTTTGTAATAAAAACCGTTGAAGACCCACAACGCCCAGGAAAGAGCGCTCTATTGATAGCGGGAAGTGACAGACGTGGCACCGCCTATGGGGTGTACGAGCTTTCACAAGCGATGGGTGTGTCTCCTTGGCATTGGTGGGCTGATGTTACCCCTCAAAAAGCCAAGGCGATTTATATTAATAAGGGTTTACATCGCTTTGGACCTCCGTCTGTTCAGTACCGGGGCATTTTTATCAATGATGAAGATTGGGGGTTGCAACCTTGGGCCAGTCAGTATGAAAAGGGCTTGGGTAATATTGGCCCGAAAACCTACGAAAAAGTCTTTGATTTATTATTGCGCCTAAAAGCAAACACCCTGTGGCCGGCAATGCACAAGGTTAGTTTGGCTTTTAATGAAGTGCCTGAGAATAAAGTATTGGCTGACCGGTACGGTATTGTAATGGGAAGCTCACATGCCGAACCGATGTTGAGAAACAACGTAAAAGAGTGGCCAAACGCTAAATCATCTTATAATTTCGCCACGCATCGGCAGCAGGTTCTTAACTACTGGGAGCAGAGAGTTAAGGAAAATGGGCAGTATGAAAACATTTATTCCATAGGTATGCGTGGAATCCACGACTCAGGCATGAGCGGTGGCGCATCGAACAAAGAAAAAATTGCATTGTTGGAAGATATTTTCCAACAACAACGTAAGCAGTTACAAACTCACGTTGACCCCAAGTTAGCCAGTATTCCCCAAGCATTTACTCCTTATAAAGAAGTTCTCGCATTGTATCGTGATGGATTGACTGTACCTGACGACATTAGCCTTATATGGCCTGATGATAACCATGGTTATATACGCCAATTACCCAACGACCAAGAGCGCAGTCGCAGCGGAGGATCTGGTGTTTATTATCACCTGTCGTACCTTGGTTCACCTCTCTCCTATTTGTGGTTATATAGCACACCTACGTCTTTGGTTTGGGAGGAAATGACTAAAGCTTATGCCTTGGGCGCGCGAAAGCTATGGATAGCGAACGTTGGAGATATAAAGCCTGCGGAAATTGGAATGGATTTCTTTTTGCAAATGGCATGGGATATTGATCGGTGGACCCTGGAGAATCAGCATACGTATTTAGAAAGCTGGGCTCAGCAGCAATTTTCCGGTGACGGTTTAGAAGCTGATCCAGGTCAGAGTAAAAAAATCGGCGAAATTATGCGGGGGTATTTTGAACTGAATTTCCAGCGTAAGCCGGAACATCTTCAATGGTGGTTACCGCACTCCCGCAGCAAAGGCAGTAATCTAAGCGCCGATGAAGTGAAAATTCGTCTGGCTAACTTTGAAAAGCTGGAAGATAAAGTGCTCGCGATTAAGACATATATATCGGCAGAGCAATACGATGCATTTTTTCAATTAGTCGAATACCCGGTATTGGCAAGTGCCATGGCGAACCGGCGTTATTTTCATGCGGAGCAATATTCTCGCTGGTTTCATGAATCCTTAGCGATGGCAAAGACTCATGGGCAGCGGGCGGTTAAAGCGCAAGAAGCATTAACCGAATTAACGCGCCTATATAATGAAGATATTTCAAACGGCAAATGGCACGGAATGATGTCGGTAGAGCCCGCCGATAACCTGTGGCGATCGTACCGGCAGAGCTCAGTGCAGCTCCCTGCCAGCACTTTATTGGGCGCAGTGAAAACGCCTATCACCCTTGAATACAAAGGCGTGAGCAACGCGCAACCTGATGTTTATCTGGAAGCCGAAGCTTTTATAAAAACCCATAGTCAGTCAGGCTCGTCTTGGGAGGTCGTTCGCGATCTGGGGCGGGTAGGAGATGCCGTTGTGCTATACCCTATGGTTGAGCGTGCCGATACTGAAAGCGATATAGAAAAACGTTCGCCTTATCTGGAATATGAGTTTGAGTTGTCCGAGTCCGGGGGCTACTATATCTACTTTTCACTGCTGCCTAGCTTTCCTGTCAATACCGAGACCACATTGAAACTTGCCTTTTCAATGGGTGATTCTACCTCTGGAATTCAAATGGTAACACTGCAAAGGCAAGTGAAAGATCGGCAATGGAAACGCGCGGTTTTAAGCGGGAGCGTACGCATGAGCGCCTTCGTGAGTTCGGTCAAACAAGGTAAACAGCGACTTCGTGTCTATGGTGTTGATTCAGGAGTAGTCTTGGATCAGATATTTGTTAGCCGCCAGGAGATTCCGGATAGTTTTAGGCTTCCTCAGTAACCGGCCAAGCCGGTTCTTTTTTTAAACAGGGGCAACACCTGAGTAATTAAACAATTTAATACAGGTTTGCAGTAGCTCCCGGACGTCCCTTTATCGTCATTGCACCTATTACTACATAATTAAAAGTAGGCGGCCGAAATTAGATCCGTAGGCGCCCTGAGGGGGGCCCTCTTAGCATCGGCTTGAGGTATCGTCCATGATCTGGGGTATAGCTGTAGTAGCCGATACACGTTCTAACTAGCCGTCTAAATGTGCCCATCAACGGTTTGCCCACCCCCCTGTTCTGAAGTACCGCTCTTCATCCCCCGGCTTGGAGTAATGGTTCCTTATATCTTTACGTTAGCGTGTTTGATTGCCGTCCTCGAAGCTAATAATTCAATATTACGGCCTCTTTCTGATTCAGATTAAGCGGTTATGACTGTAAATGAGCGTTAATGGTCGGGACATGATTCAAACTCACCATGAGGAACTGACAATGGACCAAGTACGCCGCCTAATGATGCCCGCAATAAGCCTTGTAGGCCCCGGAGCGATTGGATCTTTAGCTGAAGAACTACAAGGGCTGGGCTGTGCAAAGCCTCTAATTGTGACCGATAAAGTACTGACCGCTATTGGCCTGGTGGCCAAGCTCGAAAAAATACTTAAAGCAGCCTCTATAAACTATACCCTTTTTGATGAAGTGCAGCCCAATCCCAATACGGCGTGTATTGATGCAGGCCTCTCACTGTATGTAAATGAGCAATGCGATGCCCTTGTGTCGTTTGGGGGAGGGTCTCCTCAAGACGCGGCTAAAGCCATAGGTATTCTTGCCACTAATGGAGGGCGAATTGCCGATTACGAAGGCATTAACAAATCGTTAAAAAAGTCTGCGCCCATCATCGCCATTAACACAACGGCCGGAACGGCCAGCGAAGTGACCATTAACTACGTTATTACCAATGAACAGACCAAAATTAAAATGGTAATGGTCGACAAAAACTGTTTGGCAAGTGTGGCCATTAGCGACCCTGAGTTAATGCTGGCAAAGCCAGCGGACCTTACCGCTGCAACCGGCATGGACGCCCTAACCCATGCTGTTGAGGCTTACCTGTCGATTGGTGCCTTTGAGCTGAGCGATCACCTTGCACTAAAAGCTATCGAATTGATTGGCAGTAGTTTAGAAGCGGCCGTTACGGATGGGGAAAACATCGAAGCGCGCAGTAAAATGGCATGGGCGTCTTATATTGCTGGACTTGCCTTCAATAACTGTGGTCTGGGTTACGTTCACTCTATGGCCCACCAGCTAGGCGGTCTGTACGATTTACCCCATGGTGTTTGCAACGCCATTCTTCTTCCTCACGTTGAGCGTTTTAATGCATCAGCCTGTGGGAATAAGCTAGCCAAAGTGGCAGATGCGCTAGGGACCAACACCGATGGAATGAGCCTTGAGGAGGCTAACAGAGCGGCCTTAAAAGCCATTGAGACGCTAAGCCTCCGTGTCGGTATTCCGCGAGGCCTTAAAGAGCTGGGTGTAGAAGAAGGTGATTTAGAAACAATGGCAAAAAATGCACTGAACGACGTGTGTAAAGGCACTAACCCTAGAGACGTTAACCTCGCGCAAACGGTGCAAATATACCGCGACGCTATGTAAGTAATGTACTCGCGACAAAACCCTAGCTTTGTCGCGAGTTTTAATAGTAACCCTACTTCTTATCCCATTGGCCGAAAAAACGATATTTTTGTCAGCTGCTATTGGGCTCTGAGCACGCCGTAATCACCTAAAGCTTGGTTAGTGGTATACGTAGCCCCCTAACTCTGCCACATCTATCTGACAGAAATCTTGCAGTGCATAATTGTAAAACCTGCAATCGGGATTGATGAATCGACATCGAGATGTTGGAGCGAGGCACTTAAGGAAAACTCGATGCCTTTGGCGCCGCGCTCTCCAGGGTAGCTGTGAGGTGGAATGAGCAAATACCGATAATCGGTTGCCGGCCACCTCCCTTGCCGTCATACGGATACCCCCCTTACATTCCAGTCATTATTGATCATAATACGTCAATTTAGGTCGAGCTGTTTTTCTTTCGGTTAGGTGATGCAATCCCGGGAGACCGGGTTGGAAAAGATTTGTCGGGTAGGTCTGATTGTGGGTGTCGATATGTACAGTTATTATACAAGATGCTGGCAATATTGGCGTAATGAACCGGCTTGATCAAATAGTGTTTTTTGGGGCTTCAGAGCGGCCAAATTACTATAAAACTTTTGATTTTCAATGGTTTATTATGTCCTCTTCTAAGAGGGTGCGTGAACTTTGGTTCGTAGGTTTTCACTTACGATAATGTGATTATAGCGAGTGTGTGAAAGTAAACTGGCTGCAGAGGCTCCTACTGCTGACCATGGAAATAAACCGTTGATTTTTGTGGCTCGACGCCTTCTCAATTGACGAGCATTGATAATATTTTTTCGATACGTGTCACAAAAAGTTACATTAAGTTTGTTTTCGTGCCACTTAACAACTCAGTTTGATCGACTATGATCGATAGTGACGTAAATATATTGACGCGCCTTTGGGCGTAGGCATATGATTTGATTGTTGGGCTCATATTGAGCACGACAATAAACGCTGGGGACGCTCACCAAGGCTGAGCTTCGCTGGTTGTGAAGGAAGTGAGCTTTGTTGCTTGTTGGTCTTGCCGGCAGAGCTGTCGCACTGAAATTGTCGTCTAAAGGTAATCGAAGGCCTCGTTAGTCATTGGAAGTACTCGGTCATTGAGGCATTGAATTGGTGAGGGGGGTGTATATGTTGGTTGCGCCCGATACTAATTTTGCAGCAACTTAGGAGGAAGATAGTCGTTTTAAGTCGTAGTAAAGTAGGGCGTTTATACTAAGGTAGTTACAAATAAAAATGGCTGAAAAGGCCAACGCTTTTGGAGTTTTATTGCTAAGGAGTAGGTATATGGGTTTGAATACCCTATGTTCGATAATTATTTCTTGTTGAAGCTATGTAGGGAAATAATTGATCGTAAACACCTGAATCATAAAAAAAGGCATTTAAATGAAAAAGTTTTCAAATAAAATAAACTGTAGCTTATTGGTCCTGAGTTCTGTTTGTGTTTTATCCTGCTTCGCGCTTAATGCTCATGCATATGACACAAGTACAATTTCCGGTCACCCAACCTCAACTGTATCGCTACAAAGCGGACAAACCTATGACTTTGGGGGAAGAAATATTTACGGCGATAAAGTTGGTAGTAATCCTCTTTTTAAGTGTCATGGTAAGGAAAATGTTACCTTAAAAAATGTAAACATAAAGGATACTCCTCAATTTGGTATTTGGGTAAAGAACTGCAAAAAATTAACCATTAGCAACGTTACTTTACGCGATACGAACTATGGTGGCATCCGTTTCGAGAAAGGCTCCTCCAATAGTAATATCACATTGAGCAATATTAATGGTAAGAACTTGAATGGTCACGGAATAGAACTTTGGGATGTTGATGGTTTTAACATCAGCAATATCGAGATGCACAACACTAAATACTGTGGGTTACTACTAAATCGCAGTAAAAACGGCAGTGTTGGTAAAGTATATGGTACAGACAATGATGAGAATGGCGGTTATGCCACATTACGTTTTGCTAACAGCGCAGGTCCTAACATTAGCGTAAGTGAAGTGATATCAAGATCTTCAGGACGCGGTTATTTTGTTGTGTCGGGTTCTCAAGGTATTACGGTGAATTCTGTTAATATTTCTGGCGCCAATAAAGAAGGTATTTATATTCAGGAAGGCTCGAACAACAAAGTTAAGAGCGGTAATGTACAAAAATCGGGTAGCGTAAACTGTCGAGTTCGAAACAGCTCAGGAAGTTCCATTAGTGCGAATTGTAATGGAAGTACTGGTACCTAGTAGCGTACCCAAGAGTTAATTTTCGATGGTTTCTAGGTCAGTAGTGGTTTTCCGGCAGCGCGGGGAGACCACTATTGGTTTTACAACAGTAAAAAAATTGGAGTGCTCCAATATAGTTTAGCTGTGGCCTATAGTTCTTCCAAAGTGTTATTGTAAATTCTCTCGGTATTATTGATTCTCGAAATACCCCATATTATATGGTGAATGGCTCAAATTTTTCTGTCAAATCCCCCCTTCTGAATCTGAATTCCTGTTAGCTGTATTGGTTGTGCTAGTCGTAGCCGTTTGTATTTTGTTTTGGTGTTCGCGAGATATTTTTTTATTTTAAGTAAGCGGTGTGTTGGCGTGACAGTCAGTGCATGTGATCTATTTTTTCCGCGGTTTCGGGGATTGTTTATGATTACTTTCTTGTGGTAATTTCCCTGCAATCGCCCGTTGAAATAAGGCGTTTAAAGTGTTCGGCTGCCTTGGCTTTTGTTGTTGCTTAAAGTTTAACGGCGTTAGATATTATCAGTTACAGCTGGAAATTTTTCATCGGCTATTCATACCTATTGTTAATAGCGTCTATGTATACATTGGCAGGCGCCGAAGGGCGCGGCCCTGAAAGCTTTGTTGCAGCCTTGCCTTGTTTGGAAAGGCTGCCAGCCTACCGCTACACGGTCCGCTTTACGCTAAGGCTTGCCCGTCTGCGCATAGGTAAAATTGATTATTAGATGTGTCTTTAAGCGTATTTATACTTTTATTGGGGGCTCGAGAATTCGTTCATTACTACTACTTTCACTGTGGGGTTTTGTTCGCCTGAAGGAAAGCACCGTGGATTTTTCTTGAGAGTAGTGCCGAAAGGGTTGAGTTTGTCGGTGGCCGGTAGTTGATGAGGTCAACAATAGCTGAAGGTAGCTGCTTATGGTTCCTTCTGTTGCTGTTAGTGTGACGGATGCCGATAAGCGGTAATAGAATGATTTGGGAAGCTAATGAATAAATGTTCACTTTCAGAGTGGACGATCCGTGTCCAAAAAAATAATTATTGAAGGAGCTTAAAGGTCCTTCAGAATCATTGTTGCGTATTCTCGAACAATTGACGGTTCTTCAGAATTATTGGCTAGGTGTTTTAGGGTCTCAATCATTTCCTGGTTTACTTTGTTTTTATCCAGATAACTAATAGCATTAATAGCCGCCGTTTTAACGTCTGGGTCGGGGTCAATTAAGTGGTCTGTTACGGCTAGGTAAATGGCGTCCTGATTACCGAGCCGGCTTATACCATCAATCGCTCTTGCGGTAACGGTGCTATTTTCGCCCCTTGAAACTAGGCGTTGAAAGCTTTCGTTTGCCTTGGCTTTTGTCGATTCGTCGAGCTTTCCCGCGGTTAATAGGTTTATTATATTTCCTAGAGATTGAGGGTTTGTTTCATAGCTTGCTGCATCTAGAAGGGTTGCGTTAAGTGCCGGCGTGTTAACTCTGTCGTCCCCCATGGAGAACAAAAGTTCAAAACCAAAATTCTGTGTTTCGCTATCTATGGATTGAATTAACGATGTAGCAAAGTCAACGGTTTCCTCGCTTTCATCATTGGCAAGTACTGCAATCAAGGACATGCGCTCATCATACGATTCGCTTTCCAGTATTTGATTTTTTATTTTCTCAACAACGCTTTTATTGTGTCTGACCAGATAGGCCAAATCTTTGAATTCGTTGCTGCTGTATAAGTTTTCACTGCCCAGTTGAAATGCCTTCATTAAGTGCTCTACTTCAGCCTTGTTAGCGAGTGGGGAGGCGTTATCTGAACGCAAGGATTCTGGCTTTATTTGAGCCATCATTGATGAAGTGGCTGGGGCGCAGGCAGAGTCATTGCCTAAAGGAGCAGAAGCGGTGGCGTTTGCCTGATTACCAGAATTCAAGTTACCTAACGTTGGTGTGCTGCCCTCTATCGAAGTAGCGAAATAGAAGTAACTTGCTAGCGTGCCGATTACAACACCTACACATAAAAATAGTATTTTTTGCATATTGTAGTTCCCAACCACGGATGATTATTGTGAGGCTATATGAAGTGAGTATTTATGTCTGACTCGTGCTGTTTTGTCAAGAATAGCTGCAAAAAATTGATTGCGTTAGTAACCGATATGTTGTTTACAGCTGAGTTTATCCTTGCCCTCTAAAATGACGGTGCGTTTAACTATTATTTTGGTAGGGCCTTGATATTCTAATGCTTTTAAATGCTTATTCTATTTGTTGCTTTAGCTTAATGTATGGCGATTCGGTTAGGTGAACTATTTGAACGATAAGAACATCTGGTTCGCACATATATTGATTTTGAAATGCATTATTACCGGATTGTCCTGCTACGGATAAATTCTGGACGAATTGAGCGTGAGCACCAGATTTCATGAAGCGTTTTCGACGTGTTACGAGTTATTTATGAAGGTGCCCTAGAGGGTGATGAACGAAAAATGTAACTAAAAACTCACTAAGCGATGCAGGTAAAAATTGTACTCTTAGCGGGGGGGGGGGGTGATTAAACGGTGAAAAATTGAGGGCCCATTTATGTGGGCTTTTTGTAGATTTGTTATAAATACTTTCCGGTAAAGGGTTTAGGACTGAAGTCTCTAATTTAACGTCTAATATTACAATGCTTTAGGCTTCTATTTCTTGAGGGTAATTCATACAGTTGTCGTATGTAGCGACCCTTTAAGTGAGCTGATACACAGCTTTATGTTCTTTTAAATTTAGGTTGACTTAATATGAGCTGTAATGAGTATTTATGAGTGAAGCCGGGTCTTAATGAGCGTAATATAACGGGTTTGGGCGATGCCCTAACAATACAATAACAGTGTGACCACTGTGTCACCGGGGAGACTCTACATGACCGTTAACCGTCGTGAGCTTTGCAAGCTCACAGGCCTAGCAGCTGCAGGCGCGTCCTTAGCTTCATCAGTAGCGCTTGGCGCTGGCACCAATGCCAACACCGAATTGTCGGCTTCTCGGGCAGCCAATGCGCACTACAAGCTTAAAAAGCTTTATCACTGTGTTTGCTACTACCCCGAGCTTTGGCCGGAAGAAAATATCGATGCCGACATAAAAGAGATGAAAACCCTGGGTATTAACGTTGTACGTATGGGGGAGTTTATCTGGTCGGCCATCGAGCCCGTGCGAGGCTCAGTTGATTTAGGCATCTTCAAGCGTAGCCTCGACAAATTTCACGCGGCAGGTATTGATGTCGTTTTTTGTACACCAACGGCCACCCCGCCGATATGGCTCACGCATGGTCATCCGGAACACTGTTTCAAGGATGCAGACGGGGATATCATGTCACACGGGGCACGTCAGCACGCTAGTTACGCCCACCCCGAAGTCCAAAAAGCCTGCTTTAAAATCATTGATACCATCGTCGGTGAGCTAGCGAGTCACCCCGCGCTTATTGCTTGGCAAATCGATAACGAGATGAAGGCCCATGTTGCTGAAGACTTCAGTGATGCAGCCGTTGTTGGCTGGCACCGTTGGTTGAAAGATCGCTACGGTAATATTGCGGCGTTAAACAAGGCCTGGGCCACCCAGATCTGGAGCCAGTACTACCAAAACTTTGAGCAGGTACCTGCACCGGTTAAAACCCCCTTTATGCACAGTGCGTCTCTGAGTACGGCCTATCGACTTTACTCCAGGGAGGCCATTGTTGATTTCATGAAAGAGCAGCGGCGGATCATTCGCAAGCATTCGAATTTGCCGATAACCCATAATGACAACCCCGCTTTTAACATTCACCACGAGGGCTCTATGGAAGCGCTCGATTTTGCTGCCTTCGATGCTTACCCCACAAAAGACAAATGGGGCGCTTTGGTATTTCGTTCAGACCTTTACCGAGCAGCTATTCCCGGCAGGCCTTTCTGGCTAATGGAAACCAGTGTTGCGCATAACGGTTGGCTGGGGGAACATCACCCGGTGCACCCGAAAGGCTACGTTGCCATAGAAGCCTCGCTGGTTTACGCATTGGGGGCCGAAGGCTTTGGTTACTGGCTTTGGCGTCAACAGCGTGCAGGAGTAGAAATTTCCCACAGCGCAATTAAGTCTACCTGGAACGAGCCGAGTATCGGCTATGAGGAAGTGAAAGCCGTTAACCGTTCACGCGAGTTACTCGAACCCCTATTAACGGCAAGCAAGGTAGCGTCCGCAGAGGTAGCGCTGACCTATTCTGACCGCGCGCGGGCCATGATAGAAACCGAAAACCTCGACAAACGCGAAGGCTTTCCAACTACTTACCGTGGCGTAATAGAGATGTGGCATGCCCAGCTTCGTGATTTGGGACTTCACCGCGATGTGCGTTTCGAGGGGGCAGGGCTCGAAGGGCTGAAGTTACTGGTTACCCCAGCCATGCCTTATGTTGATGCGGTCTTTGTTAAAAAGATAATTGCATTTGTTGAGGCGGGAGGCATTTGGGTAGCAGGGCCTGCTACGGGTATTCGTGGCGAAGATCATTCAATACCGTTGAACGCGGGCCTCAATTTACTCGATGCTCTTCTCAACGTGAAAACGGAATTTGTTGTGCCTTTAACCGACACAGGTACCAAGGGCGAAGCCTTTGGTATTACCAGTGAATTGAGTGGTTGGTGTGCGGCCGTACAACCGCTTGAGGGTACCGAAGTCAAAGGTCACATCCGTTCCGGCGTAGCCGAAGGCAGGGCTTTTATTACGGAGCACAAGCTCGGTAAGGGCCGTGTAGTATTGTTAGGCGCCCATCCACATGGCGAGCAGGGGCGAGTAATGCTAGACCGTATTGTTGCTCACTATGCCGATTTGGCCGGTGTAACAGAGCGACACGAAGCAACGGCTGGCACGGTGGTTTGTCCACGCATAACCGAAAGCGGCGAGCGACTTTGGGTGCTGATTAATATGGATGGTAAGGGCGGAAAAGTCAGTTTACCGGGTAAGGCGGTAGATGCCGTTACCGGTGAGAAAATTCGCGGTAAATCATTGCGAGTCGGTGCCTACCAATGGCAAGCCGTGCGATTTGTATAGAAAAAAATCGTCGCGAGCGCAACCATTCACCGTTGTTGAGAGGTGTATCTCAATGGGGTGTTTGGGGGTGTTTGGCGGTATTAGCCGCCTTTGCCTGCGTTCCTACGTTGCAGGCCGAGGAGTATGGTATACGCGCCGATATTGGGCCGCGTAAATACAGCGAGGCCACCTAGATGTTGGCGGCACCGGTAAAGAGGGGGAGCTACTACGGTGGTTCAACGCAGGTGTTCGCACATTTCTACAGTGAAGAACGCCGCTGTTCACAAAAAACTACGATTACCTAGCGCCGTTTCTGCCTATTGCAGTCGAAGTAGGCTACGAAGATCCCTATTATTTTTCGCGGGTATTCCGCAAGCTCATGGGGCTGCCACCACGTCAGTACCGAATTTTGCGCAAAGGGTAACTGCACGAATATGGGCGGGTAATAGGCATTTAGCTGGTTGCGGCGCAGCGACATGGCGTTGAGTTGGTTTTGGTCATTGCCGGAGGTTAGCTTTCATCGAGAGTCGACATAGTGAAAACTGTCGAACATACAGTATTTAGTAGCGGTAGGTTTGGTGTTAAAGAGGAGGGTGTATTTAGAAGTTTTTAAATACATTGCAGCGGCAAGCTCAAGCCAGAGCTAATGAATGCCGCTGCAATGCATAGACGGTGGGTCTACTGACGGTTGTTATGCCGGTTTGTCAGTGGTTTCTTGGGTAGTCGGTGTTTCGCCGAGTTTAAGTGCCTTACCCCAGAGTTGTTCGTATTTCCAGCCAGTTAAATCCTCAACAATGGCTTTACTTTCGGGACTAGAAGCCTCGTGTTCGCCATTTTTGAACCGTGCGATTTCACCCATCAATACTTTGTGGGTATCGGTATTTAGATGAAACTTGGTGGAAACCCAGTAGCCAAAAAGCAAAACTAAAATGGGGCCAACGGTCATGATTAAAATAATCGACTCCATGGTTTCGGCACTATGAATTTTTGCTCCTTTTTCTAGCCCACCCATTTCCAACGCAGCACCAACAAAAAATACCGCACTTGCTTGGGCTGCTTTGCGAATAAAGGTCATTACACCCGCGAAGCTGCCTTCACGCCGTTGACCGGTAACAATTTGATCTACATCGGCCATGTAGTTATAGGTATTCCACGGAATGTAATTAAGGATACCGCGACCAATGCCTGCGAAAACAAGTGAAATAATTAGCCATAATAATTGTGCGCTACGGCTCTCTGGTGTTAACACATAAAATGACGCTAAGCCGATTATGCCAATAATGTAGGCGACCACTGCGTAACGGTAAGTATGGGCTGGGAAAAATCTCGGTAAAAACGCAACGGCTGCAAACACGGCGGCAACGGCCAGCGTTTGAACAGTGAAAATACCCGCTGCCATATAAGAGGTGAGTGATAGCGATTCGCTGGATGAATAAGCGAACAGGCCCCCCAGTACAAATGCGGCAAAGTAGGTGAAAGCGGCATTGAAGATATCTTGGCTAATGTAGCCACCCAAATACATGCCTAAGTGCAAACGAAAGGCCCGTATTTTCAGGGTAAAGCCTAGCCCTTTGTACAGGTTGGCAAAAACGCTGCCAATAGATTGCTTCTTGCTTTGAGCCTGTATTAATTCTGCTTCGGTTTTTTTACGTTCCCAGGTGAATAAATACACTATGCCTACAACCACCATAAAAGCCACGGAAAAAATACCGCCCATAATTAAAAAGGTATCGGGCGAATCTTTACCGCCAAGGGCCGAAACTATCCAAGCGGGCAGTATGGTGGCGGCAATGGCTGATAGGTGCCCAATCAAAATACGCGAGCCTGCGAACATGCCCTTTTTACGGAAATCGTCGGTCATTTCCGCGGCGAGTGTTTCGTAGGGAATTAATACCGAGGCGTATACCATTTCGAAGAAAACGTAGGTACAAAGGTAATAGAAGAAGTGCTGACCACTGACCCACATAAATCCAAAGCTGGGTAGAAGTGGAATGGCAAGCAGTAAAAATAAATGCCGACGACCGAAACGGCGACCGAGGCGTGAAGAATCGGCGTTGTCCGACATATAGCCAATTAATGGGCTGGCAACGGCGTCAATAATACGAGCGGTGGCAAAAATAATACCGGCTTGTAATGCTCCCAAACCACAGTAAGTGGTGTAAAAAAATAGTACCCAGGTGCTGATTACGGCCATGGAGCCTGCTCCGAGGACATCCCCCAGACCATAGGCTGCATAGTTAGTAAAACCGATTTTTCGTTCTTGCATGCTCTGCCTCTGTATTTATTGTTGAAGCGATTATTGTTCGTTGGCGATTAAATGTAGCGGTTCATAAGCTCGACACAGGCCAAGATTGCCATGGACTGGCCATAGGGCATGGATGTGAGCGGAATATCTTTGTAACCCTGAAGGTCGTCGAACACGGGGGTGCCAAAAGAGACCTGCTGAAGCTCGCCGGTGTCGTCGATGTTGTCCAGTACGGCTTTCATCGCTTTAATACCGGTCTCTTCGTACTCTTCTTTCAGGTAACCCTTTCTTACTGCTTTCATAATGCCGTAAGCAAAACCAGCGGCAGCAGAAGCTTCGAGGTAGGAGGTTGGGTCGTCTAGCAGTGTGTGCCACAAGCCGTTTTTATGTTGGCATTCTGCAAGCGCTTTAACCTGAGTCTCTAATGTTTCTAACAAGAATAGTCGCAGGCCGTCGTCTTTGGGTAGCTCGAGTAATTCAATAAATTCGGGAATGGCGATGGTTACCCAGCAGTTGCCGCGCGCCCAAAGTGCATTGGCAAAATTGTGCCGCCCGTCGAAAGTCCACCCGTGAAACCATAGGCCTGTTTTAGTATCGGCTAAATATTTAATGTGTAGCATAAATTGCCGCTTGGCTTCTTCTACATAGTGAGGGCGATTCAACAGCAGGCCAATTTTTGCCAGTGGTAATACGCTCATCATTAGAGTGTCGTCCCACATTTGCTGATTGTTTTCAGAGTTGAAAACAATATGCTGAAAGCCGTTTTCTTCGGTGCGGGGTAAGCCTTGCATAACCCATTCTGCCCAAGTATCTAGATACGGAAGGTAGCTGCGGTTCCCTGTTCTTTCTTGCATGTAAGCGAGAGTTAGGAAGGGGGAGACAGTATTGATATTTTTAGTGGGGGTTCCGGCGGCAAAACGGTTTTTAAACCAGTCTTCTATAATTACACGGGAATTGTCATCGCCGGTGATGTCCCAATGTTTGAGTAGGCCGTACAAGCCAATGCCGTGGGTCCATTCCCAGTCGTTCCAGCCTTTGGTATCGATTACCCGACCGTCCTCTAGCTTTAACAAAAATTCGCCGGTTTCGTCGGTGATGTTTACCAGATTGTCGATGAGTTTATCAATGCTGGTTTGCAGGGTGTTGAAGGGAATGTCGTGGGCAAGTAGTGGCATTGTACGTAATTCCTGTTAATTCTCTGAATAAGTAATCGCGGCTATAAACCGTTGGTTTCATTACACTGATAGTAATACACCAGCGCTGTAAAATCACGCCAAAAACGATCAAAAAAATACATTTACATGAGCAGGATCATATGGATTGTTACGATGTTTTCGGGGTTTTTTTTGGCGACAGCTCCATAATACCTTGTTTTTAAAGGGGAAAAGCGTTTTTTCGGCTAACCTGACATAAAGGCTTTGATTGATTGAAACTGATCGATATTGATTATTCTGGCTGGCATGTCATTAGTGCTGACGAAAAAAAGCCGGGCTAGGCCCGGCTGAGTAAGGTCATGCTAGGAGAGCTATGAAAACTATTGTCGGCAAGGCACGCCTACTGGCGTGGCGCCATCTGGGTCTCGGGCTTCGAACCTAAGGTAATCGACATTGGCTAGGCCCTTGGATGTCAGAGCTTTAAGCGATAGGGTGTTGTCGCCAGCTTCGAGAGTGATGGCGTGTTTCACATCGCCGTAGACTTGCCAGAGGCCGGACTCGTCGGTTACTACCAGGCTTACTGGATTGACAGCTTCCTCGCCGTTCACATTCAGTATGCCTGAGCGATCTTCGCCTTCGTTATCACTGTTGGTGTAGTGGATAGTCAGGTCGTAGCTACCGCTTGTTTCGACGTTAACGCGCCAGTACATGCCTGCGCCAACATAGTTGTCGGTGTTAATGTAGCCGAGTCCAGTGAAGCCCTGGTTGGTGTTCTCAAAGCCATCTAGACTGCCAGGCGCAGCAGGGAAAGCTGCACCATCGGCATAGCACTGGCCATCGGTTTCTTCTTGCAGTACGAATACCCCTTGCGGAATAAATTCGCCAGCGGCTGTTGCTGACGCGGCCGGTAGTGAGAGGGAGTTGGTGACGGCTAAGGTATTTGCATCGGTAGCGCTTACCCAATAGTAGTAGGACGTACCGGCTGCGAGTTTCGAGTCGTCATCTTTGACATCAATGTAGCTGCTTTCGGTAATACCGGTGGCAATGACTTCAGCATTATCAATAATATTGTCGATGCTTCGAAGAACGTCATAGCTGCCAACCGCTAGGTTTTCGGTGTACAGGTTTAACTCGATATCTTCACTTTCTTCATTCAGCATGGCCGATACGCCGGCGTAGGGAGCATTGCCGGGAACGCGCACATAATCACTCGCTTCAGAGGTAAAGATGTGGCCAGTGGTATCCATTGTGGTGAGAGAATAGCGGTAGTTTTCGCCGGTTGGTACGGCCGCATCTGTATAGGACGTTTCCGAGCCAGCTAAAGCGGGGATAGTGAGTTCAGTTGTTGCCCCCTCAAAAGCTTCTCGACTGATACTTATGCTGTCGGCAGGGAAGCGATCTAGAATCCAGCTAACGGTTATATCGGCCCCTGAAAAGGTGCTCGTAATGTCGGCCGCGGGGCCTTCATTAATCGGCTCGCGGCTAAGAACAGTGACATTGCCGTAGTACAGGGCGTAGTCAAATATACGCAAGTTGTCGATCTTACCAGCGAAAGGTGCAGTATCATCTGAGTCTGTTACACCAATAGCAATAGAGTTATAGGTGCCGGAGAATAGATCGTTGAAGTTATCGGCTTCCATAATGAAAGGCTCGGCTTCCGGCACAAGCTCGTCTGCAAGCTCGGTTCTCAATTCGGTGAGAGTACCGCCTTTGTAAGCGCGTTCGCCGTTAACGTAAACGTTTGGAAGGCCTTCTTCAACAGTGAGAGCTACATGTGACCATACATTTGAGGGAATGGTGTAATCATTGCTGGTATAGGTTACCGTAGATTCGCCATATTTACCTTGCCCGGTTAAGCCTGAAACAGTGAGCCCGCTGTGGTCGAGCACTATGGCGCCTTTCTCTGATTTGGCAAAAAACAATGGGCCTTCATTACCAGATTCGGGTTTCACCCACATTGAAACACTGTAGCTGTCACCTGACAGTAGGTCTCCAGGCAGCAGTAATCCCGACACTCCACCAAATACGCCGGTTGTAGACATGGCGTGTATACCGCCGGTAATGTCATATAGCATGCTGCCGTAGTCAGTCTCTTCAGTCGTGGTGCCAACGGCTACCGCCTGTAAAGACACTTCGGCCGCATCGGTAAGTGAGCCTTCGAAATCGTAATAAGCCACTAACCCCGACATAACCTCGGTTGTTTCCGATTGATACTGTGGGGGAGGTGTGGGAGTTGTAGAGTTGAAAGATTCGGTACCACCACCACAGCCAGTTAAGCCGATGGCTGCTGCCAGTGGAAGCAACGCAAAAGCGGTTTGCTTTAAAGGGTACGGCGCTTTTCTATCGTTTTTCATTTGCTGTTCCGCCAATTAATTCATTATTCAGTAGTCGTTAATCCGGTTAGGAAGTTCTGCCCACCCTAAGGTGGGCAACTCGATTCCTAATTAGTATTTGTAGGTGAAACCAAAGGCATAGGTTCTGCCAGCCCACTGCAAATCTGAAAGCCGTGATTCGCCAGCTGATTCCAAGTAAACCTCACTCAACATGTTTCGAGCGTCGGCAAACACTGTGAAGCCAGATTCCCCGATGGTGTACATTACCTTGCCGTCAAGATGGCCGGCTTCGTCTACAAATACCGGTGCACCAGATTTACCGGCTGTCCTTTTCAGGTATTTTTCGCGGTAGTTGTAGGCTAGGCGAATAGAAAGGTTATCGTCTTCATAGAAACCGCCAATGTTGAAGCTACTTTTGGACTGCTCTAGCAGAGGAAGTACTTCTCCATCCAGTTTACTGGTGTGGGGTACATCGTCTGCGTCGTTCATGACCGTGATGTTAAAGTCTCCGCCGGTGTTATTGAACGGTGCAGGCAAGAAGTCGAAAATTGTTTTTACTTGGAATTCGATGCCGCTTGTGGTTACACCCGTAATATTGGTTTTTTGGGTAACATCGTAAAGCACGCCAGCGTTTTCCCCGCCCTCAAAGAAATCTTTGTCTTCGAAGACTTGTGCTGGGCCGAGGTAGCTGGTGAGCTGTTTGTTAAAGTAGGCCAGCGAAACGATAGAGTCGTCATTGGGGTACCAAGATAGTGCAATGTCATACTGAGTGGCCCTGTAAGGGTCGAGATCCGGGTTGCCCGCCGTACAGGTATTCTGTCTGTTATTGATCTCCGCGCGTGACGTTTCCCACTTGGTGCAGTTCGCGTCGACATTAAGTTCTGTGATAGTGGGGCGTGCCATAACCTTTGACCAGCCTGCGTAAAGGTTAAGGTCTTCGGTTATTTCCAGGTTTAAGTTAATGCTGGGTAATACATCGCTGTAATTACCTTGGGACTGATCACGTCCATCGAAAGAGGCTACATCTACTGCCGTTTTGGGTAACAGGGTGATGGGATCTAGATCAATTTGGGTATTACCATTTTCATCTAGGTCAGGTGTTACACCGTCCTCGAGGTACTTAATCGGGTCGACCTTGGTGGTAATGCGCACATCACCTACAGCTGCGGTTTCTGTTTCAACATAGCGAACGCCCACGTTACCCCAGAGGCGCATATGTTTAATGGCCGTTTCAAAATCGGCTTGTAGATAGGCTGCTGCCGTTGTTTCCGTAATTTCGAGTGCGCCTGCGCGTGGAGGTAGCTGGTTGCGGTCGACACTCGTTGCATCGATAGCGGTAAGCCGGTCAATCAAGATGGCTGTATCGACGGCTTGGTAGTTGCCAATGGTGGCCACATCTAGATCAAAGCTACTGAATAATTCGGGCGATAGAGAAGTAGAACCCTGGACTACATCATTCATGTCTTCGATGGTCCATTCGCGCGAAAGCTGTTTTCCGTCGTCGCCGAGCACAGGATTACCGTTTGCGTCTGTTACGCCGTAGCTGGTACCTACGTCACGAATAATATTGACCTGATATTCGGTGGACTCAATAGACTGCTCTGCCCATCGGGCACCGGTACGCAGCTTGGTGACAAAAAACTCGTCAAAGTTATAGGCAATATCTATCTTTGCAGAGCTTTCGTCCTGTTCTTCATGCAAGGGCGCGTACTTGTAGCGGGCGCGCTCGTTATAGTTGGTGGGGTCATTTACGCTGATTCGTTCAAACGGCTCGTTTTCTGGCGCGTCTGGGTTTTGCCAGCGATAACCTGAGGTGAGGTCGAATTCCGGTGCGCCGCGCTCATCCAATTCCACCCGAACGCCTGCGACGCCTTTCTGCGTAATTTGGGTGTCGCGAGAATCAATATCTTGATAGCTAGTAGAGTGGGAAGCAATACCCGAAATATCCCAAGCATCTTTATTGAACTCAAACCCGACTTTCCCCTGCGCACTGCGTTGTACCCAGTCGAATTGCAGGGTTCGGTTGGTGATGCCAGAGTTTGCCGTTGTGAATGCACGTACGTTATGCTCATCATCTACCACTACAGAGTCTGAGTAAATGCGCGCTGCACTACCTGACTCTAAATGCAAGTTAAGGTCAAGAGCCTCTTTGTCACGTTCGTTGTAGGTGACATCTGCAAAGGTGTTGAGGTTCTCGTTAACTGTCCAGCCAAAGGCAAGGTTCGTGCTAATTCTCCGTTCGTCGCGCGACCACATGCCGTAGCGCGGTGTTGTTGGGGTGAAGTCCCACCATTGCTCCTCACAGTCTCTAAGATCAGTTGTGTTATCGCTGCCGTTCACGCCATATGCGGTGGTGCAATCTTCTACTGTTTGAGCGCCTGCAAAATCGGGGTTAACAACAGATTTTTCTGGAGAGTTATCGTAATCAGCCCAGCGATCCCAGTCGGTATTCCGCAGCGCGTGGATCATGGTTTTTTTGTCGGATGCGGTGAGGTTTAGCATTACGCCAACGTCTTCGGTAATTTTGTACACGCCGGTGATGTTACCTTTGGGGCTGGCGTTTTCAGTTAGGTCGTTAACTTCTGCCTCCCAAGAAGTAGAAAAGAAATGATCATCGAAATCGTTGGGCTTGCGCATTTCAATTTGCACGGTTCCGCCGATACCACCCTCTGTTATACGAGCTTCAGAACCTTTTACTACCGTTAGCACCTGAACCAGCTCAGAAGCCATTTGAGTAAAGTCAACGGTTCGGCTGGAGCCAGCGCCTAGTGCGGACACACCATCAACTTCAGTGCGGTTCAAGCCTTGGGACATACCGCGAATATTGATGCCTTGTCCTTCACCAAAGTCTCGAGTCATCTGCACGCCAGTAATGCGTTGTAGTGCCTCGGCTATATTCTTATCGGGAAATTGACTCACATCTTCAGCAATAATGGCGTCGGCCATAGTGCCAGCTTCGCGTTTGAGGTCGATAGCGCCGCGCTGACTGGCACGAATACCAGTAACAACAACTTCTTCCAGTAATTCAAACTCAGCAGCTTCTTCGGAGGTGTTTTGTGCGAGCGCCGCACTACTAGCTAGAACAGTAAGTGATATACCTGAAAGTAGGCTGGCAATGTGCTGTGCCAAAAGCTTTTTACTAAAACTAGCCTTGGGCTTGGGTGTTTCGTACGGTAGATCTTGAGTGGTGCTTATCATTGTCATCTCCCAGCAGGATGTAAGCGGTTTCGTTTTATGGTCCCGATAATAAGCAGAACTATTACTCGGGTCAACGCATATTAAATCAATACCAATCATTAGCGGTCAGTTGTAGCGACTAAACCATGGCTAATTAGACGTTTTTGTAACCAAACGGAACAGGTTGCGTGCAAAAAGAAACAAAGAGGTTTTGTTGTTTGAGTAAATTTGACCCAAATAATCTTCTCGCAACTTGTTTTTTTAGCAGTAAAAAAAAGTTGATATAAGGGATTGTGGTGGGGATATTGAGCTTTTTCGCGATAACTATTTGAAAATAAAAGGAAAAATACATATTTAATACCACTAAAGTAGTTGTTTTTGATCGATTTCGCTTAATGTTTTAGTTTTAAATTGTATTTTTTTTGCTAGCTCGGAATTAATTGTAGAAATAAAAAAACTATCTGTCGAAATCTCGCACAATCATTGAAATGATTTTAAATGAGCTGTTATGATGAAAGCTGATGGAATATGATTCTGTTGTTTCGACAATAAAAATGGCTTTCACTATTAACAAGATATTCGGCGGAAGTGTTCAGGCGCTCTAATGGCTTGAGCTAAACTAAAAAGCGTTAGATCTGCGTGCATTTTTACGCTGTTTCGCCTCTCTTACCTGGAGACATATAGATGTTCAAACAAACCTGCGCCAGTACTTACTGGCAAAAAATTACGAAACGGGGTTGCCTCACGCTGGCATCAGCACTTCTCGTGAGTGCCTGTGGTGGTGGATATAACGGCGGTGAGTCGTTTGAACAACCGAATCCAACGGCTACACCCGCACCTGTAGAGGTGCCTGTGCCAACGGCCGCACCAACGCCAGAGCCCATTGTTAAAACGGACCCGGCTAAAGTGGAGTATCTGGATAGGGGCTTGGTTGTCTTTCCGGTTACTAAAGGCAATGCCGTTAGTTGGCGATTACTGGGAACAGATAGTTCGTTGATCGCGTTTGATGTTTATCGAAATGGCAGTAAATTAAACGAGTCTCCACTTACGCACACGACCTTTTTTAGTGATGAAGACGGTCAGCCTGGTGATAGCTACCAGGTGCTCGGTATGGTTGGCGACACAGAGGTTGGTGCCTCAGCAGCTGTTCAACCTTGGGCTGCGGCCTACCACACCATTGATCTGAATCGGCCAAAAGATGGGCGGATTGGCGATGAAAAATACACTTATGACGCGAACGATGCGAGTGCGGCAGATTTAGATGGCGATGGCCAGTACGAGATCATTCTTAAGTGGATGCCAGTAGACACCGCTGAGGGGCAGGTGAACGGTGGCTCAAGGGATAACTCTCAGTCAGGTATTACAGGTAATGTATTTATCGACGCCTATACCTTGGAAGGCACACAGTTGTGGCGAATCGATTTAGGTAAAAATGTTCGCGCTGGCGCCCACTACAATCCCTTCATAGTTTATGACTTTGACGGTGATGGTCGTGCTGAGCTGGCCATAAAAACCGCCGACGGCACCGTTGATGGACGTGGTGTTGTAATTGGTGACTCTGAGGCAGAATACCGCAATGACAGTGGCTACATCATTGAGGGGCCAGAATTCCTCACCATGTTTGATGGCCTTTCGGCTGAAGCGCTAGATACAATAGATTTCTCTCCGGAGCGTGGTGTTGTCAGTGCTTGGGGTGACTCCTACGGTAACCGCGTTGACCGTATGATGGCCGCTGTTGCTTCCTTTGGTGAGGGCAATCCTAGTTTGGTTATGACTCGCGGTGTATATACCCGTGTAGTTGTTGCGGCTTTCGACTGGGTAGATGGTGCATTCGTTGACCGTTGGGTGTTTGATAGCGACATCGCCGTAGAAGGGGCTAATGGCCAATTCAGTAGCGACATGTATGGGCAAGGCAATCACAACCTAACCGTAGGTGATGTGGATGGCGACGGCAAAGATGAAATTGTTTACGGCTCTGGTGCTATTGATGATGATGGCCGCATTCTTTACGCCACAGGGTTATGTGATGGTGACGCGATCCATATGGGCGACTTTAATCCGGCGCGCGCGGGTTTGGAAGTTTTTAGCCCGCACGAAAGCGAAGATTGCTATGGTGAAAATGGTGTAGAAATGCACGATGCCGCGACAGGCGAGATTCTTTGGGGTGTTCCCGGTGTTACGGGTGACGTAGGTCGTGGTATAAGTGCCGATATTGACCCGCGTTTTATTGGTAACGAAAGTTGGGCCTCGCGAGGCAACCTTACGGCGGCTGATGGAGCTGATCTTGGTGGAGACATGCCAAGTACAATCAACTTCGCTATTTGGTGGGAAGGTGATTTGTTACGCGAACTTCTTGATGGAACCAGTATCTCTAAGTGGAACTACTTGGGCGCCGAAGACTACACCATGTTGAACGCTGGTGATGATGGCGCTTCGTCCAATAATGGGACTAAAGCCAACCCCAGCTTACAGGCTGACTTGTTTGGTGACTGGCGTGAAGAGGTTGTGTGGTCCGATTCGATCGACAGTAAGCTGATGATCTATTCGTCACCGCACTCCGCTAGTACGCGTATGCATACACTCATGCACGATGATCAGTACCGTAAAGCCGTTGCGTGGCAGAATGTGGGTTACAACCAGCCACCGCACCCAAGCTTCTATGTGGGGCCAGGTATGGATTTACGCTGGGAAGCCAATGTCACTGCCATCGAAGGTGGGGAGTGGGCGAAATTTGTTGCTCAGGGTAATGCTGACGACGTTGAAGTGCGCTTGCACACGAATGGCTTTGACATCGGCGGAATCGAAATTTTCCGCGATAGCGATGCAGATCCAGAAGGGCGTGTTTCAATCGCGAACCTGACGTCTGAAGCCTTGACGGGTGATGCGCTTGTCTACGTTGACACTGACGTGGTACCCGATGTCGATTATTACTACTGGGCCGAGCTGTCATCTACCGTAGGGGATGAGGTGCACACCAGTAAAACCAGGCTCACCTCCACGTTATTGCCATACAATTGGGTGGGTGCTGTTCAATCACAAGCTTTTAATGAGGGCCCCGTTAAGCTGGTTTGGGAAACTGAGAATATTGATATTTCCGAAATCAAAATTTATCGTGTAGACGCTCTCGCTGCTGATGATATTCCTAACGAGAGTGCTAAAACTTTGGTTGGCTCAGTTGATGCATCGGCGGAGTTCTGGATTGATGAAAGTAGTGTTGTAGAGGGGGCAGCCTATTTCTATTGGGTAGAATTTAGCGATGCAACTGCAGCCGCAACCTATTTATCGGATGCACGTTTTGGTGTGCACGTACCTGAGTCCATTCGAACAACTGAAGCTGAATTCGTTAATAATACAATCGAAATAACGTGGGAAGTAGGTAACTTCGCCCAGGATATTATCTCTGTAGAGCTATACCGAAATACCAGTGATAGTGATGGTGGTCGTGTTCGTATTTTATCAAGTGCTCCTGTTTCTGGCTCATATGTAGACAATACTCCACGGAGGTCTGCAGGTGATTGGGGGCCAGCCCTACCTGGTGTGAACTATTGGTACACGTTAAAGGTTACATTGCAGGGCGGCGCAAAACCCGTAATGCCTCGTGTACATGCATTCATTCCTCCTGATGAAGGGTTACCAATGGTAGGTGCTTGGGCTGAAGTGAAGAGCACTGAACCTCTGCAAATGCAAGTTTCGTGGGAAATCTCAAGTGTTGATGTTGCCAGTGTTGAAATCTTCCGAGGCACTAATCCGGATGGATCTGAGCGTGAATCAATGGGAACTGTCGATGCAGTTGAAACGTCTTGGGTTGATGCAGCGCCGGCAGCAGATACGACCTATTACTACTGGGTTGAAGTAACAGACGCTGACAGTGAAATCCAGCCTTCGCAGGTTACAAACTCTGTGAGCTTGCCTCCCGAAACCAACTTGGAAACGAGTTTGGTTGCGAATGGCATTAATGTCAGCTGGGATTTGAAACACTTCCCATCTGAAATTACTTCTGTTGAGTTGTACCGTAATACAATTGATGCAATAGGCGGACGAAGTCGCATCGCAGTAGGCTTGCTGGCTAGTGGCAGCTTTGTTGATGACGGCAGTGTAGAAGCCTTGGTTGATGGGCAAAGCTACTGGTACATGTTCAAGATTAATGGTGGTAACCCGAATACTGACGCTGAAGCGGAGATTGTTTATAACGTAGCAGCATTGCCAACGGCTGAGCCAACGGCTGAGCCAACGGCTGAGCCAACGGCTGAGCCTCAGATGACCAACCTCACGTCCACACTTAATGGTGATGCCATTGATTTAAGCTGGGACCTTCAGGGTTATGTGATTGATGGCGCCATAGATGTTTACCGTAATGACAAGGACTCTACGGATAAGCGTGTGCGTGTTGCGGCAGGGGTAGATGCTACTGGTACATTCACTGACGACGGAAGTGTTGAGCCTCTGTTTAAAGGCGTTGATTATTGGTATATGTTCAAAATCAATAATCCTGCTGCTGTGAGCACCGTTCCGGAGGCTCAAATTACTTACGGTACGGCACCCGCTGATGGGGAAAACCTGACGACTTCCATCAAGTCCACTCCGGATGGTGATGTCATTGAAGTACGTTGGAACCTTCAGGGATTTGATCCTGCTCTTACTAACGGCACCATTGAGTTATACCGTTACCAAAGTGGCGTCTCTGGGCGTACACGTATTTCGAGAGGTGTTAAGCCCTGGGGTACATTTGAAGATAATGGTGATGACACGGCAGCGACAGGTGATTTGGTTTTAGGTGATACCTATCACTATCAGTTTAAGTTCATAGCCGACGGTACTAATTCCGCTGAAGTGGGTCATATAGTCTTTAGCGCAACAGTTGAACCAACAGTTGAGCCGACGGCTGAGCCTCAGATGACCAACCTTACGTCCACACTTAATGGTGATGCCATTGATTTAAGTTGGGACCTTCAGGGTTATGTGATTGATGGCGCCATAGATGTTTACCGTAATGACAAAGACTCTACGGATAAGCGTGTGCGTGTTGCGGCAGGGGTAGATGCTACTGGTACATTCACTGACGACGGAAGTGTTGAGCCTCTGTTTAAAGGCGTTGATTATTGGTATATGTTCAAAATCAATAATCCTGCTGCTGTGAGCACCGTTCCGGAGGCTCAAATTACTTACGGTACGGCACCCGCTGATGGGTCGAACATGTCCACGCGCATTGTGGCTAAAGATGGTAGTAATGCTATTGAGGTACGCTGGAATCTTCAGGGTTTCGACCCTGCCCAAGCGGATAATGATTTTGAGTTATACCGTATTGAGGACGGAGCACCGCGTAAGCGAATTTCGAAAAGCGTAAAAAATTACGGCGTATTCGTGGATGATGGTACTGGTACTGCTGCAGACGGCAGCGACAGTATTGTTCTAAACTCGGGTAGTGTTTATCAGTATCAGTTTAAGTTCACAGGTGCACCCGATGCCGAGGGAGATATTACCTTTCCGTAGTAGTGTTTATTGAACTTTAGTTTGTATGTATAGGGGGCCATTGGCTCCCTATTTTTTGTTTGGAGTTTCGGGCTTTGTAGCGAAGATGTTGGTTGGCTTAATGCCACACATACTATTTTTTATAAATAAATAGGACAGCCAGGTTAAGAAACCACTATATAAAGACATTGCAGTCCTATATAAAAAAAAGGACATCCAATATATAAAAAAAAGGACATCCAAACATTGATGAAGAAAAGGACATCCAAAAACTTGACAGCGAACGGTTAAAAAATATATGTATGGGCAAAGCCGTCATTATCTCTATAGTACTAACGGTGCATTGTTGGCTGAAACGCGACGTAATAGCTGGAGTTCCACGAGCCAGATGCAAGTGTATGTGTATTTAGGCGGGGAGGTTGTTGGTATTGTTGATGATAGACAAAATTTTTATGCACTCTACAACGATCATTTGGGCCGCCCTTATGAGGCGTACCGCTTATCGGATAATAAGCTGGGTTGGAGTGCTGAAAACTCCGCTTTTGGTCGGGTTTTTGAACACCATAATCCTGCGGCTCCGCTTCTGGGTGTTCAAATCGGTCTTCCTGGGCAGTATTTAGACCAGATTTCTGGCCTTTGGTATAACTGGCATCGTCACTATGATCAGGCGTTGGGGCGGTATGTTCAGAGTGATCCGATTGGGTTGGGTGGGGGGATTAATACTTATGCTTATGTTGGGGGGGACCCTTTGAATTTTGTTGACCCGATGGGGTTGTCGAAATGTGGGTGTGAAAGCGGTGGATCAGAGAGTGGGAGACTTGTTGATGTGAATATCGGCTATGGACCGCTAACGCCTAGCCAAGCTCAAAGTTGGAATAAGCAAAGAGCATCGGAGGTTAATCGCAATCAAACCTCTACAGGTGTAATTGTTTTGGTTGGTGGTGCAGCGGTGGGGAAAGTATTTGGTTTTATACCTGGGGTTGTAGTCTCGGGGCTTGGGTTATACGGTACACATGTATACGGTGAAGCTAACGCACAATCTCGAACACATGAGCCGGGTGAATCGAAATATAGCGTTACGTACGAGCATCAAGGGCATTTAACCACCTACACATACCTAGTTAATCGGCAGACAGGTCAAAATGTGATTGAAAGTGGTCGGTCGAACCGTGATTGTAGTAGCACAGATGGGGTTTTTGATAAACGATGAGGATGGTGAGATGTTAAAGTACTTTTTTGCAAAGGGGGTTCTTGGCGCTAGCCTAACTCTTAATGTGTCATTGGTCGTAGCGATAGTGTTGGGAGTTTTTGATAATTGTCTGTAGGAATCAACACATAGGGCAGCGACGTTAATTAGCGGGGCAGCCACGTTAATTAGTGCCTTAGCTGTAAAAGCCCTAGCCAGAGATGGCCGGGGCTGTTGGGCTCATTTTGAACGAAAAAAGACATCCAAAGAAGCCCTAGGGGTCAGGCCTTACATTTGACATCAGGTCTTTTTTGAATTCATTTACCCCTTAGCTGCAAAAGCCCTAGCCAGAGATGGCCGGAAAATAAGAAAAGGACATCCGAAAATAAGAAAAGGACATCCAAAAACTTGACAAGTCTTCCAGACTCGCCAGCTTCAAGATTAAAGTGCACGGGCAGCACAAGTTAACTACTTTTTAGTTTCTGGATCAATGGTTTGCTTATACCAATCGACACTAAGAGATAGTTGTTTTGTGTTTTAGCTCTTGGGGCTTGCCGCCCCAAACCCCGCAGGTATTTTTGGACAAGTTAATCCTGCTGTGCTACGCTAAATTAGCGGTACAGGCTGAGGAGCCGATGGCCGTGACAAGTTGAGGCCGACAGAAATTAATTTCTAGTCGGCCTTTTTCATTCTAGGCTGAGCTTATTGGAAGATCTTTGCGATACTGTTCGTATACTTCGAGTGGTGTTCGGTAATTAAGGCATTTTCTTGGGCGAGAGTTTAGAATATGTTCAATCTCTAATATTTTCTTATCTGAAATTTGAGTGATATCGGTCTTTTTGGGTAAGAAACGACGAATTAAGCCATTCACTTGTTCGACAGCACCTTTTTCCCATGAGTGGTAAGCCTGACAAAAAAACGAGTCGCATTTTAGCTGATCATTAGTTTTTAAGTGGTTAGAGTTTTCGGTTCCGTTGTCATAAGTAATGGATTTTACGAAATCGCATGGGTGGTGAATAAGCTTGTTTACAAGGGCCTTTTCCGTTTCTTCTGCCGTTTTTGCATTCAACTTAGTGATATGAACCATGCGAGTACAGCGCTCAATAACAACGTTACAGCCAGGTTTTTGACCTGCAGAGATGATGGAGTCACTTTCCCAGTGACCAAATTCAAGTCGGTCATTGATTATTTCGGGGCGCTCTAGGATGGATGTTTTGTTGTTGATTGCTTGCTTGTATTTTCTAGCAGGATATTTCTTTTTACGTTATTTGTGTTTTCGTGCCAAACAGGAAATTAGTTCAGGTGCTTCTTTGTAAATGTATTGGTAGATTGTTTCATGGCAAACATAGGGTAGAGTTTCATGGTGCTTTAAACGGCCTGAGATTAGCTCTGGTGTCCATCCTATCTTGAGTTTTTCAATGACGTAGCCTTGAGTGTTGCTACTTTTCAGGTTTTCCCGTTGCGCTCTAACCCTCATTTTCCGCTCATACATCGATTGGGCAAGGTGTGGGTACCAGGTTGGTACATAGTAGCTTGAGATATTGCGTTTCAGTTCTCGTGAAATTGTAGAGTGAGAACGACCGAGTCTGCGAGCAATCTCTCGAATGGGTATGCTGTGGTAGTGATGCCAATTAAACATTAATTGCCGTTCGTGAAGTGACAAATGTGAATAAAGAAGTCCCATATTTATCTCCAGTTATCAGATACTTAGAGTTTAGGTGAAAAGAAAAGGACATCCAAAAACTTGACAAGTCTCCCGGGCTCTAGTAATTTATGCAACCATGACCCAAAGCCGCGAAACATTAATCTCTCTAGATTCAACACCGTTTTACCATTGCTATGTACGCTGTGTTCGGCGTGCATATTTGTGTGGTGAAGATCATTCGACGGGTGAGAATTACGATCACCGCAAGCAGTGGATCGTATCGCGCTTGCGGTTTTTGTCGTATGTGTATGCGGTGGACGTGTGTGCTTATGCGGTAATGAGCAACCACTACCATGTTGTGCTGCATGCGGATAAGGCTAGGGCGCAGGCATGGAGTAATAAAGAAGTGGCCGAGCGCTGGATGCAGTTGTATAGCGGCCATATGCTGGTTGATCACTGGCTGGAGAACCCGGAGGCTATTGATGTGGCTACGCAAGCGGCAGTGGATGAGATTATCGAAAAGTGGCGTAAACGCTTATACGATATCAGCTGGTTTATGCGCGGTGTTAATGAAACCATAGCCCGTATGGCCAACGAGGAAGAAAACTGTAAAGGCCGGTTTTGGGAAGGGCGTTTTAAAAGTCAGGCTCTATTGGATGAAGCCGCACTACTAAGCTGCATGGCCTATGTCGACCTCAACCCCATTCGGGCGGCGATGGAAACAGATCTTATGGAAAGTGATTTCACCTCCATACAGCAGCGCTTCTGCATGGCCTATGTCGACCTCAACCCCATTCGGGCGGCGATGGAAACAGATCTTATGGAAAGTGATTTCACCTCCATACAGCAGCGCTTATTCGATTACGTAAAATACAAAAATACCAAATCTAAAGACGAGCAGAAATTGAATGCTCGTATTCAAAAGCAGCGTGAAATAAAAGCTGAAATGGGTTTGGATGCCTTACCCGAAGCGCCGTTAATGCCCTTTGATGGTTCCTCCCATACCGATACTCACCATGCCTTGCCCTTTACCCGTGAAGATTATTTTGAGTTGGTGGATACCACCGGCCGTATTCTGCGAGACGATAAGCGCGGAGCCATCGCCAGCGAACTTCCGGCCATAGTGTCGCGGTTGGGTATTAATCCAAATAAGTGGATCGACCACGTTCAGAACTTTGGCCGCCGTTATGGTTCCAGTGCTGGTTCGGTGGCGCGCATGGCCGATTACGCCCAGGTGTTTGAGCGTAATTGCGGCAAGGGTGTAGCGTGTTCGCAGGCGGTTTACGCCAATACGGGCTAATGCTTGGTTCTACGGTGTTTTGGCCTTTCGGGCCATGACGCTTGCTTTTCTCTTGCTTAAACCTCAAGGCTCTTTCCGGGCGCACCTTGAAATGGAGCTGTTATTAATTAGGGGGGGCTGTTGGGCCTCATTTTGGGGTGGGGTGTTTGGTTTGCTCACAACAGATCATATGCGATGGAAATAAGTAGGACAGTCACGTCAAAAAAACACACTGAATTAATTGGATGGTTTTTCGATAAAGGCTCCACCGAAAAGCTGTGTTAATGTGGGTGTTCACAAATATGCACACGCATTGATGCTGGAGGACCATAAGGCGTAGGTAAGTGCGATTCGGGTTAGGCCTTACGTTTGCCGTCAGGTCTTTTTTGAGATCGTTTCCCCCCTTGTTGGAAAAACCCTAGCCAGATATGGCTGGGGTTTTTTAGCTGTAGAGGCTGACCTTTCTGCCGATGTCTCAGTTCTAAAACTAATAGCTAATAATTAGGATTTTCAAAGCTTTCCTATAAAATCTAGGCAGCCACGTCAAAAGAATACATCAAATGAAATTTTTTTATTATGATATTATTTCTATGTTTTTTGGCTGGTAATTATGCTTGGTGTGGAATGCTTCGTCTCGAAAAAAATCGTGCGAGACTTTTTTTTAAGGAAGAGCGTGGAGCGGGGTTTAACCTTATGTGGAATTGTTGGTGCAATATCGCGTCATAATTGGCCTAAGCGGATGTTCTTTGTAATTATTAGTTTTTCTTTGAAGCCCGCTAAGTATTAAGTTTACTCCAAACTGGGTCGTGAGTATAAACCATTGGGGCTTGAGATAATGAGCCTATCGAGAATAGGTCGGTAGATGGTTGTCGATAAAATCACATATATTTTGCGAATGGCCCTGTGGGTAATATCTACAAACCGGCGTAAATGCACCCATTTCTTGGCGATGTGATTCACTCAATGTGGGCTACTTAGATTATTACGGTACGAAAAATATCTTTTGCTGATAAAGGCGTTTGTGTGAGAAGACAAGCTTCTATGTATATATGCAGGCAAATCAAATCGTGCCAAAATAACACGCTGGTGAGTGGTGTATAGGGTATTTCCGTTGAAACCTCTTCTAATTCGGGGTGGTTCAGGTGGCGTTCAATTTAATCTGATAAGTTACTGAAACCTGTTACAGCAAGTAACTTAATCATCGTTTTAGGAGTTTATTAAATTGATAAATGGTAAAACTGTATTAACCTTTCTGGTATTTTTTTTGGGGTCAATGGCCGCATTCGCGGAGGGCGGCCGTACCGATTATGACGTTGACGGTAATGGTCTGATTGAAATTAATGATTTGGAGGATCTAAACGAAATCCGTAATAATACCTATTATAATAGCGGTTATCTTTTTGGCACAACATTATACGGTCAGTCAATGGGCTGCCCCGCTGGTGGCTGTTTTGGTTTTGAGCTTACCCAAGACCTTGATTTTGATACTAATACTGACGGCGTTATGGATGAGCAGGACGCATATTGGAACGAAGGAGAAGGTTGGTTCCCCATAAGTGGTCAAGCCGGTATGCTTAATACTCGGTTTGCTGGAAATGGCCATGTTATCTACAATTTATATATTAATCGGCCGCAAACTACTCATGTTGGGCTTTTCAGCTTTGTAAAAAGTGTAGAGGTATCTAACCTTGGTTTTGCCGGGTCTTTGATGTTTGTGGCCGGGTCAGATTACGTTGGTGCTTTTGCGGGAGCGATGTCTAGCGGAGCTTTGACTGGCCTTTTCAATACCGGTTCTATCAGCGGTGCCGATCGGGTTGGTGGTTTGGTTGGTCATACGTATAAAACTGAGATAAAAACTGCATTTAATACTGGCGCCATAACGGGAGAGCAATATGTTGGCGGATTGGTTGGGTATTTCTATACAAGCAGTGTGATGCGCTATGTTTATTCCACGGGCCGTATAACATCCACTGGTTTGGGTGGGGCGCTTGCAGGTTCAGGGGGAAGAAATTCGACATCAAAAATCTATCGAAGTTACTTTCCGCTTGATTCTACCGGTGCTCAAGAGAGTGTTTACAATGCCCAGCGTATCAATTCAAAAACAGTTCAATCTATTGTAGATTTACAATGCACTATTTTACATGAAGGGGCGTACGTCCCTGTTTCATGTGATGGTACGAACTATTTATATAATGGATGGGATTACCTCGACTACTACAACAGTGACGGTGAACCCGTGTTTTATTGGGATTTTGGTGAAACAAATCAGTTGCCGGGTTTGAATTTCAATGGTGTAGTTTATCGGGATAGTGACGGCGATGGCTCACTGGATGCGCAAGACGACTACCCATTCGATACCGATAACGATGGCGTAGACAATTCATTCGACATGTACCCGTTGGATTATGATAGACAATAGGGGCAAAAAATCCTAGGGCGCATGCCTTACGGTTGGTACCTATTTTTTTGAAATTGTTCTCCCCCTTAGCTGCAGTAGCCCTAGCCAGAGATGGCCTGGGCTTTTTAGCTATTATAGCCGCGGGCTTTTCTGCCGCTGTCTCAGCGCCGTGATGGGTATTTAATAATCACGCGTTTCAGTCTTTTTTCCGTAATAAAAATTTGACAGCCACGATAAGAAAACCTCAGCTTTTTAGTTTGGATAATATTGAAGTTTTGCGCTTGTAGATTCCATGGGCCAAACTTTGCCAGACTATAAGCGCAGTGCAAACACCAATGAACTTTGGCCTCGGTTATGCCTCTAGTGCAGGTTCGGTTGCGAATATGCACAAGGTACTACAGCGTAATTGTGGCAGGGCTGAGGCGTGTTCGTAAGCGCCGTCTTCACAATCGGGTTAATAAGCCCCCTTAGTGCCCGCCTATTAAGTGGTTATGGTCATTGGGGCCTTTGCTATTTGTAATTCTTAAAAGCCTCTTGAAGCGCGGCCCATTAGTCAAACCTTGTGTCAGACCTCATTTTAGTGGCCAATGTGCTTGGATTAGTCATAAATGATCATTTGTGGTCAATATCTGGCATTTTGAGCTGTTATTTTGTACACTATTGATTCGGAAAATGCCTAGACATGAACCCTATGAGCAGAGCAGTCAGGCGTTTAAAAGGGGCGTTTTCTGATATCGTCGGGACAGTTCTTTTTACTTCTTGATAGAGCCCTACCGAGCACTTTTGTTGTTTTTAAGTGCTGTAAGTAGGGATATGAACTATATCGAAAACGAGGGGTACGGCTTTTGAGTACTACCGCCTTACAGGAATCTCACCAATCAATAACCATCAACTATTCAATGTGAATAATGAAAGAAGATACGCCATGATGAAACCTTTACTCGGACTTCGTGCACACGATTTTGGAACCTTACCCGCAGAGGCGCTTGCACCTAGTATTGCCGATTCTGGTGCGGCCTGTGTTCAGCTCGCGCTTGCCAAAGCTTTGCCTAATGAACCGATGTTACCCAGCGACTTAGGTGAAAGTGGTTTGGCATTTGTTAGTAACGCCTTTAAAGAAAGTGAATTGAGCGTTGTTGTATTAGGGTGCTATATCGATATGGTTACGCTTAATATGAGCGAGCGTGAGGCTGCGCTTCAACGTTTTGAAGCACACATAGAGGCGGCGCCTAAGCTCGGCTGTAAAATTGTAGGTACCGAAACGGGCTCGCCTGTTCCCTATGGCACTGGGCCAGACGCTATTGAAGCGGCTTTTAGGGTGTCGCTGCATTCCTTACGCCGGTTAATAACAGTCGCTGAAAAAAGCGGCCCTAATGGGGTGAAGGTTGGCTTGGAGCCGGTCGCCGATATTCATGCGTTGTCGTCGGCAGAGCATGCACGAATATTGATAGAGGAAATGAACTCGGATGCTTTGGGGATTATATTCGACCCTGTAAACTTAGTTCCCCAAAAAGGCATCGCCGATATGGAGGCTTTTTTGGATAATTGTTTCGATTGCTTTGGTGAGCACATTGTTGCATTGCATGCGAAAGATTATCGTATGGAAAGCGGCCCTAATGGCCCGGAAAAATCTGGCCCTATACCTGCGGGTACCGGAGAAATGGATTGGCTGGGTGTGTTTACCCGACTCTTTAAAGCGGGAAAACAAGGCGTACCTATTTTACTGGAAGATACCGGCCCCGCGGATGCCGAAGACACCTTTGCTTGTTTAACTAAGCTTTGGCTGCAAGCGGCTTCGGCGGAAGCTGATAGAGTTTAAGCTTCACTCGCAACCCCAGTTTTCAAATGCGCCCAGGTCGGGCGCACGTCCATGATAGTCAAAACCTACAATACTACCTGTATCTACTAAGCTGGAGCTAGGTTCCAAATGCATAAATAGGTTGGCAGGAAGGTGACCGTTGTTGTCTCGTTCTGCTAGCGCATCGGATTCGTTTAAGCTGACAAAATCATTATTGCTAGCGCTGAAGCCGGTATTCCACGAGTTCGCTTGTTGACTAATTTCGGATGTCGTTGCTCTTGCCAAGGCGGTACCCGGTGATAGTGCAATGTTGTTACGTAAATAATGCCCCGCAGCGCCCATATCGGCGAGCATATCGAAATTTTTGGGGTTTCGGTAGGCTGTGTTGTTGATCCATTCCAGAGCACCAGGGTGATGGTTTGCGTAAAAGCCTTGGGCGCGGTTGCCAACGGCCAAATTAAAGCGAACGATATGCCGGGGTATAACAGCGGGAAATCTAGATGAGTCCAAGCCAAACCCGCCTGCTTTTATTCCGGCACCATTACCTGCGGCTATGGTGGTGTCGGGAATAAAGCCGTTGTAAAAGGCGAGGGAATATTCGACAGTACACTGGCCTGAGGAATTAATAAAATCGAAACCGTCGTCGCTGTTGTACCAAGCGCGATTGCCTCGGAAAATATTGCCTTCATCATTGGAGTGGCAGCCAAAGCCGTCGGCATTTTCGCCGCCGCGATCCGGGTCGTAGTTGTGATGAGAGTCAACGTTAAGCACTAGGTTGTTACCGCCATCGGCAATAAATAATCCTGGCCCTTCATTGTGATGCAGGTTTAAGTGTTCGAAAATATTATTACTGGCCCCGTTTTCTATACGAATGGCCCAGCTTTCATTAACGTTAGTTAAGATTTGCTGTACACCGGTTAATTCTAACCCTTTGAAGTGCAACCAGTTTGCGCGAACACTGAAGCCGCGAATACGTGCCTGCGGTGTTAAATCAAAGAAGTCGAAAACCGGTGTCTCGCCGGGGTAGGCGAAATAGTGAATGCGCGCACCTGATTCACCGCTTTTGTTAAAAAGTACACCGATGTCTGTACTTAAATCATCAAATACATAACGTCCACCACGGAAATAAACTGTACCTCCCGCCTGCACAACGGATTGTGCTTTTTGCGCAGTTTGAAATGGAGCGGCTTCGGTACCTGTATTTTCGTCGTCACCGTCTGGGGCAACAAAATAGGCACCATCAACAATGGCTGCTGGTGCAATATTCGGCGCGTTGCAGTCGGATTTACCGTATTCGAGAGAGCTACTGGAGCTACTAGAAGAGCTGGAACTACTGGAGCTGCTAGAAGAACTGGAACTACTAGAAGAACTGGAACTACTAGAAGAACTGGAATTACTAGAAGAACTGGAATTACTGGAGCTACTAGAAGAACTGGAGCCAATAATAGAGCTCGAGCTGCTCGTTGAGCTAGGCGCGCTCGAAAAGCTAGCGTTGTCTGTGGAGCTGGAGCTGGAGCTGGAGCTGGAGCTGGAGCTACTGGAAAAGCTTGAGGAGCTGGGGTTTGAAGAAATACTGGCGGTTGATGAAGAGCTGTTTGAGCTTTGCGAGTTCTCATCGGTTTTTGCTCCACCCCCGCAGGCTGTGAGCGAAAGGAGCAAAAAGGGCAGATAGACAGCATGCTTCATAAAAACCTCTTGGGTATTTCGACCCTGCCGATGATGAGAGGCGAGCCGTAACTATGATCCAAAAATGATCAAAATAAGTCGTTTATAGTCACATAGTATACAGGTACAATCAATTTGTTTTATGGGGGCACCGCAGCTGAGGTGCGTAACTCTATTGGGGTCGTTGAAATAGTAACAGTCGAAACATGCATGCAAAGATAAAGGTTCCAGCTCCGTTCAAAATGCCAGCTATATCGGTACCACGGTTTTCACGTGTCAAACAATTTGCTATCTCAGAATTCGGTGCTGATTGTGCAAATCAGCAAAAAACATCGGAGGCTATCACTCGTGCCATTGATGCTGCAAGTGATGCCGGTGGTGGGGTTGTATTCGTTCCTGAGGGGATATGGCCATGTACGGCAATTCATTTAAAGAGCAATGTCAATTTACACTTGAGCAAGGGGGCCGTTCTTCTCTTTTCCGAAACGCCGGAGGACTATTTGCCGGGAGTAAAAACGTCTTGGGAAGGGATGGAGTGCATAAATTATTCTCCGTTAATCTATGCCTATGAATGCGAGAATGTTGCGATTACCGGTGAAGGAACCCTGCAAGCGAAGTTGGATATTTGGACGAGTTGGTACGAACGCCCTAAGGCGCATATGAAGGCCATTGAATCACTCTATAAAATGGCTGCTGAGGCCGTACCGTTACAAGAGCGAGACATGACCTATGAAGGCGCTAATCTGCGACCGCATTTTATTCAATTCAACCGCTGTCGACAGGTGTTGGTTGAAGGTATTTCGATTAAAAACAGTCCATTTTGGGTGATGCATCCGTACCTTTGCAAAGATGTCATAGTTCGCCGGGTAAAGATTGAAGCGCATGGCCATAACAATGACGGCGTTGATCCGGAAATGACCCAAAATATGCTCATTGAAGATTGTGTCTTTGATCAGGGCGATGATGCTATCTCGGTCAAGGCGGGTCGTGATAGTGAAGCGTGGAAACTGAACACGCCTTGCAAAAACATTGTGATGCGTAATTGCACTATAAAAAATGGACACCACCTGTTAGCGATTGGAAGCGAACTTTCGGGTGGTATTGAAAATATATTTATCGAAAATTGTCATTTTGAAAATGGTTCAACGGCAAATAGGGAGTACGTCGAAGGCACGCCTGATGCCGATAGTTTTGGGAATTTGGTGTATCTAAAAACCAACGCCTATCGTGGAGGTTATGTGCGTAACGTGTACGTACATAATTGCAGCGCTGAAAAAATCGGTGGCAGTGTGATTGCCATTGAAACCGATGTGCTTTATCAGTGGCGGGAATTGATGGCGGCTTATGAAAAACGCTTTACCCATATTCAAGGCATTGATTTGTACAACATTACGGTAGGGGAAGTGAGTTATATCAGTAAAATCGATGGCAATGAACTGGCTCCTGTGAATGATGTACGGTTGAGGAATGTGGATGTTGGATATGTGCGAGAGTGTGAAATAGACAACCGGCATGTTGTAAATTTTGAGTGGGAGTATAGATAGTGATTTTGGGTTAAGAGTCGGTTTTTCTAGCAATAACTACAGGAGCTTTGTAGGCACATTTTTTGTTAGGCTTTACCGTAAGGTCACCCTAATAATTGAGCTGCTTATTAGGAGCAGTCTTTTCCAAGAAACTCAAATGATACTTTATCCACAGCGTTTATGATCCTAATCTCATTTTCGCTCCATATATTATTGCCGATCTCAGCAACGTAATAGATGTTTTTCAATCCAAAGGCAAATATTTTGGGGAGTACTTCAAAGTGGAAAGCTGATTCTGAAGGCACAAGAATTTAGTCATACCGAGTGGCATCTCTTATGTATATCCGACTTCGACAAGTATAGAAATAGCGGTTTTCGCTGCTAAGTTGGATATGAGCAGGGGTCCCCTTGCTTCTTCAGATGGCACGGGCCGACTGTCATTTTTGACTCCTAGATATAGCAATATAACGCAAGAAAATGCCATGGCTAAGGTTCTGCCAAATCATTTTAGCATCCTTCGGAAAACCATGAGTAATACGTTTTCTTTCATCAGGCGAAATCTGAGTGTTCCACCCTTGTTAAAGCAGGACACCGCGTTGGATAAAAAAATAGGGTGAGAAAGTTGGGCCAAATCGATGGCGCGGAATAGGGTATTATAGCCGGCTTTTTTGGCTGCCGGAGTCTTGGCGTAAGTGACTTGTTTCAGTTTGGTAGTTACCTTACCCATGTGGAAAGTTTGGAAAGTAAATGACCAGCAATAATGTTCGCTTAACTCAAGCACAATTATCCAGTTTTAAGAAAAATGGTTTTCTTGTGGTTAGGGGATGGCTTACGGGCGATGCTCTGGGCAAACTGCAACAGTTGGCCCAGCAGCAGTATAGGCACCCGACCGAACCATGGGAGCTAGAAGCTCAGCTTGGATACCCTGGCGCGCCTTTAGCGATTGAAGAGACGGGTGGCCAAACCATTCGGCGCTTACTCGGTGCCTGTCAACGAGAGCCGTCTTGGCGTGCGCTTGCTACGGGTGAGCCATTAAAAGGCTGCATCCAGCGACTATTAAATAGCTCAGACATTAGCCTTAGTCAGGCGCACCACAATTGCTTGATGACGAAGTCGCCGCTCTATAGTAGCGATACCGGCTGGCATCAAGACAGCCGCTATTGGCACTTCAAAAAAAACGAGCTTATTTCGGCTTGGTTGGCTCTGGGGAATGAAACGGCAGAAAACGGTGCGCTGCAGGTTGTTCCAGGAAGTCATTGTGAAAATTTTTCGCCACAACAGTTCGACGAGAGCACTTTTTTTATTGCAGATAAATATGAAAATATTTCGTTTATTGAACAAGCGATAACCCTAGTGTTAAATCCGGGCGACTTATTGTTTTTTCATTGCAATCTACTGCACCGCGCTTCCAGAAATTTAACGAATACCACTAAGTTATCACTGGTGTTTACCTACCATAGCAGCGATAACACACCTGTTGGTAATACCCGTTCAGCGGCAATGGACGAAATATTACTATAAAAGTAGTGATTTTTGCTCTGAATATATTGGTGTGAGTATTATTTGGAGTAAGTATTTGTTTGGGGTGTCGGTCGGTATTTAAAGAAAACCTTGTCGATAAAGGACTCCTCTAATAATTTTTTTTGCCTCTCACGGTTTGCCAAGCTTAGTCCTTCGGGGCTCTGTGTGTCATTGATACTTGGAGTTAAAGCTTTTTCACCAAGCCACAGCAGCATGCCTGCAATTCTTTCCTTGCGGATGAACCTAGAGGCCTAAAGTTAGTAAAAGAGGTGCCTTAAAGTTAAAAGCAGTAGGTGTTAGGTGTACGCTCCGACATCTCGTCCTAAGCACAAGAAAAGGGCTGTGCGCCCCTTTTCTTGTGTGGGTTATAAGGCCGCAATTTTTTCTTTCTGCTCCTGTAATTTTCCTAGAGCTGACTGGGCTTCGGCTAGCTTATCTTTTTCCTTCTGTACAACGTCGGCGGGTGCTTTATCCACAAACTTGGGGTTATTGAGCTTGCCGTTTAATCGGCCCACTTCTTTTTCCAGTTTATCGCTTTCTTTTTGTAGGCGAGCCAATTCGGCGTCTTTATCGATAAGACCAGCCATAGGCACTAGAATTTCTAATTTGCCCACGAGTGTTGTAGCCGAGAGCGGCGCTTCCTCGTTGGCGTCTAGCCATTCGGTAGATTCTAAAGCCGCCAGTTTTTTAAGGAATTGACTGTTGTCGTTCAAGCAACGCTTGTCGTTGTCGTTACCGTTTTTAAAGAAAACGGGCAGTTGCTTAGAGGGTGGGATATTCATCTCGCCACGGATATTGCGCACGCCAACAATAACGTCTTTAACCCATTCGATGTCGGCCATGGCCTGCGGGTCGATTTTACTTTCGTCGGCTTCAGGATAGGCGGCTAACATAATACTTTCGCCTTCGGCGCCCGCTAGGGGTTTAACACGCTGCCAAATTTCTTCGGTAATAAACGGCATCATTGGGTGAGCCAAACGCAGTGTGGTCTCGAGTACGCGAATAAGTGTGCGGCGCGTGCCTTTTTTAATCTCGGGGTTGGCGTTTTCGTCCCAGAGTACCGGCTTGGTGAGTTCCAAGTACCAGTCGCAGTAGTCTTTCCAAATAAAGTCGTATAGCGCCTGTGATGCTAAATCTAGGCGGTAGGTGTTCATGCCTTCGGCAACGGCTGCCTCGGCTTGCTGTAGGCGGGAGATTATCCAGCGGTCCGCTAGTGTTAATGCGTAATTGTCTGAACCGTCTTGCCCACAGTCTTCATCTTCGGTATTCATGAAAACGTAATTCGAAGCATTCCAGATTTTATTACAGAAGTTACGGTAGCCTTCAATTCGGCCTACATCGAAATTAATATCGCGACCGGTAGAGGCTAATGAGTAATAGGTGTAGCGCAGGGCATCAGTACCGTAAGGGGCAATACCTTCAGGAAATTCCTTGCGCGTCATCTTCTCAATTTTTTGTTTAAGCTGTGGCACCTGCATGCCAGCGGTACGCTTCTCAACGAGGGGTTCCAACTCTATACCGTCAATTAAGTCGATGGGGTCGAGTACATTACCTTTCGATTTACTCATCTTCTGGCCATGGCTGTCGCGCACTAAACCATGAACGAAAACGGTGTGGAAGGGCACTTCCTTTTTGAAGTAGAGCGTTAGCATTATCATGCGCGCCACCCAGAAAAAGATAATGTCGAAACCGGTAACCAACACGGAGGAGGGGTGAAAGGTCTTTAAAAAGTCGGTATTTTCTGGCCAGCCCAATGTTCCGAAAGTCCAAAGGCCAGAGCTGAACCAAGTATCGAGTACGTCTTCATCTTGCCTTAATGCTAAGTCATCGGCGAGGTTGTGTTTCTGGCGCACGTCTTCCTCATTGCGACCAACATACACATTGCCGGCTTCGTCGTACCAGGCCGGAATACGGTGGCCCCACCATAGTTGACGGGAAATACACCAGTCTTGAATGTCGCGCATCCAGCTGAAGTACATATTTTCGTATTGCTTGGGTACGAAATTAACATCGCCTTCCTCAACAGCTTTAATGGCTTCGTCGGCCAGTGGCTGGGTTTTAACGTACCATTGGTTGGTGAGGTAGGGTTCAATGACGACACCGGAGCGGTCGCCGTAAGGTACTTTAAGTACGTGGTCGTCTATTTTGTCGAGCAGACCAAGTGCATCTAGATCTTCTACGATTTGCTTGCGTGCAACAAAACGGTCCATACCAATGTATTTTTCCGGCACGTTGCTATTGAGTTGTGCATCGTCATTGAAGATGTTGATCATCTCTAAGTTGTGGCGTTGGCCCATTTCGTAGTCGTTAAAATCGTGGGCGGGCGTAATTTTTACGCAGCCAGTGCCGAAGTCTTTGTCGACGTAGTCGTCGGCAATAATCGGAATTTCACGCTCGGTAAGCGGTAGCTTAATGGTTTGACCAATAAGCGCTTTATAGCGTTCGTCTTCCGGGTTTACGGCAACGGCGGTGTCGCCGAGCATGGTTTCCGGCCGGGTAGTGGCGACGGTGAGATGACCACTGCCATCACTTAATGGGTAGCGAAAGTGCCACATGTGGCCTTTCTTTTCTTCGTTGATAACTTCTAAGTCGGAAATCGCGGTGTGCAGTTTTGGGTCCCAGTTAACCAGGCGTTTGCCTCGGTATATGAGCTTGTCTTCGTATAGGCGCACAAACACTTCTTGTACGGCCTTATAAAAACCGTCGTCCATGGTGAAGCGTTCACGACTCCAGTCGGGCGATGCACCTAGGCGGCGAAGTTGGCGTGTAATGTGACCGCCGGATTCTTCTTTCCATTCCCATACTTTTTCGATGAATTTTTCGCGGCCTAAGTCGTGGCGTGTTTTGTCTTCGGCACCCAGCAGGCGTTCTACCACCATTTGCGTGGCAATACCGGCGTGGTCGGTGCCTACTTGCCACAAGGTGTTACAGCCCTTCATGCGGTGGTAGCGAATTAAGGCATCCATGATGCTTTCTTGGAACCCGTGGCCCATGTGCAGGCTGCCCGTGACATTGGGCGGTGGAATCATAATGCAGTAGGGGTCACCTTTGCCGCTGGGGGCGAAGTAGCCTTTGCTTTCCCAGGTTTCGTACCATTGCTTTTCTATTGCCGAGGGCTGATAAGTTTTGTCCATAGGGTTAGTGCATGCACCGTATAGGTAGAGGAGTTTTAAGAATTTAAAGACGCGGGATTATACCCTGCAAGTTCGGGACTTGCAGCGCGTGATTAGAGTTAGTGGGTAGTGTTTTGGTTAAATTAGGAGTCTTCGTCTTCGGAGAGGCGTTGCCCAAGGCGTATGCGTAACTCTTTTTCCATCATGGGTAGGTATTTTTGCACGAGTTCATCCACCAACCCACTTACGTCCGAAGATGATTCAGCCCCTTGCTCGCGATCTTTTTGGTGGTGAAGGGCGTCTTCCTGTTGTGCCAGAGTAGCGCCAACATTGGCTAGGTTTTCCAGCATATCAGAGCGGTTTTGGTTGAGTTTTTCTCGAATATGGGCCGGTAAAAACGGGTTTTCGGCCTTTAGCTCGGGTGTTGCAGTTGAATCGCTTTCGGTTGCATCTTCGATTGCAGCGCGGCGGTTTTGCTCATCAAAGAGCGATTGTTGGCCAGGTAAAACGGGCTCAGTATTGTTTGCTGGGGTCAGGTCATCATCCGGGTCGTTCACTAAAGGTATTTCCTCATCATAGATAGCAGAATCTTCCGGTGCTGAATTTTCCGGGAGGGTTTCCGTTGGGGGGGAATCAACTGCACTTTTTCGACTGACAGGCGTGCCCGAGAGCAGGGAAGAATGGATATCTTCCAGCTCATGAAGCAGCTCTTCCCTCGATGCAGAGGGTTTTTCAGACAATTTTGAGCTCAATTGGCGAGATCTCAATGGTTAGCGAAAGGTGTATCTTAGCGGTTTATGCAGGCGCTGTTAAGCTACATGAATGGGTATTACCCTACAAATACTGGTAATTAGGTATTAGGTTTAACGTAACACTAAATCGTGCTCTTTTATAAAATCGGCGGTGGTTGGCAGATTTAGGTTATGTTCTGTATTGCATCTGCATACTCTTTCTCCTAGGATCAATTCTAGGTATATTTTAAATATGGACGGTTGTCCGCATATAAAAACATCTCAATGCAATACAATTTCACTCGATTCATGCAATCGGACTTAAGAAGTAACTAATAATAACAATAAAAACGGTTGAACCCTGTGACGCCACGGCCGAGCAGTAAACCTCTAAAACTCGCAATAACGCCTAACTTTGCTGTATCAGGCCTCATAAACACGCACATGTTAATAAGAAGGAGTGTGTTAGATGGTAATTAAATCATGTTTGCGGAAAGCTATTCGGTGCGCGGCGTTTGCCGTTGCCGGAGTGTCTTTATCGCTAGCCCCTCTCACCAGTAGTGCTTTAAGTACTCAAGAGCACACCTGGGAAAACGTTCGCGTTGATGGCGGTGGTTTTGTCCCCGGCATTATTTTTAACGAATCAGAAGCCAACCTTGCCTACGCTCGCACTGATATTGGTGGAGCTTATCGTTGGGACGAAGCTAACCAAGAATGGGATCCAATATCCGACTGGGTAGGCTGGGACAACTGGGGCTACTACGGCACCCTTAGTCTCGCAACAGACCCTGTCGACACAGACCGTGTTTATATGGCTGTAGGTATGTACACCAATGACTGGGATCCCAATAACGGCGCCATCGCGCGTTCAACCGATCGCGGTGATACTTGGGATTTGACTCCGTTGCCCTTTAAAGTGGGCGGTAATATGGTTGGTCGTGGCATGGGTGAGCGTTTAAGCATCGACCCCAACGACAACAGTACTATTTATTTTGGTGCTGAGCTGGGTGAAGGCTTACTGCGTTCGACCAATTACGGAGTTACCTGGAACAAGGTCAACAACTTTCCCAATGTGGGCACCTATATTCAAGACCCTGCCGACGAGTATGACTACTTGAATAAAATTCAGGGTGTGGTGTGGGTAACTTTCGATCCAACTTCAGGTTCTTCGGGAAGCGGTTCAGAACGAATTTTTGTGGGCGTTGCCGACCTTAACGAAGCACTGTATCAGAGTCTTGATGGCGGCCAAACGTGGGAAGCTATTCCTGGCGCACCTACAGGCTATATTCCGCACAAAGGTAAGTTTGATGATGTAAACGGGCTCCTCTATATCGCCACCAGTAATACCGGTGGCCCTTACGATGGCTCTGAAGGGGAGGTGTGGAAATACGACGTTAACACCGGGGTGTGGACCGATATTACCCCGCTGTCTGTGGCTAACGGTGGTTACTTCGGCTACAGTGGCCTGACAATCGACCGTCAAAACCCAAGCACTATTATGGTGGCTTCGCAGGTTTCTTGGTGGCCGGATCTGCTTATGTACCGCTCCACAGATGGAGGAGCAACATGGAAAGGTATTTGGGAGTGGGCTGGGTACCCTAATCGTACCAAGCGTTACGAACATGATATTAGCGAAGTGCCCTGGTTGGATTTCGGCGGCAACCCACAGCCACCCGAAGAGTCTTTGAAGTTGGGTTGGATGAACGAGTCTGTTGAAATTGACCCTTTTAATTCAGATCGCTTCTTCTACGGTACAGGTGCCACCATTTATGGTTCGACAAACCTAACCAATTGGGACTCTTTTGATTCCACCGGTAGCCTCGTCACCATTCGCCCAATGGTGAAAGGTTTGGAAGAAACTGCTGTTCAAGATCTAGTGAGCCCCCCCGCGGGTGCACACCTGTTCTCAGCATTGGCTGACATCGGTGGATTTAAACACGATGATTTGACGCTTGTACCTGGTTTGCCGTTTCAGGCTCCTTTCCACGGCACGACCACCAGTATCGACTTTGCCGAACTGGACCCGAATTATATGGTGCGTGTCGGTCAGGCTGTAGGTGATACCCCCGATGGTTTTGTTTACATCGGTGTATCGACGTCTGGCGGTAATTCCTGGTGGCAGGCATCCAATGCAGGAACACCAACTAAGGGTGGTACCGTTGCAATGGCCGCTGATGGCGGAACTATTGTATGGAGTGTGGGCGGTGGTAGTGTCCACTACTCGACCACAATTGGTTCAACCTGGACAGCTTCGAGTGGTGTCCCCGCTGGCGCAAAAGTGGAAGCCGACCGCGTTAACGGTGACAGGTTCTACGCCTATAGCGACGGAACTTTCTACTACTCCACAGACGGCGGTGCAAACTTCACAGCATCCTCCGCGAGCGGTTTACCGTCTGCTGGTCATCTGCAGTTTAAAGTTGCGCCTAGTAACGAAGGGCACATATGGCTGGCCGGTGGTTATATCGACGACACAGACCCAAGCGTGACAACCCACGGGTTGTGGCGCTCGACAAATGGCGGCGTAACCTTTACGCAAATGCCTTTGGTGGATGAAGGCGATAACGTTGGCTTCGGTAAGGCTGCTCCAAGTTCTGACTACCCTGCCATATACTTAGTCGCTCAGGTGGAAGGCGTTCGCGGTGTGTTCCGTTCCGATGATGAAGGCTCTAGTTGGATTCGTATTAACGACGATGCCAACCAGTTTGGTAACATGGGTGAAGCGATTACCGGAGACCCTCGTATACACGGTCGTGTTTATTTGGGTACTAATGGCCGTGGTATTATGATGGCCGACCCGGCAGGAAACTCGAGTTCTTCCTCTTCCAGCTCCAGTAGCTCATCTTCTAGTAGCAGCTCTAGCTCATCCTCCAGTACTTCTAGCTCTTCAAGTTCTAGCAGCAGCTCGAGTTCTAGCAGCAGCTCGAGTTCTAGCAGCAGCTCGAGTTCTAGCAGTAGTTCGAGTTCAAGCAGCAGCTCCAGCTCGTCTAGTTCTAGTTCAACCGGTGGTAGCTGTTCGGGAGTGAATGTATATCCAAACTGGACATCGAAAGATTGGGCCGGCGGTGACTACAATCACGCCAGCGCTGGTGATCAGATGGTCTACGAGAATGTGCTGTATCAAGCTAACTGGTACACCAATACGGTACCGGGTAGTGATTTCTCCTGGTCGGATATGGGTGCGTGTGGTGCAAGCTCCAGCTCTTCGAGCAGTAGTTCTAGCTCCTCTAGTTCGAGTAGCTCCAGTTCTTCTAGCAGTTTCAGCTCCTCTAGCAGTAGCTCCAGTTCTTCTAGCAGTTCCAGCTCCTCTAGTAGTAGCTCCAGTTCTTCTAGTAGTTCCAGCTCCTCTAGTAGTAGCTCCAGTTCTTCTAGTAGTTCTAGTAGTTCTAGTAGTTCTAGTAGTTTGAGTTCGTCATCTAACAGCAGTTCGTCAAGCAGTTCCTCTGTGGGCAACTGTGTAGATGTATCGGGTGGGCAGTCTGGTAGTTTCAGTACTACCGATGCACATTGCTTCCGTACGCAAGATAACGTGTATGGTTGGGGTGCTTCTAACTTCGCCGGTCGCAGTATTTCCGTAACCATTAACGGTTCCGGTACGGCGGTAACCACCGTTGGTGGTTCTTTGCCAGCTAAGGCTGCTAATGACTACTACTACTTCCAGTCAACAGCGGGTGATTTCCCCTGGGCATCTGTTTACTGGTGGTGATAACGAAAGTTAGCTGTTCTTACCAGGCAGAAACTGCCTAACCCAAAAAGCCCAAGGCCAAAAACCTTGGGCTTTTGCCTACAGGATGTAGGTATGCCTTGGAGCACAAGGGCAGCTCCATTGCATCCATGCAATCGCTGCATTAGTGCGTCCATGCACGTCATGTGCGGGAACGGCGGCCCAGGATGTAGGTATACCATGGAGCCGGTTTAATAATCAGTAATAGTGTTAAACTATTGAAGACCTAGAAGGCCATTTTTTTATTGAAGACTGTTTGTGTTTTAACTTCTGCGTATTCAAGTGATGTGTAAAACCGGTGGGCATCGCGGCGTAAAGTATTGGCCCGTAGTTGAATGTGGGGCGTAGTTTTTAAGAGCCACTGCTCGGCAGCGTTAACCAAGCATCTGCCAATACCTTGGCATCGAGCAGATTTGTCGACAACCAAGCTTACAATTTCGCCCTTTAGCCCTCGGCTAAGCGCACATCCAAAATGACAGAGATACAACCAACAACACCTTGTTTGTTTTCTGCGATAAATAGTTCACCACCGCGCGCTCTTATGGCATTTACATTTTGCAATAGGCTATTTTCTGTATGCGGATAACCGAGTAATGCCAGCAAGTTAAGCATAACGGGCATATCGTATTCTGTACTTGGCCGAATGTGCGTTGTGGTGTCAATACTAGGCATTTACTTCCCTCCTTTCGCCAGCCATCGATCTAGTTGATTGGCAAACTTTTGTTTTTCCAGTTGGCCGAAGGGCGCTTGGCCACCAGACTGTATGCCACTGCTGCGCATGGTTTCCAAAAAATCGCGAATATTCAGCCGTGATTTTACGTTGTCTACGGTAAATAGTTCGCCCCTTGGGCTGAGGGCCAAAGCGCCTTTATCAATTATCTCGGCAGCCAGCGGAATATCGCTGGTGATAATCAAATCGTCGGTATCGGTCATATTAACAATTTGTTCGTCTGCAACATCAAAGCCGCTTTGTACCTGGAGCGAAGAAATATATTGCGACGGTGGTGTTTTGATAAATTGATTCGCGACAAATATAACCTGCGTTGCTGTTCTTTCTGCAGCGCGGATCAATATATCTTTTACCACAACGGGGCATGCGTCGGCGTCGACCAGGATTTTCATGAGGCAGGTGTCCTTAATGTTCTTTTGATAAAGGTGCCCTAAATTATGCTATTAATGCATTTTTTGTTTTATATTTCGGGGATACAGCTATTTTTGATGAGCGAGAATCCCGTGTTTCTGTGTATTCTACCGTCTCCCAGCACTTTGTGTTTTATTTACTGAAATTATTGTAATTTTCGACTTCCCGTTTCAGGTTTTTTCGCAAATTTTCATACGGGTAGTGAGGAAGCGTGACTGACCACTAGGGGCATAAGGGCGTGGGGGGAATGTAGTAAGTATTCAAAGAATGTTGGGTAATACCGCTGGTTTGATTTTGACCGTGCTTGACGGCTAAACACCTTTTTTCGATTGATGATTTTGGCGACATGCTGGTTAGATAAAATAATTATCAATGACCCACCAATAATAAAACTCGAATGTCGACATGTGTTGTTTCGCCAGTTTACGCATTGTCTCTATAGCGTTAGAGCTATAGTATTGAGTTCCATTTATGAGGCCTTCCAGCTGGTGTACATGGTTAACGTCGTTGAGAGGGTTTTCGGGTAAGATCAACAGTTCAGCGGCATAGCCTGCTTTTACCTTCGCCACTTTATTCTCAACCAATAGTGTTTCCGCAGCATTAACGGTTGCAGCTTTAAGTACTTCGGCCGCTGGTATACCGGCTTTTTGTAGGCGCTCCATTTCCCGCAGTGTACTAATGCCATTGGCCGAGTAGGGCATACCGCCATCTGAACCTACCAAAAGTTTAACGCCCGATTGATGTAATTGTTTCGTTATTCTAGCGAAAAATACTGATTTCTGTAGCCAATTCTGCTGCATTCGTTGTGCGTGAATATGGGCTACATCGGAATGGCCTAATTTCTTCAGAACAGGGTGTAGGAACTCTAGCGGTACTTGAATTTTTTGCCAATGAGCTTCGCCCCGATCGGCTATTGCCGCAACCTCATCGTAAACGTATAGGGTGGGTGTCACGGGCACTTTGGATGCCTGTATTTTTTCCGCTACTTCTTTAATGCGCACCGTATCGTATGCATAGTTTAGGTGTGCTTGATAAATCATCTCAACGTGTTCCAAAGACTGGGGTTTAGCGGCTAAAAATTCGCTTAGAGAGATCGAAAAAGGTGGGTGTCCAGCGAATGGTATCTTCAATACGTGCGCTTCGTTTGAGAGGGCGTTAAACAACTTTGGCGACAGGCCATCGTATATTTTTAACAGGTTATAGCCCCTTCGATGTTGCGCACGAACGAGTTCTCGGGCTTCCGTTTCTGTGCTGATAAATTTGTGATGCGGGCCACTGGCATACTGAGAGTGTTGGTTAATAGGCGCCCCAGAAAGGCTAAGGGCCGGGCCATGGAGCTTACCTTTTGCAATCCATTTGCGAAAAATACGTTGAGGTGAATTACCCGACATTACTCGAGTACGGGTAATGCCGTGGGCTAACATGGCATAAAGGTCGGCTTTCTCCCATACATGGGTGTGCATGTCGATTAGCCCAGGCATGATGTATTTTCCTTCTGCATTGATGACTAAGTCATTAGCGGAAGGAGTTACGGCTGTTGGCGTTATTTCTACGATTAAGCCGTTCTTTATGCGTATATTTCTCTGCTCTGTGATGCGACCTTTGCTTACTTCAACAATGCGTGCGCCCACAACTACAATGCTGTTATTCGCTGAACCTACCGGTGATGGTGTTGGGGGCATGTACCAGCGATAGATCCAGAAGAGGCTGGCTACGGCAGCGCACAAGGCGCAAATAAGCAATATACTTGTGGTTGAAACTCGAGCAAATCGAATAATGGTCATGGCATCACCTCACAAAAATTGAGGTGGAAGCTTGAGGCCTGAAACACGCTAGAGCGCCCAGAATCACGATTCTGAACTTCCTTAGGGCTTGTCTTGTAAGGTTTTACCGCTGTTGGGACTGGTATTGGCTTGGTGTAACGCCGAAATGATTTTTGAATACCGTATTAAAACTTGATTTGGAATTGAATCCTGCGGCAAAAGCAATATCCAATACAGTTAGAGTATTACCTGCATTGGTAGGACTATTCCCCGATAGTTGTAGGCTTACTTCCGTTAGCCTAAGGGCGTTGATGTAATCGTTAAAACTCGTTTGTCCACCACAATTTACCGCCCAAGAAATATCCTTTTCATTTAGGCCCGTAGCCACCGCTAGGTCTTTCAAGGATAGTCGTGGCGTTCGATATAGGTGTTGGCCTTCCACCAGTGCATTGAGTTCGTTAAATAAATGAGTTGCTTCTTTGTTTTGTTGTTCGCCAATAGCCGGTGACGATTCGCTTAAACTAAGCTCAGCGATGCTAAGGCCGCTGAACATGGCGGGTGCACGAACAGCGCGAATAATAATGTAGCCCATCATCAGGAAATAACAGAACTGCATGGTGAAATACCATGCTTTTAAGCCTAGCGAAGGAAGGTGGGGTTGAAGGTTGTGGCGAATGGCGTCGATACCGGCTATGGCAATCATCAACCAAAGTAAGTGTCTTATCCAGTCAGCGCGAATATCGAACGCGTCTGACCGGCTTTGTTCTGACGCTATTGCGTAACGTTGCGTTAGTCGTACACCGAAATAAAAGTAAATGATTTGGCTAAGTGTGCCCGCTGCTAATACCCATTGGGGCCAGCTATTGAATAGTAAGCTTATAAAAGCGGGTAATAAATGCAGTAAGGATTTTCGCGAGAGACAAAAGTTGGCAAATACCAGCTGTGACACTACCCAGTAAAACAGCGGGCCTTCCAATAGCGTAAACGACGGTGTTAGTAAGTAGTGGAAGGGTAGTGCGTGTGTCTCCTCCAAAAAATTCAGGGCCATAAGCACTGTCGCTGCGCCTAAGTAAAGCCTAAGAGCGATAAACCGAGGGTTTCCCCATAGCAGTAATAATCCGAACAGCAGTTCCGTTATAAATGCAACCTGAAGAAAATTGGAGGCGGTATAGTGCATGAAAGGGGGTGCTCGTTGTTTCGACGCTTTTTTTGGCTTCGCGTTAATGTGCGCTGTAGGCGCTCAGTTTGCGAGAAGCCGCACATCCTGCTGCTGCAATTTAAGGTGATTGCAAGGTGTGAGTGTGTCTAGGTTTTTTTTTCCAATCACCAATGCAAATCTTTGCGTATTCTCCGAATCAGCTCTTCGCCCATTCGCTTATTCGTTATGGAATTGGGGTGATAGTCGCAACCATAACCGTCGCTTGCTTCTATTTTACCCAGGTCTACGACCCTTATGCTGGGAGTTTGGAGCGTTTGCATTTCGGATATTTGTGATTGCCGGGCCTCGCCACCCAGCATGGGGCTTACGATTAAATAGAGGGGTTTACCAGGGTAATCTGCACGCACTTTTGCTACGAGTTTTTTCATGCCTAGGCGATATTCATTGGTTACGCTTCCGGTCCAGTAGTCATTGGTACCAATTGCAATGGTTATGACATCGGGCTGAAAATTTTCTGGGGGCCACTGGCTTGTTGGATTGTTTGCTAGTGTGCGGGCGTAACGATCTAAAATAGTGGGGTTAACGGGTGTGTTTTCGCCGTATGAGCGCCATGCGCCTATACCTGACCAAGCTATTGCTTGTATATCTGCATTGAGCTCACGCGCTGCGATGGCCGCGTAAGTGGCGAGCTGGTTACTGGTTTCCATACTGTAACCACATTCTTTACTATTGCCCTCAATTCCATAGCCTGCGGTAATGGAGTCGCCGATAGCCAGTATTTTTTTATCGAGAGTAGTTGGTGGCGGTAGAAGTTTGCCGTCCACTTTCGGCTGGGAATAGATACTGGATACAATATCAAAAGACTCCGTTACTCGGGTAACACGAATATGGTGTTTACCCTGTGGTAGTTTTTCGGCGAGGGTATACGTTTTTGCTGCGCCATCTACCCACAGGTCCGATTGTTTTCCGTTCACATCTACAATAAACCGCACGCGCGCAGAGCTGGCCAGTTCAATTTTTGCCTGGCTGCCCGCAAAATTAAATTCAAAAGCTGATCCAGGCCAAGTGGAGTGGTGCTGGGCTCCCTGTTGTTCAAAGCGGCCAATTAAACGTAAAGCGTCAGTGGGGGCGGCGGAAGTGGTGCAGGCGATAGAACCACACACTAGCGTAATGCAGAGAAGTAATATGTTGAAAATACGTGCCATGGCGATTACGTTCTTTATATATAGGTTCTGGGTAGTTGTACATTATATTTTGAAAGACGTTAACTCATAGCCGCGGTCTTTATAAAACTTCCAGTTTTCACGGGTACTTTGTAAAATATCGGTTTGTTGAACAACAACTTCGGCTAGTTTTTTAAATCGGCTGAACTCCGGTGGAACGATTGCCCGTAGATTAATGAGTAAATCATGGTGAGTTGGGCTGTCGCTGGTATGGCTAATAACGACCGGCACTTTCTCTGTGTCGGGCTCACCGACAATACTGTGGGGAATGAAAGATTCGGGTTTAAAGCTCCAGAGTAGTTCATCCAGCAGAAAAGTCTCTTCCGGCGTACTGGTGGCGACCAGTACCCGATTGCTTTCGTTAATGGCTTTTTGAACCAGTCTGCAAACGAAGCGATGCCTTTCCACCACTTCGTTTGCCTGGAGTATGTAAAAGTTAACACGTGTCATATTAAGCATTCACTAGGTAGTTAACCAGCAGTGCCACGGGGCGACCGGTTGCGCCTTTTCTGGCGCCAGAGTGCCAGGCCGTTCCGGCAATATCAAGGTGGGCCCAAGGGTACTTTTTCGCATAGCGCGAGAGGAAGCAGGCTGCGGTTACGCTGCCGCCGCCAGGCCCGCCAATATTCGCCATATCGGCAAAATTACTGTCTAATTGTTTTTGATATTCATCCCACAGCGGCATTTGCCAGGCTTTGTCGTTGCTCTGGATACCGGCTGCCAGTAGTTTGTCGGCAAGCGGTTGGTGATTGCTGTACAAGCCGGTTGCATGGTTGCCTAATGCGACCACACAGGCGCCGGTAAGGGTTGCAACGTCCACGACAGATTTGGGTTTGAAACGTTCGGCGTAGGTAAGTGTGTCACACAGCACCAGTCGGCCTTCGGCGTCGGTATTGAGAATTTCTATGGTTTGGCCAGACATCGAAGTCACGATATCGCCAGGCTTGGAAGCGTTGCCGGCGGGCATATTTTCGGCGGCTGCAACCAACGCGACTACATGTACCTTCGCTTTCATCTCTACCAGCGCTTTCATGCTGCCAAACACACTGGCGGCACCGCACATATCAAATTTCATTTCATCCATAGAGCCGCCGGGCTTCAGGCTAATACCACCGGTATCGAAGGTAATACCTTTACCCACCAGAACGTGGGGTTTAGCGTTGGCCGCGCTCGAACCTTTGTATTCCATTATCATTAAGCGGCCTTCCTCGGCACTTCCTTTGGCGACAGACAGGAAGGCACCCATACCCAGCTTTTCCATTTGCTTTTGGTTTAGGTTGCGGGCTGTGAGTTTTTTCTCGGAATTAGCGGCCAGTATTTTAGCCTGCTCAGCCAAGTAATCGGGTGTACAAATATTGGGCGGTAGGTTGCCGAGCTGGCGCGTGTAGTTAATACCGCTACCAATCGCAGAGCCTTTAATTAATGCAGGTCGAACGAGCTTTAGGCGATTTGCATCAACGCTGGTGTAAATGACTTTATTGAGGCTGGGGGTGGGGTCGGGTTTACTCTTGGTTTCGGTGTAGCGATAACAGGCTTTTTGACAGGCCACAGCTAGTTGCTCGGCGAGCCAGCCGGCTCCTACGGTTTCGTCCCCATGTTGTATGCTCATTCCGGCGCTGAAAATGTCGTCTATGTAGATAGCGGCGTCTTTTACCGGAGCATGGCTGAGCGCGTTGGCCAGAGCACTCAGTGCGGTCAATAGGCTGTCGGAGCTTAACGAGGTGGATTTTTTGCCAGTTGGTTTACCCAGTTGTACCAGCATTACTCGTTGATAGGGGCGCTTCGGCTCAACGGGCATAGTGATCCAGCGCTTGCTACCGGGCTTATCCTTCAGATCATGGTTGGTGATAAGTGCGCTTAGTGCACCACCTTGTTGCTTGTCGATGGCGTCTGCGCTGGCAAGCAGCGTGTCACCATAGGCGAAGACAGCGGCACACTGAGTTGATTGCGAGAGCACATCAGATTTTTTGTTCGTGAATAGCATAAGGGAGAACTTCCATACAAAACGAGAAAGGAATTAAAGGTGGAGTTTAAGCGTTCGTTTTCTCTCCAGCAAATCTGCTAGAATCGCGACCTTAAATAGAACCTCCCATTATCTGCCCAACCGCTAGCCAGAATGATTATTTTTCGATACCTCGCTCGTGAAGTGTTAACCAGTATGTTCGCTGTCAGCCTTGTGTTGCTGATGATTATTATCAGTGCTCGATTTGTGAACTACCTCGCCGAGGCCGCTGCCGGTGAGCTAGATGCGGGTATACTACTAACGCTGATGGCCTACCGTTTACCGGCTTACTTAGAGCTGATTCTTCCCCTTGGTTTGTTCATCGGTATCCTCTTCGCCTATGGGCGGCTGTACCTCGATAGTGAAATGACTGTTTTACATGCCTGTGGTATGAGCCAGGCGCGATTGGTGGTCTATACAACCGTATCATCGTTGGTGGTTGCCATAGTGGTTGGCGTGTTTAGTTTGTACCTGGGGCCTGAGGGCGTCCGTGCGTCGGAATCTTTGTTGGCAGAGCAGCGCAGTCGTACCGACTTTGAAACGCTCAAACCTGCGCGTTTCCATGCGCTCGACAGCGGAACGGGCACCAGCTACGCGGAATCTATATCGGCAGACAAAAAGCAATTGCGCAACGTGTTTATGGCCAAAGTATCACCCATCGACCCTTCAATGGCGCTTGATCAGGCTCAGCAAAGTGAACTGGACCTGTCCGTGGTTACTGCTGACTCCGGCGAAACAGTGATAGACCCAGACTCTGGGCGCAAATACCTCTTGTTGAAAAATGGGCGTCGCTATATTGGTATACCCGGCCATGTGGACTATCGTGTTGTGAGTTTTTCCCATTATTCACAAATGTTGCCTGAACCCGATTACGCGGTGAAAGCTAAGCGATTCACCGATGGGTTAACCACATCAAAATTACTCGAGCAGAGTACAAATGAGGCCCGTGCGGCACTGCAATGGCGTTTTTCAATGCCGGTGTTGGTGATGGTGGTGGGTTTTCTGGCGGTGCCCTTAAGTAGAACGCAGCCGCGCCAAGGGCGGTACGCGAAAATGCTACCGGCGGTTGTGCTGTATATGCTGTATTTGGTGTGTGTAAATGCGGCGAGAGGCGTGATTGAAGAGGGCAACGAGCCTGTCCCCGGTATTCTGTGGCTGGTGCATGGCGCTTTCTTCGGCTTTGGTTTGATTCTGTTGGCGGATAAACGTTTTATCTTTCGTCGCAGTAAAAAGGCTTCTGAAAAGGGAGCCACCGCGTGAGAAAAATCAAAAGCTACATAGCGCAGCAGGTATGGGGTGCGGTTATTGGAGTGCTATTGGTCATTGTATCCCTAGATGCAATTGCCGACCTAGTGGATCAGCTTAGCCAGCTAAAAGGCAATTATGGTTTCGCCGAAGCCTTCTTCTACGTTTTGCTCTACGTGCCTTCCAGTATCTATGATTTTCTTCCTCTGGCCGCTTTGGTTGGCTGTTTGATTGGTTTAGGGGTGTTGGCGAATAGCAGTGAATTAGTTGTCATTCGCGCAGCCGGGGTTTCTGTTCGCCAGATAATCTGGGCCGTGATGCGGCCGGTATTGATTTTTATTTTCGGTGGCGCACTACTAGGCGAATATGTGGCACCGTACACGGATCAGTATGCCGATAGCCGTCGAGATTTAGCGCAGGGGCATGAAAAAGCCCTGCAAAGTGAGCGCGGCCTGTGGTTTAGGGAAGGCGATGAATATATGCACTTTAACGCCGTGCTACCAAACGGTAAGCTCTATGGCATAACCCGTTATCGGTTTGATCAAACGGGGAAGTTAATACAGGCTAGTTTTATTCGTTCGGCTATTCACCAGCGAGACTACTGGGCTGAGGAGGATGGAGAGATCACCTATTTTTCTGGAGAAGAGCTTCGTCGCGAAGAGTTTGTGACTCGCCGTTGGTATACGGAGGTTTCGCCAGAGCTGCTTAATGTTTTGGTTCTAGAGCCAGACGAGCTGCCCATGCAGCGTTTGTATACCTATGCGAACTACCAGGAAAAGCAAAATATAGATTCCAGTGAATACCGATTGGCCTTTTGGCAGAAAGCATTGCAGCCCTTGGCTACGCTTAGCCTAGTGATGATAGCGATTTCCTTTATTTTTGGCCCTTTAAGGCAAACAACCATGGGGTTTCGGGTCTTTATTGGGGTTATTGTCGGGCTTTCTTTTCAAACCAGTCAAAAGTTACTGGGCCCCATTTCCATCATCATGGGGTTCTCTCCCATGTTTGCCGTATTGATTCCAATTGTGTTTTGTTTTTGCTTTGGCTGGTTATTGATCCACCGCTCTCGGTAGTTATTATTTTTTTTTGCGTGGCTCGGTGAGAATAACCCGCGTTTTACTCATTTTGTCGTGTAGGCAGTCGCTGTTGCTGTCGAGCAAACACCACCAATAACCGCCGCCACCCAATAACATTGATAGCAGTGCCAATGGCGCGCGGATACAGCTTTCCCGTAGCGTTGGTCGCTGAGCCTGTGTGGTATTTTCAGTACGCACTACCTGCAGTCGCCACGCGCGCATTCCAGCGGTTTGCCCTGCCTTACACCAGAAAAAAATATAGAAGCCAGCCAGGGTTAGAATCCAGCCAAGCAGTGACAAGGTTTGGCCTATCTCACTGGTGATCATAAGGTGGTTTGTTCCCCCTGTGGTATCGCCACCCGTAAGGTAGGAGAGAACGGTGACGACGGCGAAATACCCCATGCTTAAAGCACCGAGTAGAAAACTGTCGTAGACCATGGAGGCGAATCGGCGCCACAGTGGGGCGCCGTGGTTGAGGTTTAATTCGAATTCGGACATGGGTATAGCTCAACAAAATGAGGGGGGTATTCTACGGACTGCGGTTGGAGGTGTCAGTAGGGCTTTTATCGTATTCGGGCCATCCATGCGCCTGCAGGATACAGCCCATCCTTGGGCATACACGGCTCTCGGCCATCCATGGTTTGCTAATATTTGTGCCTACGGGAGGAACCCTGCGCTTGCGCATCCATGCGCTCGCAGGATACAGCCCATCCTTGGGCATACACGGCTCTCGGGCATCCATGGTTTGCTAATATTTGTGCCTAAGGGAGGAACCCTGCTCTTGCGCATCCATGCGCCCGCAGGATACAGCCCATCCTTGGGCATAAAAAAGCCCCGCACGAGTGCGGGGCTAAGAGGTAACAGACGAATTGGGGACGCGTCTGCATTGGGTTCCCGGATTAACGGGCAATCTAGGTATATCGATCAGAACCGGTATTGCATACCGACTAATATTTTGTTGCTGGAAAGGGACACAGAATAGTTTTGCCACAATGTTGTGGCGTCGGCTTGCCCGTGTCGTTCTAGCAAGCCACTTTTCGTTTGGTAGCGGGTGGCGAGGAACTGTTTAAAACCGGCTTTAAGCACCTTGCCTACCGCACGACCACCAGACCATGTGTTGTAGTTGTTTTGCAGTAGCCATTGGCTGTTAAGCAAACGTACATTGTTGTTCATACTGGAGTCGCGGCGCATTTCGGCTGAAGAGATTAGCGCGTCGTCATGCATTAAACTTACCGGCGTAAACTCTAGGCGTGTTGCCTGTTGAGCGTTTTGGAAGAGGCTCTGACTAGACTCAAAACTTCCATCGTCGCTGTACATTTCCGCGAGGCAAGGGCAGCAGATGCCCAGGCTGCATAAAGCCAGTACCAGCTTTGAACAGCAGAATTGAACGCTATTGATAAAAAGTGATGTCATTTCCAGATGCCTCCACATGCGTTGATGAGGTCAGATTACGGTGTTCCTGGAAATAAAAAAGGGGTCTGGTTATATCGTTTTGTAATCCAGATGCGTACTTTCAGGTGGAATTGATCACGTTTTAAACGGGGGGTCCGGTGAACTCAGTAGGCAACCGTTAGTGAGGGTTAGTGGCCGTTAACATTAGGTCAGTAAAGAGCGTGCGCTAGCTAGGTCTTTATAATGATTTTATGATGATTTGCGTGACGATATGACAAAACAATATAGTAAAAAAGTGTGGTTATGGCGCCTAAGGCGTTATTTTTCACTTTCTTCCGAGGTGGGGTGAGGTAAGCCTGTAGTGTCGGTTACATAGTTGAATAAGATGACATTGTGACCCGTTTGACTCGCGCTGCCGAGTAAAATTCGGCCTTGGCTCACTAGCGGCGCCGATTCCCTTCGCAAATACAGTTGGTCTTTACTTCCGCCCTCTAAAAAGCTGCCGTTGGTACTGCGGTCTTCGTAGATAAATTTACCGCGATGAAACGAAATAATACCGTGAAGGCGTGAAACCTTAGGGCAGGCGATTACACAATGGGCGACAGCCGGGTCTCGGCCAAATGTTATCGGGTTATCCGCAGCGGAATAAAAGAAGGTCTCGTTATTGACGGTAAGTTCAAGCTCGGTGGAGAAGTGTGTATGGGTTGCCGCAAGCGCACCGCCGACTTGAGTGGCCTGTAAATCGGCTGAACTTTCGTTTTGCCAGTTTAAGCGATATACCGAGGCCCTTGAATCACTGCCTTTTAGTACCAGTCGGTCGTACAATTCACAGAAATTTAGCAACCAATAGGGCATTTCTTCGTACATGCCTTGGTCCATTAGTACCTGTTTACTCTGTGCGGCGCGCACTAGGCTGGCTGCTCTGTTAACCGTACTGCCAAAAGCGTCCGGGCCATCAAATACCAAGGAGCCGAAAGCTAATCCTGTGCGAATGGCTTGGCCTTGTTCAAGTACTTTAAGGTTCAGTGCAATGGCAGATTCGGAGGCGCATTCGGGGTCGGTGAAAGTCACCATGATTTCATCGCCGATAGTTTTTACCAGCTGCCCACCGTGGGCTTGGATAACCTGAATCATCAGGGTAAGCAGGCGATCTATTTCTCGTTGCGCACGGGTGTTGCCCAGCTCCTGGTAAAGCCGGGAGCTGCCAACAATATCGGCGAAAAGGACGACATGTTCCTCGCTGCCATTAAGTTCGAAATTGTCTGAAGTATCTGTAGAAAACAAAATTTATCTGGTTATCCGCTATTGCCGTGCAGCGGAATCATACACCTTTTTTCACTATGCGCTGTGGCCTGGGGAGTAAAGATACAATTTTTATCTATTTACTTGGCAGCGAATACAGGGTGTTCGCCAGTTTTGGGGAATATTCATAATCGGTAAGGTGGATGGCGTAAGAATCACCTTTTTCTTCGGTATGCTCTATTCGGCCAATTTGATAATTAAATTCTGGTATTAGCCAAATCACGGTTTTTTTCAAGTCGTCCATGTTAATGCGCTCCACTTTCAGTGCGCGGTAATCTTTATCTGCAACCTTGAGTGTTTCTTCACCGGTTGCTTGGAAGAGCAGCGTTTTCACTTTTCCCGGTTTTACGAAAACCAGTTTAAATGCTTTTTCACCAGCCTGAGCCTCCCGCTGTAGCTGGAATTGATAGAGTGCGGGGTCGAGCACACCTAGCGCAATAGCATGGTCTTTATTTTTTTCTGGCTTGTTTTTACGGCGATACTGGGCCACAGACTTATCCCATAAAAAAGTGACTTTTTCGTCCGCTTTGAACCCCATGATTTTGCGTTTGTAGTGATAGCTAGATGGCTTAAGCTGATTGTCCTCAAGCGTAAATAGGCTGGTTTCTGAGATAGAAGCCATCATGTTCTCTATGTTGGAGAGCATGGCGAAGCTTCCATCTTCTTTTGCCACCAGCTTTCGGCTGGATTTAATGGTCATACCTGAATATTTGCCTTTGTATTTCGCGAGAAACAGGGTTTCTTCGGCGAGAGATACATTAGAGCAAAGGACTAGCAGTAGAGCCATCGCCGGGAGTAGGGCAGCCAATATAGGCGTTGAGCGTATGGAGTTAAGTAGCGGAGTCATTATATTTTTGTAGCCCTTGAGGTTCTTCCGTGCAGCATACCCGCAGCGGGTGAATGCCAACTGAATGAAGCGTTGGCGCGCTCTGCGAGCATAAGCCCTTGATTTAGAGCGAGATTATAGCGTTTTTACTGTGGGTAGGGGCAGTTGAATGAGTTCCGTTCAACGTCTAAAATGGCGACGCTTTATGGGCTGAGGGGTGCTGGCTGGTTTAAACGGCGGGTTGGACCCAGGTGGTCGCCGTATAGTGGCAGAGTTAACAGTGGCAGAGTAGCGCTACTTCTTTTTTGCTCAGGCTTGTTTTTGCTCAGGCTAGTTTTTACTCAGATTAGGCCGGTACCGCTGCACTATCCGGAGAAGCAGCTTCAGGCATTGCACTATGGTGGGGCTTTCAAAAACTCCCCTTGGCTCCCTATTCTGCCCGCTTTAGGGCAACACTCGAAACTGTCATAGTGATTTTTGCAGAGTGAATTTTTCGAATGCTGTGCTCATAGTACCGGTATAGTAGCGGTGCTGTACCGGTAACGCACCGGTAACGCACCGGTATAGTGTCGGCACATTTTATATGAACAATGAAAGGCACATAGATTCCACTCTAAACCAGCCGTTTAATGCCCGTGATAAAACCTGCAGGGCGCGCGGGTATTCGTTGTCTCACAAAAAAGCTGTGCGAACGTGTTGTATAGATTGATATTTGCAGTAATTTAAACAAGGTATCCTACGGATGAATACAGACCTGTTGATTGTTGGCGGTGATGGCGACCTAGCTTTACGCAAGCTTTACCCATCGCTTTATTTTCTTGAGCTGAACAATCGAATGCCAGAAAACACTCGTATTATTGGTATGGCGCGTACGGGTCAAACTCGCGAGGAATTTCACTCCAAAATCCATCAGTGGTTGAAATCCTCCATTAAAGAAGAACTCTATTCCGAAGAAAAGTGGCAAAGCTTCGCTAGCAAAATTTGGTTTGGCCAGGCAGATGCAACAAATCCCGAGTCTTTAGGCCAGGTGGGGAAAAACTATTTCGACAATGATAACCACCTTGTAATCTACCTAGCCATTCCTCCCATGATTTTTGGCAAGGTTTGCAGTGCTATCAATGCCTGCGGCCTGAATCGGCCAACGACGCGTTTAGTTGTAGAGAAGCCATTGGGCGATAGCCAAGAGACATTTCTTGCTATCAATAACGAATTAGCGCGTACTTTTACAGAAGATCAAATTTTTCGCATCGACCATTACTTGGGTAAAGAGTCGGTTCAAAATCTATTGGCACTGCGGTTTGCCAACGATATTTTTGAGCCGCTGTGGAATGCACGCTATATCGACCATATTCAAATTACCGTTACCGAAAAAGTGGGCGTTGGCAATCGTTGGGCGTTCTACGACCAAACGGGCGCTACTCGCGATATGGTGCAAAACCACCTCCTGCAGGTTTTATGTTTCGTCGCTATGGAGCCGCCAGCTTGTTTAAATGCCGAATCTGTACGGGCTGAAAAACTAAAGGTGCTTAACGCGTTAAGACAGATTCCTGATCACGAGGTGCAAGAACTGACTGTTCGAGGTCAGTATGCTGGTGGCTATGTTGATGGCGTGGAAGTGCCTGGCTATCGGCAGGAAGTTTCGGATAAGTACGAGGTCAACCCCAACAGTCAAACGGAAACATTTGTTGCAATCAAAGCTGAAATTGAAAACTGGCGCTGGTCGGGTGTTCCAATTTACCTGCGGACAGGCAAGCGCCTACACAAGCGTCATTCGGAAATTGTGATTCAGTTTAAGCAGAGTAAACACCAGATATTTAAACAAAACCATTCAGAACACAGGGCTAATCAGTTAATTATTCAATTGCAGCCGGATTCCGGCGTTGCCCTACGAATGATGCATAAAGTTCAGGGCTTGGATGCCGGAATTCCGGTTGAGGATGGGGTGCTTAACTTTTCCTTGGACGAAGATGGACAAAAAGTGAAGTACGATGCGTATTCACGTCTATTCTTTGATGTACTGCGCAACGACCCAACATTGTTCGTAAGTGCTGCTGAAGTACAGGCTGCTTGGCGTTGGGTCGATCAAATATTCGCCGGTTGGAAGTCTACCGGTATGGAAGTTCAGCCCTACAAGTCGGGCAGTCGAGGCCCGGAAAATGCTGAAAACCTGATGCAAAAAGACGGCAGAAATTGGCTGAACGAAGATTTTGAACTTTGGTGTGCGCTCGAGTAAGGGGCAATCACACCTTAATTCACGTGAATTAGTGTCTAATTGACCATAATCGGCGTTTATTTGATCTTGGCTATATCTTCCGTATGGAGGAAGCCCTGGAAAAGCATTAGAATGGCGACCGTTTTTGGCGGCAGGAACAGTGTGTTTGAGCCATTGCCGACTCTCTGATGTCCATGCATGAAGGTTCATTAGCGAGATACCAAGAAGGACTGAACCTGAAGTTCCCTAAACCCACGCACAATATAGGCCCCGGTTCATGGGCTTATTTATTTACAACCTAGGAGAAATCTATGAGCACCATTAAAGTCGGAATCAATGGCTTTGGCCGTATCGGCAGACTCGTTTTTCGCGCCGCCTGTGAGCGCGACAACGTAGAAGTCGTCGGAATCAACGATCTGCTGGACGTTGACTACATTGCCTATATGCTGAAATATGATTCTACTCATGGTCAATTCAAGGGCGATGTTGAAGTAAAAGACGGCAAGCTGATTGTTAACGGAAAAAACATTCGTGTAACTTCCGAGCGCGATCCCGCTAACTTGAAGTGGGGCGAAATTGGTGTTGACTACGTAGCCGAAGCTACGGGTATCTTCCTCACCAAAGAAACCGCAGAAGCCCACCTGAAAGCTGGCGCCAAAAAAGTTGTTTTGACTGGGCCTTCCAAAGACGCTACCCCAATGTTTGTAATGGGTGTTAACAATACCGAGTACACAGCAGACGTAGACATTGTTTCCAACGCTTCTTGTACCACTAACTGTCTTGCTCCTTTGGCCAAGGTTATCAATGATAACTGGGGTATTGAAGAAGCTCTCATGACTACCGTTCACGCAACGACGGCTACGCAGAAGACTGTTGACGGTCCTTCAATGAAAGACTGGCGTGGTGGCCGTGGCGCTGGCCAGAACATCATCCCTTCTTCTACCGGTGCGGCTAAGGCTGTTGGCAAGGTAATCCCTGAGCTGAACGGCAAACTCACAGGTATGGCATTCCGCGTACCAACTCCCGATGTATCGGTTGTTGATCTAACTGTACGTTTGCAGAAGCCAGCTACATACGATGAAATTAAAGCAGCTATTAAAGCCGCTTCTGAAGGCCCCATGGCGGGCGTGCTGGGCTACACTGAAGATGCCGTTGTTTCTAGCGACTTTATCGGTGATTCTCGCACTTCTATCTTTGACGCCGACGCCGGTATTCAGTTAAGCGAGAAGTTCGTTAAACTGGTTTCCTGGTACGACAACGAGTGGGGCTACTCCTGCAAGGTTGTTGAGTTGATGCAGTACATGGCTTCCAAGGCTTAATATACGGTAACTCTAACGAGTTAAACGAAACGGCAAGCTGGGTTATCCCGCTTGCCGTTTTTTATTGCGCTATATAAATTGAAAGTACCATTTATATGGCGATTACTTGTGGGTATTTTGGTGGCCGTCTGTGTGCCAAAAGCAGGGTGGGGGAAAATGAAAGTGAAACCAAAGACTTTGCCCGGCATTGTTTATTTAAGTGTAACCGTTCATTCCACCCCGTCCTACCCCAAGCCCCCGGATGTTGCTGATCTTACGCCGAGAGTGTGGAAAGAGGTGTATGGGCAAAGCCCTATGCGGTCTGTATTGGATGATTTAAAGCAATAGCCGGGGGGAATGACCGGTTACATTTAAGTAGCATTTTATCTGCTGTTATTATTATTCCACCTGTGTTCTTTTACGCGCTTTAAGTCGCCAAATAAAGCTGAGGCAAATAGTCATTATTACCGCTAAACCTATTTTTATAGGCGCAAGTGGTACCACATAAATGGACACTCCAAAAGTAAAAATCACTACACAGATGGCCCAGCGTTTTACCCTTGGATCTAAACTGCGGTGGGTTCGCCAGTCCTTAATAATGGGGCCTAACAGTGGGCTGCTAAGTAACCACGAATAAAACCTGTCAGAACTTTTTGCAAAACAAGAAGCGGCAAGGATAAGAAAAGGTGTTGTTGGCAATACCGGTAAAAATAGGCCGATAACGCCTAAAATCACGGCTATCCAACCGATGAGTATCAGAAGCGAGCGTATCCAAACGGACATAGTTCAATAACTCAGTCGCAGGGGATAGGACTATCGTTTATCGCAATTTTATCCATATAGAGGGTTCTTGGTTTTACCCAGGTATGATATTGCTCAATACCGAGCTTTATTTCATCGAAGGCGTTGGGTGCGGTCCAAGCGCCTTGTTGGTCGCTGCCAATACAACCGTCACCGGCGCCATTTACCTGTATGTCACTTAGTGCTTGGCCGTTTAGCCAATAGCGCATTTCGTTGTTTTCCACATGGTATTCCCATTGCACACAGCTCCATTGGTTGTGTGGGATTTTATACTCTGTTGGTGGTTCCGCAGCGCCGTCGGCATTCGGGTGCTTCCAGCAGTCGGTATGCCAGTCACTGATAGAATCTCCGTCTGTGTCGATCTGCGTTTCATAGTTCGCCATAAAATGATCGTGTCGACCATCGATACGCGCGCGGTACATAACGCGGGTATTGTCTGGGGCGCCAGTGCCTGGCTTTGGCTGGCCCGCTGCTTGGATAAAAGTAAAATCACCACTGAGTTTGTTACTCTCATCTAAATACAGCCATAAGCGGCCATACAGGCTCTGTTGCAGCTGAGGGATATTGGCCAGGTTTTTACGAATAAAGCTGGCGTTGTATCCGCCGCCCGTCGCCTTGAACTCCAGTGATCGTTTACCGTCTATCGCATATTTATGTGAAAGCTGAATATTTTCGATATTACTTGGCTGCCAATCGGCTAAATCTGAGCTTGACTCAAATGATTCGCACACAAGCCATTTATCTTCACAGGCGTTAGTTGCTGCGCCCAACGGACTGTTGGGTGCTGTGTCACCGCAGCCAATAAGTGAGCATGTTAGGCAAATAAGCGTTAACCGCAACGCTAACGGTAGAGTATATTGGGTGTACAGATACATAGGTATTGACCAGTTCTTTGTATGCGGGTCTCCAATTAAGCCTAAGCTGATCTGGGTAGCAGGTTGCGCACCACTGCATAGATGCAGGGCAACGCAGGTAGCCAAAACCGAGAGGACGCTTTGAGATAAACAGAGGTTCCTATAATGATGTCTGCAAGCCTACAGGAATAATGGTGATCGGTGCTAGGTGCAACGGCCATCGAGAGTGGTAATGAGCGGTCAGCGCAGACAACATAAAAGCTGTGAGAAACGCTAGCATTCTGACAGTAGTAAAAAACATACGGGCGCCTCTATTAATTGCTTTTGGCCCCAAACAGTTAATAGAGATACCCTTAGATAAAGTCGTTAATTTTTATACCGTAATCTTCGGGGTTAAGTACCCCCTCAATGTGGGTTTCGCTAAGGTTGCGTCTAAGGTCGCAAATTTTTGGCGTTTCATAGTTTTTATGGAGCAGGTTGTAAATCGTTTTAACAATCGGGCTTTCGGGGTGAGCATGATTCACACTAATGACAACCCCTGCGCGGCCATTGCTTAGCTCTACTAGCGAACCAACAGGGTAGACACTTATGCAGCGTACGAACATGTTCACCAATTGGCGGTCGAGGTGGCCTTCTGTTAACCCCATTAGGAAATGCATGGCGTGGGCGGGGGGTTTACCCTTGTGGTATACCCGGTCTGCGGTAAGGGCATCGTATACATCAACTATGGCTGCGAGCCTGCCAAAGTTGTCAATTTCGTGCTCTTTCACACCCATTGGGTAGCCACCACCATCCAGTCGCTCATGATGCATGCCGCATATGGATAGCGCAACCGCCGATACACCCTCGGATTTCAATAGTACTTCTTGCCCGTATACTACATGCCGTTTCATCTCCATCCATTCTTCGTCGGTCAATTTGCCTGGTTTGTTGAGGATCTGATGGTGCACGCGGATCTTGCCAATATCGTGTAGCAATGCGCCGGTTACCAGCATGTGGATGAGTTCGTCCTCGTAGCCCAAGAAGCGAGCGAAGACGCCCATCAAAATACCCACATTAATGGAATGTTCCAGCAGGTACTGATCTTTCTCGCGAATAGCCGCGAGGCAGAGTAGGGCATTGTGGTTGTTAAGGACGGATTCATTGATATCGTCGGCAAGGCTTTCCACCGGACCAACATCAATAGCATTACCCATCTTTACATCCCGCAATATGCTCGTGACTAAGCCTCGAGCCTCGGCATAAACTTTGTCGGCTTGTTCTCGTTCTTTTTGCAGTTCAACGCGGGGTTTTAGTGCGTCTGTACCGGCGATAGGCAAGGTGAAAGGCGAGTCGAGGCCTCGGTGGACATCAATATAAATTTCTTCTAGGCCGAACCCGGAAAGTTTGTCTACCGTCTCCCAGCGTCGTATAAAACCCTTGGGTCTAAGTTCTGTGTCTTCCAAGCCAGGGGTTCGATCTGATACATACATACCCAACTCAATTTTGTTGATAGGAATACGTTTTATCAGACTCATAAAGGTAGCCTCGCGCAGGTGAGTGGGGCAGTTTTAATGGAGCAACCCATTGAGTATAGATCTTCATACGCCATCTGTTCTTGCTTTGGTAGCAGATTTTTTTTGATCTACATCCACTGTGGTCGAACAACCTTTGGCGGTTTTAGCGTGGGTGTTAACTCTGACTAGCAGTGGTGAGCTGTTCAAATTGAGCACAGTGACCATTTAGTCGCTAGCAGCAAAGCTATTCAGCTTCGGTGTTTGTGGGGATATTGGGGAGGGGCTGGGGAGAGACGAGCCCCGTTAGCGGGGCTCTTGTAGGTTTACTCGAGGTGCTTTTTATTAAAAAATGCAACACGCCCGGTGCGGGTGTCGGCAGTATCAAAAATGACAACAAAAATATTGCCGTCGGCAGAAGCCGGTATTGTTGCCACAAACTTACGTGCCCCGATAGCGACTTTGTATCTGCCGGCAGCCAATGGCACCTCGGTGTAGTATTGCTTTGCTCCGAGATATTCAAGCTCTTCTATTTCCTCACCGTCAACATTAAGTACTGGGTCATCTCGGCGAGGTTTGTTGGTTCGGTCTGCGTTGCGGGTGAGTTCTAACAGTTTCTTCATTTCGCCTCGGGCATACTGTTGGCGCGCATTAGATGCACCTTCTGCATTGCTAGCGGAAGCGGGCAGTATAAAGCTCTGGCCGTCGGCAGAGGCTAGCTCTATTGGCTCGGGTGTTGGTTCTGCTGTGGGGCTGGGTGTCGAAACCGGCGGTGGTGGGGCTAGAGCTGCCAATTGGGCTTCTTTTTTCTGTTTGGCATTGCGAATTTCGGCGGTTTCCTGGTTGTCGGCCTTGGTCAAAAGTTCAGGGATTTGGCCCTCCATCCATTTCATTTCATCTTGCAGCTTTTGCTGTTCGGCCGTTAGCTCGGTATGCTTAATTACGGCGCGCTCGCTGCGTTTTTCGCGGCTTTTTAAGGTGCGCTCGGCTAGCTCCAACCGCCTTTCGCCTATGCTTTGCAGGCGTTCGGCTTCATCCGAAGTGTCTGCCTTGGCAATGGTCATGTTGGTTTGCGCTTCAATGAGGTCTTTGCGGGCTTGATCTAGCTGTGCCTGAGCTTCAACTTTTTTCTGTTCGTAGGCCTTTATTCTGGTCTGAATAGTTTCTAGTGCGCTCACTTTGTTTGGAATAGCGGCACGATAGCGATCAGCTTTTGCGCGGAGTTCAGAAGATGTTTCGGCTGCAGCAAGGTTGGCAAGGGCGCAGGCTATTACGACAGACAGCAGGCACATGGCCATGCGTAAAGGTTTCATTTGAACAGAGCTCCGGAGAAGTGTGATTGGTCAGGAATTGTACTTTAGTCCCAAAGATTATGTAAGGATGATGTATATATAATTCCTTGTTATAAAAAACAACTGAAAAGTGCCAACCTTGGCATATAAATCATCTGACGATTTGAGAGAGGTGTACGGTTAGGGAGTGCTATTACTCACAGGTGTTTTATAACCCAGATGGAGGGGGAAATACAGGGTGTAGGTCGATCAATTGCTCAAGCTGTGCAGTGCTCGGTGTTCTCACTATTGATCAGTTCCCATGGGCAGGAAGCGATGTTCAACGGGGAAAAAAGCGGTGCTAGGATTGCGAGCGAACAACACCATTGTGTTGTCGTTTATAGTGCAATGTTTGACGTGAGTAAGTGGTAGGATTTAAATCGAAATGTTTCACATCATCGTGTACTAACGCACGCGTCAACCAATGGAGCTTTTATGACACCGCTTTTTAATTTGGACGAAATAAAAAATTATGATTGCCATGAGCACAACGCTTTCAAATCGAAGCGCGCAGGCGTAAGCGAGCATATAGGGGCTAAGAAGCTCAGTTACAGTATTGCGGTGGTGCCGCCAGGGCACAAAGTTTGTCCGTTTCATAACCATAGAGTTAATGAAGAAATGTTCCTGATCCTGGAAGGCGAGGGCACGTTGAGGTATGGAGAAAAGCAGTACCCCATCCGTAAAAATGACATTATCGCTTGCCCCCCAGGAGGGCGTGAGCACGCGCATCAAATCATGAATACCGGCGTTACCGATATCCGCTACCTTTGCCTGAGCACCAATGAGCCCAATGAAATTTGTGAATACCCGGATTCAAACAAAATGCTGGCGATGGTGGGCGGCTCTAGCGAAACGGCATTTAGGCATATTGCAAATATGGAGGACGACGTAGACTACTTTCTCGGAGAGAGTTAGGCGGAAGCCGTTACCCGCAGTTGCCCCGTGGGTGGTTGGGTTAACATCGCTGCGAATTAAGCGAATATAATGATAGTTGGTTCACTATTTTGTGCCATTACGATGGCGTACTCCCCCCGTGGGAGGGCATGAATGCGCTTCCGTGGTACTCTATGTGCAGTTAGTTGGGTGCAGTGCGCCTAATGGGTAAAATTGCTGCAGGCAGGTAGAGAGTTCTATTGTGTTGTGGCGTATTATCACCCATTCAATTGCCGGCAATCTGAGCAATGGCTTTCATAAACACGTAATAGGTTGATGGTTGTTTGTGCACTTGGAGTGGCAATCGCTACTTCTAAAGATGTACTTGGGCCTACCGCCGTAAGCTGTATATTGAATAATAACGATGACAACTTCTAATACTGATTCTCCGCTCTATATCGATGACATTGCAATACTCTCACCGCTGGGGAACTCTGGCCCAGCGACCTTTGCCGCATTTTCGGCGTCCATTAGCGGGTTTAAGGAAGATTTGTTCGTTACCGGTCGGTACGAAAAAATTAAATCTGCTGCGGTACCAGCCGATACGTTAGAGCCATTGAACGAAGCCCTAGCGGCCAGTGGGTTGACAAGCCGTCAACGTCGGTTGCTTCGTTTATGCAGTGCGCCATTCGCGGCAATGGCCGACAGTGATGGGCAGCTGAACACGCCAGTGCTACTGGTAGTAGCCCCCGAAGTTATTCAAGCTCAAAATGGTTTTTCCGAAAAAGCCCACGGTTATTTGGCGAAGCAGGCTTCTATCCAGTTTAATGCTGTGCACAATAAAGTTTTGGCCTACGGAAGAGCGGGTGTTTTTCAAGCGCTTGCAGAAGCGCAGCAGTTGCTTGCTCAAGGCTGTAAAGAGGTCATCATCGGTGCTGCCGATACTTTTTTCGACACCCGCTGGCTGGCTAAGCAGTCTACCGAACAGCGTGTTGCAAGTGGCAGCGCCATGCACGCGTTTATTCCGGGTGAAGCCGCGGTTTTCTTTCGTGTGTCCGGGGTAAAAAGCCCGTCGGCTATTCAGTTGGCTACGCCCGGTAGAGCATTGGAGAAGGCTCATATCGGTTCCGATGAGCCCTGCTTGGGTGATGGTCTCGACAGCGCCTGGAAACAAGCATTGCAAAGTTTGGCAGGAAATAAAATAGAGGCCTTGTTCAGTACTTTGAATGGTGAAGCCTACTGGGCGAGGGAGTTGGGGGTGGCGTTTATGCGTAACAGCGCCCATTTTAAGCAGGATTATAATCATCTTCATCCAGCCGATTGTCTGGGTGATACCGGTGCTGCCGCTGGAGCAGTTAATATTGCACTTGCTTGTTTGGGGCTTAGGGGAAAGCAGTATGAAGGGCCAATTCTAGTCAGTGGTTCTTCCGACCATACGCAGCGCGGTGCCGTGGTGATAATCAAATGAAAACTTCAAACACACTTTAGGGAGCTTGACCTGTAATGACGCAACTAGGCGAAGCCGTTTCTCTCTCAATACTTTCACATGAAGATCACGACGAAAATTCATGTGCATTTTGTAATGCTACACCGGAGCCCACTTCCGAAAAAAACACTTTGGTAGACCATTTCGATGAAGATGAAAGCGAAGTTCCTGGAGTAAATAAGGAGGGGCTGGAGCACAAGAACAGCTCCGGCGATCTTGGCTCTGCCTTAGTCGAGGCGGGGTATGCTCAAAAATCGAATGAACTAGACCTAAGCCAGTTTCCTGTGAGCTTACCAGCAAAGTTCACGAAACCGTTGAAAGTGAATAGCGCAGCCCATCATATAATTCCTGGCAATGCCTCTTTAGTAGAATCCGATATTATGGAGTATTTACATACGGACGATATGGCAGAGGGCAATATTGGTTACAACGTTAACAACTATGAAAACGGCGTATGGCTATCTGGGAACTATGCCTTAAGAGGTGGTAGTGGAATGCCGAAATGGGGGAAGGAAGGTAAAGATTTCACCAAAGATACCAAGCTTCAACCCTATGAATACGCCAAACGAGCGATTACAAAAAGTAAATGTCAGTTTCATGATGCGCATACCGATTACAACGAGTTGTTAATAAAGACTCTGGATTTGGTCGCCGAAAAATATGAAACAACTGAGGACGTGTGGTGCAGCGACGGTAAAAAAAGTGATGGGAAGCCACCCCAGTTACCTATGCTGGTAATGCGATTAAATACCATTTCAAGGCGACTGAAACCAATGCTGGAAAATCCCTGTAAGTCCTGGAAAAAAGATGTATACACCTCCCGTTTTTCCAAACGATACATTTGCGAAGAGATATATGGGGATAAGTACGTTGAGTAGTGCTCTGGCTGAGCGAATGAAATAGGAGTTACACATGTTTTACGTATTAGGATGTTCTTCACGCCCGCGTCGCAGGTTAGACCGCAGTGATTATCGTGCGAGAGGGTATAAGAAGTTAGGGATAAAGTGGTTTCGTGGTGCACCGTTTGAAGCCGCTGTTCCGGCCCCCTTGCAATTGCGCTTGTTACCCTTGGAGGATGGAAATCCAGATCATGCTGAATATATGCCGCCATATATCGAGGGTTGTTCCAATTATTTTTTTCGAGATGATCTACTTCAAACGTTATTTGCGTGTGGAGTGGACAATTTTGACACATACCCCGTAGAAATATCCGATCCAGATAGTGGAAAAATTTATACCGATTACAAGGCTGTTAATATTATTGGTGCAGTTGCGGCCGCCGATATGGAAAAATCGAAATACCTTCTTTCAGATGGTATTCCCTTGATTGATGTTTCTTTCGAAGAATTGGTACTGAGAAAAGATGAAATACAGGACTTGTTAGTATTTCGATTAGCCGAAAACTTGATGACCATCTTGGTTCACGAATCAGTGCGTAAGGCCCTCATCGACAAAGGCTTTATTAGTGGTGTCGATGGTGATGCAATTGAATTCTATAAAACGGATGAAGTGGCAATATTGTAATGACTGCCGCTGCCAACTAAGGGCACACAAAGACCGCTCGAATAAGCGTTGTCTACGAAGCTCAGGGCTACTAAAAGTAGGGTTGCTACTCAAAACGCACAGGTTCAAAAACCTTTGAGTAAACCCTGTTCCTTTTAGCTTGTGCCAACGCTCGCATATCGGCCTAACATTCAAACCCTATGTTTTAGTAATGTTGATAAACATCACCGCGTGGTGATGTTTACAAAAGGGAAATTCTACTAATGGTTTTTGGCCTCTGGCTTTGTGTGTGGTTTATGCACAAGGCAAAATTTTTCTAAGAAAAATTGGCCGTCATTATCAATAGATGTATTGTAAGTGGGTAGCCGCCCCCCTTAATTTAAACCGGATTCTTTTGCTCGTTTAAGCCATAAACTTCTGGCCAGTTTTTGCATGTCTGGGTGGTTATCTGTTTCGTCAACAATTTCCAAGCCTAGCATGGTTTCTACCACATCCTCCATGGTAGCAATGCCAAGCGTATCGCCAAATTCATTCACTACTAGGCACATCTGAAAGTGTCTGCCACTCATTTTTTGCAGTAAGTCCAACAGGGCTTTATTGGACAATACCGTGAGCAGTTCTCGCTCCAGGTTCTTCAGCTTTGTTTGGTGCAGGTTTTTTGCGGCTTTTGCCAGAATGTCGTCTTTGCGAACAAGGCCTCTAATTTTATCGGAGTGCTCGTCGTAAAGTGGTATACGAGAAAAACGAAAGGTATCTTCAATTTTAAGTGCTTGTTCTACGGTGAGTTGTGCATCGAGTGAAAAAATCACCGTTCGCGGTGTCATTATGTCTTTTGCGGTAAGTGTACGTACTCGCATAATGCTGCGAACAACGGCCGACTCATTGCTATTAAGTACACCTTGATCTTCTCCCATCCAAGCAAGCGCAGCAATTTCATCGCGGCTAATCATATGTAAGTCTTCCTTGCGAGAAAAAAAGCCGGTGATTCCCTGTGAGAGAACAACGAGGGGCCACATACAGATTTCGACAGGCTTTAGAATGCGCAGGCAGGCAGGGGCAAGGGATTTCCAGTAGTTTGCGCCCAGTGTTTTAGGGATGATTTCCGAAAATACCAATATCAGTAGGGTTAAAATGGCGGAAATGACGCCAAAATAGGCTTCGCCAAAAACGCTGGCCGCCTGTGCACCAACGCCAGCAGCGCCTATAGTGTGAGCAATAGTGTTCAGGCTCAGTATGGCCGCAAGAGTGCGGTCAATATTGGCTTTGATGTGCGCCCAGCGTGTGCCGTCGGAACTACCCAGTTCCTGCTCGCTGGCGATGTAGCTGGGGGTAACACTCAGTAATACGGCCTCCAGTACGGAACAGAGAAAAGACACACACAGTGCCAGTGCCAGATAAAAAAGAAGCAGCGCCATACCTTATCTCGATGGTTGATAGCTAGAATCAAATAATAGAGGTGTCCTATAACTAATAGTACCCACGCTAATAGGTCATTGCCACATATTTGGCGATAGCGGGGGGGTGGTTCTGGCGGGCTAAGGACTTCGCAGTGGCTACCAGCGACTAAAAAGCACACGGCAACCCCGTCACAAGGCTAATTGAGTGGCGATAAAAAGAGGTTTAAAAATGTAGAGTAGTCATGTTAAGAGAGGTATACGATCAATTGAAGGGGCTCTATACGCCTGATTAATGTCGGTTTTCACGCGTTGCTGAACGAAGCCGCTCTGCGGCAAAAAAACCAAAATCTAAAATGACTTCTCTAGGTGCATGCCCACACGACAACTAAAAGAATGATCCCATGAGCAAAGAACAGTACAGCACAGCATAGCACAGTAGATTCGATTCACTTTGCCCTAAACATGGTAGCGTAAAAAAATGCAAAAAAAAGTCAAAAACTCTATCGATGTTTATTCATGGCTCTTCAACGTATCGGCAGTATATTCCACCGCAGGCCATGCACCCCGTAAAAGACAATAAAGCTCAAGTAATTACGGTGTTAAGCACCAAGTACAAGGTTTTCTGACTTAATCGGTTCGTAAAACATGTTTTTGTTGGGGTGGTGGAAAAAATAGCCCTGAAAAAATCGGACGTCTAAATCCCAGTAGTATGCAAATGTTTTGGCATCTTCTAGCATGCCAGCAATAATTTTGCCTTTGCCCATAAAGTTTTGTAAAGATTTTATGTTTTTATTGTAATCCCCGCTGGCTAGGCAAACGCTGGAGTCTAACTTTAGATAGTCTATATTTTTAAGCGCCATAACAGCCTCTATCGTTTTGGTGTTCCCCTGACATTTTTCCATCATAAAGCCACATCCAGCTTTATGGATGGCGTTAACAATGGTGGTGGCGCTTCCAATATTGGATAACACGGCTTCTTCCGTTATAGAAAAATTAATGCGCCTAAAACCTTTTAGCCGAGAATTACTCGTTAGGTTGTAAACGAGTGGTAATAATCTCGCGGCTTGCTTGAGGTTCGGGCTAAGTTTTATTGTGATAGAGTAATCAGCTGAGCCACGCCCGTGAGTGTTTTCGAGTGTAGAGAATGCATGCTCTATCACCCACCGGTCAAGGATATAAAAACCATCCTCAATAACCTCGTTGAGATAAGGCATAAATTGTTCTGGGGTATAGATCTGTTCGTTTCTGCCAACGAGCCGCACCTGTACTTCAAATAAATGCTCATCACCTTCTGGATTTACAATGGGCTGAAAAACCAGTGAGAAAGCGCTTTCCTCTAAAGCCTGAAAAATATTTTCTTTGTCTTTTTTCGCGTCATCACGAAGGTCAGGCCAGGCAGTACAGTTGCCGCCGGCATTCAATGCCTCTTTCTGAGCGCTTTTCAATAGTTTAAGTGCTTCCACTGGGTTAGTGGGTAAGCTATTGTCCACCGGTGCGGCGCCTATGCTCAGGGTAAAAACAGTATCGTCTCCGGGAACAAGCTGTTTGCTAAACCGCTGGCGGTTAAACTCCTGCCTTAAAGTCGAGAATACTTTGGTCTTACCAATACCGTCTTTATCGAATGCAAGTAGTAAATACTGGTTTTCATCGGTTTTACAAATACGACCGTGAACGAATCTATGTGCGGCTAGATATGATTCGAAACGTTCTTCCAGCTGAAGGTGATAATTGTCCACGGTTACGAGAGCAGCGAATGTTTGAGGTGTGGATTTAAGTGATTGCAGCTGTTTATCTCGCGTAACTTCCAGGGTTCGAATAAGTTGCTCATAGGTTTTAAGGCTGTGGAAGTTGTTATGAGGAATAACTTCTTTCTCTTTCACTGTTTCTTTTGGCTTTTCTTTTGCTTTTGTTTTCGCGGCTATATCCTTTAATGTGTAAACAAGTTCATCGGTATCCACGGGTTTTTTTAAAAAGGCATTTCCGAATGTGCCTATTACTCCCTGAAGTTTTAGCGCTTCTTCAGAGGCGGAAATGAATAATATGGGGATTTTCATATAACGCGGGTCACCGCGTAGTAGTTCGGCAATCTCTAGCCCATTGCAACCGGGCATAGAATAATCCAAGGTGATAATGTCCGGTTTAAAGTGCTCTATTCTGTCGAGGATGGTAAGCGGGTCATTTACTGCTTCGACTAGAAAGCCCTCGCTCGCAAGTGAAACGTCATAGTAATAGGTAGAGACCGGGTCATCATCGACAACCAATACTCTAGTGTTTTCATCGCAGCGCTTTTTGATTATATCGGCGAGCTTTTGTAAAAGTTCATTACCATCAATGGGTTTTGTTACAAAAGCTCGAATACCAGCACGTAATGCAATTAGGCGCGTTGAAATGTCCGCAAGAGCAGAGATCATTACAACGGGAATATGGGCATTGTTATGGGAAAAGAATTCTTCGACTGACGTTGCGCTACCTAGAGGGCATTGTGGTAGCAGTAAGTCCACCAATACCACATCGTAATCACAGTCATTCATCTTGCTCTTGAGTTGATTGACGTCACTGTGAATGCCTACACGATAACCCTGTTTTATTAAGACCGATGCAAGCTGCTTGGCCGCCGCTTGATTTGATTCCAAAATCCCTATTCGTTTGCCTGCTGGAACTGAGGGGAATTCGCCTGGTGCAGAATTATCTAAAAGCTTTATCTCGTCGCCCGCCTTAAAAAGTGCAGGATTTTCGTTCTTCCAATTTTCCATATATTCCTTTTACCTCTACTCCTTTTACCACTGTAAAAAATCTCAAGCCCTCTTTGACCCACAATAGTTGAGATGTGTCGAACGCAGACGTAATCCCCCTACACTATGCGTGTGTAAATTTAACCAATGGCTCTCATGGTTGTAAATTGTCGCTGCAATTAAGCTAAAACAGATGTCATTTAAATTGCTCGGGTTGCGATTATGTATGCAGTATAGTGTAGCTTGGCGCAGTGACTTTATTAAACTATGCGGTTTTAGATTGATTGGTTCTGAATGTCATTCGTTTTTCATCGAAATCATCTTTCTTATTGCTTTGAGTTATTGAAAATTCTAGTTTAGGTGATCGAAGCACATAAAAAATATCAGATTTGTAAGGGGCCTGTGAGGCCAGCCACGCAAGGGTGTTTGGGCGTCAATTTTGATTGCGGTAGGGTGGTGATTGCTCAATACGAAATACCGACCGATATTGATAGCAAAAATGGTGGAGAGCAGGTGAATGCGCTTTGCAATCCATCCGTGCTGTAACCTTTTATTCCGCAGGGTTATGCCTTTAATTCATCTATCTCAGAACGCATGGGGCTATTGCCCAATACCTCCCTCCATATTCTCGATGTAAGATTAGCAACGTCTTTTACTCGGTGAACGGCTACCCGTTGCAGGGCATTAGTCAAATCGAAATGCGGGTTGATGTTTGCCTGTGTGCATGTGCTTGTGGGGCTTTGGATTGAGCGAAGGTATTTCGCCTCAGTGTCGACCTGCAAAATAGCTATTTTTGGGGCCATGGGGTTGGCCTATATTTTCCTCTCCAGGGGGTTGGTGTTCATTAGCCCTCGCAATAAAACGTGAATAATACGCTCGAATAATGTGATTTTCTCATTGGGCTTGAGAATGCAATTACATAGAGTGAAGTTGTTTAAATGGACTTAGGGGCACCTCTACTCATTGCTTTTGGTCTCTGGCTTTGTGACTCGTGCGCAAGGAAAAATTTACCGGCATGCGGGTGTAGTCTGGCGAAAATTTTTAACGCCGTGCATGGACCCGCACACAAAGCGTCGGAGGGCGCAGCATGGCAAACCTTATTGCAGTGTTGGCCTGCTGGGAAATGCAGTCGGCCGTCCGCTGCTTAGTTCGCCTTACATTAAGGCTTGCCATATTACGCAGATCCTAAAATCAATGAGTAGAGCTGCCCGTTATATTTTAAGGAAGAAAGCGTCATGAAAAAATACACTTACACTTGCATCCGTACGGCTCTTTTGGGTACTGCGTTGTCGATGGCTGCGGCCATGCCGGTTACCGCACAAGAAAATTTTGAACGGCAATCGGACTATCAGCCGGCGAACTTTGAATTGGATGATTTAAAATTCCATGCGCCAAGTGCTTGCCCGTTAGCCGATATCCCGCACGATTTGAATTTAATGGTGGCTGTTGGTACAAGCGAGGATCTAGACGCTAAAATCGGGCCCTACATTTCAACGCTGCCCAATATATCGGTGAATCGTCTGGCAGCCTTCGCTACAGATGGTTCCAACAATCATAACTTTGCATGGTTCTGTGGTGGTGTGGATTATGTTATGGCAGGCGCTAGCGATGATCTGGATGCTTACAGAAAGCCCTATCAAACCACTTTACCCAAAGGCTATACGCTGCACAATATCGTAGGCATTGGTGTGACTGAAACACCCGAGTATGCCAGCATGACGACATTTACATTCATGGATGACGGTAATTTCTTTTTAGGGAACAGTGATGATTTAGGGCATAGGGGGCCGTATCAATACGTTATGCCACCCCACAAAAGTTTTACCGATATTATTGCGGTTGCAATTGACGGGGTTAAGGTTGAAAAAGTACCCGGAGAATACTACGAGAACGAAGTGGTTTATGCTTGGTATGCCGATGGCACGGTATCGAGCGGAGTGATTCCAACCTATGATGAACTGGCTTTCGATAATGCTTTTTTACATCTGACTTCGTATCGCGTGCCATACGCCTATTCAAAACCATCCCCAACCAAAAGAGATACCCGAACTTATATTATTGATATTGGCATCGACGGCGGTAACAATAATATCATCACTTACTACGTTGAAGTGCCTTTTGGCTTTTTGCTGGAGTAGGTGAGTTGGAGGGAGGGAATGTTGGGGTTATTTTTTGGCACAGATTATTAGAAAGCAGATTATTAGAAAGCAGATTATTAAAGGGCACGCACTAAGAGTATTACCCCGGTTAATCAAAGGGGAGCGGGTGTCCTCGTGAAAGTCTCGTTTGATTATGGCTGATGAAGAGGGCGCGGTTTTATTGGGGTGTGGTCAGAGCTTTCTGGTGTTTTTGCTATTATGGCTCGAATGGGCTTTAAGTCGACATAGGCCATGCAGGCAGCTAAAGCTTTTTCATCGAGTAAGGCTTGAGCTTAAACCGTCGCTGACTAACCTGTGCCAGCGTTCGTATACTTCTAGGTCAGTTAAACTGTGGGCTTCTGCCATATTGATGTGTAGTACCACATGGTGGTGGTTGCTCAGGCGCATACGTCAATGTAGAAGATCTCACCCAAAAATGGAATACGGTCTTCAACCCATTGACGACGGTATTCGTAATCTTTACTCGTTTAGGAGCCAAAGCCGAGCGGTAGTGGCCTCTAGGGATATTTGTTGCATCCTTGGGTGGGGCATGGCTCATTCCTTGAGATTCATCACGCTGTTTTAATGCACAGCGATTTTTTTGATTTCAAGCGTTAATGTGGGTGTCCGTAAGTGTTATGTGTTCTGGAGTTCACTCAGGGTGAATTCCAGAACACATCGAAAGATCTGTGTTTGATACTTTATTTATAGGGGCTAGACGAGTGTTTTCAGGCTGCTTCTACGCCTAATAAGGTTTACAACCCTTACCTCGCTTACTTTCTAACTGTTCTCATCACCCCAACTAAAAGGCCCAACATCAAAAACCAATAAAGATCGGCACTACCGCCGCCCGAAGTCACAGCCTCCGGTGTCGGTCCTGGAGTTGCTATTGGCTCGACGATTGGCGTCGGTGCTGTTGTCGGCTCGACGGTTGGCGTCGGTACTGTTGTCGGCTCGACGGTTGGCGTCGGTACTGTTGTCGGCTCGACGGTTGGCGTCGGTATTGTTGTCGGCTCGACGGTTGGCGTCGGTACTGTTGTCGGCTCGACGGTTGGCGTCGGTACTGTTGTCGGCTCGACGGTTGGCGTCGGTACTGTTGTCGGCTCGACGGTTGGTGTGATGACGGCCGCTTTTGCTTCAGTATCGCGTACAAACACCCACGCGCGATAGCCTCTTTCTTTAGGCTGTGTACGAGTAGGGTTTTCAGCAACAAAGGCCTCGTCAAACATCCTAACGCCATGGGCCCATTTTTTCTTCATGGACACTATCCGTTCGCCGTTTTTAGAAAAAAAGATTTCCCTATGCGCGCGATGATTACGAGGACAGCTAATTTCGCCAACTTCGTAGTTATCATTTACAGCTTGTTTTAATAGCAGCTCTTCAGGCTGCTGAAGCATGCATAGATCATGTTTACGCAGATTAAACAGCGGGAAGTCTTTTGCATATTTAAGGAATAGATTTGGGCCAGACTGATAGTCATGTATTCGCAGCATCATTTCGTTGTCGGACAGCTTAGCGGGTAATCCATTACTGTAAGCTTGAGTATTATAGTTTTCGTAACCCTCCGAGCCCAAAACAAATCGGCGCTCAGCGTCATCATCCTCCCAGTGTGATCCGTCGGGTTTAGCGGGATGCATGGGGTTTAGCTGAAATACACCGTGTTTTTTGTAGAATACAGTATCAATCCTCGCTTCGCCGGATAAATAGCTAACATAAGTCCAGCCACCACCATCTGTGGTCATATCACAAAAAACTTCTTGGTCACTGTATTTATCGCGGCTAATGCGATAAACACCATCTTTGTTTTTTAATACCGCATCGTTCGCTAAAAGGTGAGAGCATGAACGCCCTGGGACATTCATCGAGAGTGCCTCAATGCTATTATCCCAAGCGCCCGCACTCCATTTTTTAGATGCAGGTACGTCAATATCTGCAATAGTCTCTTCTGAGATAGTGTCATCAATAGGTAAAATATCAACCGCAAGCGCTGAAATACTTAACCCTTCATAACCACCTTTTTGCTTGAATCGTGGCTCATAGGCATAGTGAAACCACGCGTATGAGTAAAGCAATATATTTTCGGTAATTGTCAAAAAACGTTCATTTTGACTAGCGCGGTAGAGCCCCCGTATTTGGGCTTTTACATTTTTACCCACCCATACCGAATCTGGCAATTCCGATTCGTGGGAAAATGGAAGAATCAATGATGTCGATTGACCATCGATGCACATGGCGTCGCCGATTTGATTGCGAAAATAGTTTTGTGGGTTTTGCTCACGCGTCGCCCAGTCTCTTTCATTGTCATCAAAAAACGCAATACAGCTATCGCCAATTGCATCGGTGATCTCATGTCGAATATAAGGAATGCAGGTGATTAGCCCATCACCTACACCACCCGTTCTTTCTGCCTGATCAATAGTAAAATAGCCTTCTGGACACTGCGCTTGGGTAGGCGTATCGCGATATTGCCACATAGTACGCAAAGAAACCCTATCTTCCGGCTGAAGTTCGTTATGCATTTTCATCATACTAGGCGGGCGAGCGGCTTGCTCCCAAGCACCTTTGTAATCGTCGGGCAAACCAAGCAAATGGCCATACTCGTGATAAAAAGCTGATATATGCAGTGGTGCAGTAGCAAAAGCGCTGCTGGCGGCTCTAATACTATGATTACCAGCAGACATTCCGCCCTTAATGCTAACGTTCAACGTTACAACTTTAAGCCCGTTATTTGGCGTACACGAATAAACAAAGTTAATACTGTCAACCGGCCAATTCTCGTTAAGGTCTGACATCACCTGCTTGGTTACAACATTCCAACCATTTGCCACTTCCGTTAGCACGGCAGCACTTTCTAACTTCATGGTGGCGAGCGTTTCTTCATCAACGCTTTCACCACCAAAGCAAAACGGATATTGAATATTCCGTCCCTGCTGTTCAGCGGCAACCAAATAGCTTTTTAAAATAGTTTTCGACTGACCGTCTGGGGTGTAGGTAAACGCAAGAGATGCATTAGCGATAAATAAAGACAGCAAGGCAAGAGTTCGATACATGTGAGCGCATGACGCAAAGGTAGATCTTTTCATAAAGTGGCCGCTCTGAATGGGAATTAGTAGATCAAGGAGTTATTATCGTTGATGATTATAGCGCCATTCTCTGTACACAACACAGACCGGGCTTCACAATTGTGAAGCCCCACGCATTAACACTGATTAAACACTATCAGAACCGAATGGCATTTGCGTAAATATAAATGATTGATATACATACAAAAAATCCAGATGACAGAGTATAAATAACGAAAGCGGTCAAAATATTGCGTTAATAGCCGTGCAGTTATGCGGGTAACGTGCGGTTTACCTACTTGTAGCACCAAGGATAGATGAGACAGTCATCGTAAGGAAAATGCATTTAATTAACGGTAAGATTTTGGATAAAGGTGTTGTTCTTTTTCCCCGCTGAGTGCGAGACCAATTTTGACGCAAAAAAGCAGAGTTTATTGAAGTTTAAAGTGAGGTTAACCCTCTTTCGAGGACAAAGTGGTGTGGGTTTTAATGTCGGTAGGGGATATTAGTGGAATATCGCTTCACGGTTGGCGTATGCGGGTCTTCTTTGTAAGCCTAGGGCCTTTGCAGCAAGCATTAGCTTTTCTTTACAGCCAACCAAACCTTTGAATTTAGATTCAAACTGGGTGGTCAGTACAAGCCATTCGCGGCTGGAGATATTGAGTCGCTCAAGAATGGGAGGCAAGTTGTTGTCGATAAAGCCACGTTTGTCTTCACGAATAGCCCTGCCAGTAATATCTACAAGCTGTACGTAATCTTGTAAATGAAAGGGTAGACCCTGGGGCATGGGTTCTCTTGGGTTACCCACAAATTCGGCGAGCTTTAACGGTTGTGGGTTATTAGTGTCTTGGTTTTCAATACGGCGTTTTAGTGGAGGGCATAACGCTGCCAAGCCTAGAAGAAAAAGCCGTGCTTATTCAGCACAGCGACGGGGTACATATTCAAGCCGACAACAACGCAACTGGGAGCGTAAAACCCCGGCCGATATTGCCGACACCTGCGCAAATTATCTGGAACAAATAGACGCTATAAAAACGAGCCTGGCGGGAACAGAGCAACACCTAGAAGCACCGAAATTATGGCTAGGGAATGGCAGTGATAACAGCCTGCAATTGCTCAGTAATTTAATGGGCATTGTGCAGCAATTGGCTAACACCCTGGCAACCCATACCCATAAAAACGTGACGGCTGGCACCGCAAACAGTGGCGCGCCAGCACAAGCGGCCAGCTTTACAACGGCTAGCAGCAACACCAGCACCGCTAAAGGCAAGCTAGACTCCATGGTGAAGTAGGGCGGGCTTGTCGTCTAAATCAAATAAAACTCAAACAGTGCGCCGTTAACGAATTCAGCGCCACTTCTTACGGCTGTAAAGCTTCCTTCTTAACCTTATGGTAGCTATCATCAAAGCTAGCGAGCGTCCACTGTACGCCCATTCACGCATCATGTTTAACACGTCGCGGCGTTTGTGGTGTTTGAGTTCTTCGATAACATCGTAAATGAGAATGCGTAACAATTCTTTGTTGCTGATGTTGGGGAAGTCTGATTTAACGGTTTTTGTTTTTTCTTGTAGGGTTTTCATGTGGGGTTTCAATCCGTGAATACTGAGTTATCGAAGTTATAGTTATACAAAATAAATAGCGCGTGATCAATAAGGTATTGATGTTTTACGGCCATTTGTGCGGGTGCAGATTGTGATTATATGATTGGTGATCACGTAGGTGAATATGGAGATTTGTGTCTGCTATCGACCCAAAGCGGACATTCAGTTGTTGGTGCGAAACTCGACGAGTCAAATGGAAGAAAGGACCCCACTTTTTGATGTGGGGTTGAGCATGAGATGATTGATATTTAATAGTGCACAAAGCGGGATTCACGTATGGAAACTATATTAGGTGGAATTGCATTGACTACCGTTGAAAAAGCGGCAGAAAAAATGGTTACCGCCACGCTAGACTCTTTGTCAAAGCGAGTTACTATCAAGGATAGCTCCAATCTAAAGCGGGCGTACCCTGTCTACACCAAAACGGTGATGCAATACAGGTCTATCCACAGTCCTGATAAAAATCTATTTATTGGTACTGCATTTATACCGATTGACATAAAGAAATCCGGGTTCGCCGATAGAATTAATATAAAGGACAACAATCTGGTTGGGCATAGCCCCCAGAGTATTCTCATCGTGGGGAATGCGGGCAGTGGTAAGACCACCATTCTGCGAAGACTGGTATTCAATAATATACAAAACAAAAAATTGCCAATATTTTACCCTTTGAAATACTATTGTGGAGGCAGAATTGAAGAAGAGATATCGGTGTACTTGGGAACCTTTGGAATATCTATGTCTTGCGACGAGCTGTGCGTCCTGCTCGCTAATAGGAATTCCATATTGTTTTTAGATGCGTTTGACGAATGCCCAGTAGAACATCAACAATCTCTTGCAACAGAAATAAACAGGTTTTCCAGATCTCCTGATACAAGCGTCGTGTGCACATCTAGGCCTGATACTGAACTTAGCTACACAACAGGGTTCTCCATTTATTATGTATGCGACCTCACCAAAGAACAAAGCGAAAATATAATAAGGCTTGCATCCTCCTGCGAGGAAAAGGCAGATGATCTAATAAGAGGTATATCATTAGTTGAGAATATTGACATCGCTGAAGTATTAAAAACGCCAATTCTAGTAACTTTATTCTCAATTAGCTTCAGCATTGGCGACAACATACCCTCGAATTTAACCCAGTTTTACTCGAAGATTTTTGATACATTGCTCTTTCGGCACGACAATATTAAGGGTCGGGTATCAAGAAAAAGAATGTTTTCTAGGCAAAGCGAAATCTATCAAAATGTTTTCTCTGCTGCATCTTATTTTAGCCTGAGAGACGAAGTCACTGAGTTCTCTAAGGATAAAATAGTAAGGTATGTATCATTTGCGCTAGAGTTTTATGCAGAACTAAAATCGCGTAGCGAAGATCTCTTTAACGATATAAAAGGAATTACAAACCTGTTAATTGAAGATGGGTATGATAATTATCGCTATACTCACAAAAGCATACAGGAGTATTTTTCAGCCTACTTCATTTCAACTTCGCTTTCCGAAAATGTAAAAGAAAAATTTTACACAAAATGCGTATACGACAGACGCTTGTTTTCAGTTTTTGGAGCGGTCCTAGAATTTCTCAAAGAGCTAGACTCATATAGTTACTACAAGCATTACTACATTCCGCGCGCAAGGCGCATTTTTGACTTACCGGAAGGGGAGCTTTTAGTCGCCATTGAGATACCTAAATATCTAGTGAAATACCACTCGTATTGCATGCTGATGGCGAAGTTAAAAAATATAGATGATAAGTGGATTAGTATTGCTGTAAGAACGTTACCGGCAGATGATGTGATAAATTCTATTAATATTATTGAGGTCAACGCAACGTCTATTCGCAACATCCTGCTAGAATTAATGCAAGAGGTCTTAGACAATCACATCGCAATACATCCGCAAAATATTATCGATGAAAGCTACAATCAATTAATTGATATTGAGTGTGAAAAAATAGCAAGGAGTATATTGTTTCGAAAATTATCACCTACGCATACGACGCTACTCCTGAATGAAACAATTGAGAAGTCTTGTTTGTATGGGCTTTCAGAAGCTAGCATAAAGGAAATTATTTCCGCTAGATATTTAGATGATTTCAGATATGGAAAACAACTGGTTGAGAGCAAGGATTCCAGTCTGGCCGGGGATAGTAAGTACTTTAATTTTTAATAAGTCGAGGCCTTAATTGGACACCAGGGATTGCACCTTGAATGTGACATACCATAAATGCCCGCTTTTGGCCGAAGGAAGTAACATAACATAAATAAGACAGCCATATTAAGAAAAAGTACAGCCGAAAAGTTAGTAGGTTTGTAGGCTAGGTTGTTAATATTTTTCTTCGTTACCTGTGTGCCAAAAATAGGCGCCAAATGGCTAAAGTAGCCAATTTTCGAACGAGTTTAATCCTCTCTTGGGGAGAAAGTGGGGCGGGGCTTAATATCGGTTGGGGATTTTAGTTGAGTATCGCTTCACAATTGGCGTAAGCCGGTCTTCTTTGCAGCCCTAATGCCTTTGCTGCAAGCATTAGCTTCTCCTTACAGCCAGCCAAGCTTTTGAATTTGGATTCAAACTGGGTGGTAAGTACAAGCCATTCACGGCTGGAGATATTGAGTCGCTCTAGAATGGGAGGCAAGTTGTTGTCGATAAAGCCACGCTTGTCTTCACGAATAGCCCTTCCGGTAATATCCACAAGCTGCACGTAATCTTGCAGATGAAAGGCTAGGCCCTGGGGCATGGGTTCTCTTGGGTTACCCACAAATTCGGCGAGCCTTAATGGCTGCGGATTATCTGTTTTTAGGGTATCAATACGGCGTTTAATCGAGGTGTGGTCAGAGCTTTCTGGGGTTTTTGCCATTTTGGCTCGAATGGGGTTTAAATCCACGTAGGCCATACAGGCGGCTAAGGCTTTTTCATCGAGTAAGGCTTGTGACTTAAATCGGCTTTCCCAGAAGCGCCCGGTACACTGGTCTTCGGCATTTGCCATACGGGCAATAGGTTCGTTTAAAGCCCACATCCAGCGGCTGATATTGGCTAGTTCACGGCGCCAGTGCTCCAGTTTTTCTTTAACGGCGAGTATCTGGGCTTCGTCGAGTAGTTCACCCTTTAAAAATTTCTGAGTTAAGAGGGTGCCTTTGTAAAGCTTGTGCCAGCGTTCGCATACTTCTAGGTCCGTCAGGCTTTGGGCTTCAGCATTATTAATGTGTAACACTACGTGGTGGTGGTTGCTCATTACGGCATAGGCACATACGTCAATGCAGAAGACCTCACCCAAAAATAGAATGCGGTCTTCAACCCATTGACGGCGGTATTCGTAATCTTTGCCTGTTAACGCATCAAGGCCACAGAGAAAGGCTCTGCGTACACAGCGAGAGGTACAATGGTAGTAAGGTGTGGCTTCTAGGGAGATTTGTTGCTTCCTTGGGCGGGGCATGGATCATTCCTTGAGATTCTTAATGCTGTTTTAATGTACAGTAGTTTTTTGTTGGGTTCAAGTGTTTGTGTGGGTGTCCGTAAGAAAGTAAGCGCCAATCCGACTACAGGCTTGTATTCCAAGGCAGTAAGGCCTCAACCTGTTCGACACTTTGAGCGTTTGGAAGCTCTCTAAAAACCTGTACGAGGTAGTCATACACATTTAGCTCATTCGCCTTGGCGGTTTCGATCAAACTATAAAGGTTGGCGCTAGCTTTGGCACCCGCTTGGCTTTTGCTGAACATCCAATTCTTTCGACCAATTGTAAACGGACGTATTGATCTCTCCGCCGCGTTGTTATCAATTGGGTATCGACCATCGTCGACATAGCCAACCAAGCGACCCCATTGATTATTCAGGTACACCAAGGCTTTACCGATTGCCGTTTGTGGTGGCACAGTAACAAGGCTTTTCTCCATCCATGTTTTTAGTTTTTCGAGGATCGGCAAGGCGTCGCTTTGACGAATTTGGTAGCGTTTATCCGGCGGTTCGCCTTTGATTTTCTTCTCAATGACGTAGAGCTTTTGGATATAGGCTAAAGCTTGATCGGCTTTGCCCGTTTTTCCTTTCTTTTGTAATGCTTGTGCATCTTTAAACTTTCTTCTGGCGTGCGCCCAACAACCTATACGAGTAATGCCGTACTCAGTGCACGCTCTTTGGTAACCCTCATAGCCATCCACCATAATCGCAGCGTTATCTTGACTGAGCAGGTTTAGTGGTACTTGCTGGCTACGCGTATCAGCATAATGGAACACGCATGCGGGCTGGTGGCCGGTGTTGGTCATTACCCACATGTAGCTTTTACTTTGCGCTGCCTTTCCGGGCTCATCTAATACCTGCAGCGTGGTTTCATCTACATGCAAGCACGGTTGACTATGGAGATGATCGATCAGTAAGTTAATAAGTGGTTGTACTCGCTCACCGCATTTGACCATCCAGTTGGCCATATTCGTTCTATCCAGCTTAATGCCTATGCGCTTGAACATCTCGCTTTGGCGGTACAGCGGTAAGGCGTCAGCATATTTTTGAGTGGCGATGTAGGAAAGTAAGCTAGGACTAGCAATGCTTTTTTCGATGGGTTGTTTTGGCTTGCTCGCAGTAACAATATGATTGTCACAGCAGGGGCAAGCATATTTGAGCCGCTTATGCCGTATCACTTTGATCTTGGCTGGAATGATCTCTAATTGCTCATGATCGTCACTGCCAATGTTTTTAAGCTCGGAGCCATCGTGCGGGCATACTTTCTCCTCTTCCGGCAGGTCGTGGATAATGTCTTCACGTGGGAGGTTGTCTGGAAGGGTGATCCGAGGTTTACTTTTACGTGTATGGCTTTTAACAACCGTAGTTTCAGATTCTGAGATTAAAGCTTCATCAACCAGGCATTCTTCTACTTCATTAAATAAGCCCATCTGATCTGGCGATGATTTTTCACTAGAGGTGCCGAAGCGCTTACTGAGAAGATGTTTTATTTTTTCGTGAAGAGCCGATATTTGTGCATCACGCGCGGCTATTCTTTCTCCACTTTTTACTTTTTCAGCGGCGAGCTGCTCACGCAATAAATCATTTTCTTTTTGTAAGGCCGCTGCATCGTTCATAGCGGCTATTATACAAAATATTTAAACGACTTCGGTATACTTTAATTGCTGATGGGGCATAAATTTGGCAAAGTCGAAGCCGCGTAACAACCAACACCATTGCTCGTAGGTTATTGAAACCGTCGCCAGCGGCGCTTTCCTAGGCCATTTGAATTTAGCTTTTTCTAAACGCTTCTGCCAGAGGGAAAAACCGGTGCTATCCCAGTACAGGACTTTAAGCTGGCTACGGTTCTTATTGCAGAAGACAAACAAGGCACTATCGTAAACATCCAGCGCCATCTCTTCGCTGACGATGACGGCCAATCCATTAATGGCTTTGCGGAAATCTACAGGGTCACGGTGTAAGTAGATTGGAATTGAATCTCGCCACTGGATCATGCCAGAGAGCGCACCAATGAGACGAAGGACGGTATGGACATGGTCGCAGGGCAATGGATTTTACAATGGCCCACCTCTACAGTCAGGCCTTCAGGTGAGGCTGGCTCCAACTGCACAATAGCTTTCGCAAAAGCACCACCGTCTTGAGCTTTGCGCTTGGAGAGCTTTAAGTTGAAATATTTGGTATTGAGATTGTGTTGTTTGCAGAACTCTGTCTGCGAGAGCCCTGACGAATCGAATTTTTCGAAAATCTCGGGCCAATTGTATTTTTGGTAAGCCATACAGCCTCCTTGATAAGTGAGGCTGTAGAGTAGTGAGTGATTCAAGCTGACTGAAGGGTGTAGTTCGTTTGGCGCTTACGTAAGAAAAACGTTAAGGGGCACGTACTAAGAGAATTATTCCCGTCAATCAAAGGGGAGTGGGTGTCCTCGTGAGCGTCTAGTTATAGTATAAAAAAAGGCTCCTGAAGGAGCCTTGGTGTTAAATTTATTTACGACACTGAGGCTCCTATTTTGAAAAAGGGTATAGGCGCCAGCCAGAGCTACATTAATTGATGGGTGATGATATCTCTAATTCCTTCATGACTTTTTGTAACTTAATCGTGTTGTAATTAACATCTACATTAAGTGACTGACCTTGCTGGAATGGATAGCTTTCAAGAGTACCGAAAAATTCCATCAACTTTTCTTGAACAGGAACAAATAGCCACATATTGTCAGCCATCCAGCGGAGATGCATAGGTGATTCTATCTGAGCGTCTTCAAATGGGTCTGCACGTAAATGGGCGATACGAGGCCACCCCGGTATAACTCTTACACCATTAGCAATATCACCTTCTGTATAGGCAAAGGTTACCTTCCAGTCGTTCCATCGAACGGCATTCAGGTCGCCGTCTGCACTAAAATAGTAGATGGAATCGCGCGGTGACTCTTTAGTTTTACCACTGAAGTAGGGTAAAAAGTTATAGCCATCAGCATGCACTTTAAATTTCTTTCCATTGGCTTTATGCCCCTTTTTCAGCTTCGCTACAATATCGGGATCACCCGCAGCGGCCAGTAAGGTGGGTAACCAGTCTTCCTGAGACATAATGGCATTGATATTGGTGCCTGCTTTAATGACACCGGGCCAGCGTACCAATTGAGGAACACGAAGACAAATCAGACAAATTGGACAGCCATGTTAAGAAAATTTTTTCCTCGTTCGCTCCCCGGACTCCGTTTCGGAGCTTCGCACTCGACCTCCACTACGGCCGCAACTGGGCGGCGTTATGTTTTTGGAGGAGGTGTTAGTGTGGGTGTCTGCAAGCGTTACGGTTGTAGTGGCTACCCAGCGACAAGTGATAATCGACCAAACCGGGTAGCGGTTATGACGGCGAAAAAGGCATTGTTCCCCGTAATGGGATAATCATGATATTCGTGCTTCAACGGCAAACTATCTGATTCTATTTTACGGTCTGATATCTTTCAGGTACAGATCAATCCAATCTTGACGTCGATATTTGAAAACACTAGCGCCATTACAACTACCATACTCGCCTTGCCACTCACGATACCACGGCTGCGAAAGAGCACCTCCGGCCATAGATGGGAGGGTGGAATAAGGGTCCTGCTTATATTCGGCATAAGTATCAAACTCATTACCACCTGCAATAAATGTATACGCCCCAACACGATTATCTCTATTCCAAAGATACTTCCCGTTGCCAATCCCACTAGGTCCGCTGCCTGTATATGTGCAAACCCAGTCGGTAGTGCCATCGTGATTGCAATCACCATAACCAAGAGAATAATTGTCTGCTGGCGACCCAGGTAAGTTAGGCGCAACCCTTTTCACAATTTCGTCAAAATGAGATTTATAGCTATTGCTGTCCGCAGCGCCTAGGCACACTTTCCATATTGCCGTCGAATCTTCATCGGTAAATCCTTCCACAGCGGCAATCCCGCCTGTGGCTCGATGTTGAGGGTGTTTAATAGTAATGTCTCCAAACGCTTCACTACTACACACACTTGGTGAACCCCCGTCCTCCCACAAGCAATCAAAAAACTCCACGAACTCCGGGGCGCTTTGTAGCATTGCCTCCCAGCTTGCTCCATTCAATTTAGTTGGGCTATACAACCAACCTGAAAATACGTTTGCTAACCACTCAGCGTCGTTCTGTAAACCATAATTTAGATAATCTAATTCCCAATTTCCGGCAGCACTTCTCCCTTTCAGTATATCCGGATTTGACTCACGCGTGTGATACACGAAGTTCGCCCACATTGTAAACACATCTTGAAAGAGAATGCCCACTTCGTCATTTCTAGGGTCCTCTACTGCGCCCCATTGCCAACCATGCATACTTTCGTGTGCTATCGTAAACCAACCCGCATTTGGGCCACAGCTAATCGTTCGAGGCGCGCCGCTATATCCGCAAACACTTGCGCCAGTTTGAATATGCACCCCAGAAGCTGAACCACCACCGGTAATCCCTCTTAACATTTGTTGCATTTGACTTAAAGGCATACCTCGATCAATCATATCTTGATAAAACGTTTGAAACCGTATTTTTGTATCAGAATATACTGTGGGAGCGTCACGACCATCACCGAAGACCAACGGCTCATCCGTCCAGGAACTTCCATTTTTCTTGTGTCGCTGCACATGTAATACAAACGACCCGTTAACTTCGTCCCCTAGCGGTACAACTACTTGCCCGACCAAAAAATTACCAACAATTTCATAATCATCTATTGCTTTCGCGACAACAGCAACGCGACGTATCTTAGTGGCAACATTACCCGCCTTATCGATAGCGGTATAAGTAATACTATAAATATTCGGTATACGATTATTTACCGCTCCACTAGTAGCAACAAGAATATCCCCATCAACATTATCAGTAGCTGTTGCTCCCGCGTCAGTATATGTATCTCCTTCATATATACTAAGAGATTCTTCACCGTTTATTTTTATAATTGGTTTTACTGTATCCGCTGCAGTTAACACCTCAACAAGCCGTATTTTACTCGCTCTGTTACCTGCCGCATCTTCTGCTGAATAAGTTAGCGTATATTGTCCTGCATTATTCGATTCAACACGTCCTTCGACAACCACAAGCACTTTTTCATCAACATTATCTGCTACCGTTGCACCGGGATCTACAAACGTAGATCCAAATATAATCGACATTTCCGCGCTGCCAATTAGGGTAATTAGTGGTGCAGTAATATCGACAAATTCAACTTTGATTGTTCGCTGCTTTATCGCTGAATTCCCGGACGAGTCAACTGCACTGTAAACCACAATATAAGTGCCAACCTCATTGCTATCCACTATTCCCGTCGTTGTCACTTCCACGCTGCCATCGGTATCGTCAACGGCTATTGCACCAGCGTCTAGGTATTCATCACCCTGATTGAGAATGACTATAGCGTCGCCATTAATGGATATAATTGGAGCAGTAAGGTCATCTTGCACTTCTTCAACACCCAGAAGCTCCTCTTCACTACCTCCACAAGCAATTAGTACCACACCGCATAGAACGACGAAAAAACCTTTAAAAAACAACACGCTAAACATATTTAGCACTTTATTACCCCTAATTATCACCTAGGAAATTCAACTATAGAACGAACTCAAAAAGAAGCTTAACACGACATATATACTATTAGATCTCTGAAGTAACACGCTGCCCATTGAGTCTCAATACAAAATAAAACATCGAACCGACTCCCCAGTATCAGCAAAATAATTAGAACACCAGATTGCATTTTCAAAAAAATCCAACGAATTCGTTCACCCTGTTGTTTTGGATAATCTAGAGAAAATAAACTGGAAGGTATATGGATGAAGCGGGGGGAAACACTTTCGGACACCCACACTAACACTTGGATGTGGCCATAAAGATATAGATGTAGACGTTATGTCTACATCTGGGATGACGTATATGCAAATGTTAGCTTCAATAGGAGAGTACATCGTGGAATTAAAAGAATAAATAAGACAGCCATATTAAGAAAAAGTACAGCCGAATAGCTAGTAGATTTGTAGGCTAGGTTGTTGATATTTTTCCTCGTTACCTGTGTGCCAAAAATAGGCGCCAAATGGCTAAAGTAGCCAATTTTCGAACGAGTTTAATCCTCTCTTGGGGAGAAAGTGGGGCGGGGCTTAATATCGGTTGGGGATTTTAGTTGAGTATCGCTTCACAATTGGCGTAAGCCGGTCTTCTTTGCAGCCCTAATGCCTTTGCTGCAAGCATTAGCTTATCTTTGCAGCCAACCAAACTTTTGAATTTGGATTCAAACTGGGTGGTCAGTACAAGCCATTCATGGTTGGAGATATTGAGGCGCTCAAGAATGGGGGGTAAGTTGTTGTCGATAAAGCCACGTTTGTCTTCACGAATAGCCCTTCCGGTAATATCCACAAGCTGCACGTAATCTTGTAGATGAAAGGGTAGGCCCTGGGGCATGGGTTCTCTTGGGTTACCCACAAATTCGGCGAGTTTTAAAGGCTGAGGGTTATCTGTTTCTAGGGTATCAATACGGCGTTTTATTGAGGTGTGGTCAGAGCTTTCTGGGGTTTTTGCCATTTTGGCTCGAATGGGGTTTAAATCCACGTAGGCCATACAGGCGGCTAAGGCTTTTTCATCGAGTAAGGCTTGTGACTTAAATCGGCTTTCCCAGAAGCGCCCGGTACACTGGTCTTCGGCATTTGCCATACGGGCAATAGGTTCGTTTAAAGCCCACATCCAGCGGCTGATATTGGCTAGTTCACGGCGCCAGTGCTCCAGTTTTTCTTTAACGGCGAGTATCTGGGCTTCGTCGAGTAGTTCACCCTTTAAAAATTTCTGAGTTAAGAGGGTGCCTTTGTAAAGCTTGTGCCAGCGTTCGCATACTTCTAGGTCCGTCAGGCTTTGGGCTTCAGCATTATTAATGTGTAACACTACGTGGTGGTGGTTGCTCATTACGGCATAGGCACATACGTCAATGCAGAAGACCTCACCCAAAAATAGAATGCGGTCTTCAACCCATTGACGGCGGTATTCGTAATCTTTGCCTGTTAACGCATCAAGGCCACAGAGAAAGGCTCTGCGTACACAGCGAGAGGTACAATGGTAGTAAGGTGTGGCTTCTAGGGAGATTTGTTGCTTCCTTGGGCGGGGCATGGATCATTCCTTGAGATCCTTAATGCTGTTTTAATGTACAGTAGTTTTTTGTTGGGTTCAAGTGTTTGTGTGGGTGTCCGTAAGAAAAACGTAAAGGGGCACGTACTAAGAGAATTATTCCCGTCAATCAAAGGGGAGTGGGTGTCCTCGTGAGCGTCTAGTTATAGTATAAAAAAGGCTCCTGAAGGAGCCTTGGTGTTAAATTTGTTTACGACACTGAGGCTCCTATTTTGAAAAAGGGTATAGGCGCCAGCCAGAGCTACATTAATTGATGGGTGATGATATCTCTAATTCCTTCATGACTTTTTGTAACTTAATCGTGTTGTAATTAACATCTACATTAAGTGACTGACCTTGCTGGAATGGATAGCTTTCAAGAGTACCGAAAAATTCCATCAACTTTTCTTGAACAGGAACAAATAGCCACATATTGTCAGCCATCCAGCGGAGATGCATAGGTGATTCTATCTGAGCGTCTTCAAATGGGTCTGCACGTAAATGGGCGATACGAGGCCACCCCGGTATAACTCTTACACCATTAGCAATATCACCTTCTGTATAGGCAAAGGTTACCTTCCAGTCGTTCCATCGAACGGCATTCAGGTCGCCGTCTGCACTAAAATAGTAGATGGAATCGCGCGGTGACTCTTTAGTTTTACCACTGAAGTAGGGTAAAAAGTTATAGCCATCAGCATGCACTTTAAATTTCTTTCCATTGGCTTTATGCCCCTTTTTCAGCTTCGCTACAATATCGGGATCACCCGCAGCGGCCAGTAAGGTGGGTAACCAGTCTTCCTGAGACATAATGGCATTGATATTGGTGCCTGCCTTAATGACACCGGGCCAGCGTACCAATTGAGGAACACGCATTCCGCCTTCCCAGGTTGTGCCTTTTTCACCGTGGAACGGGGTAGTACCGCCATCAGGCCAAGTAAATTTCTCTGCGCCGTTGTCGGTGCTGTAGACCACAATAGTATTATCGGCGATGCCAAGGTCATCAAGCTTCTTCAATAACACACCCACATGGCCATCATGCTCAACCATGCCATCAGGGTAGAGGCCTATACCCGTTTTACCTTTAGATTCGGGCTTTAACCGAGTCCACACATGCATGCGGGTAGCACTCATCCACATAAAAAAGGGTTTATTCGCTGTGTGAGCCTTATCGATAAACTTCAAGCCAGCGGCTAAAAATTCTTCATCAGCCGTTTCCATGCGCTTACGCGTCATCGGCCCAGTGTCTTCAATTTTACCGTCAGCGTAAGCTCGAATAACACCACGAGGCGCATACTTCTTTAGGAACTCAGGGTCTTTGGGGTAGTAATACGTTTCGGGTTCTTCCTCGGCGTTAAGGTGGTATAGGTTACCGAAAAACTCATCAAAGCCATGGGCTGTGGGTAAATGCTTATCTTGATCACCTAGGTGGTTTTTCCCAAATTGACCCGTCACGTAGCCTTTTTCTTTTAATAGATCAGCAATGGTTGGTGCCCAGTCTGGAATACCATGCTCTGAGCCTGGCATACCAATGGTAAGCAAGCCTGTACGAAAGGGGTGTTGGCCTAGCACAAAGGACGCGCGGCCTGCTGTACATGTTTGCTGGGCGTAATGATCTGTAAACAGTGCGCCTTCTTTGGCGATGCGGTCAATGTTAGGGGTTTTGTAGCCCATCATGCCGTGGTTATAGGCACTAATATTGTACATGCCTATATCGTCGCCCCAAATCACCAGGATGTTCGGCTTTGGCGCGGCAAAAGCACTTACGGCCATTAGGCCAATGGTTATTGCTAGAATTCCCCTTAAAAACTTACGGTAATCTTTTCTTGTCATTCTTTAAGCCTCATATGCTTGAAACGTTATTCATTCTTCATGTTAAGTGCTTAGACTCTGATTGTATAGGTTGCATACCCCAAAATGCCCGTTTAGCGGCAGCGGCAGCAGCAGCGGCAGCAGCAGCGGCAGCAGCAGCGGCAGCAGCAAGAAAAACAGGCAAGATTAGATCAGGCTTAGACAAAAAACCCCCGCACAATTTCAATGTGCGAGGTTTGAATTGTTACTGGTGATACGCTGATTTTTTAAAACGTTCTAATCGCTATTTGTACCCTATACCGGGTCTATAACCCTCAAGAAATGCCGTTGTAGGTAAGCAATGAAGCTCGGAAATAAATAACGGAAATAAATAAGACAGCGGAAATAAATAAGACAGCCATATTAAGAAAAAGTACAGCCGAATAGTTAGTGGGTTTGTAGGCTAGGTTGTTGATATTTTCCCTCGTTACCTGTGTGCCACAAATGGGCGCCCAAGTATTGGTGTGGGTGTCCGAAAACCACTTTCCCTTTTGCCGTTAATAATGCCTTAACGGCTGGTGATACATTTTGTGATTCTGTTTGAATAGCACCTAGAACCATCCATTTTCAAATCATGGTGAGTGGGTGTCCTCGTGTGCCATTCTTGGTTTTTACATCAAGGGGTAAGTGCAACATTCTCGAGCGGCTTAGCCAAACGTCTAAAAAATTAAGGGGTAAGGAGGTGGATGCTAAGGTTGAAAGCGTCGGTACAGTTTACGGAATACGCGCCACAACAATCGGCGTGGGGGAAGATGTAAGGCTAACGTATTGATTTTATAATAAAAAAAGGTGTTGGCGCGAAAATTGCCATGGGTTGAGCGAATAATAAAATTATTTAATTTGGAGATTATTATGCTTACCCGAAAATCTGCAGTGCAATCAGTTATTGCGTCAATGCTTCTTGTGTTGTTAGCCATACCTGCTCATGCTGGCTTAATGGGCGACACTATTTCAGCCTCGGGAGTCAGCCTTAACCCTGGCTCAGCAACCGTGGGCGCAGGTGTTGAGTTTATTGGTACTCACGGTTATTTGAGCTTTGATTTTTCTGACGACATACTGACCATAACATCAAGTTCCTCCAGTTTGGGCTGGGGCGGGTTTGGTGATTATGTGTTTAGCGATTTTGATGAAATTATTACTGATTTTTCGCTTTTATCCAACGATGGCTTCAGCGGTGGAATTGTCGATAACTTTAGTTTTGATGCGAATAGCATCACTTTGGATATGGCGTCTGGTGGCTTCTTGGCAGGGTCTGCTCTTCAATTTAGCATTAACTCGGTTCCTGTTCCCGAACCTTCGTCCTTAGTGCTTTTGTGTCTTGGTATTATTGGCCTCGGGTTTAGTCGTAAAAAAGCGTAATATTTTAGTCATTAAACACATCGCTGTAGAAACATACGGCGATGTGTTGAACGAAATGACCGTGGTCAGGCCTTACGTTTTAAATTCATGTTTATTCAAACCCACCCAAAACCCTCAATAAAAGCACTCCTCCCCCCCCTGCGGCGCAAGCACGTTTTAGCGACCACTGAAATTGGGATTTTACGGCAGGCCTTACGGTGTTTGAGCATTGCCCTCTATCCCTATTTCACATAATGAACAAAGCAGAAAAGAAGTGAAGATTAAGTGCGATAAAAAAAATGCGTAGACACTTTGGCGATATTTGGTCTGTTTTGGGGAGAAGGGCGTTGTTGACGGTTGGCGGGCTGAGCCGCTAACTTGTTGATATATAAAGGGAAAAATTTGGTACCAGCGGGCGGACTTGAACCGCCACGTCCGTGAGGACGGGGGATTTTGAATCCCCTATGTCTACCAATTCCATCACGCTGGCATTTAATTCGATATTGCATCGCGGCCGGGCTTTTCTAGCCAAACCGTCTGAGGCGCGAGATTATAACAGTGCTTTTTGTTGGGTCAACCATTTCCGGTTGTTTGAAACATGGAAAATCGACCGAAATTCTATTAACCTTGCGGCCCTCCAACTTACACGTCTGATTATTATTTCGCCATGCGCCGCCAAGATTTTTTCTACGACCTCCCAGATAAACTTATTGCCCGCCAACCTGCGGCCGAACGCCGTGGTAGTCGTTTGTTGTCGCTTAACGGTGAATCCGGTGCGTTAGGGGATGGAACGTTTGCTGATATTCTCCAGCTGGTAGATGAAGGCGACCTGATGGTGTTTAACGATACGCGGGTTATTCCGGCTCGGTTATTCGGTCAGAAAGAAACCGGTGGAAAACTGGAGATTTTGGTGGAACGGGTGTTGTCCCGTGAGCGGGTGCTCGCCCATATCCGTTCCAGTAAGTCGCCGCAGGCGGGTTCTGTCATTATATTGGAAGACGGAACAACGCTAACGGTGGCAGGGCGAAAGGGGCCGTTGTTCGAGCTTATTTTCCCTGATAGTTCTCCAGTTTTAGCGCTTCTCGACCGCCTAGGGCATATGCCTTTGCCCCCGTATATCGATAGGCCGGACGATGATACCGATAAGGAGCGCTACCAAACCGTATACGGCAAAAATGAAGGTGCGGTAGCTGCACCAACCGCTGGCCTGCACTTTGACGAAGCCTTGCTGCAGCAGTTAACCGAAAAGGGTGTACAGATAGCCTTTGTGACCCTTCACGTTGGCGCGGGTACCTTTCAACCGGTACGTGTAGACAATATTCTGCAGCACGAAATGCACTCGGAGGTGATGGCTTTGTCGTCTGAGCTTTGTGAGCAGGTAAAATCGACTAAAGCGGCGGGCAAGCGGGTAATTGCTGTGGGTACTACCAGTGTTCGCTGTTTAGAAACGGCCGCTGCAGGGGAAGAGATTGAGCCTTTTCAGGGCGATACCAATATTTTTATTTATCCGGGTTACCAATTTCGGGTAGTGGATGCGCTTTTAACCAATTTCCATTTGCCCGAATCGACACTGATGATGCTGGTGTCGGCGTTTGCAGGGTATAGCAATACGATGCGGGCATACGACCAAGCCGTTACACGGGCCTACCGCTTCTTCAGCTACGGTGATGCGATGTTTATTTCTCGCAACCCCAGTGCGGCTGACGAAAGCGTTGGCAATTCTCCTGATACACATACTCCCAGTACCTCGTTATGACAGACACCTTCATGCAATTTGAATTAGATAACTCGGACGGTAAAGCCCGTCGCGGTCGGTTGAAGTTTCCGCGCGGGAACGTTGAAACGCCGGCGTTTATGCCTGTGGGCACTTACGGCACGGTAAAAGGTATGCTGCCACGGGATATTCAGGCCGTGGGTGCCGAGATTATTTTGGGGAACACCTTCCACTTGATGCTGCGCCCCGGTACTGAGGTTATAAAGGCCCACGGTGATTTGCATGATTTTATGCAGTGGCATGGGCCAATACTTACCGATAGCGGTGGTTTTCAGGTTTTCAGCCTGGGTGATATTCGAAAAATTACCGAAGCAGGTGTTAAGTTTCGCTCGCCTATTGATGGCAGCGAGGTCTTCCTCGACCCCGAGCGCGCGGTTCAGGTGCAGCGGGATCTGGGTTCGGATATTGTAATGATCTTCGATGAATGTACGCCATACCCCGCAACTGAGCAGGAAGCGCGTACTTCCATGGAGCTTTCGTTGCGCTGGGCCAAGCGCAGTAAGGATGCCCACGAGGGCAACCCTTCGGCGCTGTTTGGCATAATACAGGGCGGTATGTACGAGCAGCTGCGAGCTGAATCGCTGGCGGGTCTGGAGGCGTTTGGTTTTGACGGTTACGCCATTGGTGGTTTGTCTGTGGGTGAGCCGAAAGCCGATATGATTCGAATTCTCGATAGCCTCGCCGATAAAATGCCAGCCGATAAGCCGCGCTATTTGATGGGTGTGGGTAAGCCCGAGGACATAGTAGAAGCCGTGTGCCGCGGTGTGGATATGTTTGATTGCGTTATGCCCACCCGAAATGCCCGTAACGGCCACCTGTTTACGCGCACAGGCGTTATTAAAATACGCAATGCAAAGCACCGCCACGATACTGGCCCACTTGATGCCCGTTGTGATTGTTATACCTGTACGAACTTCAGCCGTGCCTACTTGCACCATTTAGACAAGTGCGGTGAAATTTTGGGCGCCCAGTTGAATACTATTCATAATCTCCGTCACTATCAGCTGATTATGCAAGAATTGCGGGATGCCATTGCTGAAAATAGGTTAGATGCCTACGTAGCAGAATTTTACCTGCGTCAGGACAAAACGAGATTCGCCCTTGAATAATGCCTGCTCGGCGCCCATCTTTGGGTCGAAGCGGGTATAATCCCGCCACTTTACGGCTCTAGCAGTGAATAGGGCCCACTATAACGCTTAAAAAGCGACCAATAATCGCATTGCTTTTTGGACTTCTACATGAACCGTTACCCCTTTTGGAAATACCTACTGATCTTGGTTATTGTGGTTGTAGGTTTTTTCTACGCACTTCCCAATATCTACGCCCCCGACCCCGCTGTACAAATTTCAGGCTCCTCCGTATCCCTTGAGATTACCGAGCGAGACATGAAAAAGGCCGAGCAAGTGCTTAAGGACCTCGGTATTGAATATTTTGGTGCAGAGTTTGATAAGGGCAATGGCCTGGTTCGCTTGCGTGAACAGGCTGATCAATTGGCCGCGCAGCGTAAAATTCAGGAAGCCCTAGGCAAAGATTTTGTTGTAGCCGTAAACCTGGCGCCTACCACACCAGATTGGTTGCTGGGCATTGGCGCAGGGCCAATGAAGCTGGGCCTCGACTTGGCCGGCGGCGTGCACTTTTTGTTGGAGGTCGATACGCCTAAGGTGTTGGCGGAAGAGATGGAGAGCACCGAAGACTATATTCGCAAGCACATTCGCAAAGAGCGGTTGCGCGGTGTAGAAGTGCGGGTACGAGACAGTATTATTACTATTTCTACTGAATCTGATGAGCAGCGTCAGGCGATTACTTCTATGCTGCGTTCGGACTTGCGCGAGCTGGAGTACGAAAAATCAGAGCAAGATGGCAAGTTTCTTCTGCGCGCGCAGCTAAGCCAAGCTTATATTCGTGAGAAAGAAGATTATGCGGTTACCCAAAACTTAACCACACTGCGTAATCGAGTGAATGAAATTGGTGTAGCCGAACCCATGGTACAACGCCAGGGACGTAATCGAATTGTGGTGGAATTGCCGGGTATTCAAGACACTGCACGTGCAAAAGCTATTATTGGTAAAACGGCTAATCTTCAATTTCGCTTAGAAGCTGATGCCAAAACGCTGGCTTCACAGCGTGAAACCTACCCGTATCGCAATGAAGATACGCAGCGCCAATACGGCAGCCCTACCATTGAAAAACGACCCATTGCAACGGGGAAAAATGTTACTAATGCGCAAGTGGGCTTCGACCCCGATACCAGTCAGCCTCAGGTGAATATCACCATGGACAGCCAGGGCGGCTCGTTAATGCACAAGAAAACACGTAATAATATTAAACGCCGAATGGCTGTATTGTTTATCGAATATAAAACCGAAACTAAGCGCACGATCGATGAAAATGGTGAGGAAGAAATCACCTACAGTCAAACGCCAGAAACCAGCATTATTAGTTTGGCAACCATTCAAGGTGCGCTGGGTAAATCTTTTCGGATTACCGGCTTAGAAAACCCCCAAGCGGCTTCTGAATTGGCGTTATTGCTGCGTGCCGGTGCACTGGCCGCGCCCATGGGCTTTGTGGAAGAGCGAACCATTGGCCCATCTTTGGGTGCTGAAAATATTGCGCTGGGTGTTAAGTCGGTAAAAATTGGCTTGGCGTTAGTATTAATATTTATGTTGTTTTATTACCGCGCCTTTGGGCTTGCGGCCAATATTGCTCTTGCCACCAACATGGTGTTGCTGATTGCGGTAATGTCCATTTTTGGCGCAACGCTAACGTTGCCGGGTATTGCCGGTATTGTGCTTACGGTGGGTATGGCAGTAGATGCAAACGTTTTGATTTTCTCGCGAATTAGAGAAGAGCTTGCCAACGCTGTGCCGCCGCAAACGGCGATTAAAACAGGTTTTGATCGCGCATTCGAAACTATTATGGATGCCAATATTACAACCTTTATTGTGGCGATTATTCTCTACGCCATTGGTACCGGCTCGGTGAAGGGTTTTGCGGTTACCTTGGCAATTGGTATTGTTACTTCCATGTTTACCGCCATTATGGGTACACGCGCGATTGTTAATCTTATGTACGGCGGTCGTCGTGTTGAGAAACTCTGGATTTAATTGACCCTATAAAGAGACAAAAAAATGAGTGAACAAAAAGTAATTAATTTTATGGGTCAACGTAAGCTGGCGGCAGTTTTTTCACTGCTGCTGGTTATTGCGTCTATTGGTGCGTTGGCGGTAAAAGGGTTGAATTTTGGCCTAGATTTTACCGGCGGTACCCTTATAGAGATGCATTACCCGCAAACGGCTAACCTTACCGATATTCGGAACGATTTGCGCGAGCAAGGCTACCCTGGTGCGGTGGTGGCTAACTTTGGTACAGACCGCGATGTGGTTATTCGTATTCAGTCTGATGAAGCCGAGGTGGGCGGTAAAATTGCTGAAGAGTTGAAAGACGGATACGTAGGTGAAGGCGAAGCTGAGCTTAAGCGTGTGGAGTACGTGGGTGGCCAAGTTGGGGCAGAGTTTGCCAACGATGGTGGCCTGGGTATGTTGTTCGCACTTATTGTGGTGATGGCGTACGTTGGTATTCGATTCCAGTTTAAATTTTCTGTAGGAGCGGTAGTGGCGCTGGCTCACGATGTATTAATTGTATTGGGTTGCTTCGCTATATTTCAGTTTGACTTCGACCTTACTGTTCTCGCTGCGGTGTTGGCGGTAATCGGTTACTCGCTAAACGATACTATTGTGGTCTCGGACCGCATTCGTGAAAACTTCCGTAAGATACGCAAGTCTGAGCCGATTGAAATAGTGAATATTTCCTTGACCCAGACATTGGGCCGTACGTTAATCACCTCGTTAACCACCTTGCTCGTATTACTCGCTTTGTTTTTGGTAGGTGGCGAGCTAATCCATAACTTTGCTTTGTCGCTCATTATGGGTGTTGTAGTGGGTACTTATTCTTCTATTTATGTTGCGGCAAATGTATTGCTTGCCTTGAATATATCGAATGAAGACTTGATGTCGGTTGAAAAGGAAGGTGAGGACCAGGAAACCCTGATGCCCTAAACCTGGCCACTATCGAAGGTTGGCTAAAAACTATTTAACGGCGGGGTTGGCTTTGGCCAACCCCGTTTTTTTTGGTGGGTATGTGTCGGTTGGCGAGTGAGGCGTAGTGGTGTCTTCAGCCTCGGCGCTTAATTCTTGCCCAATAGGGTGGCTGCGCTCAGTGGTGCTCGCGTCGCCCAGTAGCATAAAGAGTTGTGTAATATTGTGTTTGGCTTTGCCTGCCAATGATTCTTTATCAGTCATCATGTATATTTTTTACTGGCGATGGTTGTTCTTCTGTAAATTATAGTGCTTCATAGTGCAGAGTAGCGGCCTTAGTGTTTTTTCATCTAAACTGTGCTTGGCTTCTAGGTTTCAGTGATAAAACCTTAGTTTGACCCTGCTGTTCGATATAGAAGGTTCTAATGGTTTGGTTTAAAAACAAAAATACGGAAAAATCCGAGTCTACAGAGGCTCCCTCTAGCGCGCTCGACCAGCAACTGCAATTTCTGGGGAAGTCTGTCGATCGCTACGAGCGTATATTTCGGGGTAGTAGCCACGGCTATGGGTTTCTGGATTGGGATGTAAAAAGTGGCCATTTGGAGTGGAATGGCAACTTATGGGCCAATTTGGGTTACGGCGATTCGGATATGGTGCATATCTGCGATGCCGACAAGTTCATGGAGTACGTACACCAAGACGACAGAAAAAAATTAACCAACGCAATGCACGCTCTGCTGCGTGGCCTTGGGCTTGGTGAATCCACTTTTCGCATCCGTAAAAAGAAAGGCGGCCATATTTGGACTGAGGTGCGGGTAGATGCCGTACGTGATTCAAAGGGCTGGGTGGAATATATTTCCGGCATAGTTTTTGATGTTACTAGGCTTAAGCAAACAGAGCAGGCGCTGCTCATTTCTGAGGCACGCCATGCGCGTATTATTCAATCTTCCAGTGACGGTATTTGGGAGTGGTCGGCAGAGCATGGCGGTTTCCACTTCTCCAGCCGCTGTTGGGAGCACCTTGGTTACAGTGAGCACGACGATAACGTTAATCAGGGTATAGATCGGGTACAGGCGTGGCGCAAACGCATTCACGAAGACGATTTACCCACATTTGACGCTGCGCTAAAGCACCATATTCGGAATAACGAGCCCTTCGATATTGAGTACCGCATTCTCGGTAAGGATGAAGCGTGGCGCTGGATTCGGGCCCGAGGACAAATGGCCTACAGTGAGGAAGGTAAGGCCACGCGGATGTCGGGTACCAATATGGATATAACCGAAATTAAGCGTGCCGAAGAGCGTGTGATAAAGTCGAAGGAAGATGCGGAGCTTGCCAACCGCGCCAAGTCTGACTTTCTTTCCAGTATGAGCCACGAATTGAGAACGCCCCTAAATGCTATTTTGGGCTTCGCACAGCTATTCGATATGGATACTGGTTTGTCCCCAGATCAAAAATCCAATGTGCTTGAAATAAAGCAGGCCGGTGAGCACTTGCTGCAATTGGTCGGTGATGTGCTCGACTTGGCTAAAATTGAGTCTGGTCGCATGGGCTTTTCACTTGAGCCGGTGGCACCTATTCGACTGTTACGGGAAGTTGAAATGCTGCTGCAGGCGCAGGCAGAGTTCCATCAGATTACCTTAGAAATAGTGACTAATAGCTTAGAAGAGAATGCTGTGGTGGCTGATGCGGTGCGCCTAAAGCAAATTTTACTCAACTTGGTGAGTAATGCTGTCAAATACAACCGTGATGGCGGTACCGTTACGATTACTGTAAGCAAGGCCGATGGCGAAATGATGCGAATTGCCGTGTGTGACACCGGCAAAGGTATTCCAGAGCACCAACATAAGCTGCTTTTTCAGCCCTTTAATCGGCTGGGTGCAGAAGGCACCAATATTATCGGTAGTGGCGTTGGTTTGGTTATCACCAAGCAGTTGGTGGAGCAGATGCATGGCGTTATCGATTTTAATAGCGCTGTGGATGTGGGCAGCACCTTCTGGGTTGAATTGCCGATGTACATGGGTCAGCCCATTGAGCAGTTGGCCGATCAGTATGACCGCATAACATCTGAACTGAGTAGCGAGATTCCAGACCTTGCTGTGAGCGAGGAGAAGCGCATTCTTTACGTAGAGGATAACCCACCGAACCAGCGCTTAATGAAGCAGTTATTGGTGCGTTACCCAAATTTACATCTGGATATTTCAGGCGAGCCGCTACGCGGGATATACCTAGCGCGAACGACGCGGCCAGACCTTATTATTATGGATATTAACTTGCCGGGCATGGACGGGTTTGAAACCGTTGAAGTGCTGAAACAGGATGTTTCTACGCGTGAGATACCGGTAATAGCACTGACCGCAAACGCCATGGTGCATGATATTGAGAAGGGTAAGGCCAGCGGCTTTGATTACTATTTAACAAAGCCGCTGGATTTAAAGCAATTAATTGAAGTGTTTAACGATTTACTTGTATAAGTCAGTAGTGTGGGGCGTTGCCCTAGTAAACTTTACTCATATGCTTACTAACGATTTGCAGTAAAGGTTTAAAAACTTTTGGTGTTCCACACACAATATGGCCTCTTTCTAGGTAATCGCTGTCACCTTTGAAGCCGCTCAGTAGGCCACCTGCTTCGCGCACCAGTAATACACCTGCAGCCATATCCCATGGTTGCAGGTTCATTTCCCAGAAGCCGTCAAATCGGCCAGCGGCTACATAGGCTAGGTCTAGTGCTGCTGAGCCTGGGCGGCGTATGCCGGCTGTTTGCCCGGCAACTTCACGCAGGCAATTCAAATAGTCGTCAATGTGCTCTAGGGCAAAGCCGTTGAAGGGCACGCCGGTGCCGATGAGCGCGCCATCGAGGCTTTTGCGGTTGGTCACCCGTAAACGGCGGCCATTTAGCATGGCGCCCTTGCCGCGGCTGGCGGTAAATTCTTCGCGTTTGATCGGGTCTAGCACAACGGCGTGCTCTAGCTGGCCGCGGTATTTACAGGCGATAGATACCGCGAACTGTGGAACGCCGTGAATAAAGTTGGTGGTGCCGTCGAGTGGATCGATTATCCACTCGTATTCACTGTCTTCGGCGCCGGAAACACCGGTTTCTTCGCCTATAAATTTGTGGTCGGGGTAAGACTTGCTAAGGTGGTAAATCACCTCTCTTTCGGATTTCCTGTCGGCCTCGCTAACGAAGTCGTTGCGACCCTTTTCTTCAATGTTAATCAGGTCGAGTCGCTCAAATGACTGCTCGAGTACTTCGCCGGCCTTGCGAGCGGCCTTAAGTGCAATATTCAACATGGGTTCCATGGGAAAACCTCTGGGCGGATGGAAATTTTAAAAGAACGGATCGGGAAGGCGCGCGATTATAGCGGTAATCTATGCTCGACGCAGCCCCTCTGGTAAACTGCGCGCCCTCTAATTAGCTCATAATTTCTGTGATTACTTCAATGAATGAAAACCGCCCACTAAACATTCGCATGGTGATGGTGAATACCACCCATCCCGGTAACATTGGTGCCGCCGCAAGAGCCATGAAAAATATGGGGCTTTCGGAGCTGTATCTAGTAGAACCGAAAGATTACCCGGCCGATAAGGCCATGTGGCGCGCGGCTAGTGCCGTAGACGTGCTGGAAAACGCCAAAGTGGTGTCCACACTGGACGAAGCCATTGCCGACTGTGGCTTGGTCATTGGTACAAGTGCGCGGGAACGCCGCATACCCTGGCCACTGTTAACCCCTCGCGAATGTGGTGAGCGAACTTGGGCCGAGGCGGGTAAGCACCCGGTGGCCATTGTGTTCGGGCGTGAAGATCGCGGTCTTACCAATGAAGAGTTACATAAGTGTAACTATCACGTTCATATTCCGGCAAACCCGGAGTACAGCTCTTTAAATATTTCGGCTGCACTTCAGGTTATCTGTTACGAAGTGCGCATTGCTTGGCTGGAAGCCGAGCAGGGTAAAGAGTTGCATTTTGACGACTGGGATCAGCCGCCAGCGGGCCAAGCAGCCTTGGAGCATTTCTATGCCCATTTGCAGGAAACGCTGGAAAAACTCAAATTTCTAGACGCGGAAAATCCAAGGCAGACAATAACCCGAATGCGACGCCTGTTTAATCGTGTCCGCCTAGACAAAATGGAATTGAGTATTTTGCGGGGCATGCTCACCTCGATCCAAAACTTTATTTATCACTCTGAGGGCAAGCAAAAAGAGTTCGAAAGCAAGCATAAATAACCCGCCAAAATGTCGGGGTTAATAGTTGACTAAATTACTTGGTTATTCGATAATGCCGCTACCTTAACGATTGAGGTTGGGACTATGCGTCTAACAACTAAAGGCCGCTACGCGGTTACTGCAATGCTGGATTTGGCTCTGCACGCCCAGCGCGGCCCAGTGAGTCTGGCCGACATCTCCAAACGACAAGAAATTTCGCTCTCATATTTGGAGCAGTTGTTTGCAAAATTAAGACAGAATACCTTGGTGTCCAGCGTACGTGGTCCAGGTGGAGGCTACCGACTAAGTCGGGAAGCCAACCAGATTTTTGTGGCTCAAATAATCGATGCCGTTAATGAATCGATTGATGCTACCAATTGTGCTGGTGAAGGTAATTGCCATCAGGGTGATGTGTGTTTAACGCATTATCTGTGGTGCGATCTGAGTGATCAAATTCACCGGTTTTTAAGTGACATTAGCCTGCAAAGTCTCGTTGACCGCAAGGATGTGCAGCAGGTTGCACAGCGTCAGGACGGAGAAGGCAGCATTGAATCATTGGGTTTAGATGATGGCATTGCGACTATTTCTGTTACTGGTATTAATTAACTTCCCAGTTCAACGCCGGGCTGGTTGAAAACCCTATTGAAGTCTGTAAATGCGAAAGCCAATTTACCTCGATTATGCTGCTACTACACCGGTGGACCCGCGTGTAGCAGAGCTTATGTGCCGTTGCCTTACACAGGATGGCATTTTTGGTAACCCGGCTTCGCGTTCACATATCTACGGATGGAAGGCTGAAGAGGCCGTTGAAGCGGCGAGGGGTCAACTTGCTGATTTACTCAATGCTGACCCACGTGAAATCGTTTGGACAAGCGGTGCTACAGAAGCCAATAACCTAGCGATTAAAGGGGTGGCGCTGGCAAACCAGTCCAAAGGTCGGCACCTGATTACATCTGTAATAGAGCATAAAGCGGTTCTGGATTCGTTTAAGTTTCTTGAGCAGCAGGGGTTTGACGTTACTTATCTTATTCCGACGGCTGAAGGTCGTATTACGGCAGAGGTGGTTGAAGCCGCATTAAAACCGGAAACCGTATTGGTTTCGGTAATGCACGTTAATAACGAAATAGGCGTGATTAACCCCATTGATGAGATTGGCGAGCTATGTGCAAGTCGCGGTGTCTGTTTTCATGTTGATGCCGCACAGAGTGTTGGCAGGCTAGCAATTGATACAGCGGCATTGAAGGTCGATATGTTGTCCATGTCTGCCCACAAGTTTTATGGCCCCAAGGGCGTTGGCGCACTGTATATCAAGCGCAGTAGTAGCGTCGCTTTACAGGCGCAAATTCACGGTGGTGGCCACGAGCGCGGGTTGCGTTCTGGCACCTTGCCTACCCACCAGCTAGCGGGCATCGGCATGGCGGCTAGAATTGCTGGCGAGCAGATGGGTGTAGATAACGCTAACATTTTGACGTTGCGCAATCGCTTTTTAAGCGGTTTCTGTGATCTGTCAGGTTGGTCGTTAAATGGCTCGTTAGAGCACCGCGTTGCGGGTAACGCGAATATTAGTTTTGCTTATGTCGATGGTGAAACCTTGCTGATGTCGTTGCGGGATCTCGCCGTATCTACTGGGTCAGCCTGTACCTCCATGAGTGTTGAGCCGTCATATGTATTAAAGGCTCTGGGCGTGGAAGATTCACTGGCGCACAGTTCCATTCGTTTTAGTTTTGGTCGCTTCACCACGGAAGAGGAAGTTGATTTTGCTGCTGCAAAAGTCGTCGAAGTCGTTAATAAGCTTCGAGAAAATTCAGCCGCCTGGAAGGCCCGCGAGGGTGCTAACGCCTAACCAGATAAATGCGGCGGCATGAGAGTGCCCCGTTTAGTTGTGATCATCAGGCCTTTGTAAATAATATGCCTCAAGAACAAATTGACCATCTCATCAAAAAGGAATACGCCGCGGGATTTGTAACGGATATTGAATCCAATACATTGCCGCCGGGTCTGGACGAAAATGTAGTCCGTTTTATATCCGCCAAAAAAAATGAGCCGGAATGGATGCTGGAGTGGCGGCTAAAGGCCTATCGCGCATGGCGCGAAATGGTTGAGCCTGAGTGGGCTCATGTAAAATACCCCAAAATAGATTTTGGTGAGGTGTCCTATTATTCCGCACCGAAAAGCATGGAAGACCGTCCTCAAAGCCTAGACGAAGTCGACCCAGAGTTGCTGGAGACCTACAAGAAGCTTGGCATTCCTTTGCATGAGCAAGAAGCATTGGCCGGTGTTGCCGTTGATGCGGTATTCGATTCTGTTTCTGTTGCAACAACCTTCCGCAGTAAGTTAAAAGAAGCCGGTGTGATTTTTTGCCCGATTTCAGAGGCTGTTCACGAATACCCAGAGCTGGTTAAAAAATATATCGGCAGTGTAGTGCCGCAAAAAGATAACTTTTACTCGGCCTTGAATTGTGCGGTCTTTAGTGATGGTTCATTTGTTTATATTCCTAAGGGTGTTCGCTGCCCAATGGAGTTGTCTACCTATTTCCGTATTAATGAGTCGAAAACCGGGCAGTTTGAGCGAACACTGATCATTGCCGATGAAGGTAGTCACGTCAGTTACCTCGAAGGTTGTACTGCACCCATGCGCGACGAGAACCAGCTGCATGCAGCGGTTGTTGAATTGGTTGCGCTGGATAACGCCAATATTAAATACTCCACCGTACAAAACTGGTATCCCGGAAATGCGGAAGGGGTAGGTGGGATTTATAACTTTGTCACCAAGCGCGCAATAGCGCATACCAATGCCCGTGTGTCTTGGACGCAAGTGGAAACCGGCTCCGCGGTTACCTGGAAATACCCTAGTTGCATATTGAAGGGCGATAACAGTGTGGGTGAGTTCTATTCTGTAGCCTTAACCAATAATTTTCAGCAGGCCGACACTGGAACCAAAATGATTCACTTGGGCAAAAATACCAAGTCGACCATTATTTCTAAAGGAATATCGGCAGGACGTAGTTCCAATGCTTACCGTGGCCTTGTGCGAATGAACTCCGGTGCCGAAGGCGCGCGCAATTACACCCAGTGCGACTCTTTGTTAATTGGCGATCAATGCGCTGCGCACACATTCCCCTATATTGAAAGTAAACACCCTTCTGCTGTTATTGAGCACGAAGCGACCACCTCGAAGGTAAGCGAAGATCAGCTTTATCTTTGTTTACAGCGTGGGATTGATACAGAAAAAGCCGTATCTATGATTGTCAACGGTTTCTGTAAAGAGGTGTTCAAAGAGCTGCCAATGGAATTTGCCGTTGAAGCCGGAAAGCTGCTAGAAGTTAGCTTGGAAGGCTCCGTCGGGTAATTTGTTTCTATACGTTTTTTTTCGGAGTTAGTTAGATGCTCTCTATTAAAAATCTTCACGCCAGCGTTGAAGATAAAGCTATTTTAAAAGGCCTGAGCCTGGACATTAAGCCGGGTGAAGTTCATGCGGTTATGGGGCCCAATGGTTCGGGTAAAAGCACCACCGGTCATGTTTTGTCGGGCCGTGATGGTTATGAAGTTACCCAGGGGTCAGTCGATTTTTGTGGCAAAAACCTGTTGGAAATGGATACAGAGGAGCGCGGCAGAGAAGGTCTTTTTCTTGCTTTTCAGTACCCTGTGGAAATTCCTGGTGTGAGCAATATGGAGTTTATGAAAGCGGCGGTAGATGCCGTACGCGAGCATCGCGGTGAAGACGCTTACGATGCTGTTGCTTTTATGAAGAAGGCTCGTGAGCACTGTAAAGCCGTAGATCTCGATCAAAACTTTTTGAAGCGAGGTGTTAACGAAGGCTTTTCGGGTGGCGAGAAAAAGCGTAATGAAATTATGCAGATGATGCTGCTTGAGCCCAAGCTTTGCATCCTTGACGAAACCGATTCTGGTTTAGATATTGACGCACTGCAGGTAGTCGCCAATGGTGTCAATGCACTGCGTAGCGCTGAGCGTTCATTTATAGTCGTTACCCATTATCAGCGCCTATTGAACTACATTGAACCCGATTATGTTCATGTTCTGGTAGGCGGCCGAATCATTAAGTCGGGCGACAAATCACTGGCGCTTGAGCTTGAAGAAAAAGGCTATGGCTGGCTAGACCCGTCGTTGAGTGGAGCTGCGTAATGTCAGGTTTTATACAGCAAGCGGCGAAACCGTTTGGCTCGCCACTTGATTGGTTGGCAGGGTTTAACCGTGAAGGTTTGTTCAGCTGGCAAAGCCATGCCCTGCCAGACCGTAAAATAGAAAACTGGAAGTACACAAACCTGCGCGCACTGGAGCAGGGCGATTACCTGCGCTTTGGGCAGCCGCTGGATATTGACGGTAGCCAAATTGATTCGTTATCAATTCCAGATCTACACGCCTATGAGCTGGTATTTATCAATGGTTATTATAGCGAAGCCCTGTCTAGCGATATAAGTCTTTTACCAAAGGGTGTAGAGCTTGTTCGGTTTTCCACGGCTAGTAAAGATCAGCAGCTTGCCATTCAGCGTTCTCTGGATTCGCTTACAGACACGCAAAAACATATGTTTGCCGCTCTAAATGCTGCGCAGCTAGGCGATGGTGTTTTTCTGCATGTGAGTAAAAATGTTCACTTTGAAAAGCCGGTGCATATTGTTTATAGCAATACTCAGCAGTCTGAAGGTTATTCGCTGAACCCTCGGGTGTTGGTGCAGTTAGAGTCTGGAAGTGAAGCTACCGTTATTGAGCATTTTGCCCGTGGTGACAACGAGCAAAATACTTTTGCCAATAGTGTTACTGAATTGCTTGTGGGTGAAAATGCCCGACTTAATCATTATAGATTGTTGCTAGAGCACGAAAGTGCTATCCATATTGGTTCTGTTAATGTTGGCCTGCAGAGGAACGCGACGCTAAACAGCTTTACCTTGGGTGTTGGGGGGAAAATTAAGCGCACAGATATGATTGTTCACCATCAAGGGGAGGGTGCTCACTGTGAGATAAACGGCGTATATCTTACGCGCAACAGCCAGCATATTGATTACCACACCTGTATTGAGCATGCGGTGCCACATTGCACGAGTAACGAAGTCTTTCGCGGCATTATCGCCGATAGTTCCCGTGCGGTATTTAACGGCCGAATTCATATTCACCCGCATGCGCAAAAAACGTTCGCACAGTTGAGCAATAAAAATTTGCTTACCAGCAATAAGGCCGAAGTGGATACCAAGCCAGAGCTGGAGATTTACGCAGATGATGTTCAGTGTGCTCATGGCGCTACTGTTGCACAGCTTAATGACGAGGCCATGCACTACTTACGAACACGTGGTGTGTCGGAGGCTGAGGCTCGGGTCATGTTAAGTTTCGGTTTTATTAATGAGTTGATTAATGATATTAAGCTGAAGCCGGTAGCGGCCTATTTAAGGCCACTGTTAGCCGAAATGTTTTCCAGTGAAGAAAAGTTGACGAGGCACATCGTATGAGTGTCGTTGAGGCGACCCCTGCCATTTTGGCAAAGGCGTTTGACGTGCAATCAGTTCGCAATGATTTCCCTATACTTCATCAAGAGGTGAATGGGCAGCCCTTGGTTTATCTTGATAATGCTGCCACAACGCAGAAGCCTAATGCCGTTATTGATGCCATTAGCGATTATTATCGAAACATTAATTCAAATGTGCACCGTGGTGCCCACAGTTTAAGCGACCGCGCCACAGAGGCCTTTGAGGGTGCGCGCGAAACGGTGGCAGAGTTTGTTAATAGCCCTGAAAAAGCGCAAATAATCTGGACGCGTGGTACCACCGAAGCCATCAATTTGGTTGCTCATAGTTGGGGCCGATCCAACATTGGCGCCGGTGATAAAATTCTTGTTTCTACATTGGAGCATCACTCTAATATTGTGCCCTGGCAAATGCTAGCTGAGGAGAAGGGGGCTAGTGTTGTTCCCATTCCTATTTCCAGTGCGGGTGACATTGATCTTGTTGCGTTTGATGTGCTGTTGGATGCTTCTGTGAAAATGGTGTCTGTCGGCCATGTATCGAATGCGTTGGGAACCATTAACCCAATAGAGTACATTGTTGCGTCAGCCAAAAAAGTAGGGGCAAAAGTTTTTGTTGATGGCGCCCAAGCCGTTGCCCACTTCCCTGTGGATGTGCAGTCGCTCGGTTGTGATTTTTACGGTTTTTCTGGGCACAAGCTGTTTGGTCCAACGGGCATCGGCGTGCTTTGGGGCAAGGAAGAATTGTTGGATGCAATGCCGCCGTACCACGGTGGTGGCGAAATGATTGAGAGCTGTAGTTTTGCCGGTACTAGCTACAATACGCTGCCTTATAAGTTTGAAGCGGGTACGCCAGATATTGCTGGAGCCATCGGTCTCGCGGCCGCGATTAACTACTTGAATCAATTTGATCGTGGGGCAATTGCGCAGCACGAGCACGACCTTCTGGTATATTGCCATTTGCTCGCGGAAAAGTGTAAGGGCCTCAAGCGCGTAGGAGAGGCGAAAAATATTGCAGGTGTATTCAGTTTTCTATTGGATGGCGCGCACCCCTCTGACGTGGGTATGTTGTTGGATCAGCAAGGTGTTGCTGTTCGAACAGGACATCATTGCGCGCAACCGTTAATGGAGGCGTTGCATATACCGGGTACAGTACGGGCGTCATTTTCGATATACAACACTAGCGAAGATGTTGATCGTCTGTTCTCGGCGCTGGAAAAAGTTAAATCATTTTTGGTTTGATCGGGCAATGATTAGGGCGAACAAATAGTTTCTAGTGAGCTGTCTGTGGTGAAGCTAAATAAGGTGCAGGATATGAGTGTAGAAACATTTAGCATAAATGAAACGGTGAATGTAACACCAGAAGCGGCTGAACACTTTCGCCAGCAACTTGAAAAAAAGCATGCTAGAGCGATTCGTATTAGCCTAGAAGAAAGTGGCTGTACCGGGTTTAAATATGTGATAGACGAAGTGGATGCGGCAGAGGCAAGTGATTTATCGATTGCCTTAGAAAATGGCGTTCAGCTGTTTGTGGATTCTTCGCACTTAGAGGCTATTCAAGGCACTGTTGTGGATTACGTAAGGCAAGGTATTAACCGTAACCTTGTTTTAAATAATCCAAATGTTAAAAACGCCTGCGGCTGCGGTGAAAGCTTTAGTGTGTAAAACGCTTGTCAGGTAAAAAGTTAGTTGGAAATTAATGAGCTAGTTGGAATTTTCTATGGCTGAACAACGCATGGTAACCACTTTACGCGATTGTCCCGCACGGCTGGTGCCGGTGGGAGATCCCGTTACCATTCCCGCCCACCAGTTTATTACCATTACCCAGTCGCTAGGGGGTAACTATACCGTTGTCTATCAAGGCAATATGTTACGTGTGGATGGCACCGATGCCGATGCCCTGGGCTTGGAAAAATATGAATTAACGTTCGATAAGTCTGCAGGTAGTGGTATTGATGAGGCCCAGGTTTGGCAGGCATTGGAAACTGTATATGATCCTGAAATTCCGGTGAATTTGCGTAGTCTTGGGTTGATCTATAAAGTTGATATTGACCAGCAAGGTAAAGCTGTCGCGATTGAAATGACCTTAACGGCCCCGGCTTGCGGTATGGGCCCGGTACTGGTTGGCGATGTAAAGTACCGTGTTGGTATGGTGCCAAATGTTGGTCATGTGGAAGTAGAGTTAGTGTTCGACCCGCCTTGGCATCGCGATATGATGTCTGAAGAAGCACAGTTAGAAACGGGCATGTTTTTTTAGATCCAGCCAGAAATAATTATGAATGATATTACTCAAAACCCTTTCGGCAATAGTATTTCAGCGGAAGATATTATTGATACTCTGAGTTTTTTTGACGGTTGGGAAGACCGATACAAATATATTATCGATTTGGGTAAAGAATTACCCGTAATGGATGATAGTGTGAAAGATGAGGCCCACCGGATTAAGGGCTGCCAAAGCCAGGTTTGGATAGATCACCAAAAAGTAGAGGGTAGTATCTGGTTTGCTACCGATAGCGATGCGTTCATTGTGAAAGGATTACTCGGCGTTGTATTAGCGGCGTATAACGGTAAAACTTCGGCCGAAATTCTCGATTTTGATATCAATGCTTATTTTGACAAGTTGGGGCTGTTAAAGCACCTCAGTCCAACCCGAGGGAATGGATTGAGGTCTATGGTCGAGCGTATTCAGACTTTGGCTGGCTAGCTGTTTTGGGCTAAAGCGACTTTTTAAGCGTGTCCTCAAGCCGTGAGTTCATTGGTCTTGTTCGGCTGCCAAACTTTTTAATTGTTGTTCCCTGGTTGGTAATCAGGAATTTGTTGAAGTTCCAGCCAGGCTCTCCTGCTTCCTCGTTTAAGTGCTGAAAAACAGCGTTGGCGTTTTTGCCTTTCACTGAAGTAGGTGCCAGCATGGTGAAGGTTACCCCAAAGTTTTTGTAGCAAATTGTTGCTGCTTCGGCCTCATCCTTTGCGGCTTGGTTAAAGTCGTCGGAAGCGAATCCGATTACGGTTAAGCCTTTTTCTTGATATTTTTGATTCAGGTTTTCTAAATCCTTAAATTGCGGTGTGAAGCCACAGTGGCTTGCGGTGTTGATAATGACCATCGGGCCGCCGGTATATAAGTCGCAGATATTAACCATATCGCTGCTGTGCAACTTTTTAAAAGAGTGGTTCAGATATTCTGGGCAGCCCGAGGCTGGGGCTCCAGGTTCCTCCGGTGAACCATCGGCAGCTACAGCGGCAAGCGGAGCACTAAACAAGGTGAAGATCAGTGCGAATGCCATGGGCGATTTCATAGGTATTTCCTTACAGCTGTTGGCCGTGGTGGAGGGGATGTTGGGCAACCCTTAACATGGGTTGATCCATACTAATTTTGGGTTGTTCAACGTATAATCGCGCACTTTCACGGTGGGGGCCAGCAAAGACTGGCCTAACTGCATAACCTATTAGAGATGATTGTACATGGCTATCGAACGCACCTTGTCCATTGTTAAACCGAACGCAGTCAATAAGAACATTATTGGCAAAATATACAGCCGCTTTGAAGAGGCGGGTTTACAGATTGTTGCTGCACGTATGATGCGCCTGAGTGCCGAAAAGGCCGGGGGCTTTTATGCTGAGCACCAAGATCGGCCTTTTTATGGCGAATTGGTTGACTTTATGACGTCTGGCCCGGTGCTCGTGCAGGTGCTTGAAGGTGAGAATGCCGTTGATTTGAACCGAGAAATCATGGGTGCTACTAACCCGGCCGATGCCTCTGAAGGCACTATTCGTAAGGATTTTGGCGATTCGTTGGGTGAGAATGCGGTTCATGGCTCCGATAGCCCGGTCTCGGCTGCACGTGAAATAGACTACTTTTTTGCGGCTGCCGATATTTGCCCGCGCTAAGCCGGTGCTGAGTCAATAGTTGTCGTTAGTTTGTATATAAAGAGGTTGTAAATAAGTGAGTTGTGAAAACAAAGAAAACATCGATACCCAAACGGAGGTGGCTAAGGTCAATCTTATGGGTATGTCTCAGGGGCGGCTGGTAGCGTTTTTTGAATCCCTGGGTGAGAAGAAGTTTCGCGCGACTCAGATGCTCAAGTGGATTCATCAGCTGGGTGTTACGGACTTTCAGCAGATGAGCAACATCAGTAAATTACTGCGCAATAAGCTTGATGAAGTAGCAGAAATACGGGCGCCGGAGGTGATGGGCCAGTGGGATTCAACCGATGGCACCCGTAAGTTCCTTATCAATATTAGCGGCGGTAATGCCGTCGAAGCCGTCTTTATACCTGAAGGTGATCGTGGAACTTTGTGTGTGTCCTCGCAGGTAGGCTGTTCTCTGGATTGCAGTTTTTGCGCTACCGGTAAGCAAGGTTTTAACCGTGATTTAACGTCGGACGAAATTATTGGCCAGGTTTGGATTGCGGCGAAGTCTTTCGGGCAGTTGCAGGAGGTGCCTGTTCGAGGAGTCCGTAGAGTTACCAATGTTGTGCTGATGGGGATGGGAGAGCCGCTGCTTAATTTCGATAATGTTGTTGAAGCCATGCATTTGATGATGAACGACAATGCCTATGGGATATCGAAGCGCCGTGTAACGTTGAGTACTTCGGGCTTGGTGCCTGCGCTAGACCGGTTGGGTAAATACACAGACGCTTGTTTGGCCATTTCACTGCATGCACCTAATGATGCATTACGTAACGAGCTGGTACCCATCAATAAAAAATACCCTATTGCCCAGTTGCTGGCCTCAGCCAAACGTTACATTGAGGGGCTGCCAGATTCACATCGAAAAATCACGATTGAGTACACCCTTATTGATCACGTAAACGATCGGCCTGAGCATGCACAAGAGTTGGCTCAATTGCTTATAGATGTGCCGGTAAAAATTAACTTGATCCCTTTTAATCCATTCTCCTTGTCTAATTACAAGCGTGTCAGTAATAATGCCTTACGGCGTTTCCAGCAAATTCTGATTGATGCCGGTTATACGACTACCATTCGTACCACACGTGGTGATGATATTGATGCGGCCTGTGGGCAGCTAGCAGGGCAAGTGAACGACCGTACAAAACGCAGTCAGCGCTACAAGCTTGATCAACAGGCATTTTTGGATGCGCAAAATGACGAAATTCCAGTGCGAATTGTCAACTAATAAAAATAAGGTCTGTTAGGGGGAAGTAGTGTTTAATCACCGTAGATTCCTGAACCAATTATCAACCGTTGTTGTACTGTTGTGCGCAATGCTGACTCTGAGTGGGTGTATACGCACTCTCGATAAGCCTGAAAGTAAGGTCGATAAAGGCCAAGCGCTGGAGGCCAACATTAAGTTGGGTATGACCTACCTGCAGCAAAATAAGCGCGAGGGAGCGGTTCGGTCGTTTTCAAAAGCACTCGAAATCGACAAGAAATCGGCAGAGGCCTACCTCGGTATGGCTTTGCTCCACCAGCTGAATGGCGAAATACCAGAGGCTGAAGCAAACTTTAAAAAGGCCCTGCGCAGCCGTGTCGATTTTTCCCGTGCGAGTATCGAATACAGTTATGGTCGGTTGTTATATGAGCAGGAGCGCTACGAAGAATCCATGGCGTTATTTCAGGCTGCAGCGGGTGATTATGCTTATGTTCGCAGGGCTGAGGCGCTGTTAAATGTTGGCCGTGTGGCGCTGAAGTTAGGTGATAATATACGTGCGAAGGGCGCTTTTGAGTACAGCCTTAACCTAGAGCCGCGAATGGCTCAATCGGCGTTGGAGCTTGCCGAATTAGCCTTTAGGGCGCGTGACTACACTGAAGCTAAAAAATATTTGGACCAGTTCAGCAGTGATTCCCGTCACGAGCCACGGAGTTTGTGGTTGGGCATCAGGATTGAACGCATTTTTGAAAACAAGGACAGGGAAGCCAGTTATGCAATGGCGCTGAAAAATCTGTACCCTTATTCTAAAGAGTATTTGGACTATAAGCGCTTTATCGAGCAAAACTAGTATCGAGCCGATATTACTCGACTGAGAAAAAGAACAAAAAAATGACTGGCGAAGACGATATTCAAGACCAATCTGAAGCGATTGGGTTACTTCTAGAGCAGCATAAGCCCGGTGAGGCGCTCCGTTTATTACGCGAGCAAAAAGGTGTTTCTGTTGAGCAGATTTCGACTGAATCCTTGATTCCCGATTCAAAAATTAGGGATTTGGAAACCGATGTATATGACAAGCTGGGAGGCGAAATTTTTGTTGTTGGTTATTTTCGGAAAATAGCCAAAATATTGGGTGTCGATTCCGACCCGCTGGTAGCCTCCTACCATCAGGCTGGGCACTCGGCGGTCAAGGATACAATTCGTTTTCCTTCTGTATCTTCTGCTGAGCTAGCTTTGCCTCGCGCACCCGGAGCGCTTGAAAATTTAATGGCTAGGGTCAAGAAAGTCCCTATTTGGTTGGCGGTAGTTATTTTACTTACGGTGTGGATGAGTTCAGTTTTATTGCTGCAGTCTGGGAGCGATGAAGCTGTGGAGCCTGCACAGAAAGATGCTCCCGCCGTAGAGTTGCCGATTGTTGAGCCAGAATCGGCCGCAAAGGCTGAGATTGTAGAGGTGGAAGACGCTTCACCTATACCGAGTACGCATGAGCAGGGCGTAGATATGCAAGGCGCCGTTGCTGAAAAAATAGTTAAGGAGGCGGTTGTTGCTGCCCTGGATACTACCCCCGAACCCGCAGCTGCTGCCCCCCCAGAATTAGGCTCAAATGACCAAGATAGACTGGCTTTAACCTTTACTGAAGATTGCTGGGTCCGAATCAGTGATGCCACAGGCGAGGTATTGTTTGCGCAACTGCAGCGTACAGGGGATAATCTGCAGCTTTCTGGCGAGGCACCCTTCGATGTCATGCTGGGTAATGCCCGGGCAGTGGATATATTGATTAACGGTCAACCCGTTACGATTACCCCCATACCTGGCAACAATTCACTAAAGCTAAGGGTCGAGCCCTAAACTTATAGGGAATCGGCCCCAGCCCGCCTTCAGAAGCAAATTCAAGCAGGTTTACCCCATGTTTTTTGAATCGCCCATTAAGCGGCGTAAGTCACGTCAGATCATGATCGGCAATGTCGCTGTTGGTGGTGACGCACCTATTAGTGTGCAGAGCATGACTAACACCGAGACCACCGATATTGCGGCCACTGTTGCCCAAATAAAACAAATTCAGGACGCTGGCGCTGATATTGTGCGTGTCTCAGTGCCAACGATGGATGCTGCCGAGGCGTTCGGCAAAATTCGCCAACAGGTAAGTGTACCGCTGGTTGCAGACATCCATTTCGACTACCGAATAGCGCTGAGAGTGGCCGATCTCGGTGTTGATTGCCTGCGCATCAACCCCGGTAATATTGGTCGAGAAAAGCGTATTCAGGCGGTGGTAGATAAGGCTCGAGATTTAAACATTCCCATCAGAATTGGTGTTAACGCCGGTTCTTTGGAAAAAGATCTACAGAAAAAGTACGGCGAACCAACGCCCGATGCCATGGTGGAGTCGGCACTGCGCCATGTGGATATTCTCGATAAGCTTAATTTTCACGATTTTAAAGTTAGCGTGAAGGCCTCCGATGTGTTTATGGCCGTTGCAGCCTACCGCAAGCTGGCGGCTCAGATTGAGCAGCCTTTGCATTTAGGCATTACCGAAGCGGGAGGATTGCGAGCCGGTACTGTTAAGTCTTCGGTTGGTTTGGGTATGCTGTTAATGGATGGCATTGGCGATACTATTCGCGTATCCCTTGCGGCAGACCCGGTAGAGGAAGTAAAGGTTGGGTGGGACATGCTCAAAAGTCTCAAACTGCGTAATAAAGGTATCAATTTTATTGCCTGCCCCAGTTGTTCTCGTCAGAACTTCGATGTCATTAAAACGATGAACGAGCTGGAAACCCGCCTCGAAGATATTAAGACGCCGCTTGATGTGGCGGTGATAGGGTGCGTTGTTAACGGCCCAGGAGAAGCGAAAGAAGCCGATATTGGACTTGCCGGCGGCACGCCAAAAAACCTGATATACGTGGCGGGTGAGCCAAGTGAAAAGCTGGAGCAGGGCAACCTTGTCGATAACTTGGAACGCTTAATCCGAAAGCGCGCAGCTGAAAAAGCTGAGCAGGACAAAGATTTAATCGCCAAGGCCTAGAGGGGCTGGCGTATTTAAAATGTATAGGGCCACACGTTGAAAAAGTTGCAAGCCATCAAGGGTATGAACGACCTTCTACCCACTGAGACGCCGTATTGGCAGTACCTAGAGTCGGTTGTTACCGAAGTTGTGCAGGGCTACGGCTATCAGGAAATTAGATTTCCAATATTGGAAAGCACAGAGTTATTCAAGCGTACCATTGGCGAAGTTACCGACATTGTTGAGAAGGAAATGTACACCTTCGATGACCGTAATGGTGAAAGTGTAACATTGCGCCCAGAGGGCACGGCCAGTTGTGTGCGGGCCAGCGAGCAAGCTCAACTACTTTATAATCGCGGTACTCTGGTGCAAAAGCTTTGGTACTCTGGGCCGATGTTCCGTTACGAAAAGCCGCAGAAGGGGCGGCTGCGGCAGTTTCATCAAATAGGCGTTGAGGCCTACGGTATTGCTAGCGCCGATGTCGATGCTGAAGTATTGATTTTGACGGCACGTCTTTGGCGCACTTTGGGGCTGGATTCGGCGGTATCGCTACAGATCAATAGCCTGGGTACAGCGGAATCTCGCGCCGAGTATAAGGCGGCTTTAGTGGCTTACCTCAACGAGCGAAAAGATCAGCTCGACGAAGACAGTCAGCGCCGATTGGGTACTAATCCTTTACGTATTCTTGACAGCAAGAATCAAAATACCCAGGCATTACTTGAAGGTGCCCCAGATTTATCTGATTTTCTTGATGACGAATCGAAGCAACATTTTTCGCAATTGCAGACCTACCTTACGGCAGCAGGTGTGACTTTCGAGGTTAATACCAGGCTGGTACGTGGACTGGACTATTACAGTCGGACCGTGTTTGAGTGGGTTACCGATAAACTCGGTGCTCAGGGAACAGTGTGTGCGGGTGGCCGTTATGACGGCCTAGTGTCACAAATGGGGGGGCAGCCAACGCCGGCGGTGGGCTTTGCCATGGGTATGGAGCGGCTGGTGCTGTTGTTGCAAGAATTGAATTTATTTCCAGAGGATCTTTCCCGTACGGTTGATGTCTATCTGGTGGCTGTGGGCGACGTGACGCTCCAGGCATTTCAGTTAGCCGAATACCTGCGAGAGCATGCCCCTTACCTTCGCGTTCAAATGAATTGTGGAGGCGGCAGCTTTAAAAGCCAAATGAAAAAGGCCGATAGAAGTGGGGCAGAGATAGCGCTCATTCTGGGTGAAGATGAAGCGCAAAGCGGTGAAGTTACCGTTAAATACTTGCGTGCGGATGAACCGCAGCAGACCATAAAACAAGAACAAATAACAGACATAATCGTTTAGGAGCAAACAAGTGGCTGAACACTTAACTGAAGAAGAGCAAGTCGAGGCGTTAAAGCGCTGGTGGAATGAAAATTGGTTGTCGATAGTGCTACCGGTTGCGCTGGTGTTGGTGGGGTACTTCGGCTGGAATGGTTGGAACAACCATCAACTCGCTGAGGCCCAGGTGGCTTCCGATAAGTTCGAAGGCTTGAGTGCAGCGGCAGAAGTTGAGCCCGGTGCGGCAATGTCTGCGGAGCAAAAATTAACGGTTTCAGAATTGGCGCAAGCATTGGTGGCCGAGCACGATGACACCCTTTACGCTGATATGGCCAACTTGCTTCTGGCTAAGTTGCACGTAGAAGATAATCAGTTGGACGAAGCTGTGGCTCGCCTGGAGATGGTTGTTGACAATGGTGCTAACGAATCGATAAGCCAACTGGCAAAAGCGCGCCTTGCGCGTGTAGTGTCTGCACAAGGTGATAATGAAGCGGCTTTGGCTCTGGTGAGCTCTGCTTCTAGTCAAGCTTACAAAGCGCTTTTTGCAGAAATACGCGGTGATATTTATCTTGCCCAAGGCGATGAGGGTGCTGCGCACACCGCCTATGCTGACGCGCTTCGCGCGCTGCCAGCATCAGAGTTTAATCGCACCAGTTTCATTCAGCTGAAGCAGGACTCGGTTGCTAAGCCAGAGGTAGCCTCCCCAGAGCAATCGCCTGTGGAAGAAGCTGCCGCAGGTGATGCGGAGGGCGATGCCTGATGTTGAGGTATTTGCTTCCAATAGCTGTTTTCATCAGCTTATTAGGCTGTAGCAGTAAGAACGAGAAAGAGCTGGATCTGGAAGCAGTGGATTTGGTTAAGTTTGAAGCGTCAGTCAAGCTAAATCGAATTTGGAGCCGCAAAGCCGGCTCCGGCCAAGATAATCGCTACACCCGTTTTTCAGTAGCCTTAGATGGGCAAGGGAACATATACACCGCTGGCTATAAAGGCGATGTTCAGTCTTTCGAGGCGAATACGGGGAAAAAAGGTTGGTCCATCAATACCGATGAACCAATTTCTGGCGGTGTGGGTGTTGACACAAATACCGTATATTTTGGTACCTACAACGGCACTGTGCATGCCCTAGACAGCCGTAGTGGCGAGCAGTTGTGGCAGGTCGAAATCAGTAGTGAAGTGTTGTCGGCACCGGTCAGTAACGGTGATCTCGTTGTTGCCACTACTATCGATGGTCGCGTGTTTGCGCTAGATACTAAAACCGGTGAACAGCGCTGGTCTTACGACCACGCTTTACCGGTGTTGACGGTGCGTGGTACGGCATCTGCTGTGGTAACCGCCAGTCAGGTTATTGTCGCGTTTGATAATGGTCAGGTGCTCAGTCTTTCGGCCAGTGATGGTTCTACTCAGTGGGAGTTCCGTGTTGCGCGCCCTCAAGGACGTACGGAGTTAGACCGAATTGTCGATATTGACGGTACACCCATTATCGATGGCGGCTACCTTTATGCTGGAAGCTTCCAGGGTAATGTTGCTGCAGTAAGCCGAGGCTCCGGGCGCGTTATGTGGACCAAAGCTGCGTCAACCAGCTATTCCATGGCCGCTGCCCAAGGTAAAGTATTTGTTAGCACTGAAGACTCTCGTATTCAGGCCTTTAATGCTATTACCGGTGAGCTGGAGTGGGAAAATTTTGAGCTAAAACGCCGTAATACCAGTGGACCCGTAGTGTTTGACTCTTTCCTAGCGGTTACCGATGGCTATGGTTATGTTCACGTGCTTAATCAGAGTGATGGCAAATTTGCTGCCCGTTTTAAAATGCCTGGTGGTAAGCAAAGGAGTCGTGGCATGCCAAGAATTCCCCTATTGAGCGATGGTGAAATTCTGTATACCTACGCTGATGGCGGCAAATTGAGTGCCTACACTGTAAAAACTGAAGAGTAATTTACGGTAGAGTAAGTGCGGAGAACCCTGCCAGATTATTCTCGGCGGGGTTTTTCCTTTTTAGAGAGTACGTTCAAGAGAACCGTAATGATTCCAACTATCGCCCTAGTGGGCCGTCCGAATGTGGGTAAATCCACGCTATTTAATCGCTTGACCAAAACGCGTGATGCTATTGTCGCTAACTTTTCGGGCCTGACTCGCGACCGTAAATACGGTGATGCCGTGCACGGGGATAAGCGTTTTATTGTGGTGGATACCGGAGGGATCAGTGGCGACGAAGACGGCATCGATAGCTATATGGCCGAGCAATCGCTGCAGGCAATGGAGGAGTCGGATATCGTACTCTTCATGGTCGATTGCCGTGACGGTATAACCCTTGCGGACCAACAAATTGCCGAGCATCTGCGTAGTTTGTCTAAGCCTGCTTTTGTGATCGCCAACAAAGTGGACGGGCTGAACCCAGATGTTGCTACCGCGCCATTTTACGAAATGGGCTTGGGCGAGATAATCAGTATTGCCGCTGCCCATGGTCGCGGCATCAACAATATGCTCGATTGTGTGTTGGCGGGCGTTGACGAGGTTCAAGAATTAGAGGACGAAGAACATAAGCGCGGCATAAAAATGGCGATTGTTGGCCGGCCCAATGTGGGCAAATCGACGCTCGTTAACCGTATGCTTGGAGAAGAGCGGGTTATTGTTTTTGATTTGCCTGGTACCACCCGAGACAGTATTTATATTGACTACGAGCGTGACGGTAAGCCCTACACCATTATCGATACGGCGGGTGTGCGTCGGCGTAAAAACGTTAAATTGACCGTAGAGAAATTTTCCATCGTCAAAACCTTGCAAGCGATGGGTGATTCCAATGTGGTTGTTTTGGTAATGGATGCACAAGAAGGCGTTGTTGACCAAGATCTTCATTTGATGGGTCACGCAATTGACAGTGGCCGCGCGTTGGTTGTAGCGCTAAATAAATGGGATGGATTGGAAGAAGACCATAAGGCCCACATCAAACGAGAGTTGGAGCGTAGGTTGCGTTTCGTCGAATTTGCGGACCTGCATTTTATTTCTGCTTTACACGGTACGGGTGTAGGTAATCTCTATAAATCCGTGGAAAAAGCCTATAAAGCGGCAACCGAGAAATATTCTACAAACTTCTTAACGCGAATTCTGGAACAGATAGTATTAGCTCACCAGCCGCCTTTGGTTCGAGGACGGAGGATTAAGTTACGCTACGCGCATGCTGGGGGGCACAACCCACCGGTGATCGTTATTCACGGTAACCAAACCAACGAAGTGCCCAAACACTACGTACGGTATTTGGAAAAAGCCTATCGAAAAGCGTTGGATCTAACTGGCACGCCGGTAAAAATTGAATTCAGATCCAGTGAAAACCCCTTCGCCGGAAGGAAAAACAAGCTCACCGACCGACAGCATACCAGCAAGAGCCGGTTGATGAAGCATGTAAAAAAGAAGAAGTAGAACAGCGGGTTTCGATCAACGTATAATCAATAAGGCGAAGAGTTTATTCGCCTTTACAGGCCCAACCCCAAGACTGTAATTTTTCTACGAATTCTGCTGCTTTTTGTTCACAGTAGCCCTCCAGATTTTGCGCGCTCCATAGCGTATTCACTTCATCTGGAGCTTCGTTATCTTTGTAATAAGTGACATCACAGGGCACGGACGTGTCAGTTGAGTAAATGATTTCTACTCGGCGAACAAGCCCTTGAAGTGAGCAACTGTATTTTGACGGGGAGGTGCTCGTGGGTGTGGTTGTTTTTGCTACAGCAGTCTCTGCGGTAGCCGTTTTTTCTACCGTCGCTTCCATAGCCTCAGTCGTCGCATCCATGGCTTCAGCTGTGTTTTCGTCGGTGGCGTGGTGGGCTGCAAATGCGCTTGTAGCGCAAAAAACGGATGCAGCGGCAAAGCTTGCTAGCATTTTCCAAGTAGACTCTAATTTCATGTGTAAGACTCCTTTGTCGTTAAGCACTAGAGTTTATTACCGAAACCGGCTTGCCGCCATTAAATTTGTCTAATTCTGCGCGCCAATAACCACTGATGATCGAATCTATCTACCTGTTAATATTGTTAACCTGCGCGACAGGTGTGCTGTCGGGATTCCTAGCGGGAATGTTTGGTATTGGTGGCGGTATTGTTGTTGTGCCCGCCTTGTATTTTCTTTTTCAGTATTTCGGTGCCAGTGGCCAAACGGCCACCTCTATGGCTGTAGCCACATCGTTGATGTGCATAATACCAACGTCTCTATCATCACTTCGATCGCACTATAAGCTGGGCAATCTTGATGGTCTGCACTTGCTCAGGTGGTCTCCTGCGCTTGTATTGGGCGCCCTAAGTGGTGTTTTGCTGCTGTACCAAGTAGATGAATGGTGGCTTCGGTTTATGTTTTCGCTTTTAGTGGTGTTTGTAGCCTTGACGTTAATTTTTAGAACGATGACATCTGGCATGGGGCGCACCACCGATGAGGCCAGCGCTTGGCCAGCTGTTCGAAAGGTGTTGATTTACCCCGTGGTGTACGGCATCGCTTGTTTGTCATCGATGGCTGGAGTGGGTGGTGGCGCTTTAGGCGGGCCACTGCTAATTGCTTGGGGGTACTCAGCCCATCGCGCGATTGGCACGGCCGGTGGGTTTGGCTTGCTGATTTCTGCGCCTGCTGTAGCGTTGATCTTGATTTCGGGTGAAACCAGAGTGGATGCTCCAGCCCTCAGTTATTCGCTAATTAATTTCCCCGCGTTTTTTGCGATTGCGGTTTGTTCTGTTATGGCTGCGCCATTTGGTGCCAAAATCGGTAAGCGCCTATCAAGCCATTTACTTGGAATTTTACTGGCGCTGCTGCTTTTGCTTATTGGTATTAAAATGGGCTTGAGCCTGTTGGCGCCTTAATCTCTGTAGGGCGCTATTCTGGCAAGATGGGGCAGCCAAGTTACGTTGTGTTACCTGGCTTTAATTTGCTGGTCAGTATTAATGATCGGCTATCAGTCAAGGGGCTGCAATCTGTTGCAGAGGTTCAATAGCGTCCGTGCACGCAGCTAAGCGGGGAACGCTTGATAAAAACCACCACTTTGTTTTAGTTGAATCTGTATGTCAAAAAGTTCGCTGATTTTTGCGTCAGTCAAGAGTTTATCTTTTTTACCATCGGCAGCTATAGCGCCATTTTTTAACAGCACTAGTCGTTCAACTTCAGGAATGATTTCGTGTATATGGTGAGTAACAACGATTAATGTTGTGCCATTTTGTGTTAATTCACGCATATCCTCAATAACCTGAAAGCTGGCTTTCATATCAAGGCCGCTTGTAGGTTCGTCGAATATTAACACTTTGGGTTTATGTATTAGCGCGCGTGCGAGCAGTAGGCGCCTCTGCTGGCCAGTGGAGAGTTGAAGGTACTGCCTGTTGGCCAGGTGCACTAGATCTAAGTTGTTGAGCACCTTGTCGGCTTGGTTCTCCATTGCTTGCGTGACAATGTTGTGTTCATGCAAGCCAATGGAACCAAAAAAAGCCGATATCACCACGTCTTTACCTGTTGCCAATGCGCGATAGTCATTCTGGAAATCCTGAGAAACAATGCCAATTTTTTTTCGTAGATCCCAAATTGTGATGCGGTCCTCACTGAATAGGTGGCAATAACTGTTACTCGCAACCACAGGGAGAACCTCGCGGGTAATAAGTTTCAATAATGTGGATTTGCCCGATCCATTCGGGCCGAGTATGGCCGTGTTTTCTCCGGTTTTTAAACAAAGGCTTAGCGAGGAGAAAACCTTATGCATACCCCGGAATACCGTTGCATTATGAATTCTAATGATGTTTTCGTGTGTAGGTTTCATACGTAGTTAGCAGTTGATCCGTAACGCAAGTCATTGGGTAGGGCTGTTGGGTGAAAGTGTTTTGGTCCGCTTATGATAAAGATTTTGGTGCCAATGTGGAAGTTTACAGTTTATTAGCCTTTGTTAACGTAATTCCGAATGACTATGGAGTTTGTGTTTTCAAAAACAAAACAATTTATCAATAAGGCATATTCAAAATTTCCCCTAAATTCGCTGTGCTAAGCTCAAATGAGCACACTCTCTTTGAGTTTTTGTGATTCCTTGCTATGTTTTTGTCACTAGCGGTGTTTTGTGGGCGCAAATAACAATTTATTTATCGTTAAGGCATTTGCCAGTCAGTTCTTTACTGGTAACCCGGCAGCTGTATGTGTGCTTGACCAGCTCCTGCCCGATATGCAGCTCCAGCAAATTGCGCGGGAGCTAAATCAGCCGATTACGTCTTTTGTTGTTCGCGAAAAAAATGGCATATATCAACTAAGGCATTTTGGCCCAAAAAATCCAGTGGAAATCTGTGGCCATGGAACGGTGGCTGCCGCTCACGTGGTTAGAGAGTCTCTAGGGCACAAGTCGAATAGTATTCAGTTTTGCCTCGGTCGTTTTCGGATAAGGGTAGGTATTATTAATGATGCCTTCGAGCTTGAAATGCCGAACTTTCTCTGCAAGCCAATTAACGACGTTCCCTGCGTTACAAAATTCCTTGGTGTGAACGCTTTCCAGATGTATAAAAGTTTTTACGACGTGATCGCAGAGTTTCCTTCTGAGTATGCGGTGCGTGCCCTCAAGCCGGATTTTTCTGTGCCGCTTGTAGAGTCTATTCGCGCGTTATTGGTTACAGCGCCCGGCGCCAATTCAGATTATTGTTACCGTGTTTTTGCGCCGTCTATTGGGGTGAATGAAGACTATTTTTGTGGCTCTGCAAACGGTGCTTTAGGGCCGTTATGGAATTACAAACTGAAGAAATCTGAGTTGTTGGGATATTCGGTTTCCGAGCGAGGTGGCCCCGTGCCCTGTTTTGTCGATGGCCATTCTGTTCGAATTTTGGGTAAGGCGCTTACTTGGTTTTCGGGCAATATTGAAATGGAGGCCTGTGCCTAAATGCATTTAAATAAACAGTGGGATATAAACGATAACAGTCTTTTTTTTGATAAATTGAAAGAAAGAAATCCATTGCTAGCCGCACATTTTGGTGAATGGCAAAACAGAACGCTCGGTGAATATTCAAATCAGATATGGGAAGGTTCGCCGTTGGGGAGTGAAAATAGGGTGTCGCCGGGTTTTATGGGGGCAATCGAGCGGATATGCCATAAACGTTTTGGGATGCATGTTGATATTCGCACGCAGCTGCATAATCAGCCTGTTGTGCTTAGTGCTCACCACACGGCTCCGTTGTTTCATCCAATTGCTATTCAGGCGCTGCTAGCCGCAGTAGCAGGAAGTCGCTCGCCTGATGTAGTGCCGGTGCTATGCACCGATTGGATTCCAATGGATAACTTGTTTTACCCTCGCGGAATATTGATACCGGGAAAGGAGCATACCCACTGTATAAACTTGTTTGGGAAAAGTGCCCGAAAACGTGTGGTGTCGGGTATGGAGCCATTTTCGATTGAAGAGTATGAAAAAGTATTGGAAGGAATTGAAAAGATTTCAGGTTCAGGCGATATGGATGCCGAGCACTTTGTGCGTTCAATTGAGCTTGTATCTAAGTTTTACGGTGATGATGGTGTGCTTGCGCAGGGAAGTTATGGAGAGCAATGTGCGCTTATTAACTACAAAATGTGTAAAGAAATCTTACCTGAAAAAGAATTTGTATTTATCAATATCAGTGAGCTGGCAACTGAATTATTAATCGCACAATTGCAGGATGAGCAATCAATTATTTACCAACTGCTTTTTAATCCGCTGGTGACGGAATCATTTATACGTCAATTAGACGAGGTGGGTGGTTGCTGGAGTTTGGTGAGGCAGCAGGGTTCGGTGTTGTTCTGGTCGGTAGAGGCGCAACGTATGCAGCCGTTTACAATTTATAATGCGGGGGAGTTGCTGGGTAAAAACGCCTCTCTTACTTTGACGCCAGATAAGGTTATTGGAGCACTTGAAAGCGGGGCGATTATTCCGGGTATGGCATTGGTTTTTTCGCAATTAATGTTTGCTGAGGGCGTAACTTGCGTAGGCGGAATGCGCCAAATTGTATACAACACCGCAATTCGCAAAGCCTGTGCCGAATCCCTTCGCCCGCTGAGGCCGGAAATATACGACGAGATTTTAGACCATCCTGTAGACATGATAGTGGCGGGGTTATTCCCTTTGGTGTCGTCGAAAGGGCTGCCATTGGATATTGCTAGGCTAATATGCCGAGGCGATTTGGGTCTGGATAAGCTCGGTGATAAAGCCTTAATGCAAGTAGTGTTAGATGCTCAAGCTGAACTGCTAGCCCTAAGTTAACGTTTTTACGTTTACCTGTAATGTTCCTTCACTTAGTAATATCTCTAGCTCTTCACCGGGCGAGGCTTGTTTTGCATTGCGAATAATATTCCCGCTCTTATCTCGCGTTATGGCATATCCGCGTTTTAGGGTGTTTAGCGGGCTAATAATGTCGAGCTTGTCAGCGGCTTTAGCCAGTGCAGACCGCTTATCCGTAACGGCATGGGTCAGTGCGCGTTTTAAACGATTTTCTAACTCTTTCGCTTGGGCGGTGCGCAGGGCGAGAGTTGTTGCCGGGTTGTGAAGTTTGAGTTGCGATTGCTCGCGGTTAAGTGAACTTTTTTTGTTGTTTAGCTGAGAGCGTATTGCCCCGCTAATGCGCAGCTCAAGCTGGTCGAGGCGTTGGGACCACACTTGTAGACGGTGCCCTGGGTGGCGTAAAAGTTGTCGGGCATGATTCAAGCGAAGCTTTTGGTTTTGTATGCCGATACGTACGCTAGCCTGCAATCTAAGGCTTATGCTGTTAAATGCCTGGCGAATTTCAGTGGCGTCTGGGCTCAATAATTCTGCCGCTGCGGAGGGTGTTGCTGCGCGCTGGTCTGCAACAAAATCAGCGATAGTAAAATCTATTTCATGGCCAACAGCGCTCATTACCGGGGTGCGTGCCTGGGCGATAGTGCGTGCGAGTTTTTCGCTATTAAAACACCAAAGGTCCTCAATTGAGCCACCACCGCGACAAAGTAAAATCACATCAAATATTTCCTGCTGATCGGCGAGCGTCACCGCTTGGCAAAGCTGGTCGATAGCGCCGTCTCCCTGTACAAGCGAGGGTATGATTGTTATCGGGGTAGCCGCAAAGCGGCGTTGAAGAACAGATATCACATCGCGCACTGCGGCGCCGGTGGGCGAGGTAACGACGGCAATATGCTTTGGCACCGCAGGGATGGGTTTTTTGGCGGTTGCCTCAAATAACCCCTCGGCTTCAAGTTTTTGCTTTAGCTCCTGAAACCGCTTTTGCAGAATACCAAAACCCGCTTCTTCGAGATGTTCAATAATCAGCTGATATTCGCCGCGACCCTCATAAAGACTGACGCGCGCGCGTAGTTGCACTTGGTCGCCTGACTTAGGCGTTGTTTTCAGCAGGCTGTTTCGATTGCGAAACATCGCACAGCGCACTTGGGCTTTGTCGTCTTTTAGGGTGAAATACCAATGCCCAGAGGAGGGGCGGGTAAAATTGGATATTTCACCTTCCACCCAAATCAGTGGCAGGTGAATTTCTAATAATTGCTTAGCCTTTCTGTTGAGATCGGTTACCGAAAACACCTGTCGGCCGCTATGGCTGGAAGAGGGGGTATTTGGGGTGAATTCCATATTGGTCATAGCGCGTGCACGGCGTAGAGGCTAGAGGGGCGCTTATGATGTCCACCCGCGGGGGCGAAGTAAAGGGGATGCCGCCAAATTTTCGTCATTCTAAGCTAAGTCTTTGTTTACCCACTGCTTTATCAGCTTTATAATGCCCGGTTTTATCCCATGTCTATACTACTGGCTAAGCCTTTTCCTGTTCGCGGGGAGTTAAGGCGTTACACCCTATTCCTGAGGTTGTTATTTCTATGTTAAGGATTGCTCAAGAAGCGCTGACTTTCGATGATGTTCTGTTGGTTCCCGGTTACTCTGCTGTTACCGCCAAGGATGTCAGTTTGAAAACACGGTTAACCCGGCGTATCTCGCTTAACATTCCGCTGCTTTCTGCGGCGATGGATACCGTGACGGAGTCTTCGTTGGCGATCGCGCTCGCGCAAGAAGGCGGTATTGGCATCATCCATAAAAGCATGACCATTAAGAAGCAGGCAGCTGAAGTTCTGGCGGTGAAAAAATTTGAAGCCGGCGTGGTGCGCGACCCGATAACCATTGATGATTCGGCAACCATTAGCGAATTGATAGCGTTGACCCGAAAGCACCGTATTTCGGGTGTTCCTGTTTTACGAAACGGTGATCTAGTGGGCATTGTGACGGGCAGAGACGTTCGTTTTGAGACCAATCTGGAGGCCACTGTTGCCAGTATCATGACCCCTAAAGAAAAGCTGGTAACGGTAAAAGAAGGGTCCAGTGCAACCGAAGTTCAGGCATTGTTGCACAAGCATCGAATTGAAAAAATTCTAGTGGTTAATGATGACTTCGATCTGTGTGGTTTAATCACAGTTAAAGACATCAATAAAGCCGAAAACTACCCAAACGCCTGTAAAGATGAAGATGGCCGGTTGCGGGTGGGCGCTTCGGTTGGCACCAGTCCAGACACCGATAATCGAGTCGCTGCGCTAGTTGATGCCGGTGTTGATGTACTTGTTGTTGATACGGCCCATGGCCACTCTAAAAATGTGATTGATCGCGTTAGGCTCATAAAAGAACAGTACCCCAAAGTTGAAGTTATCGGCGGTAATATTGCAACGCCCGAAGCCGCGCTGGCGCTGATAGAAGCCGGTGCAGATGCCGTTAAAGTGGGTATTGGCCCTGGGTCAATTTGTACTACACGTATTGTTACCGGGGTGGGTGTTCCTCAGATTTCAGCCATTGCCAATGTTGCGGCTGCGCTGAAAGACTCGGGTGTGCCGCTTATTGCCGATGGCGGTATTCGCTATTCCGGTGATGTTGCCAAAGCGCTAGTAGCGGGTGCTCACGCCATTATGATGGGGTCAATGTTCGCAGGTACCGAAGAGGCGCCGGGCGAGGTGGAGCTTTATCAAGGGCGTACCTATAAGTCGTATCGTGGTATGGGCTCTTTGGGGGCCATGTCAAAAAACCAGGGTTCTTCAGACCGTTATTTTCAGGATTCTAGTCAAGGTATGGAAAAGCTGGTACCCGAGGGTATTGAGGGGCGTGTTCCCTACAAAGGCCCGCTATCGGCGATTGTCCATCAGTTGATGGGGGGTGTGCGCGCAGCAATGGGTTATACCGGTTCTGTCGATATTGAAGTGATGAGAACCAAACCGCAGTTTGTTCGGGTAACCTCAGCGGGTATGGGTGAAAGCCATGTTCATGATGTGAGCATTACCAAAGAGGCGCCGAATTACCCTGTCTCTGGCCGCTAAACGGTCAAAATGAGTTTATTGGGCCCGCTTTAAGAGTGGGCCCAACTTTTTTATAGCCTGTAAATGTTGAGTAATTCATGAGCCAAGATATTCACTCCCAACGCATTCTTATTCTCGATTTTGGGTCTCAGTACACCCAGCTAATTGCACGGCGTGTGCGTGAGATAGGGGTTTATTCGGAAATTCGTGCTTTTGATATGCCCGAAGAAGATATTAGAGTATTTGCGCCCAAAGCTATTATTCTCGCTGGAGGGCCCGAGTCTGTGACCGAAGGCGAATCGCCGCGAGCTCCGGGGCTGGTCTTTGAGTTGGGTGTGCCGGTGTTGGGAATTTGCTATGGGATGCAAACCATGGCCGAGCAATTAGGTGGTGAAGTGGAAGGCTCCAGTGTGCGTGAATTTGGTTATGCACAGATTAAGGTTGAAGCAGAAAACAGCCTCTTTCATGACATTAAAGACCATGTAGATCAGGGCGGAGAAGCGCTGCTGGATGTGTGGATGAGCCATGGTGATAAAGTCAGCAAGATGCCTGAGGGTTTCTCTTTGATTGCTTCTACAGACAGCTGCGCAATCGCCGGAATGGCCTGTGAAGAGAAGCGCATGTACGGTATTCAGTTTCACCCCGAAGTGACGCACACCTTGCAGGGCCAGCGGATTTTCGAACATTTTGTGCTTGAGCTGGCTGGCTGTGCCCCTCTGTGGACAGCCGCAAATATTGTAGAAGATGCTATTGCTAGAGTTAAGCAGCAAGTGGGTTCTGGTAAGGTGCTGTTAGGGTTATCTGGAGGTGTTGATTCTTCGGTTGTAGCGGCTTTGCTTCACCGAGCGATAGGTGATCAGCTCACATGTGTATTTGTCGATAATGGTCTACTTCGCAAGAATGAAGGTGACCAGGTTATGGATATGTTCGCTAAAAATATGGGCGTCAAAGTTATCCGTGCCGATGCCGAAGAGTTGTTTTTGGGTAAGCTAAAGTCCATCGCCGATCCGGAACAAAAACGGAAAGCAATTGGCAATACCTTTATTGAGGTCTTTGACGCTGAAGCCGCAAAGATACAAGATGTACGCTGGCTCGCCCAGGGAACTATTTACCCTGACGTCATTGAGTCTGCCGCGGCTAAAACAGGTAAAGCGCATGTCATAAAAAGCCACCACAATGTTGGTGGTTTACCCGATGATATGGAGATGGAGCTGGTTGAACCACTGCGTGAGTTGTTTAAGGACGAAGTAAGGAAAATAGGGTTAGAGTTAGGACTTCCCTACGACATGGTTTACAGGCACCCATTTCCCGGGCCGGGTTTAGGCGTAAGAATTTTGGGTGAAGTAAACAAAGGCTATGCCGATATTTTACGAGAAGCCGATGCCATATTCATTGAAGAACTCCATGAGTCTGGTTGGTACCAAAAAACCAGTCAGGCATTTGCGGTTTTTCTGCCTGTTAAGTCCGTAGGGGTGGTAGGAGACGGGCGTCGGTACGAGTGGGTAATTGCCTTGCGTGCTGTTGAAACGGTCGATTTTATGACGGCTCGATGGGCTCACTTGCCTTATGAGTTATTAGAAAAAGTTTCTGGTCGAATTATTAATGAGATATCGGGCGTATCACGTGTAACCTATGATATTTCCAGTAAGCCGCCAGCCACCATTGAGTGGGAGTAGCTAGACTATTTAGAATTACATTAGAGCAAGTTGGTACCATAGTATGAAAACAGGGGCGCTAGATAAATTTTGCTGGCACTTTAAGCCGTATTTATATAAGGTTCGCCTGTTTTCGCGCCATTCTCTAGGGAGTAGATAGTAAGTAAGTAGGTGCAAAGGCACGGTATAGGATGTATTTTGTTGAGGCAGGCGTTAGTGATAACAGGGAATTGCCAATCTCGACAAGCTTTATAATTGGAAGCGGTTAGTTAGAGGAATTAAAAATGGATTTTGATGCTTGGAATGTCGACCTGGATAGCCTTTCGGCTTTTCATGTGACGGGTTTTAGAATTTCAATTGAGGGTAGCCCCCTTCAGCCGCTTGGTGTATCGCCGAGCCACTTCCCCGAAGGGATGTCGGCTGTAGAGCAGGCTCGATTGCTTCGGTGTGGGATGAAAGCGATTAAAGACGCTGCTCTCGCAGTGAAAAGTGAGCTGAAACAACAGGTTTTACACTCCTGATGTAAGCTACCCATCAAAAAAAGGCGCCTAAATAGGGCGCCTTTTTTATTGTGTGGTAAATGCACTGTGGGTGGTGTTTTAGCGGGTTACATAGCGCCCTTTAAGCAGCATGATGTTCTTGTGGTCGTCTACTGCCGTAAATAGGGTCTCAAAGTGTCCGTTTAGAACCACACTGGAATCTTGGCCTAAAGATGAAGAGTAGGTCACCCCTGCGATTAAATCGCCAAGTTCCTTGGTTACGCTGTCCATTGCTTTGAAAATTTTCTTTGTGGTTTTGTTGTCTTCAAAAATTCTGCCTTTACCGGTTAGCTGCATGTAGGTATCACATTCTACTAGCCAAGCTTTACGCTGCACCATGTAGTTCTTGATGTTGCGTATGCCGCCTTTGTAGCGGGTGTCGAAGTGCTTGCTGCGGTATTTGTCCAGGCTCTCCATCGAGGAGGTCATGAAGTCCATGCGCGTATCTTCACAAAACTTCCAGGACATATAGCCTGGGAATTGCACGTTTTTTTCAGCTTCTGCTTTATCCTTTGCGCATTTCTCGTCACATCCATAGGCTGAAGATGCTAATACCGTCAGTGCGAGGGTAAAGATCATTGCCAAGTATTTCATTCTAGGTCACCAGTTTTTCTAGCCAGAGTTTTTAGTAAATTTGTATGGTGTTTGAGGTTATTAAAGTGGCCTATATAACTAATGTCAACCCTTTGTGATCTAGGCCCTTGTCATAAAGGCTATAAGCAGGGTCGAAAAGGGTAATAGGTGCCAACTCTTTATGTATGAGAAATGAGTCACAGCGTACGTGTGATGGGGGTTTGCTAGAAGTGAGGCTTAGAAACGGCTAAAAATATAATAGATGAATAAGTAATAAATGAAACGCCTAAGAGAGCAAAACGGTATAGGCTATTTGAGGTCTGTTTTAAGGTCATAAACCCTAGTAGAATATACAGAATTATCAGCCCTAATTTGGCTGTTAGCCAATAAAAGCCGGTAAACGGGTAGCCCATGCTGAACGCCATCAGCAACCCTGTGGCAAATAGCGCTGTGTCGTTGATGTGGGGAAGAACCTTGATGGCCTTCCGCTGAAGCAGGTCGGGGCGAGAGGTGAGCCAGATGACACGGATGACGAACCCCGCCAAACTAAATATCGCAAACCAGACATGGAAATGTTTTACAGCGCTTATCACAATTTTTATTAACCGGGTAGGTTCTCAGGCGAGAGCTTTAGCCACAAGGGCTTGGAGGGTGTCGGGAAGCTGAATCTTTAGTGCCGCGCTATGGCCAGTTTCGGACATTTTGGCCCACGTCTTCTGAATAATATCAATCAGCTTGGGCTCATCGTGCTTACCGGCGAAACCAGCGAGATAATGTTTGAGAAATACCAAGCATATAACATCTTCGAGGGCCTGGGTTTCTGGGTCTCTTTTTATCTGCCGTTTTTGGATAAGGTAGCGAACACGCTGCTGTTCCTCATGGTTGTACCCAGCCTGAGCCATTAGCTCGGTCGCTCGGTCGGCATGAAACACGGATAATTGTGAGCGCCACTTTTTATAACCTGTGCGCCCCTCGGGGAAGTTTGTGCGCGGTGATTTCCAGCGTTCTATATGCTGGGCTCTCGCGGCTATTCTAAGGTTTTCAGATGCTTCAGGGTTAAATTCGCCGAGCATTCGGGACATGCGTTGCCCGTATAGTAACTCTTTCGGGGCAGGTGAGCCGGTATCTGGGCAAAGCTCAATGTTGGGATCTACAGCGTTAGCCTCGTCTATGAGTGTGACGACAAGGCTGAGCCGGGAGGGTTATCGCTCATTGGGAATGTGATCTAGTCGAAAGCGACAGAGGCGATGTTTTTCAATGCATCCATATCGTCGATGATAACGTGCTTTTTATCCAGAATAATCACTTCTTGTTTATGTAGCCGGCTAAGTACTCTGCTCACCGTTTCGATCGTTAGGCCTAGGTAGTTGCCTATATCGGAGCGGGACATTGGCAGGTAGAACTCTTTTGCCGATAGTCCGCGGTTGTGGTTACGGGTAGAGATGCTCATCAATAGTGCTGCAATACGTTCGTCAGCACTGTTTTTACTTAACAGTGTGATCAATTGTTGCTCTTGAGTGATTTCTTTACTCATAAGCTGAAAGAAGCGGCGCTGAAGGTGAGGTACCTGTGTGCTCAACTCTTCCAGGCGGGTGAAAGGTATTTCACACACCGCAGAGGTTTCCAGGGCAATGGCCGAGTTAGTGTGATGGTTGGAGGCTAGTCCGTCCATACCAATGATCTCGCCAGGAAGATAAAAGCCGGTGACTTGCTCTTGGCCGTCGTGCGTTACTTTTACCGTTTTAATGGCTCCGGAGCGCAGGGCGTAGACCGAGCGGAAGGCTTCACCTGCGTGGTAGACATGGTCTGATTTTTGTACAGGTCGACCGCGCTGAATGATGTCGTCTAGCTTACTAATGTCTTCTACATGAAGGCTAATAGGCAAGCAAATTCCAGCCAGACGGCAGTCTGCACAATTTACCTGAGGGTTTTGGTGACATTGATGACTGGCGATGGTTTGCGGAGGCATAGTTAAATCCACGACAAAGGCTGATATGGCGCTACATTATATAGGAAAATGTCGCCGGCCGTCGTGCTAGATTAGATAAATACCGTTAGATACTGAGAGGGCCTGGGTTCACCGGTAGATGGCCCGACTCTAGGGCGCTCAGATATCGTTGCGGACTACAAAAGTTTTGTAACACTAAACTTTGTAGTCGACTCGTGCCTTCGAGGCCCATATAGATACAATCTTCTTCAAGTTCTTCTTCGCCGTCGAAGATCATGGCACCTTTGCTCTGTATCTCCCTGTTCAGTAGTTTTGGGTGTAAACCAATGTAGATATAGTCTGGCGCAACCTTCTGTTGTACATCTTTTACGTGGTCGCGAAGATCATCTAGGCAATCGGCATCGTGGATTTGGATGCCAATACCCGAAAACGAGTACTGGCGTATAAGTTTCACCAGCGATTCCAGCCGTGGAATGTCCACCAAATCGTCTCGACTAAGAACGATGTGGTAATGGTTGAAGCCGAGCCCTTTAAGCAGCGCGACGTGTTCATTGTTGATTTCACTGATTTTTGTGGCAACCCGGTGGCACCGTTGTGTGGATTCCGATAAACAAAAGTGGGACGCCAAAGCGTGCATTACTTCAGTGAGTTCATAGGGCTGCCAGTATTGAAACGGGTAGCAAAGCATAAGGGTGTCAACATTGCGCTGGCCAATGGCTTCTGCCCACGCGTGAATTTCCCGGCAAAGGGTGTTGCCTGTGGAGGTAATATTGTTGTTTTGCTTTACCCATGCGAAGGCATTGCCATCAATACAAATGTTAATTGGGCGAGCGGGCTGACGACGAAAGTTTTCGAGTAGCCGAGTGGCTTCGAATTCCGTAATTTTGGTCTGCCGGCGTTGCATCGTTGGATGCTCTGCGATGTTAGTGGTGTGTTCATTGTTGTGCATGAGGCCAGTCTAGTTCTTGCTTGTTTTGCTGCTTTGATGGAAATCAACGGTAGGGGAAGGAGGATTAAGGTTATTGAGTGGGTTGCAGTACAAATCAAACAGCTTAGGCGGTGTGGAAGAAATTGGGCAGCACATCCGAGGCAAGGCCGAGGGAACAGTAATCGAAAAAACCACTATTGGCTGAAGCTTCGAGGTTGAGTTCAACGGTGATTGCGCCATTGGTTTTTGCCAATCGTAAAAACCCGGCGGCGGGATAGACTGTGCCCGACGTACCTATGGAAACGAAAAGGTCACAGCGCGAGAGCGCTGGTTCAATAAGTTCTAACTGCTGCGGCATTTCTCCAAACCACACGATGTCTGGTCGCATGGCGCCAATCCCGCCGCAATGACGGCATATAGACTGGCAGGTTAAGTCGCCTTCAATATCAACCGAGTGTTCGCAAAGGCCGCATCGTGCCCTTAGTAATTCTCCGTGCAGGTGGTGTGGGTTCTTTGAGCCTGCTTGCTCGTGCAGGTTGTCTACGTTTTGGGTGACGAGAAGGAAGTTACCCTCAAATGTTGATTCAAAATTCGCGAGTGCAAAATGTGCTTTATTGGCTTTGGCGGACTGAAGTAATGTGTGGCGGCGGGAATTGTAAAAGGCGTGTACCAATTTAGGGTTTTTTGTGAAGGCTTCGGGAGTAGCGAGTTCTTCGACTCGGTACTCCCTCCAAAGACCGTTGTTATCACGAAAAGTGCGCAATCCCGATTCGGCAGAAACGCCTGCGCCCGTCAAAACAACAATGTTTTTAAAATGACGAGGATCGGGTAAGTTCATTACGTTTGCGCTGGCTGTTATGAGATTGAGATTACCTGGCCAATGGTGAGTTTTTCTCCGGGCGGCAGGGAGACATCTGCGGTATTGGCTACTTCGAAACACAGGTATTCTTTTTCGCCGCCGGGGTGAATATCAGCTATTCCGCCAGCATCTTTACCTGGGTTCCAGAGCACCCAGTTTTGAGAGCCCGTTTTTTCAATGGCGATGGTTCTATCGTAGCCGGAGTCAACGAGTGTGGCGGCCTTATCATTAAGGTAGACCCTATCAATAGGCCCGCAGTGGTCGCGCGAACCGGTATCGATCTGCTGGCTAAGCTGCTCAACTTTGTCGTGGTAAATACTGTTTTCCAGTTGTGGAATCGCAATATTGTCTGGACTACTCACGCGAAAATAATTGTGCAGCGCGTATGCAAAGCATTGGGGAGCTTCCGAGGTGTTTTCGAAGGTTAGTGTTTGCTCTAGGGTTGCGCCGAATCGGAGTAGCATGCTGACTTTTTTCGGGAAGGGCCCGCTACCCATCGAGGAGTCTAAAGTAATGCTCAATTGCAAGGTGGTGGTGTCTGCGCTTTCTTGATAATGGTCTAACTGCCATAACTGGCTTCGCACGATACCGTGTTTTTCTTGGCCTTCTTTTTCTCCAAACCAAGGCCAGCAAATGGGAACACCTCCGCGCAGCGCCGTGACCCCATCGAAGGCGGAGTTTTCGCTCATCCACAAAACCGGTTTTTGTCCCGAGGGTTGCCAGTGAAGAATATGGCCGCCAAATAGCGTGACTTCAGCGCTGCAGGCAGCGTTATCAATTCGGATGACATCCAATTCGCCGCGGCGAAATATCTCGGGTGATTCTGACATTGTATTTATTTCCAGTTAAATGTGACGCATGAGCATGGCATAGCCACCGGATTCGTTTAGGTCCAATCCGGGCGCTTGTATTTTTACAACGTGGCCAGAGCCTGGGGCAACGTCGATAGCGGCACCCTTGTTGTTTTCAAGTGCATCAATCGAAAATGAAAGGTTACCCTGAGGCGTAATGAGCTCTACGCTATTGCCGGTTTCAAATTTGTTTTTTACATCCACCGTGAGCCAGCCCGATGCTTTATCGTAGGCCGTCGCTTCAGCGACAAACTGCTGGGCGCTGTTATTCGACACACCTTTTTCGTAGTTCTGGTACTCGCTGGGCACATGGCGGCGGTAAAAGCCTTCTGTATACCCTCGATTGGCCAGATGTTCCAGCTCATTCATCAGCTGCATGTCAAAAGCTTGACCTGCCTCAGCTGCGTCGATAGCGCGCCGGTATATCTGTGCCGTACGTGCTACGTAATAGTGCGATTTAGTGCGCCCCTCAATTTTAAGAGAGCGCACGCCCATGTTGACTAAGCGTTCTACATGTTGCACCGCGCGAAGGTCTTTGGAATTCATGATATAGGTGCCATGCTCATCTTCATAGGCGGGCATATATTCGCCAGGGCGATGCTTTTCCTGCAACAGAACAGGGCTTACTTCGTCGAGTTCAGGAGACCAGCTTTTAGGCGTATCTGACTCTACTGCAATGAGGTCGCCAAGGTCGTTTTCCTTTGCTTCGTGTGCGTTATATTCCCAGCGACAGGAATTGGTGCACGCGCCTTGGTTGGAGTCTCTGTGGGTCATGTAGCCGGACAATAAACAGCGGCCCGAATAGGCGATACAGAGAGCGCCGTGTACGAAGACTTCCAGCTCCACTTCAGGTGCCTGTTGACGAATTTCTTCGATTTCGTCAATCGACAGTTCCCGTGAAAGAATGACCCGCTCTATACCCTGCTTAGCCCAAAATTTAACGGTAGCGTAGTTAACGGCATTGGCCTGAACACTCAGGTGTATGGGTTGGTCTGGCCAGGTCTCGCGCACCATCATAATCAATCCTGGGTCGGACATGATCAGAGCGTCCGGTTTCATCGCAATGACCGGCTCTAGATCGCGGAGGTAGGAGCGCACTTTGTCGTTATGGGGTGACAGGTTACTGGCGAGATAAAACTGTTTGCCCTGCTGGTGTGCTTCTTCAATGGCGGAGGCCAGGTTTTCGATTTTGTTAAATTCGTTGTTGCGAACACGGAGGCTGTAGCGCGGTTGGCCTGCATAGACCGCATCGGCCCCGTACGCAAAGGCGTAACGCATGCTCTTCAGTGTACCGGCGGGGGACAAAAGTTCGGTGGTCATAAATTGTACTCAACTATTAGCAGGGCGCATTGTACGGTTTAGAAGGCGGGATACAAGGTTGGTGTGGGAATTAGGGTATATCCACAAGATAGCGAACAGGCCAATTTTTACCCGTAACCCAGAAAGCATCGGCTTGCGGGTCGTAGGCGATGCCGTTTAATACCTTGTCAGTGCGAACGCGCAGCTCAGCTGGCACCAGTTCCGATAGGTCTATGGCTTGGGCTTTACCGGTGGCCGGATCGATGGACCATATTGTGTTACTACGCCATTGGTTCGCCCATAGGCGCTGGTGGGCATATTCCAGCTCGTTAAGCTGGAGCACAGGTTTGCCGCTTACTGTATCGGTAACCGCTATTTTGGACAAAGGCTTGAATGAAGCCGGATCTCGGCGGGTGATCTGTTGGGAGCCATCGCTGGTGTAGAGGAAGGCGTTGTCGTGTGTAATACCCCAGCCTTCGCCTTTGTATCTAAGGGTTTTTTTCACCGAGAGAGAGGTTGGGTCTAACACGAACAATACGCCAGCGCGCCAGGTGAGTAGGTAGAGCTGATGATTGAAAAGCGTCAGGCCTTCGGCAAAGATTTCGGGCGACAAATTGTGATGCTTAAGGGTTTCACCGGTTTCGGCAGTGTAAATACGGATAAAGGACTTACCGTAAAGGCCACTGCTTTCAATCAGGGTCTTGTTGTTGCTGATCAGCCCTTGGGTGAAAATCGCAGTATCGTGCGGGAGCGTTTTTAGAACCGTGTAGGCGGGTTTTTGCTCAATTTCATCCTGGCCTAAGCTCGCGGCTGTTGATGAAGATACCGTAAAAGCCAGTAAGCACTGAAGTGTTGCGCGCTTCAAAGCGTAGAAATTGTAGGTCATGGGAGTAGGGTAGGCGTTGCCTGTATTTTGACTTAGGGGGCTATTCTACCGAATTAACCTACTTCTCGCTCATCTTCAGAAGGTTCTGCAGGTGTTTCTATAGGCGGTTCTGCTGGTGGAACAGCGGGTCGTTCTCGGCTCATAACGTAATCCACCGCATCATTTACCGCTCTTGCGACCTTGTCGTTTATTTCATCTAGCTCCTGCGGTGATAAAAAGAAGGTCATGTCGACATCATGACGAATGTAGCGTGGTGGTAATCGGTTGAGTGCAACACAGGTAACATCCGCTAAAAACTCTGCATCCTGGGTTGCTCGGTCGTTGGCACGGAGTAATTGTTCAATTACCAGGTTTTCATAGTAGTTGTGAACACTATCGCGCGCAGACATAACTCCATCGCGATGGCGCCCTGCACCCAGAAGCATGGTGTTCCCCTCATTAAAGTCTAACTCTTCTTACAGTGTAGACGGTTTATTTCGCATCAGGTTGCGTATCAGAAAGCGCGCGGGGTGCAGTTGGCGGTATTGCTTTTGGTCTACGGGCAAGGGTTCAGAGCAAACTAAGCTGGCAAGTAAGTCGGCTGCGATAGGGCTGTAGGCCAGCCCTCGAGAACCGAGGCCTAGCAAGGTGTATAAACCAGGATAGAACTCACCTGGCGCCGAGAGTACAGCGTTGGCTCTATGGCGAAGTGAGGCGAAGTTTTGCTCCATCGGGGCTGCCATGGGCGCGGGGCCGACAATCGGAAAGTAGTCGGGTGTTGTGGTGCGAAACCCTACGCGCCCTTCAATATTACGCGGTGGTGGAGAGTTGGGTAGCTCGATCATTTGCTTCAGGTTATGCAGGTTTGTGTCATGATCTTGTTGGCTGATTTCTACCGAGGCGTCCCTTAAGTTAAACGTGGCCCCCGCGCAGTGAATACCGTTTTGCGAGGGGGAAATGTACCCTTCGCCGCAAAGCACCGTTTTCAACTGTGAGAGCGGTTGCCAATCCTCAAGAATATGGCTCACTTGCCCGCGAATGGTTTTTAGCTGTAGGTGAGCGGTCTGCTCAAAGTTTTGTGCCGCATGTGCGTTCGCAATAATGGCGTAGTTTGCTTCGCAAACTGTGTTGGCGCGTGTGTCAATCGCCGCCCAACCTTTACCGCTAATGTTGAGTTCTTTAACCTCGGTGTTCGTGAGCACGTCAATCAGCGGGTGCGCACATAGCTGTTCGCACAGCTTTACGGGAGAGATCCATCCGGCCTGTGGTAAAAATAACCCCGGTAGCTTTATCTTCAGGCCGCTTAATTCTGATACAGCATCACACTCGAGCCATTGGCAAAAATGTTCATCGACCTGAAACCGGTTAGCCAGTTGCTGGTAATAGGTTTTTTGCCTGTCCTGGGTGCAAAGGTGGATTACGCCACATTGGTCACCGCACAGGTCGAACAGTGAGCCGTGTGCTTTTTTGCTGGAGTAAAAATTGTTAGCAAATATTTGTGCCGATAAGTTAAAGCGGCTGAGGGGGTCGTCTTGCGGAGAAAGCCGCGTGTAGAGCGCGCCTTGACGATTGCCTGAAGCTTCGTCTGCAAGACAGCTGTTTTTTTCAAGCAAGGTTACGCGAATGCCGCGTTGGGCCAGTGCATGTGCTGCCTGGCAGCCAGCCAAGCCTCCGCCAACCACAATGGCTGAAGCGGCATTTTTGTTTTTGATGGTGGCCGTTGAGCTTTGTTCGTGACTAGCCGCCGCACAAAGGTGCCAGTAGTGGTGGGCGGCGTCGCGGCGTTGGCTGTTGTCGGTTGTAGCGGGTTGGTCTGTGTGGTTGACCGGCTGGAAGTGGCCGTAGAGCATTTCTCGCTTTAGGCCAAACCCCGACACTTTAATGCAATGGAACCCCGCCTCCTTTAAACCCTCGCGTACCACCCGCGCAGAGGTAAAGGTCGAAAATGTTGTGTTTTTCCCGCTGAGCTTAGCCATGGACTGAAATAGCGTCGGCGTCCACATTTCGGGGTTTTTCGCCGGTGAAAAACCGTCGAGAAACCAAGCGTCTACAACAAGAGGGCCATTGCCCAGAGTGTACTCGGCCCCTGCGTGACGGGCCAGCGTAGAGCAGGGCGCTATTTGTGTAAGGCCGTTTTCGGCATCGCTGAATATGAGTGTTAGTAATACTTTGCCATCGTCGAACGTAAGCCGAAAAGTGCCTTCAATGGGCTGCGGTGGGTATTGCGATAACAGTTGCTCGCTGAGGGCAGCAAACTCTGGCCATAGCGCTAAGGCTCGGGCTAGGTCAGCACGCAGTAACGGGTACTTTTCCACGGAAATGAAGTGTAGGCGTGCGGGACCGTCGGCTGTATTTTGCGGTGTTTGTTTTTGCCAGTTGTACCAAGTTACAAGAAAGTTGAGGCCGGTACCAAACCCTGTTTCGGCAACAGTGAAATGGTTGTTCGACGTTGGGGTTTGCCAGCGCTGGGGTAAGTTGTTGTGCTGTAAAAACACAAATTCTGTTTCTTTTAGCCCGTCTGTTGTAGAGAAATACACATCATCGAATTGTGTGGAAATAGGCTGGCTGTTCTCATTCCAAGTAATATCGGCAGGGCAAGTTGTTGGGTTTTTAGCTGGCCGCGCTTTGTTCATTGCCCAAATTCCGCGAGCACTTGATCACACCACGCGGCAATGCGGGTGTCTGTTTCAGCAAATTCATTTTCTTCATCAAGCGCTAAGCCTACAAAGAATTGCTCGTCATCTGTGAGTGCTTTACTGGCCTCAAATTCGTACCCCTTGCTTGGCCAGTAGCCAACGAGCTGAGCCCCCAGCTTTACTAGCTTATGGTGTAGATAACCCATAGCATCAAGAAACCATTCTGGATAGCCCACTTGGTCGCCTAATCCGTAAAGCGCGACAACCTTACCGCTAAAATCGAGCTCGTCTAGCTCATCCCAAATTTCTTCCCAGTCTTCCTGAAGTTCGCCGTAGTCCCACGTGGGGATGCCCATTATTAATAAGTCGTAGTAGAGTGCCGTCGCAATGGGTTCGTCGCTGATATTGAAAATATCAACGTTGGCTTCGCCGATTTGGGCGCGAATTTTTTCGCCGACTATCTCGGTATAGCAGGTGGAACTGCCATAAAAAAGACCAATTTGGGCACGTCCAGAAGTGTTCATCTACTAATTTTTGTCGGTTGCGGGTTAAGTTTATGGGTGGGGCTTGTTCAATTTGTTTGGGCGGGGCAATATGCGCTCGCGACCTGCGGCGCGTATGTTAGTCGTTTGGTGAGCTAATCTCAATTCTAGAAGGTAGAAGAGCGAATTCAATGTCTTCAGCAACACAAAAGATAAAGCCCGGCATCTATCGCCACTACAAAGGTAATGAGTACCGTGTTTACGAAATTGCCAGCCACACAGAAACCAATGAGCTTCTCGTGGTGTACCGTTATTTGTACGGTGATTTTGGACTGTCTGTTAGGCCGCTGCCAATGTTCATGGATAGGGTCGATATCACGACGGAGGGCGGCGTAACCCAGGTGCCTCGATTCGAGTTTATACGCAGTGCAGATGATGGCGGCCTGTCATGATCTGGAGCTGCCCTAAATGTAAAGAACCCCTAGTTGAACAGGGCGTGAGCCTAAGTTGCGTTAACAATCATTGTTACGATAGGGCGAAGCAGGGTTATTACAATTTGTTGCTCGCCAATCAAAAGAATAGCTTACAGCCCGGTGACAGTGATGCGATGATCGTTGCTCGACGAGATTTTTTGCGGGCAGGCTACTATCAGCCTTTGGTAAACCGTTTGGCTGAAATTGCTGAAGAGCATGTCTCTTTTAGTGGTACCGGTTTTTCTATGTTAGACCTTGGTTGTGGCGAAGGCTATTACCTAGAAAATTTTGCCCAAGCTCTAGGCCGGAAACAAAACGCTCCGGTGCAGCATTATTTCGGTGTAGATATTTCTAAGGATGCCGTGCGCCGAGCATCAGCGTCGGCGAATAGCATGCAGAAAGAAGCGAGCGAGAAGTCTGCCCAGTATTTTCACTATGCCGTTGCGAGTAATCTTCACCTACCCTTGGTGGCGGAAAAGCTAGATCTGTGTTTGAACGTTTTTGCTCCCATGGATTTAACTGAGGTGCAGCGTGTTCTGTCCGCGCAAGGGCTTTTGGTTCGTGTACAGCCAGGGCCTCGTCACCTATATGAAATAAAACAGGCATTATATGGGGACGTTCGACTTCACCAGCGTACTGAAATTGAACCGCAGCTCAAACTTATTGCGCGTTATAGCACGGCATTCAAAATCCAATTACCGAGTGCTACCGCTATTGGAAGTTTGCTCACGATGACACCGCTCAATTGGCATGGGGATCGTGAGGCAAAAGAGCAGCTATTACAAAAAAATGCACTGGAAGTTGAAATAGATTTTGATGTGCAAGTGCTGGCTAAATCACGAACACATAATTGGTGGTAATTAGGGGGGCCTCTGAGAATGGCCAAATACATCCGTAACATTATCGAAGAATCCTAAACGTTATGCCAACTCCTAACGACATTATTTGGATGCAAAAGGCATTGCTCTTAGCCAAAAAAGCGGCCGAATTAAACGAGGTGCCGGTGGGTGCTATTGTGGTTAGAGAGGGTGAAGTGCTGGGCGAAGGTTGGAATCAGCCTATATCCAGTTGCGATCCAACGGGGCATGCGGAAATCTGTGCTTTAAGGAATGCTGCGCAACACGACAAAAACTATCGTCTCCCCGGTACGGTACTGTATGTCACCATTGAACCGTGCACAATGTGCCTTGGCGCGCTAATACATGCGCGTGTAACACGCGTTGTATTTGGTGCTGCGGAGCCAAAAGCGGGTGTTTTGGCCAGTAACAACTGCATTCTCCACGCGGGTTTTTACAACCACTCAATTAAATGGGAAGGAGGTGTGTGTGAGGACGAATGCTCAAGTCTAATGACGGAATTCTTTGCGCGCAGACGGGAAGGGCGTAAAAGCTTAAAAGCGAATACAAAAAAAAGCGACTAGTCCCTTTTTCTGATCACCTATCAACGTTGGGGGTGTCACCCAGAAATACCCGGCTATTAGAGCGACGAGGTATCGCTAGGGGTGTCAAAGGCACCTACAGCATTTTTTACCGCTTCGCTCATTACCGGGCTGAAGCTTTCAAATTCATTATGCTTCGTGTCATTGGCGGCGAGCTGGGTGTCGCGCTCTTTCTTAACTTCATTCCAAGCAATAATCGTTTGGAAGTTACGAATATTTTTTACGTATTCTACTGGCTCCCAGCCACGCGCGTAGCCATGTTTGGTCTGCTTGTAATATTTGCGCTTGGCCAATAAAGGCAGTGCTTCTCGAACATCAGTCCACTTGTCGGGGTCGCCGCCGTGTTGTGCGGTCAATATACGAGCATCTTCTAGGTGCCCTAGTCCAACGTTATAGGCTGCCATGGCGAGCCAAGTTCTGTCTGGGTCCATTATGCGCTCGGGAATGCGGCCGTATATGGATTTAAAATATTTGGCTCCGCCACTAATGCTTTGCTTCGGGTCTAAACGATTTTTAATGCCCACAAATTTGGCGGTATCACGTGTCAACATCATAAAACCGCGCACGCCGGTAGGTGATTTGGCTTTGGGGTTCCAATGCGACTCTTGGTAACTGAGTGCGGCTAATAACTGCCAATCAAGATTGTTTTCGGCTGCGGCTTCGCGAAGCAGGGTTTCCCACTTAGGCAAACGTGTTTCTAAACGGTTGGCAAACAGCACTGCACCACCGTAATTGATTTCGCCAAGGTGGCCGTAATAGGTTTCTAGCGCATCATCGATAACACCTTTCTGTTTGATGCTTTGGAAAAACTTTTGGGCTTCGAGAAATAGGCTGTCGTCGCTTTGGTCGGGGAAGGCCCACGCCAGATCCTGTGGTGTACTAATATCGAATGCCACCTGCGCATCCGGATACAAATTGCTATTTATACTGTGTGCGTTTGAGTCTATGACGGCGAAATCAATTTCGCGCTCGTGGACCATTTCCATAAGGTCGAGCATTTCAATGTCGTGGCGTTCCTGCCAGTGCAGGTTGGGGTAGTCACGTTTAAGTTCACGCAAACGCTCGGCATGGGAGCTATTACCTATAACCAGTATGGTTTTGTTTTCCAGGTCGGCTACGCTTTCGGGGCGCTGCTCTTTTTGGTGATAGATAACTTGTTGCGTGATTTGTAAGTAGGGTTCGCTAAACAGCACTTTCTGTTTGCGCGTCTCGGTAATAGTAAGGCCAGCGGCAGCCAGGTGCCCCGCTTTTGTGCCAATGGAGTCGAGCATAACGCCTAGGTTTTCTGTTTCACGAATTTCCAGCTTTACACCGAGGTGTTTGGCGAACTTCTTTGCTATGTGGTATTCGAAACCGGTAAGGCCATTCGGCCCTTCGTAATAGGTTGTGGGGCCATTGCGGGAAATAACCACTAGCTTACCCGCGTCTTGAATAGACTCGAGCGTAGTCGGTATGCGGCTGGAAACTTGGCTAACGCAAAGCACAGTTATAACGGAAAGCACCACTACACTGTGCAGCAGCTTTGTAACCAGCTTGTATGTTATTTCTTTCATGTTAGACATAAAAATTTAATAAACTCCGGTTTTAAACGACCCCAAAATCCGTTTTAAAGCGCGCATTTTTTTTGTATCTGGTTATAAGCGCACTTTGCTGTGATTAATAAGTATTCAATTTTACACGTATGAACTGTGAGTAACTAGCTTGTTTTTCAAACAGCTTTCGTGTAAAGCGGTTTTATCTAGTTTAGTTCATCAATCCCGATGATGAACATTTAAACGCCAGAACCGTTCGTTCTAAATATTTAAAAAACTAAAATTTTTGGTGCGTTTTTACGCTATAAGTGTCGACTTACTTTGCAGTTATGTGCAGCGTTTTTACTTCGGTTGTTTGCGTGAATGCATTCTGGCACTCCCTAATAAATGTCGAATAAAGTACAATGCTCACCTTTTTCGACACCCATCTATTATCTGATCACCAACCTGAACGAGGCCTGAGCCTAAGATGTTGACCCTTTGTGGCGCTCCCGCTCTATCTGACTTTCGCATCAATAAATTGCAAAACCAGATTCAAACAATTCACCCCGGTGTTAACCGGATTAGTGCGTTTTATGTCCACTTTGTCGACATAGACAGCGATTTGTCTACGCAACAAATGGCTGTTTTGCAAAAGCTGCTTGAATATGGGCCAAAGTCTTCTGTCGAAGATAAGGGCCTGAGTTCGGAGGAGGTTATTGCACAATCCGGGCCAAGTGGTTCATTTTTGGCCGTGGTGGTACCGCGCGCCGGCACGATATCACCGTGGTCGTCAAAAGCAACGGATATTGCCCACAATGCGGGTTTAGTTGATGTAAAACGAATAGAGCGCGGAGTGGCCTACGTTATAGACGGTGGCGTACCGCCAGGTACAGTGATTCCGCAACTGCACGACCGTATGGTAGAGCAGGTATTGCCGGGTTTGCAGGCTGCTTCTGTATTGTTTGAGCGCAATGAGCCAAGGCCAGCCAAAGAGGTTGATGTGCTTGGCTGTGGCCGTGCGGCTCTGGTGCTAGCCAACACAGAGTTGGGGCTGGCGCTTGCCGAAGATGAGATTGACTATCTAGCCGAGTCCTTTACCGAATTACAGCGGAACCCGGTAGATATAGAGCTGATGATGTTCGCCCAGGCCAACTCAGAGCACTGTCGTCATAAGATTTTTAACGCCAGCTGGACAATCGATGGAGAGGAAAAGTCTCACTCTTTGTTCAAAATGATTAAAAATACCTATGAGCAGGGTGGCGAAGGTGTGCTTTCCGCCTATGCCGACAACGCGTCGGTTATAGAAGGTACGGTTGGTGGTCGCTTTTACCCCGATCCCGATTCTCGTGAATATGCTTATCATGAAGAGCCTATTCACTTGCTTATGAAGGTTGAAACCCATAACCACCCCACTGCAATTGCGCCTTTTCCGGGTGCGGGAACCGGTTCCGGTGGTGAAATACGAGATGAAGGCGCGGTAGGTAAGGGGTCTAAGCCAAAAGTAGGGCTTACCGGTTTTACCGTGTCGAATTTACAGATACCGGGCTACAACCTGCCGTGGGAGAGCGATTACGGTATACCCGGCCGCATTGTTTCCGCGTTGGACATCATCAGCGAAGGTCCAATTGGTGGGGCAGCTTTCAATAACGAATTTGGCCGCCCTAATATTTGTGGTTATTTCCGTACGTTTGAAGAAGATTTTGACGGCGAGCACCGCGGTTACCACAAGCCCATTATGCTGGCCGGTGGCTACGGCAATATAAAGGAAGAGCATATTGCGCAAACGACATATTCCGCAGGTACGCAGCTAATCGTACTCGGTGGCCCGGCTATGTTAATTGGCCTTGGCGGCGGTGCTGCGTCATCTATGACATCTGGCTCGTCCTCTGAAAATTTAGATTTTGCTTCTGTTCAGCGTCAAAACCCCGAAATGGAGCGACGCTGCCAGGAAGTTATTGACCAGTGTTGGCAGTTGGGCAAGCAAAACCCTATCGCCTTTATTCACGATGTGGGTGCAGGTGGTCTTTCTAATGCTTTCCCGGAATTAGCGAAAGATGGCGGCTGTGGGGCGCGCTTTGAGTTGCGTAACGTACCCAACGACGAACCCGGTATGTCGCCGTTAGAAATCTGGTGTAATGAATCTCAGGAACGCTACGTAATGGCGGTACCGCCCGATCAGCTACCTATTTTTGAAGCTATTTGTAAGCGCGAACGCTGCCCCTATGCCGTAGTGGGTGAAGCTCTGGACGAAAAAATACTGATTGTTAACGATAAGCACTTTGACGCTAAACCTGTTGATCTGCCGATGAATGTATTGTTTGGCAAGCCACCCAAAATGCATCGCACGGCCGATAAGAAAGCGCTGCAGGCCAAAGCATTCGATTACAGTGCTATTTCGCTTGGTGAAGCCGCAGAGCGTATTATTCAGCACCCGAGTGTTGCCAGTAAGCAATTCTTGATTACCATCGGCGATCGCTCGGTTACCGGGCAGGTCGTGCGTGATCAAATGGTTGGGCCCTGGCAGGTACCGGTAGCCGACTGTGCGGTGACTACGGTGTCTTTCGACAGTTATGCCGGCGAAGCCATGAGCCTTGGAGAACGAACGCCGACGGCTTTACTCGATGGGCCTGCGTCTGGGCGAATGGCTGTAGCCGAAGCGATTACCAATATTGCCGCAACACGCATAGAAAAGATCAGCGATATTCGTCTCTCAGCTAACTGGATGTGTGCCGCTGGCCATCCGGGTGAAGATGAAAAACTCTATCGCACCGTAGAAACGGTTGGCATGGACTTTTGTCCGGCGCTGGGTATCACCATACCGGTTGGTAAAGATTCCATGTCTATGCGTACGGCTTGGCAGGGTGAGAAGGGTGAAGATAAAGCGGTAACATCACCTTTGTCATTAATTATCACGGCGTTTACGCCGGTGCTGGATGTGCGTAAAACGGTAACGCCAGAATTAAAAACCAACGTTGATAGTGCCATCATTTGTATCGATTTGGGGCAGGGTAAGAACCGTTTAGGCGCGTCTATATTTGCGCAGGTGTACAACCAAATTGGGCAGACCCCGGCAGACGCCGACAGTGCCGAGCAGCTAAAGGCGTTTTTTAATGCTATGCAGTTGTGTTTGCAGAATGAATTGTTGCTAGCGTATCACGATCGATCCGATGGTGGACTGTTTGCAGCCTTGGCAGAAATGAGCTTTGCGGGCCGCAGTGGTTTAAATATAGACCTTACCCCACTGGGTGAAGATAGCCATGCAGTCCTGTTTAACGAAGAGCTGGGGGGGGTTGTTCAAGTCGCTGTCGACAAAGTATCTGCGGTTATGCAAATTTTTGCCGATGCAGGGCTAGCCGGTATGGTGTCCAATATTGGTAGTGTTACGGCTGATGAAACGCTCAGCATTAATAATCAGGGCAGTGAAATCTATACCGCCGCGCGTGCTCAGCTGCAGGAGCTTTGGACTAAAACTAGTTATCACGTTCAGAAACGGCGTGACAACCCAGACTGTGCTGATCAGGAATTTGCACTCATCGCTAAACCGAATCCGGGTTTGAGTGCCAAGTTAAGCTACGATCCAGCTGCTGATATTGCCGCACCTTACATCAGTACGGGTGTGCGCCCTAAGGTTGCCATATTACGAGAGCAGGGCGTGAACAGTCATTTGGAAATGGCCGCCTCTTTTGATCGAGCCGGTTTCTCTGCCATTGATGTGCATATGAGCGATATTCTTGCCGGTCGTATTTCGCTAGATCAATTTAAAGGCATAGCCGCCTGCGGCGGATTCTCCTACGGCGATGTACTTGGAGCGGGTGAAGGGTGGGCAAAAACAATTCTGTTTAACCCGCGCGCGCGCGAGCAGTTTGAGGGTTTTTTCCACAGAAGCGACACCTTTAGTCTGGGTGTCTGTAATGGCTGTCAGATGATGTCTAATCTAAAGTCATTAATTCCCGGTGCAGAACAGTGGCCTCACTTTGTGCGCAACCTTTCTGAGCAGTTCGAGGCGCGGTTTAGCCTTGTTCAAATTCAAGAAACCGCTTCGGTTTTATTGGCGGGTATGGCCGGAAGCCACATGCCTGTCGCTGTCGCACACGGCGAGGGGCGTGCGGAGTTTTCCGGTAACACGGCCAAGCTTAGCTGTGAAACAAGTGACGCTATTGCCATGCGCTTTGTTGATAACGAAATAGCCGTTACTGAAGATTACCCCGCAAATCCGAATGGCTCGCCGTTGGGTATAACGGGCCTTACCTCAGTCGATGGCCGCGCAACGATTATGATGCCGCACCCCGAACGTATATTCCGAACGGTGTGTAACTCTTGGCACCCAGAAGATTGGGGCGAGGATAGCGCTTGGATGCGATTGTTCCGTAATGCTCGGGTGTTTGTGGATTAGGAGGCGTACGGTATTGCCTCAAGCTAGGAGAGAAACAGTGGCGGTCGCAGGGCCGCCACTTATAGAAAGGATTTAATGGCGCTGCCCTTAATACAGCTGCCCCTAAGGCATTGCTGAAACGGATTTGTACGGAGATTCGCTTTTGAAGTACGTGTTAACCCTCATGCTTTTATGTTCCGCTGGCGTGAACGCGCAAACTATTTTTAGCTGCATTGGCCATAACGGCAAAAAAGTTTATACCGACAGTAAATTAAACTGCAAAGCTTTTGGCGGGAAGGTCGATGCGGAAGTAGAAACGATTACTTTCGATTCTATCAATATGCATTCACAATATGGGGCTACGGTAAGCGAAGAGTATTACAATTACGCTTTTCGCGCCTACGAGAAAATCCCCGGTTATACAATTAATATTATTGCCGAAAGCAAGCTTATTCATAACCACCCTCAGCTGCTGCAGCAGTCTGCCAGCAAACTCGACAAAACCATTGTTAGAGCGATATCGGCTTTTCCTTTGCATGCTCAGCCTGAATTTGACGGCATTAAGTATTTCATTTTTAGTGGGGATGAATCTCGAAAGGGTGGTCGCAGAGGAGGGCAATGGTATTTTAGAAAGGGCAATAGTATTTCCGATCGCTTTGACAATGCTATTGTTGTCAGGTCAGCCAAGGACTATTTAGAGCGGTATTCAGAAAATCGGGCTTTAATGACCGCTGTTCACGAGTTAAGTCATGCTTACTACTATTACCATTGGAAAAACATCTACCGGTCAGTAAATAAGGCCTATAAAAATACGATAGAGCAGGGGCGATATCGCAATGTAAAAACAAAAAGTGGAAAAGTTATTGCGAAGGCCTATGCGCTAACCAACGAGCGAGAGTACTTTGCTGAGCTATCCAAAATTATCCATGTTGGTAATTATTATTACCCTTTTGATGGAGGCGAGCTTAGAGAATATGATCCCGAAGGTTATCAGGCTGTGAGACTGGCATTTGGGTATCAGTAATACAGCCTTTTTTAATAGAAAAGGATAGGCCTCAATAATATTCAGCCGTGGTGCCTTAATGCTCCGGTTTTTGTGCTTGCTTTGCGTAGGATGCTACCGTGTAAACCGGTGCAACCCATACGGTCTTCTGCTTGGTTTTTAAATAGTTCAGTAATACTTCATGGGCTTTAATTGAAACATCTAAACTATGTTCGCCACCGACGCCGTGAAATAACAATATTACCCAAGCATTATTGGTAATAGCATTATCAACCTGCGCAATCAATTGTTCCGCAGAATCATTGGCTACGGCATGAGCAGCGAGATTGCCGAAATTGATTTCAGTGAACTTTTGGTTGTTGCCGCTAACCCCTCGAGCGGCAATAAAACGGTTAGCAATAGCCTCTTCAAACGATTCGCCGCCAGCTGTTGTATCTCCACAGGTGTAAGCGAAACTTCGCTGTTTTTTACCGTCTACCGCTTCGAGAACGGTGTTGGTCATTTGTACGTGGTCGAGAAACTGTTGCTTGCTCCATTTACTCAGATCACGGTGCGGCATTACCCATTCACGGTTGGGAATATTACCCAGGCAGGGGTGGAAAAGCGTGTGGTTCCCTAGCTCGTGCCCATTGTTCGCGATTTGCCGCCAATCATTCAAGCGTTTTTGAAAAGGTTCTGCGTAGGCTGTAACGTAAAATGTTCCCCGAAACCCACGAGCCTCCAGAGCCGGTACGGCTGTGTCCAAGTGTACATTTAGAGCGTCGTCGTAGGTAAGAGACACGGCAGCGTTATGCGCATTCCATGGGGGTTTGTTGGGGGTGTCGGTGTGTGTCGTGTTGGAGCAAAAAATGAGTGCAATGAGCAGTAGAGCGTGTAAAGTTCTGCCCGGAATAGCCGTGGTCGTCATCATAAGAGGGGCCGATGGGTTAGGTTTTCATTTGTTACGAAGTTTAATCTATTCTGTGACAAAACACCGAGCCTCGAACGCGAGCTTCGGAGATACTGCGTAAACAATTATTAGTTAGTGCGGATATTGAGAATGAAAAAGCGAATTTTGGGCAGCTCTACCCTTGAAGTAGGTGAAGTTGGGCTTGGCTGCTGGCAATTAGGCGGGGATTTTGGCCCTATAAGCGACGACAACGCCAATGCAATCATTGGCGCGGCCCTAGAGCAAGGCGTAACATTTTTTGATACAGCCGATGTCTATGGCGCGGGTAAAAGTGAGGCTTATCTAGGTGCGGCCTTGGCTGGTGCCAGTAGTGAAATAAAGATAGCGACAAAATATGGCCGTGGGCCCGGTACCTATCCTGATGGTTACACGCTAAGTGACCTTAGGGATTCGGTTAGACGAGCGCAAGACAGGTTACAACGAAACTCGATAGATCTTCTGCAATTGCATTGTATTCCAACGGCGGTATTACAGCGTGGAGAAATATTCGATTGGTTACGGGAAGTTCAGCAGGAAGGGCACATCGCTCATTTTGGCGCCAGTGTTGAGCGCATGGAAGAGGCATTGATTTGTTGCGAGCAAGAAGATCTCGCTTCCCTTCAGATTATTTTTAATTTATTGCGCCAGCGTCCAATCGAACAGTTGTTTGATATCGCGACAGAAAAAAACGTCGGAGTTATTGTGCGGCTGCCCTTAGCCAGCGGATTACTCAGTGGTAAGTACTCAGCGACCACGCATTTTGCCGAAACCGACCACCGCAACTACAACAAAGATGGCGAGGCCTTCAGCGTAGGAGAGACCTTTTCCGGAATCGAATTCTCCCAGGGTTTAGCGTTTGTGGAAGCACTTTCCACCATGAAACCCAGTCATTACACAATGGCACAGTTTGCGATGCGTTGGATCCTCGATCAACCGGCGGTTACAACCATTATTCCGGGCGCTAGTTCGGTCGAGCAAATTAGCGGGAATGTTTCGGTAAGTGAACTGCCATCCCTCAAGCCCTCAGTACATGACGCTTTGTACCAGTTCTACCTCGATAAAGTAGAAAGTAAAATCCGGTGTCCGATTTAAATTCGCACTATAAAATTGTTGGTCACCGGGGGAATCCGGCAGAGTTTCCAGAGAATACAATAGATTCAGTCATATCTGCCATATCGCTCGGTGCCGATGCCGTTGAAGTGGATTTGCAAATGAGCCGCGACGGCGTTTGTATGGTGCTACACGACTTAAATACAATGCGTACGGCTGATTGGGGGGCTATGGCGCCGGAGCACAACGCCGATTTGCTCGAACAAATTAGCGTGCACGAACCGAACCGTTTCGGCCAACGGCATTTCCCCTGTTACCTATCCTCATTATCGCGACTGGTCGACGCTATCGCCGAGTTCCCTGTTCAGGTTTTTTTAGAGTTAAAGGAAGAGTCGCTCCATTATTTTAGTCGTGAGACATTTGTTAGAGCGGTTTTAGCGCAAAGCGAAAAACTGGGTGAGCGCCGCACCATTATTAGTTACGACCTGCCGATGGTTGAGTTAGCAAGACGCATGTCAGGTCTTAGAGTTGGTTGGGTGCTGCACGATTTTGGTGAGCAGTCGCGCTTACAGGCACAAAGAGTCCAGCCAGAATACCTTATTATTGATTATATTGAGCTTACAGAAAGCGCTAAACCGCTTTGGCAGGGCCGTTGGCAATGGTTCGTGTACGATGTTGTGAATGTAAAAAAAGCACAAGATTTGGTGGCGCGGGGGGTAAGCTTCATTGAAACTTGGCAGCCTTCAGTATTCGCGCGTTAGCATATCCAGCTTATCATAAATGTCCTCTGGCAGTTCTAGCGTTTGCAGTACCATCTGTGCTTGGCGTTCATTTTGGTTTCGAATGGTTGCATGGCATTCTGCGACCATGTTGGCTTGATAGAGTACATGCCCATACGGGCTTATTTTATGTCCTTCCTGCAGGTTTAGTTGTTCAGCGATGGCCTTACAGATATCTTTTGGTAAGGCCCAGTCTTTGGCCACCCAATAACTTACCGCTGGTGAAAGAACATTCATAACGGGAGTGAACGCATTAAAACCGGGGTTTACATTTTCGCCATTCATTTTAAATTGTTTACAGAGTTCGCTAAAAACGGTAATTTTTCCAATATCGTGTACTAGGCCCATGACGTAAACTTTAAATTTTTCTAAGCCGCGGTGTTCGGCAATTAATTCACAAGCAACCGCGCACGCTAATGAGTGGTGCCACATTTTTTGCCCGGTTTGCGAAAAATAGGCTGATTCACGCTGCACGATAGGTTGCATTACCGCGGCTGAAAGCACCGAGCGAAGGCCTTCAATACCCAGTTTTACAACGGCTCTTTCAATGTCGTCTATACGTGCACCGATAGGGTTGAAGTACACGCTGTTGGCAAGTTTTAGCACAGCTACACTCATCACCGGGTCTTTATCAATGATCTTCACATAGTCGCGGCCAGAACTGTATGGGTCGCGTAAGCTACGCAGTAAACGCGGAATAACGCTGGGTAGCCGTGGCACGGCTTTGTTGCGAACTTCCTGTTTTTGCAAGGAGGTTTTAACCATGTCTACAACGAGTTTTTGTGGCAGGGTTAACGGGTTTTCGGTTGTTTTAGGGTACAGGTAGCCGTAGTAAGCTTTCTGGGCATCGGCAATGGTAAATAGCTTAGGTTGAACGACGTTCCATTGGTCGGGGTTCGCTGATTCTTCTTTGTTCTTAGAGAAGACGTTTTTAAGTAACGACATGCCTAGGGGAACTCCGGTAAATAGGGTCTTATCAAGTCTAGTTCAAGATGTACTAAGCGAGGAGCCCTTAATCTTCCAATGTGTTGTCTATGCCATAAATGTGAAATTGTAGAATATCTTTCCAGCTTAGGATTCCCTCAATGCTCATTTCGTCGTTTATTACCGGCAGGCAAGAAATGGCATTTTCAAGCAGTAGAATGGAGGCTGTATCGATGGTGGTCTCGGTGTCGACGGTAATTGGGTCTCGGGACATAAATTCGCAAACTTCTAGATTCAGCAGCGACCTGTCTGATTCACTTTCTGTTTCTGTGCCAAGGAAAGGGCTAAGGTAGGCTAAAGCATCGCGGTCTGAAATGATGCCTACCAATTTACCTTCATCCTCTACCAGTAAGTGTCGGTAACTTACCTCAGAAAATATATTGCGCAGCTCCGCTAGTGTTTCGTTGGGCGATATGGTGTGTACCTGGCGGCTCATTATGTCTGCAACGTTCATAAATCAATCCTGTAAATTATCCATCACAATTTTTTCCCCCTGTAATTTTATTTCGCAGTGGCGCCTAGTCTCCTCGCAGGACCACGGTTGGCCGAGAATCGTAATGAGTACGTTTGGGAAAATTCGATTAGTAATGCGCACAGCCAATTCATTGGTTGGAATTAACTGTGCTTCTAATTCCCCCAATCGCTCCTTCATAGCGTTAACGCGCTCTTGCAGTAATTTAACCGTGTTCTCAATTTTTCGAGCTTTGTCGAGTGTTACCTTTCCGATATTAGTCGGTTTTTCCTGGTCTTGTATTTTTTTAAGTATATTGGAGAGCTGCTCTTCTTCTCGTTGTCGTCTTTTTAGTTTATGCCTAAGACTTGCGGCTTCTTTATGCAGATCGTTGTCGCTGCCTAACGTAACAATGGTATCTAAGTATGCTTCACTACCTAATATTTTTGCGTTAATACTGGAGTTAGACGAGGTGTGCCCACCGATAATACAGCCACGCCCACGCTCCTGACCCACGTTAACGCTTCCCTGGGCAAAGGCTCTACACTGCATAAGATATTCGGCGGCGTGTATGTCACCTTTGCAATGCACGTTGGTGTGGTGAAAGTATTTAGCGCTAATATCTCCTTCAGCTTCCAGGTAGCAGTTGTGTTCATCATCTATATCGTCGGCATTTACACCGCCACTTACGTTTATGCTTCCACCTGCGTGAACATGGGCTTTGGTAATGGTACCTTTTACAAATATATCGCCGGATACAGTTACTTTAAAACCGGCTTCAATATTGTGTTTAACCATAAGAGAGCCGTCGTAGTTTATGTGCCCGCTGTGGATGTCTACACTCTCAATCATCATGAGTGCATCAACTTTAACACCTGTAGTGGTATAAACCGGGTGGCCTTTTATTGTGGCAATAAGGGTGTTTTCGTCATCTTCTTTAGGTTCTACACCTTCATAAGGTTTACTGAATTGCAGGTCTTTACCGGGGTTTGCGCGTATTTTTTTCCCCTGAACATCCATGCCGTCGGCACCGGCCGTAGCCGGCGTTTTTTTCATTACCGGGTCCCCGGGATTAACTACCGCAAACTCGAAAACGTCCAATTGATCGATGGCGGTTTTACTGTCCGTGTCTCGGCTAGAGAGTACTTTGCTGTCCAGTGTTGCGTCGAGGGTAGCGTTGGTGCCATGTACAGGGGGAATGGCGTTGGCGATTATAAGGTCTACGGGCTCGTCGGCTGTGGTGAGCAGAGTCAGCTTCTCTTTATCGATGCTGGCGTGGTCAATTTTGGCTTTATCGAGCTTTTCTAGAATCAGCGCCTCAGTTAATTCTGTGCCGCCGTAGGCTTTATCTGTTTGCACTCGCGCAGTAGATTTGTCGTGGGATATTGACACCGACATTTTGGCATCGCGTTTCTCCGCCAGTGGATAGCGGCCAGATTCAAACCGCTGAATCTTACGCAGAAATAGCTCAACACTGTTGCTGTAGTAGAAGTAGCTTTGGTAACCTTCGGTTTCAAGGTGCTCGTTGAGTGAGCGCAGGGTAATAGGTTGCTGCACGGCAACCTTATCGTCGTCGGTAGTATTGGGGGGTTCTACAACCCCCATTAGGCGCGATGTTTTATCTTCAAACTCAAGTTTGTAGCGGTTCGATGTTTGAGCGGTAGTTTGGTCGGACACCGGAAACCCTCAAGTGATCAGGTAGTCTCCTTAGGTATAGCACAATTGAGGCGCCAGAATTTCTGTTTGGTTTGATCTGTGTCCTAGATCAGGGGCGGGCAGCAAGTTTTGCACGAATAAAATCGCTGTGGCTTACATAGATTAGCTCAGAGACCTTGCGCACAACGTACTCTTCGTATTTGTCGAGGTCGCCATCGGCATAGGCTATGGCCCACATGCCTTTAATCAGCTCAAACTTGTTCTCTGGGGTGCAGGAGTCGTTCACCAGCTGGGTAAACTGGTACATGGAGGTTGCCTGTTCGCATTCCGCCTGTGCCAGCGTAATGAGGGTGGAGCATTCTTCTGCACTGATGCCAAATTTCTGTTCGAGGATACCGGTGAGGGTTTTAAGCTCTGAGGCGTCGAACTCTTGGTCTACAACCGCAACTTCTATAAGGAGGGCGGCACAGGCGAGCTGCTGTTGATGCTCGCTTGTACCGGCGTCTGAGCCCTGCAGCTCTGAGGAAAAAAAAGATTTTATCGCTGTAAGCACGGCTGGGCTCGGTCTCTATAGGTTTTGTGTGATTGAATTACGCTTGTGCCTTAAGGAAGTTTTCAAGGTTAATCTGGTCGGCGACAAAGCCGCGAATACCCTGTGCTAACTTCTCGGTGGCCATAGCATCTTCATTACTGGAGAAGCGGAATTGTGCTTCGTTTTCAATGAGTTTGGCAATAGCTTCGCCGGAATTACTTGGCGATAGTGCGCGCTCTAATTTTCCAGTATCGGCTTCCAATTCACCCAGTAACTGTGGGCTAATAGTCAGTCGGTCACAACCGGCTAGCGCTTCGAGTTCGCCCGTGTTGCGGAAGCTCGCGCCCATAACAACAGTATTATAGCCGTGTTGCTTGTAGTAGTTGTAAATACGGGTTACCGACACAACACCGGGATCTTCGAACGGTGCGTACTCATTTTGGCCCGTGCTGGCTTTGTACCAGTCCAGAATACGACCAACAAAAGGTGAGATGAGGAAGGCGCCTACATCGGCACAGGCAGCAGCTTGGCTGAAGCTGAATAGCAGCGTAAGGTTACAGTTAATACCCTGTTTTTCTAGGACTTCCGCCGCGCGAATACCTTCCCAAGTAGAGGCCAGCTTAATTAATACGCGCTCTTTACTGATACCGGCTGCTTCATACAAACCAATAAGTTGCTTGGCTTTTTCGATACTGGCATTGGTATCGAATGAAAGGCGTGCGTCTACTTCAGTGGAAACACGGCCAGGAACAATTTTAAGAATTTCACAACCAATGGCAACGCCCAATTTGTCACAGGCGGCATCAATAGAGTGGGTGGAAGCCAGAGTATCCTTCACGAGTGGAGCGTACTGCTCCATTTGTGCTGCTTTATAGAGCAGAGATGGATTGGTTGTGGCATCCAGAGGCTGGTAACGCTTAATGGCTTCGATATCGCCTGTGTCGGCAACAACGTCAGAAAACTGCTTCAATTGCTCAAGTTTGTTGGTCATGTTACTCCCCATAAACCTAGGTACATTTTTTAAAGGCGCACATTATCGTGCGTGTCGATAACGGAAACAACCGCTAACGCCCCTCATATTGTCAAAGTGACAATATGAGGGGCGTTAGGTTGGTAAAGAGCTGCTTAATTGTATGATAATTTATTGAGCCGCTATTTTGCTATGCCATTGTGCATCTTATCCATAGCATCCAGCAGTATTTGCGCCGGTGCCTCCGGTTTGTTGGCGTTTTCGGTGATGTAGCGCCGGAATATTCGCGCACCGTACTGGCCGTGATAAAGGCCCAACAGGTGCCGGCTCATATGATGCAGACGATTGCCCTTGCTGATCTCGGCTTCACAGTATTGGGCGAAAGTCCGCACAATATCGGCGCGGTTCAGTTCGCGCGCCGTGTGCTCAAATAATTGCTCATCAACCTGTGAAAGTAACCAAGGGTTATGGTAAGCCTCTCGGCCAATCATAACGCCATCTAGCGTATTCAGCAGGTTTTTACACTGCTCTAGGGTGGTAATACCGCCGTTTATAATAATGTTTAGGTGCGGGTTTTCTTGTTTTAAGCTAATAACATGGTCGTATTTAAGTGGTGGTACTTCCCGGTTTTCTTTAGGGCTTAGGCCCTTAAGCCAGGCTTTTCGCGCATGCACAATAAAAGTAGAGCAACCAGCCGCCGCCACTGTTCCAACAAAATTGGCCATAGCCGGAAAGTCATCTTGTTCGTCTATGCCAATGCGGTGTTTAACGGTAATGGGAATAGTGCAGGCATTACGCATTGCCGCAACACATTCAGCCACTAAATTGGGTTCGGCCATAAGTACCGCACCAATTCTACCTTCCTGCACTCTATCGCTGGGGCAGCCGCAATTAAGGTTAACTTCATCGTAACCCCATTCTTCGGCCAATTTTGCGCACTGCGCCAGCGCCGCGGGGTCACTTCCGCCTAGTTGCAGGGCAATGGGGTGTTCTTCGTTGTTGTAGGTTAAGAACCGAGTAACGTCACCGTGTAATAGTGCACCTGTGGTCACCATTTCGGTGTAAAGCAAAGCCTCCTTCGACAGTAACCGCCACAAGTACCGGCAGTGTCTGTCACTCCATTCCATCATCGGGGCAACGCAAAACCTGTGGAGGCCCGAATGTCCCGGCTTTACTGGGCTTGCGGCTGGTTTTAAGGGGGGTTCTATCAATTTCTGCATGTTGATTGACGTGCTATTTTCGGCTGTTTCAGTGCTTTGAGTGCTAAAATTTAGCACGGATAAAAATTTGTAGCACAGGAATGTTTGAGTATGGCGACGATTGTTCCGCTCATCAAGAAGGGCGGCAGTGTAACGTATACCGCGTAGATTCGCTTGCGCATAGGTGGTCGGCAGGTGCGTGATGCGATGACCAGTGCTGATAGGGTTTTTTGGAGTGTGGGTATAAAACGTGAGACTGAATTGCGCCGTGCTGATGGGCCTAATTCAAATGTTAAATGTTTTTATGGAAAGTAGTCTAAATATCCAATCAGAAACCCTCGATAAGAATGTCGAGGCTTTGTCGTTACTTCCGCAAGGCGAGTATCGCCTGGCAGTTGTAAAGGGAGAGGTAAACGACGAACCTCCTCCGGCATGGAGCATGACGTTGTTGCCAATACATATTTCCGGTGAAATACTAGAAAGCAACGTAAGCGCCCATTAACCCGGGTAATACCCAGCCAACAATCATCAGCTCATAATGGCCCCCCCTAACCAAGGAGTCCATTATGGAAAAACAAACGCGTACCCCCCCAATTGACTGGCGGGTCGAACTCAAAGCATGGCGAGAATCTGGTTTACCACTTTCTCAATTTTGCCGAGAGCAAGGCTTGGTCGCTCACCAGCTGTCATACTACAAACGCAAGTATGAACCCCAAGCACTTAGCCCAGATGCGCAATCAACAGGCTTTAGCCAAGTTAGTGTTTTGAGCACCAATGCCATCGGCGCTGAATGTTTAAGTTTACGCCTGGCCAGCGGACATACAATCGAAGGGATAAGCACACAAACCTTACCGCTAGTGAGCGCATTAATGTGCACGCTACAATGAACGAAGTAATGCGACCCTCGCGGTCGCTACCCGTTATCTACCTTTATCGAAAGCCTGTAGACTTCAGGAAATCGTTTAATGGACTCAGTGCCATTGTTGAGCGGGAGCTGGGGCATAACGTATTTGAAGGGCGCCTTTATGGCTTTACCAACAAGCGCCGCAACAAAATCAAATGCCTATTTTGGGAAAGAAACGGTTTTGTCCTGTATTACAAGAGCTTAGCCGAAGAAAAATTCAAGTGGCCTAGGCAGGGGGATGACATTATCACCCTCAGCGGACAACAATTAAATTGGCTGCTGGATGGCTATGATCTGAGCGCGATGAAACCCCATAAAAAACTGCATTACGAAACAGTATTTTAAAAATAGCGGGGGATAATTTGGTATAATCCACGCCATGACTTCACCTCCAAATACTCAGAATGTAAGCGATAGCGACTCCACTTTTGATGAAGGTTCGTGGCGCGATCTGCTGCTGGAAAAAAATACGCAGCTCGAACAAAAAGAAAATCTACTTGACGAAAAAGATCAGGTCATTGGCAAAAAAACTCAAGTCATACAGTCGCAAAAAGCTCGAATTGCCGTACTGGAAGAGCTGCTTCGGCAACAAAAACAAAAACTGTATGGCCGCAGTAGCGAGCAACAGCCTAATCAGCTGGGGATGTTTGATGAAGCAGAAGCCATAGAGGTTGAGCAGGAAGCCGATGATGAGCCCAAGAAGAAAAAGCCCTCGGGCCGCAAAGGGCTAAATCCCACTATACCGCGTGTTCAGCACCGCATTGAACTCAGTGATGAGGCAAAAGACGGCGCTATCGACACCTACTTTGTCAAAGTTAAAGAAGAGCTGGATATTATCCCGGCACAGGTTCAAGTGATTGAACTGATGCAAGAAAAAGCGATTTTTATCGACGACGAAGATAAAAATATTGGCGGAGAAAATAAGCGTAGAATTGTTTCTGCCCCCTTACCTAAACACCCGCTACCGAAAGCTGTTGCCAGCACCAACACATTGGCCTACATCATTACTGCTAAATACATGGATGCGTTGCCACTCTATCGTTTAGAAGGCATTTTGGGGCGCTATGGTGGCAGTGTTACACGCACTACACTGGCCAATTGGCTAATACGTTTATCGTTACAGCTTGCTCCGCTAATCAAGCTAATGCGAGAGCATCAATGGAATGGTGATCTTATACAAGCCGATGAGACCCGCGTTCAGGTGCTCAAAGAACCCGGTCGGAGCGCAACCAGTGACAAGTGGATGTGGTTAACCCGTGGAGGGCCTCCAGATCATCCCAGTGTTTTGTTTGAGTATGATCCATCTCGAAGTAAGGATGTGCCGTTGCGCCTGTTAGAAGGGTTTAATGGCGCTCTGCAAACTGATGGTTATGCTGGCTACAATGCTGTGGTGAAAAAGCAGAAACTCCAACATGCTGGGTGCTGGGATCATGCACGCCGCAAGTTTGACGAAGCCGAAAAAGCAGCAAGCAAAGATTTAAAAGCTAACGCAAAATCGAGAGCTCCCAGCAAGGCCCGCATGGGATTATCGCTTATCAACAAGCTTTATCTGGTTGAGCGCCAGATACAAGGCAAAACAGCCGAAGAAAAAATCCAAACCCGACAGCAGGAAAGCGTCCCTTTACTCAACACACTAAAAACTTGGCTAGAAAAAAATGAAAGTCGGGTATCAAAAGAAGGATTAACGTGGAAAGCTATTAGCTACACCTTAAACCAGTGGGAAAAGCTGACCTTATACTGCGAGCAGGGGGAAATCCCCATCAGCAATATTCTAGCGGAAAACGCCATACGACCTTTTTGTGTTGGTCGACGTAATTGGCTTTTTAGTGATACTCCGAAAGGGGCAAATGCCAGCGCGATTTACTACAGTTTAATTGAAACGGCAAAAGCGAATGGGCTTGAGCCTTATGGTTATTTTAAGGATATGTTGAAAAAATTGCCTTACGCAGAGACGATGGAGGATCTTGAAAAATTATTGCCGTGGAATTTTAAATGTAAGGATGTCAAGACACCCTAGTTAATGGGCGCTTACAAAGCAACGAGGCATGTGTAGTAAAAATTGAGGGAAGAGACATGGTTGTCTACCCATCGAATCTTGTTGATGAATTAGAAGGTAAGCTGTTTTTCTGGGGCGGCGAGGAGATGGAGCTGGTCACATATGTCTAGGTCATTTAACAAACCCGGTCGTGTGTTTTGTGCGAAAGCGGGTTAGGTCTCCGCGCGACATGTCCTTATTTGTTATGCTTTTTAAATTATTTTCTATATGCTTTCGACGCAGCTGACTTGCGAACTTATGCCTGCATCACCACCTATTACTATTTGTGAGCAGTAAAACACCTTGCCTTTACATGCCGCCTGCCATGATTTTGAACTGCCCGCTCCGGAATACACTATATTTACTACATCAATGCTTTCTGGAGAACAGCCAATAAACCCAGAGCTTTTAATTCTATAATCATCTTCCATATGTGGATTGGATATACGCTCTTTTTTAACTGGAGACGTTGTGCAACCAACAACCAAAAATGCAATTAAACATAATACTATTTGTTTAATATATACCCCCTAGCAGTTTTTAGAAAAAAATAACGTCGTTATAACCGGCCGGAACTGTGTTGATTGTTTTGCGGTAGCGTAGCGTAAAACCGCAGAACAATCGACGCAGCGGAGGTCCAGCCAGCTCGCTGGCGATGGTTAATAACCTTGTTATGATGTTTTTATACACTCCCCATTAACAACATCCTCATTGGGCAATACTACTAAATATTTATCAATCGGCTTGCTATCTTTGAAAACCACCAGATGTACCTCATGTATCCAAATATTGGACCGCATTCCGAGATTCCGATAAGAGTAATATTTTATAGATGCTGGCAAGACCTGTGAGTTACCCGATTTTTTCGTAATGTATTCCTTAGCAAGACGTAACGCCTCTCCGGTACTAATAGTTGGCTCTCCAACGCCATCCCAACCTGGAGCCAACCTATTTAAAATACGCCCCTCAACAGCAATTTTACATATATCACCATTGTGATTTGCCCACTGCTTTAATTGCTGAATATCAGCTCTGACACATACAGAGGCCAACAAAATGGCTAATAAATATATTCTCATTAGGTAGTTAATTCATAACATTTAAATATGGGTCTTCCTAGATATAGGAATAATACCCATATCTATACCATTATGTGTAGATGTAGGCGAAGTAATGTCTACATATGGTCATGATGTTGGTGGAGTGGCTGGCCGAGCGGAGTTGAGTTGCAGCGCAAAATGGCCTTTCTTTTTGGGTTTTGGCGCTCGATTGGGCGGGGGGCACACGTTCAGCAAGCCGCTTGAGCCTGATCATCCTCTCCATTGTGTTTTTGTGTCAATCTGTAGGATTACGGCGGTGCCGCTGGGTGTTTGTGCTATAAAAGGCTACATTTATTTGGTGATGTGTCGTAAGCAATTGAAATATAAGACTAATTTGATCTTCCTCTCCAGTCCATTATGGGGGGAATACAGAATCTATGCTTATGAGCAGCAGGCTTGGGGGGTTACTAACCATAAAACCATTATATTAAAAATCTATTAAGTGGTTAAGGTTTAATAATTTTGGTTAATCGAAAGGTCGGAGTAATATATAAGTATTCGCGGAGATTAAGCAGTTGCTTATATCATGGCGTAACAGGGTAAACCATTCACACGTTATGGAGGTTAGAACAATGGGTAAAATTGATATTGGTATTAGCTCAGAAAACCGTATAGCTATAGCCGGGGGGTTAAAAAAGCTGCTCGCCGATTCGTATACGCTTTACTTGCAAACCCACAACTTTCACTGGAATGTGACCGGGCCGCAATTCCGCGATCTGCATTTAATGTTCGAGGAGCACTATACCGAACTGGCAACAGCCGTTGATGAAATAGCCGAGCGAATTCGAACGTTGGATATTCCCGCACCGGGGACCTATAAAGCATTTGCAAGCCTGACCTCCATAGAGGAGGTGGAAGGTGTGCCAGAGGCTACGCAAATGGTCGAAATACTAACGGGCTCTCACGAGAAAGTGGTTAAAACCTGTAGAGCCGTATTGGCAATAGCACAGGAAGCCGACGATGAGTCCACGGCTGCCCTGGTAGGTGATCGTATGCGTATCCATGAAAAAACCGCCTGGATGCTGCGCGCCATGCAGTAAGGTTTTTGCAATAACATTTTTTAGCAGGGTCGACTTAGGTCGGCCCTTTTTGTTTCTACTGCGATAAACTAGTGGGTATGAATAAATCGACTTTCAATAACGAGCATTACTCCCATCGCACCGGGTGGCTGCGCGCGGCGGTATTGGGGGCGAACGATGGCATAGTGTCTACGGCTAGCCTCGTTATTGGCGTGGCGTCGGCTGGGGCTGATGCGCAGGCGATATTGCTGGTGGGTACGGCGGGTTTGGTGGCGGGTGCAATGTCTATGGCGGCAGGCGAATATGTGTCTGTTAGCTCCCAGGCCGATAGCGAAAAGGCTGACCTGGAAATAGAAAAAGGGCATCTTGCCAGAAGCGTGGAATACGAGCGCAAAGAATTGGCGGCCATATACCAAGGGCGTGGGTTAAAGCCCGATCTAGCCATGCGAGTTGCCATACAGCTAATGGAGCACGACGCCCTAGATGCCCATGCCCGAGACGAACTAGGTATTATAGAGCGAACATCTGCTCGGCCGTTTCAAGCGGCATTTGCCTCAGCCTTAGCATTTGTAATAGGGGCCATTTTGCCCCTATTGAGCGCGTTGTTAGCGGGTTATGTAAGCCCGCTAATTGCCGTACCGGCCATAAGCTTGTTGTCGCTTGTGTTCCTTGGCGCCTTATCTACCCGACTTGGCGGCGCACCTATGATGCCGGGTATTATCCGTGTTGTGTTTTGGGGGGCCGCCGCCATGGCATTAACCGCTATTACCGGCGCATTGTTTGAGCAGTTGTTTCTTTCCTGAGTAGAGCTGGCTTAAAGCTTTTAGAGATAATTTCGGCAAAAATGTGTAGCCGGGCGCCAATTATTAAGGGCGGTAAAAAAACTCAAAAAAATTCGGAACTAAACGGGAGTAGGCTCCTCTAATTTACCGTAAGCAAAAGGTAACACCAAACTCCCCAAAACTCTCGACACTCCTTACGGCGGACCCCAAATTGGGCTCCGCCTTTTTTACGTCCAAGGATGGACGGTATGCTGCGAAGCCATGGATGGGGAGAGCAGTGTATGTACAGGATGGACGGTATGCTGCGAAGCCATGGATGGCGAGAGCAGTGTACGTAAAGGATGCAATTGTCGAGGATGCACATAATCACATGGATGTGATGTATTAGAGCAAGGCAGGAGCACCTTGCCGAGGAGCGGCGTGGTGGGCTTGATGCCGAGAGCATTATTTAACTCCCGTGGCCGCCATACACCAAAACCCACAAAACTAGTGTGCCCGAAGATACACAAAAAGAACCATTAGCTAACGAATCTAGCGCCAAGCTACAGGCCGCAAAGCTACTTCACCTGCTAAGTACAGGTAAAGTAGTTTTGGGGGAAGTACAAAACAGAAAATAAAAGCGGAGACACGAATGCGCTATTTTTTACCACGGTAGAAAGTAATACGCTCATTCAGGTCGGGGCGGTTACGTTCCTCTGGTTTCTCTTTATAACTACCGATATAAATAAAGCCTGCCACTTGCTCTTCAGAGGTTAGCGAAAGCTTTTTGTTAATACGCTTATCGTAGGCGTACCACTCGGTTAACCACTGAGCGCCAAAACCTAGCGCATGGGCGGCGAGTAGAATATTCTGACATACGGCTCCGGCCGAGAGCACTTGCTCCCACTCAGGCACTTTGGGGTGGTCTATAGGGCTACTGACTACCGCTATAACGAGCGGCGCGCGTAAAAAACGATCGCGTTCAAATTCCAGCAGTTTTTGTGTGGCGTCTTCGTGTTTTTTTTCGAATTTTCTTGCGAGCTTATTACCAAAAGTTTTTCGGGCGCCACCTTGGAAAACAATAAAACGCCAGGGTCCTATTTTGCCGTGGTCTGGCACTCGGTGCCCGGCTTTGAGTATTATGTCCAGCTGATCATCGCTGGGCCCAGGTTCACAGAGGTCTTTCGCTGTAAGGGAACGACGTTCGAGCAAAAAGTCAATAATGGAAGTACTCATAAATTACTTACCTGAGGGCGTGCTATGCTCGCATCAGTTACATAGATACGGCGTAAATATAGTGGCTATTGAAATTGCAGACAACATTAACACAAACATTAACACAAACATTAACACAAACATTAACACAAACATTAACACAAACATTAACACAAACATTAACACAAACATTGTTACACACTCTAGAAGGGAAAATTATGGAAGAATTTAAAATCACCTCTAAAAATGGTTTTCGAGCATTGGTTGTTGTGCTGAGCGGGATTATGACCGTCAGTGCTTTTGCAGAAACAGAAGAGCAGAAGGGTGTATTTCGGGCTGGCTTTGATTTTTCCTTAGCCTCTTTGGAGGTAAACGAGCTAGAGCCCTCAGACGAAATCGCTATTGCGTGGGGCTTAAAAGTTGGTTATGAAAGCCCCAATGGTTTCGGCGTGGAGTTGGGTTCTCGGAAGTACGTAAATGCCAACTTTTTCTCTACTTTGATACCGGGTACAGATGTAACCTTAGAGCACTCTATATTGTACGTATTACCCACATACACTTGGGCCTACAGCAACAATACCTTTCTGCGGGCTAAACTTGGTTTTGGGCGCTGGGCGTCTGACTATGCCGTAAATATAGACCCTGAAAGAAACAGTAACGATCGAGAAAACCGCACTGAAACGGGTATTGACCCCTATCTGGGTATTGAAGGGGGCTTCCAGTTTAAGCACGTTGAGTTGGGGCTATTCTACGATTATCAGTCGGCTGATTTTGTAGAGGTAAAAGGCGGCGGTATAGCGCTGAGTTACCGTTTTTAAATTTCGAAGGGTATAATTGCCCGCCTAAATTAAAAGTGCTTGGTTGGGCTTCGCGCCCGGCCAACATCAGAGAAAAAACATGTCTGTTAGAACCCGCATTGCACCCTCGCCAACCGGCGACCCCCACGTAGGTACCGCCTATATAGCACTGTTCAACCTGTGTTTCGCACGTAAGCACGGCGGCCAGTTTATTTTGCGCATAGAAGATACCGACCAAAGCCGCTCAACCCCGGAATCTGAGCAGGCCATATTAGATTCCCTGCGCTGGTTAGGGCTGGAATGGGACGAAGGCCCAGACGTAGGTGGCGCCCACGGGCCGTACCGCCAAAGCGAGCGCAAAACTATTTACGAAGAGCACGTACAAATACTGCTCGATGCGGGTCATGCCTTTAAGTGTTACCGCACCACCGAAGAGTTAGACACGCTGCGTGCACAGCGCAAAGAAGCGGGCATTCATACCGCCCTAAAAGCCTCAGACCTGAAACTGAGCGAACAGGAGCAAGCCGAGCGCGAAGCCCAGGGCCAAGCCTACGTAGTACGCATGGTAGTGCCAGAAGAAGAGGGCACCTGCACCGTAGCCGATTTATTGCGCGGCAACATGGAGCTGGATTGGTCGTTGGTAGATGCGCAGATTTTAATGAAATCCGACGGCATGCCCACCTACCACCTAGCCAACGTAGTAGACGACCACCTAATGGCTATAACCCACGTAATACGAGGTGAAGAGTGGATAAACTCCGCTCCTAAACACCTGCTGTTATACAAATATTTTGGCTGGAAAGTGCCGGTATTTTGCCACCTGCCGCTGTTGCGTAACCCAGACAAAACCAAACTGAGCAAGCGCAAGAACCCTACCAGCATTATGTATTACCAGCGTATGGGCTACCTGCCCGAGGCGGTTATAAACTACCTAGGGCGTATGGGCTGGTCTATGCCCGACGAAAGTGAAAAATTTAGCCTGCAAGAAATGCTAAACCACTTCGATATCTCCCGTGTGTCGCTCGGTGGGCCTATATTCGATGTAGAAAAGCTCAGCTGGCTTAACGGCATGTGGATACGAGAAGACCACACCGACAAGCAATTGGCCGAAAAGCTCGCCAGTTGGTTGCTTAACGAAGACAGCTTGCTGAAGGCCATTCCCCACGTTAAAAAGCGTATGGAAACCCTAAGCGACTTTATTCCCACGGTAGCCTTCTTGGCCACGGGCAAACTAGACATAAACGAAGCAAGCTTTGCCGCGAACAAGTTGGATATCGAAACCCAGAAGAAAATACTGCAGTTTACCCAGTGGAAAATGGACAACCTACGCAGCTGGGAGCGCGACAGCATCTTCAACGAGCTAAAAGCCCTAGCAGAGGGCATGGAACTGAAATTGAAAGACCTGCTGGCGCCCGTGTTTATAGCCATAAGCGGCTCTACCGCCAGCTTCTCGGTAATGGATGCCATGGTACTGTTGGGCCCAGACCTTAGCCGCGTGCGCCTGCGCGAGGCCGTAGACATACTGGGCGGTGCCGGTAAAAAGGTGCTCAAGCGCTACGAGAAAGAATACGCCCAGTTGGGCCAGCCCAAGGTAGAAGGCTAACCCAACTAAAGTGTTGACATGGGGGAGCACATTGGTAGAATGCGCCCCCTCAGAAGACACCGTCTTCAACCCGTTTTCTTCGGAAAGCTATGGGGCCTTAGCTCAGCTGGGAGAGCGCAACACTGGCAGTGTTGAGGTCAGCGGTTCGATCCCGCTAGGCTCCACCAAACACCCATTCGGTAGCATCCTATACCGTCCTAAAGCCTCGCATTGCGGGGCTTTTTGCGTTTATACTCCATTCAACGACGTCCGTTAATGTACCCCCACATCCGTTAAGTTTGGGGGTATAGCTGGGGGTACTAAACGACTTTCTTGTTCCGTACCTCCAGATACCCCCAATTGGTGAATGGCATGGCTCTTACAGACTCCAAAATCAGGCAAGCAAAGCCCACAGAGAAGACTCAAAAACTCAGTGATGGCGGAGGTTTGTACCTGTTTATCCCGAAAGCAGGTGAAGGAAAGCGCACCAAGTCATGGAGATTGAAATACAGGATTGGTGGCAAAGAAAAACTGTTAACTATAGGCCCATATCCATCCGTTACGCTGAAAGCCGCACGTAAAGCCCGTGAAGAAGCTAAGGACATGATACTGGAAGGTATCGACCCCTCCCAAACAAAGAAAAACAAGAAGCTGGAGCAAATCCAAACGCTTAGCAATCATGTTGAAGCAGTGGCGCGGGAGTGGCACGAGCAACAAGCGCAAAACTGGAGCGAAGGTTATTCAGCCAAAGTTTTGCGATCACTGGAAGCAAACCTGTTTCCTTATGTTGGTACAGTTCCAATCTCGCAGTTACTACCCACGCAGTTGCTTGGGGTGTTACGTAAAGTAGAGCAGCGAGGGGCCCTTGAAAGTGCACACCGCTTAAAACAGGTAACAGGACAAATACTGCGTTATGCAGTGGCCACGGGGAGAGTAAAGCGTGATTTTACACCCGATTTAAAAAAGGCACTTCCAGCACATAGAAAACAACACTTTCCTGCCATTACCGATCCAGTAATAGTCGGGCAGTTACTTCGAATGATTGACGGCTATGAAGGTACCGCCACGGTAAGGGCTGCCATGAAGCTAGCACCACTCGTATTTGTTCGCCCCAACGAGTTACGCCATGCGGAGTGGTCAGAAATCAATTTTGGAGCAGCTGAGTGGAAAATTCCGGGTAGCAAAATGAAAATGGGCGAAGATTTAATCGTTCCATTAAGCTCCCAATCCATTGAAATCTTGAAAGAGCAGCAATTACTAACCGGTAATTGGCAATACGTATTTCCTTCCGCACGTAGCCCTCGTCGCCCGATGAGCGATAACGCGATTCTCTCAGCATTTCGCAACATGGGTATCGAAAAAACAGAAATGACAGGCCACGGTTTTAGAGCGATAGCGCGAACACTACTCGATGAAGTTCTGGGCGAACGTGTTGATTTAATTGAACACCAACTTGCCCATGCAGTGAAAGACAGCTTGGGTCGAGCCTATAACCGAACAACGCATTTACCGCAAAGAAAAAAAATGATGCAACGCTGGGCTGATTATCTCGGCGTGCTTCGATCCAATGGTCAGGTTGTTTCCATATTTTCGAAGGCGGCTACAGAGTAATGAAATCAATATCCGCACTTCCAGACTATTTACAAAACAAGGTTTCCCAAAGGCTACAAGGCTATGACGGTCATGAAGGTTTGGTTCAGTTATTACACTCGTTAGAGTCTGAGCGCGCTTCACTGAAGGATCAGATGACTCGCTTTTTGGAACAGGACGATTTTAATCAGCTGGAAGTGGCGCGATTGAAATATGCCGATATGTTGCGCGAAGTTGACCAAGTAAGAATCGACCTGAAATGCTGGGAAAGCCTTGCCAGTGACTCCAGAATGGTAGAACTGGTGAAAATACTCAACGAGAATGCAGTCAGTGAACAGGAGCAATGCATATTCATAGAACAAGCAGCGGCTTCGTTGTTCGATTACAGCACATTAAGAGCCAATGTTAAAAAAGCTGTCGCACTACTCAAGCAGATCGAAAAAAACGCGGGGCTGCTAAGTGAGGGCCTTGCGAAGCTAAGCGCCTTGGCAATACCAAGTGTTAACTCTGAATTATCCAGCCTTCGTGAGCTTATAAATCACACGATGGGGGACGCTGACCTTACTTGGCGTGTGGAAGCGAAGAAGCTGCTGGAAGGCCTTGATAATGTTTATAGCTGGTCACTATCGCCGAGTGTTTCTTCGATAGTTGGGCAAATCGGAAGCAGCGCTAGAGATTGCTACGCATATCACACGGGCAAATCTGGAGCAGCCTTGAGCACAAGAAAAGATAACACCAAAACGCAATACCTCCGTGCATTCGGCTTTTGCTTAAGAGAAAACGGTTTTGAGCTGAGTAAAGAGTTATACAAAGCAATTGCGATAATAGCCAATATTGTGCTGAATAGTGGTGCAAATACACCTGACATTTCTAGTTGTATTGACGATTTTGACGTCACTTATGATGATGTGCGTAAAGCTTTAAGCAAAGAATAAAAAAGCAAAGAAATTCGCAAATTTTTTTCGCTCGAATATCTTCGAGCTTATTTTTCATTTAGGCGAGCATGCTCCTACCCCATAACGCACAGGAGCACACCTCAATGAACAACCTTCCAGAAACCGGCTTTGTAAAGCTAAAGCAAATTCTCGGCGACCCCACGGCAACCCCGCCTATTCCCGCAATAATCCCTGTGAGCAAAACCACATGGTGGGAAGGTATACGTGATGGTCGTTACCCCAAACCCGTAAAGCTGAGCGAGCGTTCAACCGCATGGCGTGTGGAAGACATTTATAAACTGATTGAGTCAATCTAGGAGACGGCCATGAGCATAAAAAAAGGCCGCTTATCCACGGCCGATAAAATTAAGCATATCCAGAATTATACCAACCCAACACACGAATTTGCCAAAGATATAGAAGCAGTGTTTGGTGTATTTATAGATCCTATAGCCGATGGCGAAATACACCGCTTCGATGACCCCGAAGGAAAACCGGGAAATAAAGCATGTTGGTATCGATTCCGCGAGCGAGCCAATGGCGCTTCAGCTGGTTGGTTTGGCAGTTGGAAACGAGGGGCTACATATTCATGGCGCAGCGCAGGGGTTAGCGTAAAAGACAAGCCTCGGTTGTGCGCAGAAAAACGCCTGCTACTCGCTGCCGACAGGCTTACCAATATCCATTCTCTGGCGGTAAAACACCATAATGCTGCTCGCAAAGCAAACTCTATTTGGAGCACAGCAAAGCCCGCTACCGTAGAGCACCCGTACATAAAGCGTAAGAACGTACCCGCGTTGGGGTTAAAAGAAAGTAAGGGTTTCATCGTTGCTCCCATTCAAAACCTATCAGGTAACATCGTAAATCTACAATTTATAGGTGCCAGTGGTACTAAAACTTACTCAAAGGGCGGCGAGATAAAAGGCTGTTTTACCTTGATTGGCGCAGCAGAAATACCAAAGAAAGGTGTTTTATACGTATGTGAAGGCATCGCAACCGGTTTAACAATATGGCAGCTGCAGAAGGTGCCGGTGGTTTGCGCTTTGTCCTGCGGAAATATTAGCACCGTATGTGTTGGTATTCGTACGGAATACCCAAATATTGAATTTGTAATTGCCGCCGACAACGACCACAAAACCAAAGAAAACCCCGGTATTACAAAGGCGTACGAAGCTGCCAAGTTGGTAGGGGCAACCGTTCAATGGCCACGAGCTTGTGGCCCAGAATGCATTTGTACCGACTTCAACGACTACGCAAACTGCAAAAACTCAGGGGGCTTCTAATGAAAAACATTGAAGCCAACTGCGGAAGCTGCGGATTTGCGGAAAACGAGGGCATTGGGGAGGTTAGGTGTGCGGAAAGTGTGCGAAAGCCTGCGGATAACAAAGCTCAACCCCAGCCAGAATCCATTCAGCAAACGATTGAAGAAATGAAAGCGATACGAGGTACAGAGATATACCCAATAGAGGCTTTGGGCGAAGTGCTTGGTGGTGCTGCAAAAGTCATTGCAGCCCATGTCCAAGCCCCAGTTGTAATGGCCGGGCAATCGGTTTTAAGCGCAGCAGCTTTGGTTACACAGGGGCATGCGAATGTGTCGCGTGGAAATATTGGTGTATGTCCAACATCTCTATTTTTCAGCACTGTTGCAGAATCGGGCGATAGAAAATCTTCAGGAGACAAGCTTGCCCTAGCGCCTATTCGCGCGTTTGAAGAAGAACGCATTAACGAATTTAATACAAAGAAGGGAGAGTACGAGGCAGAACTCACCGCATGGGAAGTCGAACGCGAATCTGTTCTGCGCATGTATAAACGTAAAAATAAAGTCGCCAACTATAATAAAGAAATGCTGGAAAACGACCTTAGGCAGCTAGAAAAAATCAAACCCAAACCACCCACTTTTCCAAATATCGTATTTGCAGAACCAACGCCAGCAGCGTTATGGCGACATTATCAAGATGGTTTGCCAACGGCGGGACTATTTTCCGATGAAGGAATTGGGTTTTTCTCTGGTCACGGCATGCGGGACGAATCCAAAGGCATAATGCTAGGTGAGCTTTGCAAGTTATGGGATGGTAGCCCGCTTACCCGAACGCGCGGTGCAATGGGTGAATCAGGCGTAATGTCTGGTAGACGCTTATCGGCCCACCTAATGATTCAGCCCGTAGTAGCGTCAAAATTTCTTGGTGATGCCTTAATTAATCAACAGGGTTTTCTACCGCGCTTTTTAATAGCATACGTAGAAAGCATTGCCGGTACCCGTTTTCTGGGTGATAAAACCCCCGCAAACGATATCAACACCAACCAAGCTTACACTCGTTATACACAACGGCTGGGTGAAATACTGGAAACACCCTTACCAATAGACGAAAAGACCGGCGCCTTAAAGCCCACCCTTTACACAATAGAGGGCGAAGCCTATACCCGGTGGGTAAGCCTCCACGACGAAATAGAATGCCTGCTAGCGCCAGAAGGTAAGTATCATTGTGTAAAGGCGATGGCTGCCAAGGGTGGTGAAATGATTGCACGCATTGCGACTATTTTCGCCTTCATCGAGGGCGCGCCAAAAGTTGAGGCCGAGCATATAAGCCGAGCAGGCCAAATTGTTCAATGGCACCTAGAAACAATGGCCGCACGCCATAGCAACGATGAGGCAGATAAACAGCTACACCAAGCCGCAAGCATGCTTGAATGGCTTGCAAACCAATCAGGTGTCATTGAATCGGTCGACTTCAAAAACTTACCTTCTGGCCTTCGTTCGGCGGGTGTAGCAAGGGCTCGCCTAAAGTTGCTGGAAGAAATGGGTTATGTGGAGGTGGTTGAATACAACACGCAAGGCAAGCCCAGTGTATGGAAGCTATGCGTGGAATAGCGCCCTGCAATGGCGTTTCCGCAACCATCCGCACTCAGCCCGCACCATCAAAGCCCCAAGTACTGGGGCTTTCCGCAAATCCGCAAGTTCCGCACCCCTACACAGCTAGAAACTGGAAAACCACTATCTATACCTCATACCGAGTCAAGAAAGCCATATAGCCCCTGTAGCGCTTTCAGTGCACGCCACTGTTTGATGTAGCCATAGCTTGGGCGTGTAATCAGCCTCTCACATAGTCCTATAAGGTATACTAAAGTACGATACAGGCTTACGCCGTGCGCCATACACGCCACTAGAGCACGATAAGTATTGGAATAACCACTTAGTATAAAAAATAAACAAACACGCGCTAGTAAAACCACACATTCAGCCAAACCGAGCCACAAGGTAATAGGGTCGATAATAGATGTTCGAACAAACCTTCAAAAACATAGACGACATACTCCACAAAGACGCTGGCTGTTCCAGCGAGCTAGACTACACCGAGCAAACCTCATGGATGCTGTTTCTAAAATACCTAGAGGATCTAGAGTACGAAAAATCCCTACAGGCCGAGCTAGAGGGCAGGGAATACCAATACATAATCGACCAAAAATACTGCTGGGGTGCATGGGCCGCGCCCCTAGATGAACACGGCAACCCAATACACGACGACGTATTAACCGGCGACGACCTAATAGACTTTGTAAACAACCAACTCTTCCCCTATTTAAAATCCTTTAAAGAGCGTGCCCTTAGCCCCAATACCATCGAATACAAAATTGGCGAAATCTTTGGCGAAATTAAAAACCGCATTCAAAGCGGCTATTCATTAAGAGACGCGCTAGAAAAGGTAGACCAACTCGAATTTCGCACCCAAGACCAAAAGCACGAGCTAAGCCACCTCTACGAAGCCAAAATTAAAAACATGGGCAACGCAGGCCGTAACGGTGGCGAATACTACACCCCACGCCCACTTATTCGCGCCATGATCGACATCATACAACCTAAAATTGGCGAAACCATATACGACGGTGCCGCAGGCTCCGCCGGGTTTTTATGCGAGGCCTTCGACTACTTACGCAAAGGCGGCGCCAGTGGCAAAAAACTCACCACAAGCCACTTAAAAATTCTGCAAGAGCGCACCTTCTACGCCAAAGAGAAAAAGTCCCTCGCGTACGTAATAGCCATTATGAACATGATCTTGCATGGCATAGAGGCCCCCAATGTTATTCACACCAACACCCTTGGCGAAAACACCGCCGACATTCAAGACAGCAACCGCCACGACATAGTATTAGCCAACCCACCCTTTGGCGGCAAAGAGCGGCCAGAGGTGCAGCAAAACTTCACCATTAAAACCGGCGAAACCGCGTTTTTGTTTTTACAGCACTTTATAAAAACCCTTAAACCCGGTGGCCGTGCAGCCATCGTCATTAAAAACACTTTTTTAAGTAATACGGATAACGCCGCCATCGCCCTGCGCAAAGAGCTATTAGATAGTTGTAATTTACACACAGTATTAGATTGCCCCGGCGGTACGTTTATCGGCGCCGGTGTAAAAACCGTCGTGTTATTTTTCACCAAAGGCGCACCCACGCAAAACACGTGGTACTACCAGCTAGATCCCGGCCGTAATATGGGCAAAACCAACCCATTAAACGATAACGACTTAAAAGAATTTATCGCGCTGCAAAAAAACTTTGCCGATACCGATAAATCATGGTCGTTGGCAGCCAGTAGCATTGATCAAAGCACATGGGATTTGTCGGTTAAAAACCCGAATGTAAATGATGAGGTAGTGCTACGGGAACCTTCAGAAATTATTGCTGAAATTATTGCGCTGGATAAAGAGAGTGAAGTGATTCTTGAAAGTATTCAGGAGTTGTTGTGATGGTTTGGCCTATAAGAACTCTGGAGTATATTTGCACAAGTATTTTTGCGGGCGGTGATGTGCCAAAAGGGAATTATTCCAAATTCAAAACAGATAAATATTTTATCCCTATTTTTTCTAATGGTGAAAAAAATAAAGGGCTGTATGGATTTACTGACAAGGCTAGAGTAGTTCAACCTAGTATGACAGTCTCTGCTAGAGGTACGATTGGATATTCTGAAGTAAGGTATGAGCCGTTTTTTCCAGTGGTTAGGTTGATCGTCTTAACTCCAAACCCGGATTTTGTTGAATTGAACTATCTTAAATATATTTTGCGTGGAATGGATTTTGTGAATAGTGGTTCATCAATCCCGCAGCTTACCGTGCCAATGATAAAAGACTATCAATGTGCATTGCCCCCCATCCACGAACAAAAACGCATAGTAACCATCCTAGACCAAGCCTTCGCCGATATCGAAAAAGCCCGCGCCAATGCCGAACAAAATCTAAAAAACGCCCGTGAATTATTTGAAAGCTATTTGCAGCAGGTGTTTAGTCAGCGGGGTGAGGGGTGGGTGGAAAGTGAGCTGTTTGACCATGTGAAATTTATTGATTATAGAGGGAAAACACCCAAGAAAACCGAAAGTGGTTTGAGATTAATTACAGCAAAAAATGTTCGTATGGGTTACCTAAGAAAAGCCCCTGAGGAATATGTCGCACCAGAATCTTATGATGCTTGGATGACCAGAGGAATTCCGCAGAAAGGGGATGTTCTTTTTACATCAGAGGCACCTTTAGCTAATGTCGCTCAACTTGATACTGATGAAAAGGTGGTGTTTGCTCAAAGACTTATAACTATGCAGCCAGACAGGTCGATTCTTAATGAAGACTTTTTGAAATATTTATTGATGTCACCGCCTATTCAGAAAAGGATACTTGAAAAAGGTACAGGAGCTACCGTTACTGGTATAAAAGCAAGTCTCCTCAAAAAAATACCAATCGAATATCCTTCATCGTTAAAAGAGCAGCGTAAGCATGTTGCTAATCTGAATAGGTTGGATAGCTATGTAAAACAGCTAGAAAACGTCTATTTTAATAAGCTAAAGGCTCTAGACGAACTAAAAAAATCCATCCTCCAAAAGGCCTTCTCCGGCGAACTCACCAAAAATAAAACCAGCGAGGAAAACGCTGCATGAAAAAATCACACCCCAAAGCCAACGAAGCTGATACGCGGGCCAATTTAATTGACCCACAACTAAAAGCTAATGGCTGGGGTGTAGTTGAACACAGCTATATTCGCCGCGAGCAAATTTGCCCCGGCCCCATTCTTAGCGGTGGCAAACGCGGTAAAAGCGTTACCAGCGATTATGTATTGGTGTACCAAGGTCGTAAGTTAACAGTGGTAGAGGCTAAAAGAGAAGGCTTAAACTATACCGAGGGCGTGCGCCAAGCCAAAGACTACGCCACCCGCTTAAAATGTCGCCTAGCCTACGCCACCAATGGGCGCGAAATTTACCAAATGGATATGCAAACCGGGGAAGAGAGCTTAGTTGATAACTACCTAACACCCGAAGAACTTTGGAACTTAAGCTTTGATAAGCCTGAGCCAGATTACACCAAAATATGGCGCGAACGCTTTGCCCAATGCCCCTACGAAACCAAAAGCGGCAGTTGGAAGCTGCGCTACTACCAAGAAAATGCTATTAACTGCGTATTAGATGCCGTCGCCAAAGGTGAACAACGTATATTGCTTACCTTAGCCACCGGCACCGGTAAAACCGCCATTGCCTTTCAAGTGGCATGGAAGTTATTCCAATGCCGCTGGCGTTTAAAATCCCAACTTACCCCAGATTCCGAACTTCGCCGCCCCCGCATTCTATTTTTGGCCGACCGAAATATACTCGCCAACCAAGCCTACAACTCATTTTCCGCCTTCCCAGAAGATGCCTTACTGCGCATTGCCCCCGATGAATTACGCAAGCTAAACAAAGAAAACGAAGTGGATATGAATGTTGCGCAACCGGCTAAGTTGCGCAAAACAAAGTTAAAAAACGTACCTAAAAACGCCGCAATATTTTTTACCATTTTTCAAACCGTTTCCACCGGTAAAAACGAAGAAGAAAGCGCAACCGCCTATTTTCAAGATTACCCCACAGGCTTTTTCGATTTTATTATTATCGACGAATGCCACCGTGGCGGCGCCAACGACGAAAGCGCATGGCGCGATGTTCTCAACCATTTTGCACCCGCCGTACAATTAGGTTTAACCGCCACACCCAAACGCAAAGACAACGTAGACACCTATAAATACTTTGGCGACCCGGTGTACAGCTACACCCTTAAGCAAGGCATTAACGACGGCTTTTTAACACCCTTTAAGGTGTACCCCATCGTCGGCACAATGGACGAATACATCTATACCCCCGGTGATGGCGTAGTGGTGCAAGGCGACCCACAACCCGGCACGCTGTATAAAGAGGGCGACTTCAATCGCATTATTACCATCCCCCAGCGCGAGCAAATGCGTGTTAAATATTGGATGGATAAATTCAACCCCAGCGAAAAAACCATAGTGTTTTGTGCCACCCAAGAACACGCCGGTATAGTGCGCGATTACATTAATCAATACGCCGCCGAAAAGGGCTGGCAAAACCACCCCGACTATTGCGTACGCGTTACCGCAAACGATGGCGCCGCAGGCGAAACCTATTTGCGCACCTTTCAAGACAACGAAAAAACCATACCCACCATACTCACCACCTCGCGTAAATTATCCACCGGGGTAGATGCCCGCAACGTGCGCAATATTGTACTTATGCGCCTTTGCAACAACATGATCGAGTTTAAACAAATAATTGGGCGCGGCACCCGCATGTACGATGGTAAAGATTTCTTCACCATCTACGACTTTGTAAAAGCCCACCAAAACTTTGCCGACCCCGATTGGGATGGCGAACCACTACCGCCAGAGGAATGCGCTATTTGTAACGAAGCGCCATGCGTATGCGAGCCAGAGCCTTGCGACACCTGCGGCTTTACGCCCTGTAACTGCCCCAATCCACCATGCCCAAAATGCGGAAGCGACCCCTGTATTTGCGAACCAGAGCCCTGCGCGGTATGCGGTAATAACCCTTGCGTTTGCGAACCAGAAGCCTGCGCCGAATGTGGCAATACGCCCTGTAGCTGTAACAAAAAAATCGTGATTACATTGAGCGACGGTAAGGCTCGCCAAATACACCATATATCCGCAGTTATGTATTGGAGCGAAGAGGGTAAGCCCATTACGGCACCAGAATTTGTTAAGCGCATGTTCGGCGACCTGCCGCAGTTTTTCGAAAACGAAGATCAACTACGCGAAATATGGAGTGATCCTGATACCCGTGAAAAGTTATTAATTGATCTTTCCGAAGCAGGCTACGACGAAGAAAAGCTAGACAGCATGAAAACCGTAATCGGCGCGAAAAACAGCGACGTATACGACGTATTGGCCTTTGTCGCTTACGCAATAGAAACCCGTACCCGTATAGAAAGAGTAGAGCACGCCAAGCCTTCTATTGCGCTAGCCTATGAAAACAATAAGCAGCGAGAGTTTATTGATTTTATACTCGATAAATATATTCAAGACGGCGTAAAAGAATTGGCCGCCAATAAAATGAGTAGTTTGATAGCGCTTAAATACAACACTATAGCCGACGCAGCCGCTATTCTTGGGGCACCTAAAAAGATACGCGAAACCTTCGTCGGTTTTCAGAAGCATTTATACAGCGATGTACCGCGTAGTGATTCATAGTGGCTAAATTTCCTAAGTAGAGGTAATGAGTATGAAAAAGTATTTAATCTTGGTAGCACTGTTTTTATCAATAAATTCATATGCTAATTTTCAAACACTAGATGAATTGTTTAAAGCATGTGAAGCGCCTGTCGATCCAAAAATGTCTGAAGTAATGCTTGAATCGCAGTGTTTGGGTTATGTGGCCGGTGTTATCGATGCGTCACAAGTGATTTTTTCGGTAAGGCCTACTTCGCTGCTGTTTTGCCTCCCAGAAGGTGGCGTTACACCTGACTTAGCGTTAAAGGCTACAAAAAAATGGGTTAAAGCCCACCCAAAAGACAGTGCGGGAACAACAGCAAGAATGGGATTAATTATTGGCCTAGCTCAAAGCTACCCCTGTAGATAGCGGCCGGTATTCATACACCTAGTAGCTAGTGCTTCTAGGCTTTGAGCCTCCTCACATATTACTCACGGAAGTCTGCCCAGTAAGGCTGTATGCACTCGGCTTGTAAACTACTCATGCGAGTGCTCTTTTGCTCAACTCTGCCTATATTTTCATTCGTAATCCACACGCTTACCGCATGCTCTTTAACGTAGAGCTGAATGGGAAGCCATAGGTAACGCCTGCCAAGGTTTACGGTAAACAGTAGTTACAACCATTATCTCAAAGTACTAAACACTGGTTTTTAGTTTTGAGCTGAGCTATATGCAGAGGGGTAGGGTTAATTATAAGGTTTAACATTTCAAAATGAATGGGGGGGGGCTCGCGTCTAATACGCTCGGTTGTGTTTAAACAAGAAAAGAGGGCCTTTGACCTCTTGGTTTCACGGGTAAGGAACCGCTAACAGTGGTTGTTTAAACGCTCTTGCCCAGTAAGTGTTTATACGGTTGGTGATAGCCAAAGGATGTTTACACGTTGCCGAGCGGCATCATTCGAGCCGACTAACACCGATTTAAAATAGAATTTTTCTGTGAGAGTGCACTCCTGAGCCAATACTTGATCGTGAGTGTATAGCGCAAATAGCGGGTGAATATCATCGTTTAACTGAACGCTGAGTTTCACGGGCAAAGCCTTAGCCTGATTAAATAATGCTCTGATTACTTGGGGTATAGCGAATATCTGTTATACGAATTGCTATACACCGTCCAGTTGAGAAACTGAGCGTATCATTGCCGTGTTTTAGCTTTGATCGCCCTTTGACGGCGCACAACCCCTTCCATCTTAAAGCGGATGTATTCTGAAACCGTTATGCCTTGTTTATCAGCGCAATCTTGGAGTTGAACCATAAACCCTTCACTTATGCGAATGTTGCACTGGCGGGACTTTGTTGGTGTGATCATGCCTTTGTACCGTTTGAATGGCGTTTGTGAACTATTCGAAAAATAGGCAAAAAAGTTATTGGGGGTATCGATAGGGGTATTTTATATTTTTACATACAGTAAAAGCTATACATATCAATAGGATAGGGTCTGTATTGGGGTGAGCTAGGCTCCACCAATAAAAACTCTTTAAATATCAATAATTTAAAGAGAAAAAGAGACCACCCTAGCGGTGGTTTTTTTATGCCTGAAACAAAGGTGGGGGACAATTTGGGGGACATTTCAGCCCCTATGCCTTGCGTCCTACAAGCAAGTTTCTACTAACTAAACACCTCAAAAAACCAGCCGCCCAACACGTATTTTGAAACGTAACATTTTCCTTCCGGCTGGTCACAAAGCCACCCATTTGTCTTGTAGTTCAACACACATCATATAAACCCCTATCAAGCCATTTGTTCGTGCGGTCTCGCGTGGTATGTTCTCTCTCAAAAGCATCTATAAATTTCAGCGAAGCTGATTTCAACACCTAAGAAGTAAACATGGCCATCAAAAAAACCGAACTCTACTCCTCCCTCTGGGCAAGCTGCGACGAACTGCGCGGCGGTATGGATGCCTCGCAATACAAAGATTACGTGCTCACCTTTCTGTTTTTAAAGTACGTGTCCGACAAATACCAAACAGACCCCAAAGCCATGATCGTGGTGCCAGAGGGTTGCAGCTTTGCTGATATGGTAAAACTAAAGGGCGATAAAGAAATCGGCGAAAAGCTTAACATCGTGCTCGATGGCATCGCCAAAACGAATGAATTGCCGTGGCTGGCCAACAAAGATAACGACTTCAACGACGAAGAGCGCTTAGGCAAAGGCAAAGAAATGGTCGATCGCCTTTCCAAACTGGTAGGCATATTCGAAGGCCTGGATTTTGGCGGCAACAGCGCCCAGGGCGATGACCTACTGGGCGACGCCTACGAATACCTCATGCGTAACTTCGCCACCGAATCCGGCAAAAGCAAAGGCCAGTTTTACACCCCAGCCGAAGTCTCGCGCATATTGGCCAAAGTGGTGGGCATTACCCAAGAAACCACCCAAGACCAAACCGTTTACGACCCCACTGCAGGTTCCGGCTCGCTGTTATTAAAAGCCGCCGATGAGGCTAAAAATGGCCTCAGCATATACGGGCAAGAGAAAGACGTAGCCACCACCGCACTGTGCCGTATGAACATGATATTGCACAACAATGCCGATGCCGAAATCGCCCCCGGTGGCCACAGCACCATAGCCGAGCCAGAATACAAAGCCGATGGCGCAAGTGCCACCAATGACAGCAACGAGAGCCTAAAACTGTTTGACTTTGCCGTAGCCAACCCGCCATTTTCACTTAAAGCATGGAACAACGGCCTTCGGCGCGACGACAGCGGCGTGGATATTTATCGGCGCTTTGAATACGGCGAGCCACCCGAAAAAAATGGTGACTACGCATTTTTACTGCACATTCTTAAATCCCTCAAAAGCACCGGTAAAGCCGCCGTTATTTTGCCCCACGGCGTACTCTTTCGCGGCAATGCCGAAGCCACGATTCGCCGCAACCTTATAAAACAAGGCTACATTAAAGGCATTATCGGTTTACCCGCCAACCTGTTTTACGGCACCGGCATACCTGCTTGTATTATCGTTATCGATAAAGCCGGAGCCAAGGCGCGATTAGAAAGCAGCGCCTGCAGCGGTCGCGATAGCGACATTAAAAAAAGCGGGGTTTTTATGATCGACGCCAGCAAAGGCTACATGAAAGACGGCCCCAAAAATCGCCTGCGCGAGCAAGACCTGCATAAAATTGTTGATGTATTCAACAAGCAAATCGAACAAACTGGCTACAGCCGCATGGTGGGCTTTAGCGAAATAGAAGGCAACGAATACAACCTGAATATTCCGCGTTATATAGACAGCTCTGCCCAAGAAGACTTACACGACCTAAGCGCCCATTTAAGCGGTGGCATACCTAACCGCGATATCGAAGCCTTAGCCCCGTATTGGCAAGTATTCCCTACCTTGCGCCAAACCCTGTTTGCTCCATTACAGGATAAAGAAGGCCGCGACGGTTACAGCCAAGCCCTAGTAAAAGCCACAGCAGTAAAAACCACCATACTCGACCACTCAGAATTTAAACAATTCGCCGAGCTAAGTATTGAAATATTCCACCAGTGGAAGGCCAAGGTGCAATTGCACAAGCTAAGCCAAAGCGATTTACCCAAAGAATTTATTTACCGCATCTCGGAAGAATTGCTAGAGGCATTCACTCAAGCCCCATTACTCGACCGCTACGACATGTACCAAATCATCATGGATTACTGGGCCGAAGTCATGCAAGACGACGTGTACTTTATCACCCAAGACGGCTGGGCAGCCGCCAACAGCATTCGCGAGCTGGTAGTTAAAAAAGGCGAAAAGCAAAAGGAAACCCCCGACCTAATTATTAATAAAAGCAAATACAAAGCCGAACTTATTCCCCCAGCATTAATCGTAAAACGCTACTTCGCCAAAGAACAGGCCGCTATCGACACCCTGCAAAGCGAACTGGATGCTTGTACTCAAGAGCTAGAAACATACATTGAAGAACACGGCATAGAAGGCGGCCTACTGGAAGACGCCATTAACGACAGCGGCAAAGTCAACAAAGCCAGTATTGCCGCGCGTTTAAAACACCTAACCACCGTCATTCCCGCGCAGGCGGGAATCCAAGATGAACTTACCGCACTCAACACCGCCAAACAATTATTCGAAGCCGACGCCGCCCATAAAAAAGCCGTAAAAACCGCGCAAGAAGCCTTGGATAAACAAGTCTTTAAACACTTCGCCAGCTTAACAGAAGCACAAAACCTTACGCTGATAGTAGAAGATAAATGGCTCGCCACTTTACAAGCCAACATCATTGCCGAAATAGAACGCGTAACCCAACAACTGGCTAACCGCGTTAAAACATTGGAAGAGCGTTATGCCGAACCCTTGCCTGCCTTAACGCAAAGTGTGGAAGCCTTAAGTGCAAAAGTGGATGAGCATTTGAAAAAGATGGGGTTGCAGTGGTGAGCGGGGTGAATAGCGAATTGCAGAAGGTGCCGAAGGGGTACAAGCAGACGGAAGTTGGGGTTATTCCTGAAGAATGGTGCGTCCTGAGGTTTGATAATGTTGCCAAATTGGAACGGGGAAAGTTTAGTGCGCGACCTAGGAATGATCCAAAATATTTTGGTGGAAAAATTCCATTCATTCAAACTGGCGATATAGCGAGATTCAATGGGGTCGAAGTTACATACAGTCAGACGTTGAACGAAGAAGGACTGAAAGTTAGTCGGATTTTTCCGGCGGAAACGCTTTTTTTTACTATTGCCGCAAATATCGGTGATGTTGCTATAGTTTCTTTTCCTGTTGCTTGTCCAGATAGTTTAATTGCAATTAGTAGTAATTCAGATATAAATAAGTATTGGTTAATGCAAACGTTAAAATTCAGGAAGTCAGAATTTGAATCGCTTGCTACACACAATGCTCAGTTGAATATAAATTTAGAAAAATTAAACCCGTACCTACTTGCTGTTCCTGCGTTAAAAGAACAAACCGCCATAGCCAACGCCCTCTCCGATGTCGATGCCCTAATCACCTCACTAGAAAAACTCATCGCCAAAAAACGCGTAATAAAAACCGCCGCCATGCAACAACTGCTCACCGGTAAAAAACGCCTACCGCCTTTTGGCACAGGCAAACACCCATCGGGCAACGCCACCAATGGCCAATCGCCGGCCAACCCCCAAAACAACAAAACCACCACCCCAGGCTACAAACAAACCGAACTGGGTGAAATACCGGTGGATTGGGAGGTGGTGGAGCTAAAGAATATTGTAGAGAGCCAAAGGCTGCCGTCTGGTTTATATAAAGATCAAAAGTATTACGGATCTGGGACAAAAATAATTAAGCTCGGGGATGTGTTTAAACTAGACCAATTCAACCCTGAATTAACGCAACGGACTGTAATTACTGCTGAAGAATCGAGAGCTTATAAGGTAGCCATTGGAGATATATTTATAGCACTAGCCTCTGTAAAGCTTGAAGGGGTTGGGAAGGTTATGGTCGTAAACTTACTAGATGAATTGACTGTTTATGATCACAATGTTGCGCTAATTCGAGCCAACAATAATTGTTGCAGTAAATATCTTTTTTACCTTCTTCGATCAGAATCAGTCAGATCTCAGGTGAAAATGAATGCTACGCAAGTAGGAACTAGCTTTTTGAAGGCGAGTACGATATTGGGTTTTTCGTTACTATTCCCAACAATAGAAGAGCAGAAAGCTATTGCTGAAATTCTATCTGACATCGATAGCGAAATTACCGCATTAGAACAACGCCTCAACAAAACCCAACAAATCAAACAAGGCATGATGCAAGAGCTGCTCACCGGTAAAACACGATTAGTGGAGCGGGAGGTGGGTTAATGAGCGAGACAGTCGATCAGTCAGTCCTTTCCGTCAGCGAACTTTTAAAGCGTCTGGAACGTATTGCCATCCCTATTTATCAGCGCCCTTATAAATGGACGCTGAAAAACGTTTCGCAATTATTCCACGATTTGCAAACTCATCAGGATAAATCGGCTTACCGATTGGGTACAGTCGTATTCCATTCACACCAAGACAAAGACATTCAGTGTTTAGACATTGTTGATGGCCAGCAGCGTACGCTGACCTTGGTGTTGGCGGTTTGGGCTGTTATTGAAAAGCGCCTGGAAAAACTCAAATGTCAGGATTTGCGTGAGCTTCTGTTAACGCTAAAACCTATCGTTCTGCAATTCATGGAAAAGCAGCAGTTCGTCAGTCAGATTTCGAAACAAAATTTGCATCAAAATTATAGGGAACTCAGACGTCTGGTATCGCGCAGTGAATTCTCCGAAACACATATCGAATTCTTGTTGCATAAGTGTCAGGTAGTGGTGTTTGCCCTTGAGAATGTCTCCGAGGCGTTCCAGTTTTTTGACTCGCAAAATGCGCGGGGCCGCGATCTTGATCCCCACGATTTACTAAAGGCCTATCATCTGCGTGAATTCCCCGAACATGAAACGGCGCTAAAAGCGGCCACTGTCGCTCACTGGGAGAGTTTAAACAGTAATGATTTGGCCGATTTGTTTGCAAACTACCTATACCGAATACGCCAATGGGCCCAAGGCAAGTCTGCCCGCTACTTTGGTAAAGAGCAGGCGGGTTTATTTAAAGGCGTGAATCTCGCTAAGGTTGATCATTTCCCCTACGTTAAATCACTGGACATTGCACACCATTTTGTGGATGACTATAACAATCAGTATCAGCGTAAAGTCGATGGTCAGAAACAGGCGTTTCCGTTTGGCCTGGATCAGATGATTATCAACGGTCGGCGTTTTTTCGAGATGGCCGAACATTATCAGCAACAAGTGTCTGCCATCATTTCCAACGAACATACCCCTGTTAGTGTTGACCAGCCAGTGATTATCAATGACGAGGAACTCAGCACTCAAGCCAGTGAAATTATCAAAATCTTAAACAGTTACAAAGCTCGTACTCGTACGGGGGATCAATATGTACGCTCTATGTTTGATTGTGCGGTGATTTTTTATATGGATAAGTTCGGTACGCATGGGCTATCAAGCGCGATTGAAAAAATATTCATTTGGGCCTACAGATGTCGCATAAAACAGCAGGCCGTACAGTTGGCGACCATGGACAATCATGTGTTGAACAGCAATCTCTTTAGAATTATCAAGGAGGCAAGACTACCTAACGATGTGCTCTCCATTCCACTGGAAACAATAGGCGCTGCTGACAATAAAAACAACGCTCGGAGTGGCAACGCAGAACAGGATGAGCTGGTGAATTTGTTCAGAGGGATGAGCTACTATGAATAGCGGTATTCAACCCTTCAGCATTAAACAGTTATTGAGTGATGCATCTCTTTATTTAGTGCCCATGTACCAGCGTAACTACGCGTGGGACGAAACAGAGATCAATCAGCTTATTCAGGATGTTTTCGATTGCCAGGAAAAAAGTGATCAGAACAAGACGTACTACATTGGCACGCTGGTGGTATTTGAGCGTAGCGATGGCAGTTTTGAGGTGATAGACGGCCAGCAGCGCTTTACCACTTTATCTTTACTGACCAGCTACCTTAAAAATAGTACGGGCAAAGGGAAGAGTGAAGAAAAAGAAAAAATTGAGCCGGATATGGCCTGGTATCAAAAACTCAATATCGATTTTGAAAGCCGACCTAAATCTAAAGATACTTTTGATGCGCTTTTTCAAGGTGTGGAGCCACATAAGTTGAGGGGGGAGGCATATAACGCCAGTGTTGTTAACGGCTATGAGCTGATAGGCAAAGTGCTAAAGCAGTTGCCAGACGGAAAGTTTGTTGATTTTTGCGAGTACCTGTTCAACCACGTGCAAATAACCCGCGTGAAAGTTCCGGACGATACCGACCTGAACCACTATTTTGAAGTGATGAATAATCGCGGCGAGCAACTGGAAAAGCACGAAGTTGTGAAATCTAGGCTGATGGCCGCACTCAATGAAATTAGTGATCTTCAAGATAAGCAAGTTAGTCTAAGGGCGCTGAATAAAGTGTGGGAAGCTTGTGCCAATATGGAGCGTTACGTTCAGTATGGTTTTTCCACTACAGAGCGCGGAAAAATATTTGGCAAGGATTGGGGTGGTTTTGTTCTCAATAACTTTAAAGAACTTACAGATATATTGTCTAAGCTTGCTGATTCTTCCATGACCACAGCAAGTGATTCGACAGCAATGACACTGGCAGACATTCTCGGTAAACCGGTGATAGCTGTTGATGACAGCGACGAAGAAAACGATGGAGCTTCTGAGCGCTTTAACGGTGTTATTAACTTTTCAAATTTTTTATTACACGTACTCCGGGTCTGGTGCGAAAAAAATGTACCGCTGGATGATAAGCAATTACTCAATGAGTTTGAGGAGAAAATACTCAAAGCTGAAGACAAGATTGCAGCGGTAAAGAGCTTTACGTTTGCCCTGCTAAAATGCAAATACTTGTTTGACCAATTCATTATTAAGCGCGAGTTTTTGAAAGGAACCGATGGTTGGAGCCTAAAGCGCTTGAATCGTTATTCCGCTAAGAGCGTCAGCTACATTAATACCTTTGGCGAGGGCGAAGACGGATTTGAGGGAGTGAACAGAAAGATTTTAATGCTGCTGTCTGCGTTCCATGTATCAACTCCCACACTTGTTTATAAGCACTGGTTAAATGGGGCGCTGTATTATTTGTGCCGCCAGCCGCAAATAAAATCTACTCACTACCTGAGTTATTTGGAGTGGCTGGCCAGATCTTTTGTGTTTCAGCGTTTTCTGGCCGTTGATGAAGGACAGTCCTATTACGACATGATCTACGGTAATGGTGGGGAAAGCACTGGTCGGTCATCCACCTCGTACAGTCTACCCGATAGCAAGTTGAATTTTGGTGCGATTGAAAACAACTTTGTTTTTAATTATCTGGATTATTTGCTGTGGCGCAAAGGAGGTAATAACGACATCATAAAGCAGTTTGAGTTTACTTTCCGCAGCTCAGTTGAGCATTTTTCCCCGCAGCACCCGATGGACGGCCATGAGCCGACGCCAAAGAAATCACTCCATGCCTTTGGCAATTTGTGCTTGATCAGTCACAGCAAAAATTCCCGCCTGAGCAACTTCCAGCCAACAGCTAAGCAGGAACATTTTGCCGTCAATATTGCGAAAAAGCAGATTGATAGTTTAAAACTCTACGCCATGCTAATGCTGCTTGGGTTAAATGGGGCTTGGACAGAAACAGAAATAAAACAACATGGCGATGAAATGCTTAGCTTGTTGCAGGAAGCCAGCAGAGAACCCAAGGGGGGGCAATAGGGCCTAGATAACAATGAAAAGTATGATGTAAGACGCTGAATTGATCTCGTCTAACGTATTGATTGTATTGATAATTATCTGTTTCACCCAAAATCAACTACGTTGCGTTAACGTCACGGGGTATTTACAATAACATAATATTTGCACAGTAACATCGGTGATGTTACTGTGCGTTTTCGTGTTACTGAGAGTAATCAAGGCTATGACGGCACCCACCCAAACATTGGCAGACAAGGCAGCCGGGTATATCAATGACACCCTAGGGGAGCAGACCGCGCGCCGGGTTCAGCCCTGGGGCAAACAAGCTGCTCTGCCAATCTATTTAGCCGATCGCTATAGCGCCTACACCCTGCAATTGCTCGATAAGCCCACTCTGATGCTGGTGATGCTGCCGGATACGGCATCCACAGCTGATATCAGCAACGCCACATACAATACCAACACACCCGCTGCCATTGCCAAACACCTACAAATTGTTCAAAAAGCCTATGGTGAAAGTCGCAGTGGCGGTGAAGTGTTTGTAGTGCTGGAGCGGGTCAGCTCCCATAATCGTAAACGCTTAATCGCACAGCGGGTGCCCTTTGTGGTGCCCGGTAAGCAACTGTACTTGCCACAACTGGGTATGAATTTGCGGGAATCTTTTGCCAACAAAACCGAGGTGGAAGCAGCGCTTAGCCCGGTCGCGCAATTGCTAGTGCTGCGTTACCTGCTGGGGCTTTACCCCAATCCGTCATCGGCACAGGATTTGGCAGAGCAGCTGGATTACAGCAAAATGAGCCTCAGCCGCGCTATTAATGAGTTGGTAACCTTGCAGCTGGCAAGCATTGAGCAGGTCGGCAAGGAAAAACGTTTAGCGTTTACCAAAAACGGTAACGATTTGTGGCAGCAGGCCAAACCTTTCTTAAGTTCACCCATACAAAAAACCGTCAACGTACAAGACAAGGCGGCGTTGCGATTGCTGAAAGAAAAGCGGGCTTTTTATGCCGGTGAAACAGCGGTCAGTAAGCAAGGTGAGTTGGCTCAACCTTCCGTACAGTTTATTGCGACCAAAGCGAAAGGCTGGAAAAGCCCCGACACTAAAAATAGTGTTATTGATGAAGACTGGCAGTTGCAATTATGGCGCTATGATCCCGCACTGCTTTTGCACAAAGGCAAAGCCGCCGGTGAATGTGTCGATGCGCTATCGCTTAGTTTAAGCATGGAGGGTACCGCCGATGAAAGAACCGCGAAGGCGCTGGATAACCTTATAAAAATAACCTTAAGCAAGTCTGCATTAACGAATTAGAAAATTATGGATAGGTAAATGGATATTGAAACGGATATTGAAACGGATAGGGAAGCAAGATGGCCATTCAAGGATTAGAATTATTTAAAAACACCTTTGCAGACTATAGCGATCAATACACCTTGATTGGCGGTGTGGCCTGTCATTTAGCCATGAACGACGTCGGGTTAGCGTTTCGAGCCACCAAAGATTTGGATATCGTGTTGTGCATTGAAGCCATTACGCCAGAATTTGTGAATACACTGTGGGAATTTATCGCGGCCGGTGGCTATCTTGAACAAGAGATGGGCAAGCAAAAAAAAGACCCGCAACGGCGTGAACAGTTTTATCGTTTTGCTAAACCTGCGAATAAAAACTATCCGTTTATGCTTGAATTTTTTTCGCGTGCTCCGGATGCCGTAAATTTGCAGCCACCCGCCACATTAACCCCCATTCCCATGGATGGGCAGGCCGATAGCTTATCGGCCATTTTGTTGGACGATGACTATTACCAATGCATTGCACAAGGTCGTACCGTCATAGAGGGAATTCCGGTTCTTGGCCCGGAGTATATTTTGCCGTTTAAAGCCAAAGCCTGTCTCGACCTTAGCGCGCGAAAAGCCAAGGGCGAACAGGTTGATTCCAGAGATATAAAAAAACACCGCAACGATGTATTGCGGCTATTCAATTTACTATCACCGTTACAAACAGTTGCTATACCCGACGTTATCAAAATAGATTTAAATCATTTTTTAGCTTCGCTTGAGAATGAAGACAAGATAAACCTGCGGGACTTTGATATTCGCAACCGCTCACTCGCAGAGGTTTTACAAACCCTGCGCGACATTTACGGACTAGCCCATGAGTAAAGTTGGCCAACGAGAACGCGTTACCCAAAACCGGGTAGTGCAGCTTTTCCAAAAGCAATTGGATTACCACTATTACGGTGATTGGCAAGATCGCGCGAATAGTACCAATGTCGAAGAAAGCTATTTGCGCCCATGGCTGGCAATGCAGGGCGTGGATGAGGCTCTAATCACTAATGCCATTCGTCAATTCAAACAAGCGGCGACCATGGGCGATGGTAAAAAGCTCTACCATGCCAATCAAGAGGTTTACAGCTTATTGCGTTACGGGGTAAAGGTTCGCCAAGGGCAGGGCGAAAACACCAAAACTATATGGCTAATCGATTGGAATAATCCCCATAACAACGAGTTCGCCATTGTTGAAGAGGTAACGGTTAAAGGTAAAAACACCAAACGCCCCGATATTGTTATTTATGTTAATGGTATTGCTTTGGGTGTGATTGAACTTAAGCGTTCTTCCGTTTCTGTTACCGAAGGCATCCGCCAAAATTTAGATAACCAAAAAAAGACTTTTATTCGCGATTTTTTTAGCACTATGCAATTGGTTATGGCGGGTAACGATACCGAAGGTTTACGTTACGGCACCATCGAAACACCCGAAAAACATTTTTACAGCTGGAAGGAAGAGAACCCACACTATAACCCGGATGTGGATGATCGCAGCCTTAAGCATTTATCGGTACACACTGTAAATGCCGCCGATGATTCTTCGAATCTAGATGTTCTCGATTTCGATATTATTAACCTTTGCCAAAAAGAACGCTTCTTAGAGATTATTCATAACTTTATTGTGTTTGATGTGGGCGTTAAAAAGACCTGTCGGCACAATCAATACTTTGGAGTAAAAGCCTCGCAAACGCGGGTGCAAGGCGGTGAGGGCGGCATTATTTGGCATACCCAAGGTTCGGGTAAAAGCTTAACCATGGTGTGGCTGGCTAAATGGATTCGAGAACATATTGATAATCCGCGAGTTTTAGTAATTACTGACCGCACCGAGTTAGACGAGCAAATTGAAGGCGTGTTTGCCGGTGTAGATGAAGAGATTAGCCGCTCAAAAAATGGTGCGGGTTTGATTGCCGAGCTAAACCAAGCCGAGCCATGGTTGATGTGTTCCCTAGTGCATAAATTTGGGCGCAAAACCAAAGATAAGCATAAAGATGACGAAGACGATAAAGCAACGGATGATTACCTTGCGGCGCTCACCAAAAGCCTACCCAAAGATTTTAGCGCCAAGGGCAATCTATTCGTGTTTGTGGATGAATGTCATCGTACCCAATCCGGTAAATTACACAAAGCTATGACCGCACTGTTACCGGAAGCTATATTTGTGGGTTTTACCGGTACGCCTTTACTTAAAAAAGACAAGCAAAAAAGCATTGAAGTGTTTGGCTCGTTTATTCACACCTACAAATTTGATGAAGCCGTGGCCGATGGCGTAGTGTTGGATTTACAGTACGAAGCCCGCGATATTGACCAATACATTCGCTCACCCGAAAAGGTCGATGATTGGTTTGAGGTTAACACCCGTGGCTTAACGGATATGGCCAAGGTGCAATTAAAGCAGCGCTGGGGCACCATGCAAAAAGTGCTGTCTAGCCAAGATCGTTTAGAAATGATTGTGAACGATATTTGGAAGGACATGAAAATTAAACCCCGCCTAGCCGATGGGCGCGGTAACGCCATGTTGGTATGCGCCAGTATTTATCAGGCGTGTAAGGTGTATGAGCTGTTTAGCAAAACAGAATTAAAAGGCAAGTGCGCCATTGTGACCAGTTACCTGCCGTCACCCAATGATATTAAAGGCGAAGAGACCGGCGCAGGTGCAACCGAAAAACTGCACCAATACGAAATATACCAGCAAATGCTGGCCGACTACTTTGAAGTACCCAAAGAAGAAGCCATTAATAAAGCTGAAGAGTTTGAGAAAAAAGTAAAAGCCCAATTTAAAAAAGAGCCGGGGCAAATGCGCTTGTTAATTGTGGTGGATAAGCTGCTTACCGGTTTTGATGCGCCCTCGGCAACTTATTTATACATCGACAAAAAAATGCAAGATCACGGTTTGTTTCAGGCAATTTGCCGCGTGAACCGTTTGGATGGTGACGATAAAGAATACGGTTATATTATCGATTACAAAGATTTATTTCACAGCTTGGAAACCTCCATTGGTGACTACACCAGCGGCGCTTTTGACGACTACGATAAAGAAGACGTAGCAGGCTTACTCACCAACCGCTTGGATAAGAGTAAAGAGAAGCTAGAAGAGGCGCGAGAGGCCATCAAGGCCTTATGTGAGCCTGTACTGCACCCCAAAACTCTCATTGATTACCTTCGATACTTTTGTGGCGATGTGGCCAACAGCGAAGACTTGCGGTTAAACGAAGCCAAGCGTGTATCTCTGTACAAAAACGTTGCGGCCTTAGTACGTGCGTATTCCAACATGGCCAACGAAATGGAAGCAGCGGGTTACAGTGCCAAACAAGCGAAAGACATAAAAGCCGAAGTAGAGCACTTTGCTCATATGCGACAAGAAATCAAAATTGCCTCGCAAGACGAAGTTGATATGAAACAATACGAACCCGCCATGCGCCGCCTGTTAGACACCTACGTTAAAGCCGACGACAGCGAAGTAGTGATCGATTTTGAGCAATTGGGCCTTATAGAGCTAATTGTCGAAAAAGCCAAACAAAACCCCACTAAGCCAGGCAGTAAAAAAGTGCCCGAGGCCATGGCCGAAACCATTGAAAATAATGTGCGTAAAGTCATTATCGACGGTCAGCCGATTAACCCTAAATACTACGAAAAGATGTCTGAATTGCTGGATGCATTAATCGCGCAACGCAGGGAAGATGCCATCAGTTATGAGGAGTATCTGCAAAAGGTAAAAGCGCTAGCTCAAAGTGTACGCCAGCCGGAAGGCTCGGTTAATTACCCGCGATCTATCGATACGCGGGGCAAGCAGTCCCTGTACGACAACTATGGCCAAGATGAAATCCTAGTCACAAAAATAGATACCGCTGTTCACGCTACAAAAAAAGACGGCTGGAAGTCTAACCCTATCAAAACCCGTAATGTTAAATATGCTGTTGAAGAACAGGCGGCCGGTTACAGTGTTGAAATTGATCCCTTAATGGATCTCATAAAAAATCAGTCGGAATACGATTAATGGTTGCGCCAAAGCACACGATTACCGTTAGCGGTATTGATGTTCAGATTGTACGGAAAGGCATTAAAAACCTTCATCTTGCGGTGTACCCACCCAATGGCCATGTACGCGTGGCCGCACCGGAAAACATTACTGACGATAATGTGCGTTTGGCGGTGGTATCCAAATTAAGTTGGATTAAAAAGCAGCAGCAAGATTTTATAGACCAGCCCAGGCAAACAGAGCGCAAATATATTTCTGGCGAGTGCCATTATTATTTAGGTAAGCGTTCCCGTTTGGAAGTGATTGAGCGCGAAGGTAAGCCCGAAGTGCGACATTTAAAATCCGGTAAGCTTAAATTGTTCGTAAAGCCCGGTGCTAGCTTGATCACAAAAGAAAAGCTCATCACCGAATGGTACCGAGGCCAGCTAAAAGCCGCTATTCCAAGCCTGCTAGAAAAGTGGCAACCCAAGGTTGGTAAGCGGGTGGCTGATTGGGGTATCAAAAAAATGCGCACAAAATGGGGTAGCTGTAATATTGAACAACGCCGGATATGGTTGAATTTGGAGTTAGCCAAAAAACCGTTGGAGTGTTTGGAGTACATTGTTGTACACGAATTGATCCATTTGCATGAACGTAATCATAATGAGCGCTTTAAGCTGTTAATGGAAAAACACCTGCCTAATTGGCAGGCATTGCAAAAACTATTGAACAGAGCACCGTTAGCCCATGAAGACTGGGAGTATTGATACCACTTTATTTTGCCGAATAGGAAGAGCTCGTTAGTGAGATAAATAAGACGGCATCTGCTTATCGATTGGTACAGCGTTACAAGTAATAGCGATTCAAAATTGACCGGTGAGTACATTACAATGCTTGGTCGATAACACCATTATGGCGACGATAGCCAGAGTGTTCTCTGCATAACCTTTATTTAGACTCGTGGTTTATAGATTTTCTTTTGTTTTTAATTTGTCAAAAAAGGTAAGACCACTAGTTGATATGAGTAACGAAAATATTTGATTACTGAATGTTTAGTTTTGGAGAAAATAGAATAAGGAAGCATATTCATGAATAGCGTTAGACGAACAATCATTGTCTATATTTGGGCAACAAGCGATTCCAACCCAGGTCATGCTTCTATGCAGGTAGAAGAAGACTATATCAGCTATTGGTCAACCAGCGAAGATTCAGCACTATAAAACGGTGTTAAAAACCCACCTAGCAAGGGCAACCTGAATGATTTCAAACTAGGTGCCACACACAAAGCCAGCTTTGCCTCTAGCTATAGAGTGGACCGACGCCTGGAACGTAAAGATGCAGACTATAAAATAGAAATTACCGGCCTAGATTTTGATGCGATTAAAAATCAATGGCGAGAGTTTAAAGAGCAAGAAAAACGCTATAATAATATGCAAAAACGTAACTGTTCAACAGTGGTAGCCTCCTTTTTGGAGCTTGGCTCGAATATACCCTACAAGAAAACACCCTGCGTTCGAATTAACCAACATATTGGTGATCCTGTGGCGCGATTCTTCCTGAAGCTGCGCTATCTCGGACATTGGGTTAAAATGTGGACGCCGAACGACGTACATCTCTACGCTTTACAAATTAAAGCGGCTAAAGGCTTTTCATGAAAAACCGATTGGTTTACTCAAGCGGCTACGATTTTAGCGTAATGGGGCTAGGCAAGCTGCATCCCTTCGACGCAAAAAAATTCAGTAAAGCGTGGAAACGGTTAAAGGCAAATTTTCACGATTTGGAAAAATACCAAATTTCTCCAAAAAATATGGCAAGCAATGAGCTGCTTGAGCTGGTGCACACGCCTGACTACCTCGTATCTCTGGAAAAATCATCTTCAATTGCGCAGGTAATCGAGCTTGGTTTACTTCGCTTGGCTCCGGCGGGTATGCTCAACCGGAATTTAATAAACCCGATCCGCCTGGCAACACAAGGTACACGGCTAGCCGCTGAATACGCCGTTAAAAACCAAACTACAGTCATGAATCTAGGTGGCGGTTATCACCATGCCTTTTCTGATCGTGGTGAAGGCTTCTGTTTTTTCGCCGATGCAGCACTCGCAATAAATACATTGAAAGCAGATGGCTTGCTTCAGCAGGATGATCTTGTTGCTATGATCGATTTAGATGCGCATAGAGGCAACGGTTTTGAATCGTTCTTCAAAAATGATCCTAGCGTTACTATTTTTGATATGTACAATTTCCAAGTATACCCAGGCATGCACACAGGGGACATTGACAAATTTCCCTTTATGGTGCCACTAAAAAGCAGGACGGCTGGAGAGAGCTATCTCGAATTTTTGAAAGAAGAATTGCCACGGTTTTTGCGTACGCTGAACACAGCAAAATTAGTGTTCTACAACGCGGGTAGCGATATATTGGCTGGGGATCCTCTCGGGGCGCTAAATGTTTCTTTTGAGCATGTTGTCGAGCGAGATCGGTATGTGCTTGAGGCGCTTAAAAAAATAGCGGCTCCTACAGTGGTATTGACTAGTGGCGGATATACAGGGGAGTCTCACAAGCTTGTTGCAGAGTGTGCGAAGCTGGTATTGACTGATTAATATACTTCGGGTCGGGCAGGGCTGAAGGGCAGGCCTTGCATTTGACATTTTAGTAGAGGGCTGAGTAACGGCACCGGGGTCAAGTCTTGCCTTTTGCCCAATCGTAAAGGCTTGCGTTTACCATCTTTTACAGCATTGGGTTTGAATGGTTGATTGCGCAATGAAAATAAATTTAAGGTTAAGGAAACTATGTTCACCTTGTTAGATGAAACTATTGTTGAAAAGCTGAAAAATACGTTAGACGATGGATTTGATCTTGAAAAAGCATTTAAAGTTCAAAATAGCTACGTGTTGTTTCTTACCGAAAATACGCCACATGAAGAAACGCTGACCATATTACGGCTGGATAGCAGCTATTCTGAGCTAGAGAAAATAGAGCTGTATGCCGCCTATATGCCTGGAATTTTTAGCGTTACAGATGTTAGTGAAAATTCAATCGCATTTACATTTTGGTCGAAGCAGCCCATGAGGTTGTGTTTCATGGCTTGCAAGCAGTATCGGTGGCAGTTTAAGGGTGTAAGTAACGTATCGTATTTGGGCGGTTTTTTTAAGTCACGCCAATTAATTGTAAAGGTTTAAGTGAATTGTATGAGCACTAAAGAAGAGAACCGAATTGCTGCAAATGAAGCGGTAAGCCAGTTTGAAATCCAAAGCATTAATTTTGGTGCTAGGTTCATTAAAGATTCGCGCGTGCGCCTTGTTTATATGGAAAAAACCAAGGCCTATGCGCAAAGCCTGACTGAGCTAATGAATAAGGGCGAATTGAGCCCTAAAGAAGCCGCCGCAGCCGCTAACCAAATGCGTAATGAAATAATGGAGTGGGCCAGAACAAAAAGCAGTGATATAGGTAGAGCTAAAGCCCGTGCTATGAAAGCAAAAGGCCTAGACCTTGATGCTCTTTGTAATAAATATGCTAAAAAATTCAACGGCAAGCTATTTAAAGATTTAACCAAAGGCGAACAAGATACTGTTTTTATCGCCATCGTTGAAAGTTCTGGTCGTGCAAACCCAAAAGTTTCGGCGAGGGCGGCTAAGTTGGGTAAAGCAGGTCGAGCGTTATGGATATTGAGCGCTGGAATTGCCATTTACAATATTGCCTCTGCAGAGGATAAAACACGCGCTGCAGGTAGGGAAGCTGCTGGGGTAGGCGGTGGTTTTGCCGGTGGAGCAGCCAGCGGGGCATTAGTGGGGATTTGGGCTGGGCCAGTTGGAGTAGCGATTGGTGTTATTGTCGGTGGTGTTCTAGGTGCGATATTGGCCGACGAGGTGTATATAGAGTTTGTTGGCTCTAACAAAGCATTTGTAAAACGGTTTTTGGACCCTCACACATCTATTTTTTCTACGGATGAATCGGCTATAGCAAACGGCTTGTTTCAAACCTTTGGCTACGAAATGGACAAGGTGTATGCGGTTTTTCAAGAACTCGATTATGCCTACACAACGGATGCGGATGATATTGCTTTACGCTATATACAGCTAGTTCAGTTTTCACGCGCGATAACGGTAAAAACAAGCCTGAAATCACATAAACCATTGAGAAACCTGCTAGAGCTTATTCTGGAAGATGGCTGGACGAACCAAGCAGAGAGTAAAGCTATTTTCTATTTGAAAAACATGTAACTTAGTGGGTTTGGAATGTACCAAACCTAATCTGGTGGGAAAATATTGAAAGGGCGCTCACCGGTTGAGGATTTGTAGAAATCATTAGGATAATCATTAGGGGCACCCGCTAGTAGGTATTACACAATACGGAAACAATAAAAATATTGATGGGACACTCACTGGTAGAGAGTTTGTGGAAAATCCATTGGGGGAAATTCGAAAGATCAAAGTTTTATGGTGATAACCGTAAATACTCGAAGATTGTTATAGAGTAAAAGGGACACGCACTCAAAACCCCCTCTTTTTCTTGTCCGACATACAGTAGTTTTTGGTTTGATGCATCGTAAATGTAATAAGTGCCAGGGTTGTCTCGACCAGAGCTGTATACGATTTTTGTTTATTTTTTTAAATGTACATTTAAGTTTATGCGTAAAAACAAAAAGATCTCTTTAGAATAAGTATTGATTATATTTCGTCGATATATGCGAGATTGTATTGATTATTTCGAATGTAGAGTACGAATGAGTTGATTGAATAATGTTCGCCCGCTAATATGAATTCGCTGGCCATCGATTTGTAGGCAGTATCTTGTATTGTCGATCAGATAATAATAATTGGGTCGATTCAGCAGTTGTTTAATGAGTCACAAATCAAATTCGGAATGGCGAAAACCATTTGGCTGATTATTGCCGATGTTTTTGTAATGATTCTCCATACACTATTGTCTATTTGTTCTGTGTTGTGCAAGTGCAGTGTTAATCAAGGAGAAAAAATCGCTATTTCGATATCTTAGTCATCTCTATTAATACAGAGTAAAAGATATGAAAATAATAGAAAGCATTATTCTACGCAATAAAACAGCAGTTCTGTGTGCCTCATTTCTATGTGTGGCTTCTTCGAGTTCAATCGCAGCGGATGTTGATGTTAATGGCAACACTGAACATCAAACCATTCGAGGGTTTGGTGGGCATAACGGTGTTGACTGGATACCAGACCTTACCGCCGGTCAAATTGATACAGCATTCGGTACGGGAACCGATCAAGTAGGTTTAAGCATTATGCGCATGCGTATATCGCCCTTGCCTCAACGATGGGATAACCAGGTGCCCGCAGCAAAGCGTGCTAAGCAAAAGGGCGCGATTTTATTTGCTACCCCTTGGACACCTCCCGCTTATATGAAAACCAACAATAGCTTGGTATCCGGTGGTAAATTAAAATCCGAATATTACGATGACTATGCAACCCATTTATTGGATTTTGCGAATCATATGTCATCCAGCGGTGCATCCCTTTACGCAATTTCTATACAGAACGAACCCGATTGGCATCCAGACTATGAATCTGCAGAGTGGTCTGGAAATGATTTTTCCAAATTCTTGAGAAGTGAAGGTTCCCGTTTTGGATCTTTAAAAGTTATTGCACCAGAATCTTTACGGTTTAATAAATCCTACGCTGATCCGATTCTAAATGACAGCAGTGCAGCTCAGCATTTGGATATTATTGGGGGGCATTTATATGGTGTAAGTACACCTCCCGATTACCCTCTGGGCCGGCAAAAAGGCAAAGAGTTGTGGATGACCGAACATTACACCGACAGTAAAAATTCAGCAAACCAATGGCCATTGGCGTTGGATGTGGGTGTTGAATTGCACAAGAGCATGGTGGCCAATTACAACGCGTATATCTGGTGGTATATACGTCGTAGTTACGGCCTGATTACTGACGACGGAAAAATTAGCCAGCGCGGTTATATCATGTCCCAGTATGCGCGTTATGTGCGGCCTGGTTATGTGCGCATTGGTGCAACCGAATCGCCAAGTTCAGGTGTGTATGTAACGGCGTACAAGGGGCCAGATGGAAAAGTTGTTGTGGTAGCCGTTAATACAACCAGTAGCGATAAATCACTGGATATAAACTTTAGAAACTTGCAAGTCGCGGAGCTTAAAAAGTACACGACTTCATCATCACTCAATGTTGATTTTGGTGGTACTTATTCGGTTAATGGCGGTTCAACATCTGCGTATATCGATCCAAAAAGTGTAGCGACATTTGTTGGTACTCAAACCGGTAGTTCAAGTTCGTCCAGTAGCTCCTCGTCCAGTAGCTCTTCATCTAGTAGTACGGGTGGAGCCGTTTACGATGGAAAAAATCCACTGACTATTCAAGAAAACCAACAGGGGTTTGTTGGTGTAGACGGTTCAGTTGATTCAAACAACAGTGGCTATACAGGTAGTGGTTTTGCAAATACAGATAACAGCAGCGGTAACGGTGTCGATTGGTCTGTATCGGTGCCTGTAAGTGGTACTTATACTCTTGAATTCCGTTATGCCAACGGTTCTACAACAAACCGTACCGGTGCTGTAAAAGCGAATGGTGATACGGTTGCACAGCGTGTAGATTTCGAAGGTACAGGCGGTTGGGCTTCCTGGCAGACACAAAGTGTGCGGGTGCAATTGAATGGTGGAGCTCAGATGCTTCGATTACAAGCCACCAATAACTTGGGGTTAGGAAATATTGATTTCCTTAAAATATCCGGAGGCTCTGCATCTTCTAACTCCAGTAGCTCATCAAGTAGTTCGTCCAGCTCTTCAAGCTCGTCCAGTAGCTCGTCTTCTAGTTCCAGTAGTTCATCGTCTGCTGGCGATTGCAGCGGTGTAAATGTGTACCCGAATTGGACGGCCAAAGATTGGTCTGGTGGCGATTACAACCATGCTGAAGGTGGTGACCAAATGGTGTACACCGGTAATCTATATCAGGCTAACTGGTACACCAATTCTGTACCTGGAAGTGATGCCTCTTGGGCATTAATTGCTAGTTGTAATTAAAGATTAAAGTTAATGGAGCATTTTGTCTGCTGAAAAGGGAGGCTCTAAAAGGGCCTCCCTTTTTGTAGGGGAGTTTTCACTTCGTCTTAGCGCTGGTTTCAATCCATGAAAAATAGTGTAATCCATGAAAAATAGGACAGCCACTCTAAGAAGGGAAGAATAATAGGAGCATTTCCGGTTAATTCGTTTTTTTATTCTAGGCTGGCTGCGAATCTTGTTTTGGCGCGAAATGTTTGGTATCACCAAATCACGAACGAGGTTAATGCTTTCTAAATGAGAAAGTGGGGCGGGGTTTAATGTTGAGTAGAGCTCTTAGTGTAATGTTGCTTCGCAATTGGCGTAAGCGGGCCTTCGTTGTAACCCTAGTGCATTTGCCGCAAGCATAAGTTTTTCTTTGCAGCCCACTAAACTTTTGAATTTGGATTCAAACTGGGTGGTGAGTACACGCCATTCATGGCTAGAAATGTTGAGCCGCTCTAGAATAGGCGGTTGATTGTTGTCGATAAAGCCGCGTTTGTTTTCCCTAATGGCTCGGCCGGTAATGTCGACAAGCTGGATATAGTCCTGCAGGTGAAAGGGTAGGCCTTGGGGCATGGGTTCTCTTGGATTGCCGACAAACTCGGCAAGCTTTAACGGTTGTGGGGTATGTGTTTTTAAGCTTTCAATACGGCGTTTTATTGATGTGTGCTCAGAGGTTTCAGGAGTTTTGGCCATTTTGGCTCTAATGGGGTTTAAATCCACATAGGCCATACAAGCGGCTAGGGCTTTTTCGTCAAGTAAGGCCTGTGATTTAAAGCGGCTCTCCCAGAAGCGGCCTGTACATTGATCTTCGGCGTTGGCCATACGGGCAATGGATTCGTTTAGGGCCGCCATAAAGCGGCTTATACTGACTAGCTCAAGGCGCCAGTGGTTGATTTTCCTTAACCGCGAGCATCTGGGCTTCGTCGAGAAGTTCACCCTTCAAAAATTTCTGGGTTAAGAGGGTGCAATAAAGCGCCAAACGCCGATTTTTCGATGTGTTCTGGAATTCACCCTGAGTGAATTCCAGAACACACAAAATTTGCAATAAAAACAAAAAAACGGCCCTGATTTTTGTTACTATTTTTTCACCACAAAAAAACACAAAAACCAGAACCGTTCGATACAAAGTAAAAGGGACACGCACTCAAAAACCCCAAGATCTAGTGTTTTCGTTGTGTTTTCCCACTAGATAGCGACCCAACCGGCAAAATAGGTGAAATCAGAGGTTTAACAGTGGCGAGTGGGTGTCCTCGTAGCTTTCATCCTCGTAACCTTCAAGTGCGCCGACAGTGTTGATTTATGAGGGGTGTGTTTCTGCGCGGCGTATTAACCCCGTATAATCCATGGTCGGGTTAATAGTGCGATCTACAGCTGTTGTTGCCACGTGTATTAATATTGCGGCTAACCATTTTTATTGAGAGCAGTCTAGAGTGACATAGTTTTTAGTGGCCTCAGCTGAAATCATAGCGGACTTCGTAACCGAATTTTGACGACACCTGTAATCAACGATGAAAGTTTTAGCACAATTTCTCGCTGGGTCGCCGTGAATTTCATGATCAATTGTGAAGTGACACAATGCTTTATGTCTGCACGCTCGCGCGACGGTGCCTGTCATGTTGCCTTGCAATCGCTGACTACAATTCAACCCATAGGACGCCTCTATAACTTTTACGTCATCTGCCAGCGCGACTGAAGTAAGCAATAGTAGCGAAGCGTTTATTCCGAGATTAAATATTTTCAATTTCATGTTTCCTTTTAACAATTAGTAAAGCGATATGATTTGCGTATTGCGTATTGCGTATTGCGTATTGCGTATTGCGTATTGCGCAAGGGCTATTGAACAATTTAGGTGTATTTAAATAGGTGCTTAAGTCGAGTAGCGCTTGGATATGGCGCTAGCCGACAACAGTTGAAGCGCACTCCAACTCCAACTTCAACTTCAACTTCAACTTCAACTTCAACTTCAAGACTAAAAATTGCAGGCCCCAAAAATGATACAAAAAGGAAGTGTAGGTATTAATGCGGGTGCAGCATTAGTATCGTTGAATGTACCTGAACATATCATTAACGTAATCGGTCATTCAAAACAGATAACAAAATGAAAAAGGCAGCTAGGTTACGAAATGGACAAGGTGTATGCGGTTTTTCAAAAGCTGAATTGTGTCTACACAACGGGTGCAGATGATATTGCTTTGCGCTATATACAGTTAGTTCAGTCTTCACGCGCGATAACGGTAAAAACTAGCTTAAAATCACATAAAGCATTGAGATTTCAAGCTAGTCGCAAAAACGATTGCAGACCTTTACAAGGTGTGCTGGCAGGTTGATGTCTTTTAAGTGGATTAAGGAAATTTGGAAATAAAGTCATTTATCGGCACCTCAAGAATGCGGTGTTGACTCGTATATGGGTTGCCATGTGCTGTATTTGTTGCTGGCATACCTCAATTTTGGCAACACATTTAGTCTGAGCCTTCAGCAGATCCCTGCGCCTATTACAGCTTAATTTAGTTGAGCGGCGTTGCGTGATCATGCTCCTGATCGGAGATCCACCGAAGCCGCCAGACCTAGACTTACAAAAACGAATTTCAATTAACCTAATATTTGTGGGGCAGCAATGGCACACTTTATATCTGAATAAAATGAGGCGCGTTTATTCTCGCCCCAATTTAAGTTGGACGGGGGCTACTTTGTTAGGCGATACTCTAATTGGGTAATTGCTATAGTAAGGGCATTAACCTGAATCGCCTTTCCGGTCGAGAAAACCGTTCTTTACCTTGCTAAACAAAGACTCCACCAAATTCCATTTATGGCGTGTTATTTATAAGACTTGGTTTTTTTTGGGAATGCAAACAGTTTGGTGAAGGATATGTCTTTTTCCTTAGCGCTCTATGGGGTAAAGCGCGGTTAAAACGTCAATCGATTTGGTCGCGCAACAAGAGGTTGGTTTGATGGGGCGAAGTGCGCTAAAGGCTCCTCCAGTAAGTCCAAGTAAGCGCCTTCTTCCCCCTTTTTTAATTCCAGCTGGTAAGCGCTATTTCGCCATTTCCTAAGTATTGAAAACTGACATTAACCAAGCGACCTGAGTTATTTGATGCGATCAATGCATCACAATTGACTTCGTTAGAGCATTGAAATGGCTGCCGTAGGAAATAGTAGCTTCCATCACGTTTGGTGAAAGTCTGCTCTAACAATTCGACCTGCTCATACTCATAAACTGTCCCTACGCTATCTTCAATATCAGATACCACTTTAGTCAGCACATACCGAATATTGGATGCATCCATGGGCGGGTTCTCAATTTCTGTGGCATCCACCAAAAGATTATACTGATGGCCCCAGGAAAAGTTGAACCTCTCTATGGGAGCGTAAAAGAAATGGCCGTTGTTATCAGTTATGTTACATAGGCGTTGAAACATACCAAAGCATGGCTTTTTATATGACCGCATTTCCAAGGTGATAGGGCCAAGCTCTAAGCCGGGGCCGGGGTTATCGCCCGACGAACATGATGGGTTTAGAAAACTTCCGCTATGCGTGCCCTGAATTCCAAAGCTTGTACTTTGGCCTGGGGAGAGGTTCCCGTTCCATCCAATACTTTTAGCCTCAACAGTATTTCCTACGGTGTGCAATTCGACATTCCATGATCCCTTAATGTTTGGCGCAGAATCAAAATGCACTTTTACGTTCCAGCTACTTACGGAAGAGCTTCCGTTGTTTATAACGGTCACGGTTGTTACGTGCCCATTATTCCATGAGTCAGAAGAAGCCGAGCACGTTAATGTATGGCCATAGTTCGCAAGTAAACCTAAGGCTAAACCGACCAAGGCCAGATAATAATTTTTAGTTAAAAACATTTGTATTCCTCTTATTCGACTTATTGTCTTTAGTTTTATTGTTGTATAGCCAAATACTATGGGTGCCGAAACAATGGAAAAGGCAAATACTGCTTGTGTAGGCTGATTGGGATTAAGCATAAGTCAACGTGTTCTTGTCAAGAATTTATTTGTATGCGCTTCCAAATAATTACAAAAACAGTGATGAAAATTTTTTTATCGATTTTAATGTGCAGTTTCGAGTGTGGATTATAACCGTAATTGAAGTGTCTCGAGAGGTGGTGGCGTACTATCCATCTTGGTGGCGTAAGTGAGTGCAGTTTTCCGAATTATGATCCGTAATCTTTATGAGGTGATCCCAAGATTTCTGGTTATCGTGAGAAAATGGAGACGTATCTCCGTGGCCACGGTTAATCGTTATATAGCGAGTAGATTTTGGGGATGCTTTTTTGGTTAATAGGTATTGTTTTCCTATCCTATAAGCTTCAAGCAACCCGTGGCGCAAAATATCATTTATTTGCTTTCTTGGGTGTACAGCGACAGTACATGACAAACTGAAATTAAAGGGTGATTGGTTATGTGTTTTCAGATTTTTAAGGTGTTTCATTTTATAAATAATACTAAGAAGTTGGGAGAAAATGAGATAGCCATGGAATACAACAGTTTGCGTGAATTTTGCTTTATACAGGGAAAGTCATCAATAAAGAGGATGAGCGCGGTTCCTGCCGTCTAGGTTTGCCTTAAGTCGTTTAGTATCGGTTGTTTGTTTGGGTCTCATGGCCTGTGGCTTGTTTTTTGGTGTTGTTGCGGTGATGTCGACAAAGCATTGATGGATGTTTGAATTTGTCATTACGGAAAACGGGAGGTTTCCAGAGCAAAACGTAATTTTACTCGACTGCTAGCGCTAGTTTTCGGATAAGTGGCATCAACTCTCTCTCCTCTTTTTTGGGGGAACTCGCTACGCTACAAGTCGATTGTAGTAATACTGCCAAAGAAGAAGTAATTGTGCTTGCTTTATCGATTTTTCAATTTTTTTCTAAGGTTTTTAAAGCATCATGGCAAGTATATTGAATAACCCTATATTTAGTCATCGTCGTTTAAGAAAGAGGGTAATGAACCAGTGGTATCCTGCTGCTGATTGATTGGAAAAACCTGTGTGTAACCTGCACCGTTGCTAAGTTTTTTAAATCTATCAAACACGGTTGTATATGGGACGGAGGCTCGTTAAGGTAGGTTCAAGGTATTGATTGTTTTTTCGCGTTTTTTTTCATTATTTTTCGATGGCTTATCGGTATTCGCGGAAAAAATGAATAAATCGAACAGCTACATTCAGGAAAGCGTTGTCGAGAAGATGAGCGAGTTGTTGGTTGTACAGGTGTATCCGCTTGTTTGTATTTGGACTAGACGACTACAGAAATTGCCCTTAGTTTTTATGGCTTAAAACAGCGCAATTAGCAGCCTGATGAGAGAGTTTTAACGGGGCTTGCCCATTCGGTGCGGGCTTGTGTTGGTTGGCTGAACATTTTGCTGGTAAAAAATACCCTCCAAAAAAAGAGCCAGCAAACGGTTGTGTGCTGGCCCTTGTTTTTTCTGTAGCTAGCTCTTACTGGGCAAGCACCACTTGCACATTATCCAGATAAACATCCACTTCCTGGGCTGGGCCACCGAAGTAAAGTGACGCTTCCGTTAGTGTGCAATCTGGAACAGTGACAGTTCCGGCAATTTCAGCCCAGGCTACATCTGTTACATCGCCCGCACCGCCCCAGAGGTAGTTACTCGTGCCATCATCACAGGTTACTTTCAGCGTAATACTCATCGAATCACTGCTGGCGCCGGCAATACGCCCCCAAGCGCTGATGTCGTATGTGGCACCGGCGTCCAAGCCAGAGGAAAGCAGGTCATAAACCGGGCCTTCCCAACTACCGGCACGCTGTATCAGCAATGCACTTTGGCTACCTTCGTGGGCAACATCGGTAGTGATGGATAGATTGCCGCCCCAGCTTACCCAGCCTGCTAGGCCATCTTCGAAGCCGGCATTACTTACTAGGTTTTCTGGCTCCGGGCTAGCGGTACCGGTAACCTCAACATCGTCAATGTAAATGTCTACTCCTGCTGCAGGGCCGTCGAAGTAAAGAAATACCTGAGTGAGATCGCAGCTGGGCAATACAATACTACCTTTAAGGTCTGTCCAGTCGGTGTCGTTCACAGTGGTGGAGTACAGTTGGTGATACGCTTCGCCACCGGCTGCGCATGCGGTTTTCACGGTGATGTTTAAGGTGTCTTCTGAGGCACCTTCAATCATACCCCAAGCGTTTACCTCGTATGTGCCACCGGCAACCACGTCAGGCAACAGGTTGTATACGGGGCCCTGCCAAGTGCCGGTGCGGTTTGTGAGTAGGCCGCTTTGGTCGCCGCTGTGGGCGCGGTCACTGGCGGTGGTAATGCTCGAGCCACCCCAGGCCTGCCAGCCATCGGTTCCGTTTTCGAAGCCGCCGTTTTCGATGATGTTATCGCTGGAGGCTTCTAGATCTTTACGCACGTAGACGTCATCTAGGAACATATCCAACTCTGCACCTGGGCCTTCGAAGTAGAGGGTCAACTCAGACAGTTCACACTCAGGGACTTGGAAAGTGCCACGCATCAAAGTCCATGTGCCGGCGTAAACGTTCTGGCCGGTTATGTTGATGTACTGGTCGCCATCGGCGCAGCCTGCTTTAACGGTGGCATTTACCCAGGCGTTAGCACCATCCACGCTAACCCAACTGAACAGTTCATAGGTATCGCCGGGAGTAGCCGCTTCCAACAGGCTGGTGGCCGGGCCCTGCCAGCCTGCCAGTCGATTGCTAACCTGTAGGCTTTGAGCACCGCTCTGGGCGTCAATATCGGTGGTATCTACTTGCGCATCACCAAAACCAAACCAGCCATCGGCGTTTTCTTCGAAAAAGCCATTGCTGACAATGTTGGGGCCGTAACCGATATCGCTGGGTACGAATGTTTGCGGACGCAGGCTGGCACGGTCGACGATAATATCGGTATCAATCTCGCCGCCAGAAACGTAGAGCGCCACGTTTTCCAGGTCACAGTCGGGCAGATTAACTTCCCCAGTGAGGCGCGACCATCGATGAAATCGCACGCTGGATTCAGCTAAACCAACATATTCTGCGTTTTCATTGGCACACTGGTATTTTACGTTTAACTGGAGTGTTTCTTCTTCCCCTTTATGTTTTCTTTTGTGTTTTTCTTGGCGGTCTAGGCGAGCCCAAATGGCCGCATTGTAACTTTGGCCGGGGCGCACTACATGGGTGATATCGTAAATGGCGCCGTCCCAGCTATCGCTGCGGTTGGTTACCTTCACCGCGCTGCCGTTCTTGCGCCCGTGTACGCGGGTGCGCTCCAGTTCGCCAGTCCAGCTACTCCAGCCATCGAGGTTGGCTTCGGCGTTACCGTTGGCAATCAGGTTAGGCATGGTGGTTTCGCTGTCTGGGCGAATACCCATAAAGCCGTCGACCATACCGTAATAAGCAGGTTTTCTCTGGTATTGCTCGTTCCACGGGAGCGGGTCGTCGGCGCCGAAAGTGTAGTCAATCCAAGAGTACTGATCGCTAATACCCCAGGTTGTGATTGCTTCACACTTGTGAACACGCATACAAGCAGACACCACGCGGTGATAGACTTGGCGCTGAATGGCTAGGTTGGTGGCTTTGTCCCAGGGGAGGTTGCTGATGCGCACATCCAGCTCACTGACGTTGATGCGCAGGCCTAGCTGAGCAAAGCGGCGGAAGTTTTCGACCAGTTCGTTATAGCTCGGTGCGGTGGAAGCCGCTAGATGCATTTGAAAGCCCACACCGTCGATGGGCACACCAGCTTCTACAAGGCCTTTGACCATGTCAAAAACTTTGTCTGATTTGGCATTTATGCCCGCTATGTTGTAGTCGTTGTAGTACAGTTTGGCGCTGTCGTCAGCGGCATCGGCTGCGTAAAACGCCTCGGCAATGTAGCTTTCCCCTAGCGTACGGTAGAATACGGAGTCGCGGAATTCGCCATCGTCGCCAATGGCCTCGTTCACCACATCCCACGCATATATCTGGCCTTGGTAACGGCCTACAGTGGTCAATATATGGTTGTCGATGGCGGCCTGTAAGTCGGCTGCGCTTAGCTCGTCGTTGATAAACGAGGGCGCCTGGCTGTGCCAGACCAGCGCGTGTCCTTTGTACTTCATGCTGTTGTCTTCGGCGTAGGCCACTAACTCATCGTGCGCATCGAAATACCACTCATCGGCATTTCCCGGCTGTAATGGGCCCCATTTGCCCACGTTTTCGGGTGTCATGTAATTGAATTCTTGAGTGAGAACCTGGCCGAATTCTGGGTCATTGTTCAGCAGGCTGTAGCCTGCGGCCGCACCGACGAGGCGACGGCTTTTTGCCGCTGCGTCGGCAATGGATTCTACCTGGGAGACGTGATGTTTTGATTTGTGCTTGTGCTTGCCATCGCCAGCACCCATTACCGCGACGGGTAGTAGGGTGGCCGCCAAGGCGGTTGCACCAAGTAACGACTTATAAAAGCGCATTGTTTTGAACCTCCAAATGGGACGAAGAGTGCCCTTTAGGCAAGGGCGTATGCTTTCGTTTGCGTATTGTAATAAAAAGCTATGCTAAAGAACGGGTTGTTATTGTTTAGGGTTAGTAGTTTTGGGTGGCGCCGTATGTTTATTTTGACGCCACAATTGGTACGTTAGCATGGTAGTCTTTGTGACTACAAGTGTTTTGGATGCATCTCCTATAAGGTATCCAAAAGCGCGGATAATGCGTTTAGGTATTGCTTAACGTGCCGGTACCTGACTATGGGGGCAAGCGTTGGCTATGTCTAATTCATTCATCCGTTTAGGGTTGGATCACGGAGTTTGATGGCCTTGATAGTGAGTGTTTACGCTGAAAATCAACAGCCCAGGCCGGTGAAGTAGTGTATTCATGGCTGACTAACAATGAAAGGAAGGCGTAGACGTATAGCCATAAATCATTCCAAATAGAAGCCAGAAAAAACCCGCCGAAGCGGGTTTTATTCATTGCCGAGTGTTATTGAAAGCTTACATCTTCTGCTGTTGCTTCAATGCCATATTCTCCGTTAGTTATTTCCTCCCCACGCTCGGTAAGTATGGCGGTGTCTTCCGACAGGGATATATTTAACCCCTCATTGGGTGACGGGTTACCAAACCATGACCATGCAATCCAGCCGTAGGCTTGTGCTCCGTCTCCCATTAGCTTGGAGTCAACCAACGATGACTCCATCCATGCGGGGCTATTGAAATAGCTTAGGGCGAAGGTATCAACTTGCGATTGCTCTTCGAAGTTTAGATCCAATACGATATTTTCGGGAACACTTGGCCGACCTTCTGCGGTGATTCTAAAATTGTCTATCAGTATCGGTTCTGATTTTCCAGAGGTAATGCCTCCCACCTGAAAGCCTACACGCTGGGGGGGTTTGTCGAGGATAAAGCCATCGCTAATATAGCCTGCATCCTGGGCAAAGTTGGCAATATTCACTGTTAAAGTATTCCATGCACCTAAGGTTAGGTTGCTAGCCTGGGTATAGCCGAAGCCCGCAAAGCCATCATAGTTATTTGGGCTGAAAAAGAATTGCATGTTCATGCTGGATTCTGAGTCGTATTCCTGAGGGATCCAAACGTCTACGCTTATTGCGAACGGACTCTGCAGGTTTATAGCTGGGCTTAATGAGGCGGCAGCGTCATAGTTAACAGTGGTGCCCGTGTTATCGGCGTCCCAAGGGGCGAGTATTGCCAGAGCATCGTTGTACTGATAAACCGATGTGTCATCGCCGGCACCCAATAGGTAGCTCCACTCTTCGTCAAAGGTAAATGTCGCTTCGTAAATGGTTTCAGCCTCAGCTTGGGGTTCTTCCGGTGTTATTCGAAAGTTGTCGAAACGGAGTGGTTCAGTTTTGGGTGAAACCGCTATGCCACCAATCTGAAGGCCTGCCAGCACCGGTGGGGCATCTAACGGAAAGTCGCTAGAGATGTATCCCGCATCTGCGGCAAAATTGGTAATCTTCACTGTGAGGGTATTCCATTCGCCAAATGTGAAGCCGTTATAGCTTGTGTAGCCGAAGCCAGCGAAGCCTTTCCAGTCGTTTCCGTTAAAAATAAACTGAATATTCAAGCCGGTTTCGTTGGCATATTCTGCGGGGATAAAAACATCCACAGTGAGGTTTAGCGGCTGCGTAATATCGATAGCTGGTGAGAGTGTATCGAGGTTGGGGAAGCCTATTTGAGAAGAGCTATTACCGCTTACCCAGGGAGCCAGAAGGGTCAGTTCGCCATTTGTATTTTGAACGGATGAAGCATCGCCCGCGCCGTTGTTGTGTCCCCACCCTTGTAATCCGTCGTCAAAATTTTCCTGGTAAACGGCGGTGGTCGTGTCGCCGCCAGTATCCGCTACACCAACGATCAGGTTGTCAAATTTTATGTCGCCTTGTATGTCCGCTGGTTTGCCATTGGCCGTGACTTCAAACCCCAGCTGTTCGACACGGGTTAAATCAAAACCGGCTTCGATATAGCCGAAGTCACTTTCGGATTTAGCAACTATCGAAACGTCATTCCAAGCGTTTGCCTGTAAGTCAGCTACCGAGTTGAAGCCTAACGCGCCATAGCGGCCTTGATCGTCAATTAGGAAGACTTGGTACGCCAGATTACCGTCCACTCGATAATTATTGGGTACATTGATTTCAAAATTAATTCCGCTACCTTCGGAGAAATCTACCGGTGGCTCAAATGTGTAGGCATAGCCCGCTGTATCTGCAGTGGTTTCCCAAGGCATACGAAGGAGTAAAGACTTTCCGCCTAAAGCTCTCTTCATAAGATCTTCGTGATCGATTGCGCCTTCGTCTATGTTGGCATCACTGAATTCGGTTATCACCAGGGGAAGAGATTCAAAGGAAAGCTTTTCGATAGCGGCAGATAACTCACCGCTACTGTCCCAGCGGCTACCAAACGCATGAACCGAAAGTACAATATTGTTGGCCTCATCGGCTGCCATTAACTCTCGGCCGCGACCACCAAGAAATGCATTATAGTCTTCGCCGCAGTGAGGTGCGTCGATAACCAGGGGCACTTGAAAGCCAGCACTTCGGAACCGGCGAATGGCGATTTTGTAGGCATCAATGTATTCGTCGTAGCCAATGCTATTGGAGTTCCAAATATTGATTGGCCCCCATTCGTTGGCAATGTTAAACATTAAATGTGCTTGGTATTTTGCTTCGGCTAGTATCGGTAACCAGCGGTCAAGCCACAACTCATTTGTGGCTTCATAAAAGAAGCTATCATCGTCCATACAGGCCAGCTTTTCAGCTGAGTCTAGCGTGAGCAACGCGATCATGTCGTTTGCAACGATTACATCTAGGCTGGCTTGCAGCTCCCCGGCTGTGGTGGCTTCGGTTAATAGAACGCGTACCACGTTGGAGCCTATGTTGGCGATTGGCTCGATGCCTGCCATGGCTGCTTCGGGGTTGTCACCGTATTGTAAATTAACGCCCCGCATGAGTATGGGCTTACCGGAAACATCCAGTAGGCTTGGGCCTTCACTTGTAATAACTGCTGCGCCCTCTGGTGGACGAGGGCCATCTAAAGAGATTTCCTCTTCGATAATGGGGCTTAATGGATCCAGGTCGTCATCAGAACCACCAGCGAGTCCGCCGCCGCAACCGGACAAGAGTACTGCACCTATTGTTAGGGCAAGATAGCTTAACCGTAATTTCATAATTGAACTCCAATATAAATTCTTTATCGTTTTGCTAGGTATATTGGCAACGCAAATATAAGGGTTGCCGCCTAATGCTTTTTGTTACAGCGATAGTGTTATGCCGGCTGCGAGACGACGTTCCTGAACCCATAGGGAATTGAACTGATCCGTATACTGTGAATAGGTACGGCGGTCTTGCTCCGTCAAGTTGGTGACGTTGATAAAGAAACTTATGTTATCGTTTAACCAGTAACCCACAGACAGGTCCAAATACCCCGTTGATTCTTGCCAGTTCCCGAGGCTCAGTGGCACCTCGTTGGTGACTAGCTGTACACGATCAAGATACTCCTCGCTGCGCCAGTTATAGGCCAGTCGTAAACTAAGCTCGTCTTTTTCGTACCATAAAATCATGTTTGATTGGTGCTTGGAGTTCGACGGTAGCGGCAGAGAATCAGCGTTTACATCGGTGTCGGCAGACTGGCTGTCGGAATAGGTATAGTTGAGTTCTGCACCTGTGAAGGAAAGAATGCTGGGCAAGAAGGTAAACGGCTGGCGGTAGCCCAATTCAAATCCGTAAAGGTCAGATGCACCGGCATTAGCTGTTGTCCAGACATTCGCCAGGTGACCCCTGTCAATACCGTCGGCATCCAGGAAGCTACGTTGCTCTTGGAACTGTTCCACAGAGGAGTCAACATTGATCATGAATAGGCCGACGCTGGCAATGGCATCTTCTGCGAAGTACCATTCGGCCGCGCCGTTTACAACGGTCGCACGCCATGGTTTGATTTCCGGGTTACCGCGTTCGCTACCATCTCGAACACAGGTGACGTTTTCCGCTACTAGATTCCCGTCTGAATCCGTAACATTTACAACATCGCCATTCTTATCTGTTTTGATACAAGTCTGATAATTCAGAATAAGCCCAGAGCCTATATTTTCTAAATCATTTCGAGCCACGGTTTTTGCTGCGGCGAAGCGAAATACCAGATTGTCTGTTGGGAAGAGGTTAACGTTAAGTGAAGGTAATACATCGGTGTACGAATGCTTGATAGTTTCAGTATCACTTACGAACGGTACTTTGTTGTATTCGAGGTAGCCGATAGAATTAAATTTATCTAACAGCGACGGCACAACGGCTTTGTCAGCACTTCGGTTGGTGTTAATAACGCGCAACCCAACATTGCCTTCTATGGGAAAGCCTACGTCTGTTTGAAAATTTAATTGTGAATAGAGAGAAGCCGAAGACTCTTCTACCTTATAGCTCGCACCTGGGTCATTGATTGTTTTTGTACCGGGGTAGAGCCTATTCATGAATGCCAGAGGAGCTTCCCAGGCGGTAGGCGCGATTGCAGAAACACCTTCCTCAAAGCCCTTGATTGGGCCAAACTCGTTGTATGAAATGGTATCCCCAATGCCGAAGCCGTTGTCTTCCAAGCCGCCGATGGACCGTATTTCTTCGCTTTCATCCGCATAAATAAAGTCGCGAACGTCGGGTACTACCTCCCAAATCTCATTGCCAGTACGAAGCAGATAGCGTTTGTCGGTTGGTACACGAGGGTCGTCCCACGTGCTATATCGGGCGGTGGGTGTTACGTATATGATTTGGGACTTTTCAGCATCGCGTATGCCATAGCGAATACCGGCATCAATAGATTCTATGAAGTGGTCGTCACCAAAGTCATAATTGACATCGGCTCTTAAAACACTAAGCGATGCGTCGGTGTTCGCACCATTTGCAGATCCCTGGTATTTTTTGAGTAAATCTGCACTTGAAATGTCATCTAAGATACTAAACTCTGGAACGTCTTTTGTGTAATCAATTTTAGCGGAATAACCTTCTATAGGGTCTTTACCGGCTATTCCGTCTTGGTCTACATAGTACCAGGCAGGCGTCCCCTGATCCATTTGTGCGTTTCGGCTTTCTCGTTCTGCTCGTGAATGCACAATTCTGAATGAGGCTTCCAGATTATCCTGGTTGGAGTAATCCAGTTGAATGTTGGTATTGAGTGCGCCGGTGCGATTGATGGTATTTGAAGAAACAGACTGAAACTCTGGAGACAGTAGGTTCGCATTCAAAAGCGCGTGTAGTGTTCGAGTCTGAGACTCGCCGTTAATGTCGGTGTAATTAATGACATTACTAGAGCCGACAATAGTGCCCGGCTGTAGAACGTTAAACAACTCTTGTTCTTTCTCGGCGTCTTCGTTGTTCACGCCATAGGCGTCGACGCTACTGTGGCCTTTGAAATAGGCGCCAATACCCAAGTCTTGCTGATCCATTACGGTGTAAAAGATGTCTCCGCGCAGGTTCCAGTTTTTACTGAGTTCAGCGTTAACCCCCAGCGATAAACCACTGCGTTCACGCTCCATAAAGTTGGAGCTGGCACCGAATTCGGCGGGTACAATGTACCAATCGTTCACAAGATCACCGTCGCCGTCTAAATCCAGTGGGTCGCCTGGAGAGCCGCCGGGTTCATCCAGAAATGCTAGGCGTTGTTCGGCGTTCATTTGGAAGTTGGCTGCATTGGTAAAGGAACCAAATCCACCTGCTATAAAGGCGAATTTATCACCTTTGTGGCCGAGGTGGACGCTAAAGTTATTGTCTTGCTTTGTGGCATGATCGGGTTTAAGGCTGCCCTCAGATACTTCCAGCTTAAATTTACCTGTCCAGCCGCTGTCGAGTTCAGCTGGATTGAGGGTTTTGAGGTCGATTAGGCCCGATATGCCACCCGCCAATTGGTTGGCGGACATAGATTTGAATACATCGGCACCGCCAATCATCCCCGCGGGTATATCGCTGTAGTTGGCACCTACACTGGTAATCGTCCAAGGGCTTAGAAATTGCTCCCCGTTGAGGGTCGTCAGAACTTGGGGCATACCTCGAACGTTCAAAGAGGTACCTTCGTTGGCTTCACGGGTGATTTGTACACCCGGTACACGTTGCAGGGAGTCGGTGATGGTTGTATCTGGCATGCGACCAATATCTTCGGCAACAATCGAATCAACTATATTGGCTGAATTTCTTTTAATGTTGATAGCCTTGCTTTGGGATGCCCGCACACCCCAAATTAGAACCTCTTCTAACATCTCGAAATCTTCTAGGGTGTCGTATCCGGTTCCGTCAAGGTCACCCTCTACTTGTGCTAAGGCGCCGCTACCGTACGACAGGCAGCAAATCGCTATGGCTAAGAGCTTACGCTGCGTATTTAGGGCTTGCTTTTTTGACATCTAAATCCCCTCGTGATTAAGGTTAATGTGTAAATCTATTTGTACTGTTCTAACTTGTCGTTACTGCAGCATGAAAGGGGCCGTGAGACCCTTCACCCTTTCGCGCAAACCCTTGCCAGGCCACGCATAGGTGGCTCTTGGTTGTAACATGAGGGGCTGGGGCTCATTTGGTGTTTGCAGTGAAGGGCTGCGGCCTGATGCTCCGTGGTTATTCACGCAATACTGCACTTTAAGTCAAAAGTTAGTCTGGTGGCGTGCGCATAATCTTTACAGTAATGCATAAGTATTAATGTGAGGATTTTAGCGCGCTGAATGATATATCGCTAGTTTTTTTTTTGGTCGAAGTGAATAAAAAATATACTGACGTGCTTGGGGGTAGCCTTGGCGGTGTTAGTTTGAGAGGTTTTGAAGGTAAGGATAGAGGAAAGCTCTATTTGCGGACTGATAGCACCATAAATGGTGTGTAAATTTATACGGTGGTAAGTGATCTCGTTGCTGGTTAGGGGTTTCTTTTGTCACCTTTAATGGGTAGTAAAGCTAGGACCTGGTGATATTCATTTCATACGCTCTGCAGAAGCCTGTATTTTCACTCTGATAGACGCTTGTAGCGTAATTTAGCTGACCAATGTTAGTGAAGAGCAAAACACTGGCGGGCACAATTGTTCGGGGGAAAACTAGAACGCTCACACCTTGCCGTTTCAGTCACTCCTGTGAAGGTATGAGTCTAGTGTTTGTGGGGCTTTGGGAAGGTAAAAATTCGATGCCCACGTTCGTGGGCATGAACAAAGATTGAGCCTGAAGGGTGCTCGTTGAATACAAACGCCGGTATTGCTCGGGGTTCAGGCAAGTGACTGACTTGGCCTTCGGCAGCGGTGCTTCGGAGCGGGAATGCAGGCCCGCCCAGTCCTTCGGGTTGTCACCAAAATCCTACGCTCTGCGTTGTTTGTTGCTCATTTGGGTAACTAAACCATACTCCAACGAAACTCTAAGTGGCTAAAACGCATGCATTTAATTGATGCTCTTAGGCATTAGGGAAGTCGGCCACCACTCGCCAGGCAGCTTTCCAGATTATCGAATTCCTTAAAAGGTTTGATGGTTTTGTAGGAGATACTGGTGAAAGTGTGGCAGAAGCCACTATTGGACTTTCTTACTTTTTTACGATTGGTTATCCGCCGCTGGGGTGTAATCACGCTTTTGCAAGCAATGGGTTTTTTACCATCATAATTGACTTTTATTTCACCAGTGGCCGGCAGTAAGATTTGAATGGGGTAATCCCCATGAATATCTACATGGTTGCGGCTTCGACCATACTCCCATTCTCCCTTATCGGATTCGTGATCACCGATATCTGTGCGCAGTAGGCAGGTGTCGTCGTAGCCTAGCGCCTTATAGCGCAGGGCTGTAGAGGCTTTTGGGTAGCCCCTATCATGGCCGGCTGAGAAGACCACCCAGCGTGGTGCAACGGCTGTAATGAACTCGGTGGAACTGCCCAGATCACTACCGTGGTTGGGTGCGATTAGCACATCCGCTGCAATAGGCCTTAGGCCCGAATTATCAATAAGGAATCGCTCTGTTGCGATTGCTGGTGCATCGGCGGGGGGGAGGTCGCTGGCATTCGGTGCTTCTCGTCCCATCGTTTCACCCGTGAGCAATATGGATTTACCTTGATAGTCAATGCGCATTACAATACTGGAAGCGTTTCGGTACTGCTCTCCAACGAGCCCCCACTCCGATGGAGATTCATGGAAGCCAGAGAGGAAGGTAACCCTGGCATCACCAAAGGTGTAATGAATGCCGTGGGCAAGGTTGACTTTAGAGAGGTCAATGTCGTGCGTCATACCGGCATGTTCAGCTTCTTCAATAGCGGCATTGTGGGCTCTCCAAGAGGCAGAGTCGCGTTGGTAGCCGGTTCGAATCACTTTTTTTACCATATAGTTATTGAACAATTCATCGGTGGCACCAATATGGTCGGGGTTGGACGCAGACGCGACTAGCAGTGAGATCTCGGTGGTATCTTTGCCAATAAACTTGGCGAATTCTGCCATCACGTGATCGTCGTAGTACCAGTGGCCTGTATCAAATACCATAATTTCACCGTTGTCGAAACGGGTAACCGTGGCGAGGCCTGGGCCTGTATCGATGACGCGCATCTCAACATCCCCATGTGCGCAGACGCAAAGTGTCATCAAGAAGGCTGTAAATAGTCGCATGCTTACCCCTTTGGTAATTGTTTTTTAGAGTGTAGACCTCTAAGCGTTTTTTCGCCCCGTGTGAGCATCGATTTTCGCCCATCGTGAGCCTCGATTATTGCCAACCGTGAACACGTTGCTGCTCGAAAAACTGGCCTTTACCCCGCGCAAAACCCCTGACGCGATCCCCATGCTGGTTGTTGGACAAATGAGTCAAAAAAAGGAATGCGCGTAAAGGAATATCTAGTCGAACGACTGCAGTTTCTTTTTCAGCAGACCATGTTGTTGGTGAAGGTCTTGTCCTGTATTTTTTGCGTAAACTCTCGAAGGTATTGAAATTTTGCATGAGTTTAATCTTCTCTTAGTGAAAGCGCAAAGAGGGATTCGTTGTGGGCTTTAAGTGTGAGAGAAAAATGAGTGTATTATTCGCCTATGCGGTTTTACTTTTTAGCCCTAGCACCTTTGCATCGATGGCAGGCTTTTCTATACCGCTAACCAAGCTGCTTATATTTAGGGAGCTTCTGATTAGGTCTATGTGGTCTCTGCGGGACCTGTCGCGCGCCGATGCAAAGCGAGTTACGTTGTTAATGGACGCTGTTTTTAATGTGAAACTCAACGCTTAGATGTGTACTACATGCTTTGCTCGAAGGCGCTCTAGGGGCATCTGTCCGGTGCGTCGCCTAAAGGCGCTTTCGGCGGGCAAAGCTACCGCATCTATGTTCTCACCCCTTACCTACATCCGTGTAGACACCCGTGGCAATGGTTGCGCTGGCGTGCCTGTATCTATTGGTCTTCGTCATTTGCCTTGTGAGCAAGGGGTTCGATTAAGGCCCACATCAGTGCGGCCTGTTGGTAGACGTGACTGAGTGACTGATACAGGGTAGTTGGCGTGGCGACTGATCTCGCTTCTCTTTAAGCGTATGCCATAGCGCTTCAGTCAGCGGTTCGTCTCTTGCAAACTTGTGGGTTAAGAGGGGGCCTTTGTAGTGCTTGTATCCGCGTTCGCAGTCGCCTATGTCATGTCACTCAAGCTGTGGATTTCAGTTATGGGGATATGCAGCACCTTATGGTGGTGCCTACTCAATACGGAATAGGCGAAGATATCGATAGAGAAGATTTTCCTCAGGAATACATAGGGCCTTACATCCACTGGTGGCGATATTTGTAATTATTCTGTTAATGACAGAGAAGCGCGCGGAGAACACAGCGAGAGGCGCAGTGCTGCCGTTTTGGGTTTAAGTGTTACTGTGGGTGCGGATATGAATGCTCCATAAACGGCATTCGTGGTGTTGGGGATACCCTGTTCACGCTTAGGTTATTCTTTAAAAGCCCACCGATTACGGCCACCATTTTTTGCCTCGTACAGAGCCTTGTCTGCGCGAGAAAATGCGTCGTCGAAAGACTCGTTTCTAGATACGATGGTTAGCCCAATGCTTATCGTTAGTGTGAAGTCAGGAAGGTTATCAAATGAAAGTTTTTCAGCCGCTGCCCTTAACTTTTCAGCTAAGCACATAGACGCTTCTCGTGGCGTAAGCGGGCAAAGAATCATAAATTCTTCGCCTCCCCAGCGGGCAACCGTGTCTCGAGTACGTGTATTTAGTAACAACATTTGGCCGACTTGCCGTAATGCTATGTCGCCAATTCCGTGGCCGTAAGTGTCGTTAACTTGTTTGAAAAGGTCGGCATCAATTATTAATAAGGCGAGTTTATCGTCGTTTTTTCTCCAGTTAAATGACGATTCTATTATTTGCATTGCGCCAGCTCTATTCAGAACACCGGTTAATGTGTCATAAATAGCTTGATTGCGATACTCATTCGATTGTTGATTGAGTTCGTTGGCGTAGGCGTTCATTTCTTTGAGTTGGTTTTGCTGTTCGATGGACTGAGTGCGCAAGTTTCGTAAGTGCAATAAAATACCAGAAACAATTGTTAGCATCCATGCGCTGAGTATGAGTAAATACCAGCGATCTTTTGAAATAAATTTTCCTATAAGCTCGATATTGTACAGTCGTATTTTGTGGTCACCAAAAGGCACTGGCTCGCCGAAATCTATCTCCAATGAAGTGACCCTCTCAAACGATATTTTAGCTTGCTGTGTCGGTATAGAGAATTGTTGAATCCACCAGTCTGCGAGTCTAAACTCTGCTAATAGATAGGTTTCGTTGATGTGGGGCCCTGGGTCGCGCAAAGTGATATGTATGAACTTGGCGCTGTTATAGTTTTCAGCATTGGATAGCTGTTTGTCGAAGTTCCGGAAATGTACACGTAAGAATTTTGCAGGTCCTTCATAGTCGTAATGAAAACGTATTCGATCGTACGAGGACAGATCGCGCCCTTGTGTCCAGTCTTCTGGTTCCTCGGTTAGAGTGAATCCAATTCTACAGGATGGAAAATTTGGCGGCTCGAGCCCAGGCCGAAGTGTACAAGACCACTGGCTGTAGTCTGCAGCTATAAAGCCGGCTTGGCTATTGCCACCTATAGCGCTATCGTTGTCTGTATAGAGGTCAATTGCCGATGGAAAAAGGCTAAGTTTACGTTCAGGGATTAACGGGTACCCCAATATGAGCAGTACCGATACCGCGACAAGTGCTAAGCGGAGTAGATGTACGTTCCTAGAATTCATGTAGACCGATCTTTTGAGTACTTCGTGTTATTTCTATTGGAGTATAGGATATTTTTCCGTTCTGCCTCGGTAAAGCAGTAACTACTCAATTTATCGAAACGTGCAGGCGGCTTGTTGCTTAACCTGCTGACAGGTTAAGGTTTTAGATGTTGTTGTAGGTTCTTTTGTGAGCAATCTATTCCAATAAGGCAGGGCGTAAAGACTATTAGGTAGACTCGACCCAAATAGGACGGGGCAAACGCGTACTGGGGGCACTATGGTTTGGTTAGCGTTGGTGAGGTTTAGGGTGGGCAGTAGTTAAGCCTCGGTAAGTGGGGCAGTGGTTAAACCTTATTGTATATGTTGGTGTCTTCCTTAGGTTTTTATCCTTGGCAGTTGGTTTACCTGCGCAAGACCATTACCGCTCGCGCTAATGGAAAAGGTCATTACACAGCGGCCAAAGAAAGCAGTTTTTTTTCAATATGGTGAAACCGTGGGCTACCGGCCTTTATTGGACTACCTTGGCCAATGCTACCCGAAACCCATAGGGCATTGGTGTGCGGCGGCTCGCAACTAGCGCTAGACCTTTTGGCGCGGGCATTTGTAGACACTGGTGATGCGGTAGTACTGGTGGCCCCTAGTTGCTTGAGGGCTTTGCAGGTTTTTCAGTGGCGCAAGCGAGCATAAAGTCGACTCCGCTGGGAGTGGGTGGCCCCAACTTGCAGCCCCAATTTGCATGAATTTTTTTTGCAGTACCTGACTTTTACAACCCAGCGGGCACCTGTTGGTCATTAGTGATAAGAAAGCAAGTTGCTGCACTGTGCAGGCGTTATTCGGTTACCTTAATTGAAGATGCTCCCTATAGGGACGTTGTGCCGGCACTGAATCGCCTATGGTATTTTCGTTCTGTAGTGAATATGTGGTGGTACTGCGTTCTTTTTCAAAAATAGCGGCACCTGGAAGTCGGCTTGGTTTGGCCATAGGCCCCAAACGTTTTATTGAGCCGCTGATTAGAGTAAAGTAGGCATCGGATTTGCATTCAAGGGTTCCGATGCAGGCCGTGTTATTGGCGTTGCCAAGTCACGAGCTATTCTCTCAGCATATTGAGCGTGTTCAGCGGTTATCTGGTTGGTGTTACAAGGTAATGTCGTTGAATCAAAAATGCCCAGGTCAAAAGAAAGCGTTTATAATTGAAATAAACTCGAATAGTTAGTCTGTGCTATTGATTGAAGCCAACACCAAAGAGCTATGCGATACATGCCATTAATATTTGCATTTGTAAATCAATGATTAAGCTGAAGGTTGTTGGGTTGTCAGTATTAACACGGCGCTGGCTCTGGTTTTAATTGGGTAACCATTGTTAGAAGAAAAAAAAGAGTGAAGAAGACTACTGCAATTAAGGTTGCAGGGCTTTCGGGTTTAGTGGGTAGCCGGCCTTACATTAGGCGCTCTGGCGGTATTGGCGAACACTACCAATCGAAATGCTATGGTTGCTATTATTGGTTTACATTAACAATTTCGGTGATGGCATAAATGCTTTTGCTGAATACCATGTATCGCCAAATTATTTGCCAGAGAGCCTGTTGCGTTTCCTTTTAAAACATTAGTACGCGTACTAATGTAGGTACTGTTCTACACTGCTGTACCATTTGTTGGCCATTCGCGCATAGCCGGCTTCGTTGGGGTGAAGCCCATCGGCTAATTCTGTGGGAATAGAAAAGCCATTGTATTGGTCAACAAAAATAATTTTGTACCCCATGTCCGTTTTTTTCTTCACCATGGCTGGAATTTTTGCGTTGTAGTCGATGATGATCGAGTTAGGGTAGCTTGATTTGTCTGACGGAACGAGAGAAGCCACAACCAGGAGTGCATTAGGTGCTTCAACAAGAATTTTATCAACTAGGCGCTCTAGCCTTTGATCCATGCCCGAAGGCATTGCTTTAAGGTCGTTAGTGCCAATGTGTAACAATATAATGTTAGGGTCGTCGTTTAATGCGGGGCTTGGAAGCTTAGTGATTACCCCCGTTTTTCCGGCGACGCTCTCTATTGTCCATCCGCTATGCCCTTGGTGGTTGCGTGGGAATGGTTTGCCCGCAACGGTGCTTGGTCCATTAGCTTTTTCGCCGACAAACGTAATGCTTTTGCCTGCTTCCACGGCTATTTCAAACAATTCAATGCGATAGCCCCCGGGTGTGCCATAGCCGTCCGTAATGGAGTCTCCGAAGGGTAGAATTCTGCAGGGGCCAACAGCGGGGCAGACATTCCCAAAACCGCCTGTGCTGGGTGAGCTAGATGAAGAAGAGCTTGAGCTTGAACTGCTACTACCGCTGCATTCTGCTGCGCTAACGTCATAGCCAGGTACGCTAAAAAAGTCGATATTGGGTAAGCCGTCATTGGTTGCAGCGCTTAAGATGATGTCATTGTCGCCTGCTTGTAAAGCTACGTTGGTGCCACTGGTAGTCCAACTAAACCATGCCCCAGTGGTTGAAAAATCTACATTCGCTTGCGAGCCATTTGCCGTTATTGTGCCAGTGCGGTTGTTGCTAGAGCCGTTTGAATATCGCCATTCCAAGCTGTAATTCCCTGCTGAGGCGACGTTTATTTTCCAAATGATTTTTTTACCTGATGCGTTATCGGTGTTGGCAAAACCGTCTCCGGTATAGCCTGTGTTATTGCTGTCAACAGAGCCATCTACACCACAAAAACCTGTGGAGTTCTCTTGAATTGTAACCGTGGTGTTACCGCTACTCGATGAGCTAGAGTTACTGGAGTGACTTGAAGATGAGCTATTGGCACTCGCCGAGCTAGAGGAGCTAGAGGAGCTAGAGGAGCTAGAGCTATAGGAACTGGAACTAGAGGTTGAACTGGCATTGTCATCACAACGATTTATCAAGCTCCAAGAGGAATCACTTGCAGGAATGGAGTTGGTATACCAGTTTGCTTGATACAGTAAGCCCTGATAAATCAGTTGATCGCCCGCATTAGCATGATTGGGAACGCCGCCTTCCCAATCTTTTGCGGGCCAATTGGGATACTCATTTACACCTTCGCAGGCATAGGTGCTCGCGGACATGCCGGATAAGGCAATAAAGGCGACATTGAGCAGGATTTTTCGATACAAGAATGTCATGCTAACCTTCCTCTTTGAGAATTTAGGCAATTGCTTTTTAGGCATTGTTAATGTTCAAACACTATTTTTGCTTCAAGTGCTTTTTAAATACCAAATGAAACCGCGAATCTAGTTTAGTTTGAACGATCCGCTCAAATAAAATGCTACCCGTAGTGTTGTTAAGGGGGAGTAGATGGGTGAAGTGTTAAGAAAAATGTTTAGTGTAATTAATCATTATTAGGGTTATGGCTCCCGGGGCGGGGGTACCTGAACGCTCAATTGTAAGCACTGCATTCCTAATGCCAGTCAAACCTACTATAACGGGTAATGTATGAGTATTCTTCCTGAATCCAAATAGGTAATGCAAATAGTGTTAAATCGGTGAGCATTGGCTCACACTAAAATTGGAAAATGGTCGTTGGGAAAGATCGGGCGACCACATTAATGAAAAATGCGCCACATTGAGATAAAGTAAAATAGGACGTGCGCTAGTAACGAGTATGTGAAAAAACCATGAGGGAAAAATACGAAAGATCAATGTTTTTGGATAGTAACTGTAATTACTGGAAGAGTGGCGCGTACGAGCACGAATTAGTCAGGTTAAACCATCGACACCGCGTGCCTAGCTTCAGTCTGTTTTGATTGCTGTGTGTGGGCTTGGCTTTTTTGGCGTTAGGGGTGGCCGAATTTTTCTAGTGATTGTTTTTCTGTTGTATCAATGCTACTTGTTCATACCGAAAAATAGCTTAAAAAACCCCGGCGGTTGGCCGGGGTAAATAGGGAGGTTAAACGAATTATTGCTGGCTTGATCTATTGCGTAGCTTTAGAAGTTATAGCGCGCGCCTATCTGGTAGCGGGGGCCAAGCTCTTCTACGTAGCGGGTCATTTTGTCTGAACGTTGGTACCAGCGTACATTCTCGCCGGTAATGTTTAAGCCCTCCATGAATACACTAAAGCCTTCAAAAAATTCATAGGAGGCGTTCAGGTCGAGTTGCGAGTATTCATCTACATAAACGGGGTTTCTTGAACCTCCTTGGTTAGTCTGACGCAGGAATGAGTCTCGCCAGTTGTAAGCAAGGCGTGCTTGGAAACCGTATTTTTCGTAGATGGCGACTAAGTTCAAGGTATCGCTTAACCCTAGTAGTGCGAACTGTTCCTCGGTGGGGGAGGCCAGGTCATCGAAGCTTACATCACCATTCACAACGGTATAGTTTGCTTGTACACCAAAGCCTGTGTCGCCAAAGAAGTGTTGCACGGCCCATTCAGATCCGTAAATTTTTGCTTCTTTGTTGTTAGTGGGGAACGAGGTTAACCACTGTGCTTCTGGGTCGGCGATAAAATCGGGATGCTGTGTATCCGTCATTAAGCCGTTCACATCATAGGGGCCTTCAACCCAGTTCAAAAATACAACGTCTTCGCCATCTATATTGATGGTATCTTCATTGTCTGGATCAAAGTTAGCGGGGTTGGCGCATGCGGCTTGCAGCGTTTGTACATCTTGCAGGGAGTGACCATCGAGATAGTCTTCGGTGTAGGTTACGCAGGTGGCCATGGCGAACAATTGGTCGGCATCGGGGTCGTTGTAGCCGATACCATCAAGCTCTTGGTAGACCGTATTCATGCGTGTGTTTGCATTGGGGTCATCACCCGCCCAGCTAGCGTCGACCATACCGTAATGGCTTTCTTCAGACTGCCCGGTTCCCACAAAGTTATTCACCCGCTTCTCGAATACCCCTACCGATGCATAACTGCCTTCATCAAAATACCATTCCAGTGATAGGTCCAGGTTCTTTGAATCTAGCGGTAGTAATTCAGGGCTTGTACGCCTTGCGGTTGGGGTCGCGCCTCGGTAGCCCGTTGGGTCGGATTGCCCAAATCCGCTGGCACCCGCGTAGAGGTCGCCATAGTTGGCTCGGGCTATGGTGTTACTGAAGGAAAAGCGGCCAACCAGGTTGTCTAATAATTCTAAGTCGAAGTCAAAACTTGGCAGCATATTGCTGTAGTCGTTTTCAACAGCAATAGGTACTTTGTCGCCTTCGGCATATTCCGTTACTTGAAAGTCGTTGTTACCTTGCCATACTCGGTACAGTGGACGACGTAAGCGGGCTGTGGAGGTTAGGTTGGTCTCTTCGTAGCGCACGCCGGCCAAGATGTGGTATGGCTTACCGGCTAGGTCGCCTTCCAAGGCAAGCTGGAAGAATACTCCGGTAACGGATTCTTCAACTTGGTTGTCTTGGCTAAAATTGCGTTCGATTTCACACACCCATCCTTGGTCGGCTACCGAGCCCCCAACACCGTAGAGGGCTTCGGTTTGACGACATAAGTCTTTCACCGAATTGGCCCTAATACCTGATTGGTAGGAGTTGCTCATGTTGTAATCGTCGAATTGCGAGGCGAAATTAAAGGTCTCGAAAGTCCCTTGTTCAAACTCCCCGGGGTTAGTGACGTTCCAATTGCCGAGGCCTGCTTGCCGGTTGGAGGCTTGCTGCACCATATCGGTTTCGGTACGTTCAATACCGAAATCAAAATGACCGTTGTCGAAGGTGAGTGAGCCATCGAATTTTATTTGGGTGATATCCATGGTTTGCGCTGCGTACCATATTCGCCCCTGAGCGCTGCCTACGTCTCCTTCGTCGAGTACGCCGTTGCCATTGGTGTTTGAATCTTCTAAGTCGAAGCTGCCGATTGGCATGTCGCCACTAAAGTCGTATGTAAAACCACCGGAAACAGGTGCGCCCAAGCTAATGGCAATTTCGCCGGCATCGCCCAAACCTGTTGGCAAATTCTCCATGCTGGAGTTGTGCACGTCGACGCCGAGGCTGAGGGTATTATTTACCTCCCAGTCGGCTCTGAAGCCGATGGAGTCGAGCGTGTTTGTTTGCTCTCGTAATTGCTGCTCATAACCAACATCTCTGTTGGAGGGGATATGTGTTTCGTGAATATAGATAGGTGTTGCGACCTGGCTATCGTCAAAGGTTACGGCGTCGATTGAATTGCCGTTGGATAGCCACTGGGCCCATTCTCCACGGTGCTCCCATAGTTTGTTTTCGGCGTATACGTAGTCCAATGTTGTTTCAATAGCGTCTGTAGGTGCCCACTGAAGTGTAAGTTGGGTATTGATACGCTCACGTTCTTTGTCTGAATAAGCCCATCTAAAATCGTTAGGGCGCCCAAATAACTGACCTTCTGCGGGCGGGTTTGTAATTACGACATCGTCTGTAAAGCCATAGAGCGGTGGGTTTTCAGAATCCCATTCTGCAATGTTCCAATTATTTTCAGAAGCGCCCGCTGCGCCGGAATGTCTTACCTGGTAGCTACCCGCAATCGAGGCGCCAAAGGTGCCGTCGCTCCAGCTGACTAGGCCTGACAATTCGGGAGTAATACTATCGCCAATGCGGGTAGTGGTATCGTTTACCGCTTTACCCGCCACGCTCACGGCTAAACCTTCTTTTTCTAATGGACGGGTGGTGGTGATATTGACTGTTGCACCTATTCCGCCTGAGGAGACATTAGCGCGGCCGGTTTTATACACCTGCACCCCACTCACACTTTCTGATGCTAGGTTGGCAAAGTCGAACGCGCGCGTTGCGCCACCAAAGGTTCCGCCTGCACCGCTGCCACCACCGTAGGTGAAACCCGCTGGCATGGTACGACCATTGAGGGTGACCATGTTGTTGGCAGGGCCAAAACCTCTAACTGTGATTTGAGATCCCTCGCCGTTGACTCGGTCGATGGATACACCCGTAATGCGTTGTAAGGATTCGGCGAGGTTTGTGTCTGGAAATTTACCAATATCTTCCGCTGAAATGGCGTCTACCACGCCAGCAGACTCCCGTTTAATGTCCATAGAGGCTTCTAGGCTGGCTCGAATCCCCGTCACTAATACCTCTTCAACCTGGTCATTTTGTGATAAAGAGGGCATGGCTGTCGTGGCGGATAATACGGCTATCACTGCACTCGAAAGCTTTTTTACTCTATACATAACGCATACTCCTAACATGTGAGGTAGTTGAAATCGTTGGCCGCATTTTTTTTATCGGTTGGCTGCGGTAGAAAGTTGTCAAACTTAATCCCTTATAAAGGCATAAAGATTAGAGCAATAGCCCCCCTTGGCTGTGCGGTTGAAAACGGCCATTTATTCCGGTTTAAAAATTTAGAAGATGTAAACGACATAAGCGGCTTAATTCGTTTGGTAGACGTATTCCCCAATAATATGCCCTCCTGTCCGGTTTTTTGGTCAGGCCAAAATGAATTGTCGACGTCTAGCTCGATACAGTGCTTCCGTAGTGTTAGGTAGGTGCAGAAAAAATTTATTTTCTAGTTTTTTGTTTTTTTTGTTAATCCATATAATGATTAATAGATTAAATTTGGCGACAGCATCTTAATCAATTTGTTTCATGGGCAGCAAATGTTTTGGTCTATATACAGTATTGTTCCCCCATGAATTGAATTTATATGAAAGTCAGTGTTCTAGGGTTTTATATCAGCTATAGATATTTGGTTAGATCAATTTGAAGCGAAAATTAAAAAACTTCGTTGTTATGATGGGTTTCCTTTGTCGCGTATAAACTTATATGACAATTTGTTTTTCCTATATGATTTTGATTAAGTTATATCACATGTTAATAATTTGTCTTGCATGTGGGTGGAAAATTTTATTTTAGGTGTTTTCTTGGTTGCTCCTACGAAAAATTTACATGGTTACTTTTCGGATAGGCGCGTTTAGGAGGCTTGGTTGAGGGGTTGAGGGGTTGAGGGGTTGAGGGGTTGAGGGGTTGAGGGGTTGAGGGGTTGAGGGGGTTATCGAAGTTAGCAGGGACATGGAAGTTAGCAGGGACACGCACTCTTAAGAAGTTAGCAGGGACACGCACTCTTAAAGAATTTGCGAAAGCAGCTAGCACAAGTTAGCAGGGGCACGCACTCTTAAAGAATTTGCGAAAGCAGCTAGAATGGACACCCACCAGCTCAGCTAGAAGGGACAGAAGCAGCTAGAAAGCTAGCAGGGACACGTAAAGAATTGCAGGGACACGAAGAATTGCAGGGACACGCACTCTTAAAGAATTTACGAAAGCAGCTAGAATGGACACCCACTAGCACAGCTTTAAGGGAAGCAGTTAGAAGGGACACCCACCAGTAGAGAATTTTTGGAAAATCCATTGGGTAAATTCCGTAAGATCAAAGTTTTACGTTAGTAACTCAAAATACTGGAAGAGTGGCGTGTACGAGCACGAAATGGTCATTTAGCGTCAATTGAATACCCTAAGCGTATATTGAACTTCCCCGCTTAACGCACACTTCAATTGCTGAACAGAGTCCGAAAAGAAGTGTTGTTAAGCTGGGCAGGTTCAAACTGTTGCTTTTGTGCCGGTCTATAAGTGTGACACTTAAGGTGTTATCGGTTTCGGCTAGTAGAATTAAGTGTAACTGCCCCCAAGTCTATGTTTAGGAAACCTGTATTTTGACAACCCTCTGTTGGTTGTTTACTTATTTTTATTATGGGCCTAGGGTAGCCAGCCGCAACACCACCATGGTCACTGCATACCGCATTGGCAGAAATTTCATTTGGTGGTAATGGCCAGTTAGTGGAATAGCCATCGTTACAATCCAATTCAAATCCGCCGTCAGGGTCGCTGCAAATCTCGTAGGCCATAGTGCCTACAGAAATAAGTGGTAAAGACAAGGATAGAATTAATATGAAACGTTTCATGGTGTTCTCCAAAGATTTTTAAGTGAAAAGTAAGTGTGTCTGTTGGGCATGCTTTGGTAGTTTTAAGAGTACTGCCAACGGGCTTATGTTTATGTCGTAGCAACTATGAATGTGGTTCAAATTATTTATCGCCAATTAAAGAAAGTGGGAAGGGACGCTTACCAGTAGGGAGCTTGTGAAAACCCTTTGGAGGGGAATACGTAAGACTAAATGTTTCAATTTATGACTGTAGGTAGCGGAATGATGGCGCGTAAAGCTGCATGTCGTGCGGTTTAAACCATCGTTAGAGCGCGGTTAGCGGAATAAGTATGATTTTTTGGCGGGATTAAGCCGAAATGGCGTGTGGGTACCCTCGCAATGCTACTATTTCCATTTCGGTATCAAGTCGGGTAATAGCGATTTTAATACATCCTAAAGATTTAAGTCAGTAGGGCGACACTAGCGCCCCCGATTGGACAATACTGGCAAGCCGCATCGAGGGAAATGTAGTCGAATGGATGGATGCTTTATAATTTTCACTGGCGTTATAGGCTTGTATTGATTACGACACCTTTTTATGCGCGAATTTTAGATTTTTGAGGGCAGGGATTTTTAACGTGCGATTCAGATTTATTGTATACCTCTTTAGCTTTCTAGTGTTGCTTGCCGGTTGCGCAACAGGGCCAAGCTTTATTCCGCAGTTGGTAACTCATTATGGCCTGCAGGAAAACGTATTTTCTAGCGAGCTATTCGATCACAAGCTGTTTTACAATACAGTCGAGGAAAGCCCGTACCTACATGTGTATGTAGCCGGTGACGGAGTACCTTGGCGGCATCGCTTCGTTGTTGCCTCCAATCCTACCCCAAAGAGTTCGCTCGTGTTAAATTTGGTTGGTGAGGATAGCAGAGCTGCGGTTTTTATAGGCCGCCCCTGTTATTACGGCCCGGATAAAAGTCGAAACTGTAACACTAAATTATGGACTTCTTCGCGCTTCTCTGAAGAAGTGGTTAGCAGTATGGTGCAGGCGCTAAAGGCCCTGTTGCGTGAACAACCGAATAAAAAAGTTATTTTATTCGGTTTTAGCGGCGGAGGTGCATTGGTAACCCTTATGGCACCACGAGTGCCCCAAGTAGCCGCTATTGTTACTGTGGCGGGTAACTTGAATACTACCCTATGGACTAAAAATCATCACTACACGGCTTTGAAAGGATCGCTTAACCCCATTGAGTTGGACGTTTTCCCACGGGATATTCTGCAATTCCATATTATTGGTGGTAAAGATGCCAATGTGACACGCGATATTACTCAATCCTATGTGGATAAACACGGCGGCGAGATCTGGAACTACCCTGGCTATACTCATGGTTGTTGCTGGATGGATATTTGGCCAGGGGTGCTCCAAAGTGTTCACGAAAAACTCCTATATAAGTAACAATAGAAGATTGGTCTGCGACGCTATAGAAAATGTAGCCGATAGGTAACGGGTTTATCGGTTCTGCAGGTGTTAAAAGTTTGTGTGGGGTGGTTAGTGTAAGTACCCAAAAGTAAATCGTGGGAGGTGTCTTTGGCTAACCCATACTACAGGTCGGTATTTTTTTCCTATAGGCAATAGTGTCCGGGTGGAATTTAATTTCTTTTACAAACTTGCATGCACGCACCGCTGAATTCGTCATACCTAAAAATACTGTAATCTAGTGTTTTCGGGGCCCGCGTTTGCTTCAGAATAACTCGTCTGCCTTTGTAGAAATTAAACTGTAAATAAAACCGTGAAGCGCAAAAGTCACGGGTTAAAAGTGACTAATGGAACTGCCCTAAAGTAAATCTATACGCCTTCCTTCCTGTGCGGATTGATATCCGGCGTAAATAACATCGACGCAACTAATAGCAAGGTCAATTCCGGCAAGTGGCTCTGTTCCATTGCGTAATGCCTGAACAAAATCAGCAATTTCTTGCGCAAACCCACGAAACCAGTCTTCGTCACAGCTAGGTCTGTTCCATCCCGCATGGGTTTCGAGTTTTTCAGTAAAGTACTCATCTCCAAATACGCCGACATCGGGTGCATAAGTTTCTACTGCATCGTTGGCGGTCATGTTTGCTTTAATAACACCGTCGGTCATAAAGGCCACAACACGGGTGTTAAGGCCGCCGAGACCTGAGTCGCTCACTGTAACATTGCCGCGACTACCATCTTCAAAGTGAATTATGAGATTTGCCCAGTTTTCAACGTCTCCTGGGTTAGAACTTATCCAGCGATGAGCACCGGCATCACGAGCCAGTTCAGAAGCTTGGCTACGGATTAAATTTGTGGTGTCTGCGAGCACCGCAACGGGTAGAATTGGCATTCCTCGCCGTATTTGGCCTTCCCATTGTTTGAGGTGTAAACAGGCGCCCACTGAATGTACGCCCATCCGTAAAAGAGCACCGCCACCTGTCGATTTCCACTCTTGTGAGGCTTTCGAGTTGGAACCCGAATGATTTTCTTCCGCACGAATCTCTAATACTGAACCCTTAGACGCGGCGATTAATTTGCGCATTTTTACAATGGGCGGTGAATATACCCAGTTCTCGGCGTAGCAAAATTTAACGCCATTGCGCTGAACGGCCTCGCGTATGGCTTCCGCATTTTGTCTTGCGCCTTTGCGCATAACAGACATAGCTACGTGCTCGCCAATGGGTTCGGCATCACCAGGAGAACCAAAGTAGCCGGTGAGTGGCTTTTCCATAATGATGTGCTTTCCGGCATTTGCAGCGCGAATGGCAAATTCATGATGCAGTGCTGGAGGAACGCAGATGTCGATAACATCAATGTCGGGTCTCGCTAGCAAGTCATCGAAATTATCGGTTGCAAACCCAATACCGGCTTTTTTCGCAAAACCTTCAGCACTGGTGAGGTTCTTCGAGCACACTCCGCGCACGTCAACTTCCCCCTTGGGCAAGTTCGCGTAATTTGCTAAATGCATACGTGCGCCCAGTTGAGCACCGGCTATCCCTATTCCAATGGTTTTCATGGTTCTCTCTTATTGATGTTGAAAATAGATAAGTCAATGTGGATTCGCTAATAGGCCATATTCACGGTGTTGCTGGAGGCAAGGTTAAGTCATTCACGGCTAAGCTTATAGCGTTGCGCCTAAATGGCGCGGATAGTTGTTGATAAAGCCACGCTTATATTGTCGAAAAGCCCTGCTGGTAACTCCGCAAGTTGGAATGCTTCACATTTTCTAATATTACTTTTACTCGCTCTTCTTAATTTGGAATTCGTTGACTAATTTCCTCGTTATCATACAGAGGGCGCTGCGTAATTTCACGATATACGGGAATCTATCGATATGCACCCCTCGGGGCTTAATGTACGAGTTATGTACGGCATGAATGAATTTCGCTAGGCCACCAGCATGCCTGTAAATTTTGCTTTGCGCAGCAACCGCACACAAAGCCGAGGCCAGAAGCGATTAATAGAGACATCCTCAAGTGTGATTGCCCAATTTCGTTGGTTTTCCGGCAAGATACAGAGGTGATAGAATGCTGTGTTGTAAGCCCTCATTAGCTTCAACGATGCAAATATTCAACTGAAATAAGAAACTCCATGAACGATGAAACAAATAAAACAGACCCGTTAGAAATATTGTCAGATTACGTGACCGAGGCGCACACACGGATTCAACGTGATTTTAGCGAAATAAACCCTGTGGTAGGGGTAAGCCGTAAGCTTCGTACCGTGGGGATTATGGCTGATACGATGACTATCGATTGTTTAAAATCGGGCAAACGTATAATCGTTGTATTACATGACGATATGCCGGGTATCGTGCGTTTTCAATTTTCTTTTATAGAGCAGGATCCCTCTGACAAATTTGAAGAAATTCAATTGCGAGAATTAACGCAGAACCATTATTACAATTGGATGAAAGACTATTTTTCCTAGTTTTATGGTAATGGCTTGCATGGCAGCATAGGGGCGCCTCTATTAGCACTCAAAAAGTATTTGTTGTAAGCCTGCCTAGAACAGGCACCACAAGCGTGTGTACTTACTTGCTCGATTATGGGTTTAAGGTTGCTCATACGGCCTATAGTGAAACAGCGTTCGATCAGGCCGATGTGGTTGCGGATACCCCTGTATTTGTAGATTACGCATCCTTATATAGCCGTTACCCCGGAGCGAAATTTGTATACTTGGAGCGGCCATTGGTAGATTGGGTTTTATCCATAAGGCGTTTGCTGAAAAGCATGCGTAAGCAATGGGTGCGAGATAGCACAGTTTTTGAAGACGATATAAAGCGTTGTTTTCAGGCCGTTTTTCCTTCCTTTGATCGCAAAACCGATTTTAGTGATGATTACCTGCAAGCTTGCTATGCGAAGCATCAATCGGCTGTGCTAGGTTTTTTCGCAGATAGGCCTGAGCAGCTGTTGCGTTTGTCTCTTACCCAAGCAGACGCCGGACAAGGGCTGTTATTATTTTGTGGTGGTGGTGGAGACGAAGAAGTAGCTCGTAGCCATGAACGGCTACCTCATGTCAATAAGGGCAGGCGCATTACCTATTGGGACACTATTGCACACCATAATAAGATTCCCTCTAATGTGTAATTCAATATGCGACATAGGATAGGGGGGCGAACAGTGAAAAGCTACCAGCAATATTTTGGCCGGTTTTTTCACCTTCACCTATTGCCTTTATCCAGTGGACCTTTCTTTAAACGGATCTTCTTTAAATAAGATAAAAAACCTGTTTTTTTAATCTTATACCTGCGCTAGCGTGTGTCCAGGTCGCTCTGGCTTAGGGCTAGGGGGCTATTGCTGTGCAGAACCGCAGGGTGGTTACGACTCATAGTGCATAGCCACACCCCTAGCGGCAATATACACTTAGGCGTTGGTGGTTCTGCTGTTTCATTCGTGAACCAAGCGGCTCACAAACCATGTTAGTCAAAGAGGGGGGCGTAAAGGTTAAGGTGGTTTCAAGAGCATTTTGTGTTTTTCTTAGGCGCGGTATTGGTCAGCCCTTACGCAGTGGTGTAAGTTGGTGTGCAAGTGCTAATGTGGGCGTACGGTTCCGTTTTTTTGCTAAGAAAATGAGGGTGGGAAATACGTTTGCAATGTGCATGACGGCTGTGGAACCTATGGATGCTGGTTTTATTGTCCTGTGCGTTGAGTAAAAAAAGGGGAGCGAATTTTTACCGAAAGGCATAAATATTAGTATTATTTAGAGAACCCTATAAATGGTGGGAGTAGCGTGGAAGGTATATTAGCGATTAGAGAAATTCAGGGTGACACACTGAACTCCGGTTTTGCCGGTGATCAAGTAGAAACGCAGGGTGTAATCACTGGCGTTTTACGTAGAGGGTTTTATATGCAAACGCCCAACGTAACTTGGGATGGGCAGCGTTCTGATGCTGTTTTTGTGTATGGCACTACCAAAAATATTAAGGTGGGCCACCTAGTGCAAGTTGCTGGCGAATGCGTTAATTTTTTAAAGGACGATTCGGCACGGCCGGTAACGCAAATAAAGCTTAGTAGTTTATATTTAGTACAGGAGGAAGGCCCGCTAATAACGCCGTTAACCTTATCGCCCGAGCTGTTGCCTCTTGCGAGTGAGGCTCTCGCGGTGATGCTTAATAGCTTAGAGGGTATGTTACTTGCCATTCCGGCACAATCCACTTTTATTGCACCCAGTAATTTATTTGGCGATTACGTGTGCGCTTTACCCCATCATTTTAACGAGCCCGATGTGATTAAAACCAAAGAGGGTGGTGTAATAGTGGAGGCCCGTAGCGGTGGTCGTTGGTTTCCTGGGTTTCGTCTTCGCAACTACAAGCAAGCGCCCCAGCTGAATGTGGGCACTACATTATTAACCGATGTGGTTGGGCCTTTACAATACCGTGTAGGCGCATGGCAAATTGCCGCGCAACAGACTTTTGAATTTACAGATAACCCCATTGCTTTGCAGAAAAGTCGCATTAGTAGCCGTGATGGTGCGCTAACGATTCTTACCCTCAATTGTTTTAATTTGGATTGCCATCTGGAGGCCGCTGAGCTTGTTAAAAACCCGAGAACGGATGTGGATGACGACTGGGGCGATGGGCGCTTCCATACGCTTGCGGAGGCCGTGGTACTGCAGGCCAATACCCCTGACATTGTTGCTCTGCAAGAGATTCAAGACAATGATGGTGCAGAGCTAACCGAGGTGGTTGATGCTTCTAAAACCTATATTGCTTTAATTGTGCTGATAAAACAGTTAAGCGGGGTGGAGTATCATTGGGTGGATATTCCACCGGAACCGGGTGCCGATGGTGGTCAGCCGGGCGGCAATATTCGCAACGGATATTTGTACAACCCCAAGCGGGTTACGCTTGTGCCAAATTCTGTACAGCTCATTGGCGCCAACGAGCCCTGCTTTGTTGGGTCGCGAAAGCCGTTAATGGCGACTTTTAAAGAGCGGGCTAGCGACAAAACCATGACCGTTATTAATGTTCATCTTGTTTCAAAGCGAGAGCAGTTAAGTATTTTTGCTCCGTTAAACCCGGGCGTGGACTTGCGTGAGGGTGTGCGTATTGAGCAAGCAGAGGCGATACACCGCGAAACGGAGCAGTTGTTAAAGCAAGGCCAAAATTATTATATTACCGGGGATTTTAACGACCACGAACACAGCAGCACGTTGAATGCCCTGGTAGGTACATCTAATACAAATTTGGTGCTTTCACTCCCACCAGAAACACGCTATGACTATAACCACCGAGGCAAATTACAGGTGCTTATGCACGGTATCGTACCCAAGCAGTTTGTCGATACTGACAAAGTAGATTATGAAATTATTCACGGCAACGAGTTAATCGGCGCAGAGCCCGGAGCCGACACCGATAAACCCAGTGATCATGCTTATGTGCTTGCCAAAATTGAGTTGAGTTGAGGTTTGGTCTTTAGAGGGGAGGTTGGTTCGCTCGTACGAGTTTCTGGGGTGCAGGCGAGCCGAGTAAATTACACGCTACTCAATAGCACTAAATTACCTAGGGCTAATGAGTGGTGTAATATTAAGGTATTAGGCGGTACAGAAAGGCTTTAATTAGGCGATAAAAAAAACCGATAAAGAGACCGACGGTGGGCTGTTAAGCATTAGCCCACTGTCGGGTTTAGCTGTGGTTAGTTTACTACGCGATCACCACAGGTGGTGCGACCAATACAGGTTTGGCTATTTTCGTTGCTCCAACCATTATCGCTATTTTCACAGATAGGCAGTACCCAGCCATACCAGTTACAGTTATTACCCTGACCTACAGAAGAGCTTGACGAACTGCTGCTGGAAGAGCTTGAAGAACTGCTGCTGGAGGAGCTTGACGAACTGCTGCTGGAGGAGCTTGACGAACTGCTGCTGGAGGAGCTTGACGAACTGCTACTGGAAGAGCTTGAAGAACTGCTGCTGGAAGAGCTGGACGAACTACTACTGGACGAGCTTGACGAGCTGCTACTGGACGACGATGTAGTGCTAACGATTGCATATACGCCGCCGCCGCTGTAATCCACCACAAATAACTCGCGATTGTTTGCTTCTCCGAAGTGTGAAATCCAGACGGTACTGTCTGTTAGCAATTCCATTTCATAGGTGCCAGCGTTGGATTCGACAAGCCGCCAGATTTTGCCAAGCGCGTAGTCGCCAAACACATACTGGCCATAAAGCCCGGGTATATTACTGCCGCGATATACATAGCCGCCGGTTACGGTTTCGCCTGTGCTGCGACCGTAATCTATAATGGGGGGTTCGTAGGGGCCACCGGTGGAGCATTCACTGATAGTGACCTCGTTACCTTCCATGCAACGCCATCCGTAGTTAGCACCCGATAAAATTATATCCACCTCTTCGAATCGACCTTCACCCACATCGCCTGCCCAGAGGTCGCCGGTTTCAGAATCGAAACTCCAGCGCCACGGGTTGCGCAAACCGTAGGCGTAAACTTCAGGCGCGCCGCCACCGTTAACAAATGGATTATCCGAGGGAATAGCGTAAGGCGATGCGCTATCGACATCAACGCGAATGAATGCGCCTAATAGATTGTTGGGATTTTGACCGTTGTCGAATGGATCGTTTGCACCACCATCACCAAAAGCACCGTAGAGGTAACCGTCTGGCCCGAAGGCTATGTTGCCGCCGTTGTGATTATTAAACACCTGGTCTACGGAAATAATATCCAGTCGTGTTGATGTGTCTAGCGTGCTGCCGTTAGACGATTCAGTAAAGCGGGAGATATAGGAAATTAAACTCCCGTTGTTTGCACCGGGCTCAGTAAAACTTAAAAATACCTGACGATTGTTTTGATAGTTGGGATGAAACGCCATGCCCAGTAGTCCGCCTTCACTGGAATCATCAATAATAGTGGTTAAATCAATATAGGTATTCACTGCGGTAGTGGTGTCACTGGCTGCGTTAAACCACACAACACGACCTTCTTTCTCCAGCAGATACCAGCGCGTGTTATCGCCCGGAGCCTGAAATAGGCCAGTAGGTTGGGTAAAGCTCAAATTGGGGTATACGCGCACCAGCTCAATGTCTACCGCTGTACTCGAAGACGAACTGGACGAGGAGTTTGAGCTTGAAGAGGAACTCGAACTGCTACTCGACGAGCTGGAACTACTGCTGGATGTGCTTGAGCTGCTAGAGGATGAGCTTGAGCTTGAGCTGCTAGAGGATGAGCTTGAGCTTGAGCTGCTAGATGAGCTGCTTGAAGCTAAATCGCAAACACTGCCGGTTACCAGCGGTATTTCTGCTGCGCTTCCGGGTACGCCTTTTTCTGCCTGGAAGCCAAACGACACCACTTGCCCAGGTTCGATGTTGCTATTCCAGTTAAAAGGTGACGCTGTGTAAGGGTTGTCACCCGTTACTGTGGCATTCCAGCTGTTGACCAAGCGGGAGCCATCTGAATATTGCCAAGAAGCATCCCAGTTATTCAGTGGAGTGTTACTGCTGTTAATAATGTTTATGGAGGCGGTAAACCCATCGCTCCAATCACTACTGATTTCATACTCACATTCGGCCGCATTAATATTGATTGTTGCGAACGAAATCAGCAGGCAAATAATTGCCCGCGAACTAGCTTGTTTCATAGCATTTCCTCTGCTGTAGTTTGAAATGCCCAGACCACAGGGCAAGGCGCTCGGAGTTGCGAACAGAGCATCCCAAAAAACCCCTGTTTCTTATAATGTTAACGGGTTTGGAAATCGCAACGAAAAGACGCGGTAATTAAGCCATTGTTTTTATTGGCTGTAAACGAATTAGAATCTGTAACCATGCGGTTCCGCAGTTTTAACATACCGCTTATTTCGTTTTTGTAGCATGGCTAGGGTGGAGTTATTTCAATTACGATTATTGAGTCGGCTTTAATGTTGGCTTACAGGTTTTTACGGATGTTTTTTGTGAGCTAGGAAAGTTGAGCTGGCAACAGTACACCAAATGACGGTAGATACTGAAATTGAACGAGTACAATTATTTAGCTTGAGTGCACCAGCGGGCAGGGCACCCTTAACTACAAAATACTATAGCGGGTACGGAATAGGGTCAGGGAGTATGGTGTTTGCCGTCTGTGGTTAACAAGGGGTAGGGGTTAGGTAACTCTTGGTAGTCTAGGATTCCGGGTTACTCAAAAGCTTTACCTCGAGTACCGAATAAGTTTGATTACAGGCTCTCTTAATAGACCCATTTTACGTAGCCGTTTATGGGGTCCAGTTTACTTTTAGCTGTAAGCAAGCAAAAAATGGGGTTTTAGTGTTGTATCTATTCTCAAGAAGTCATTGACGTATTCCCATAGTTTAGTCGCTGAGTAGGGAGGCATAAGTAAATTTACACGCCAATTTTTCTGGGAGATGAGAGCGGATTGCAACATTTTTACTGTAGATGGGCGGCTTTGGTCGAAGATTCCACCCAGTATCGATCATTTACAGTCACCAATACGTTATTATCTCGAATAAAAATGATTGAATGTGGCCAATTATGTTTTATATTGACTGAAAGCCTTGGGGTTAGTGCCATAGTCCTACCTGAGGCATATTTTAATAATATTACTTATGTTAATAGGGAGTCACTATGAGTCGTTTTCTTGTACTAATTTTAATGGTATTTATGATTGGAGGTTGTGGTGGCGGTTCTTCAGGGCCGACTGGTACACCGACAGCCGCACCGACAGCCGCACCGACGGACACACCGACAGCCGCACCGACAGCCGCACCGACAGCCGCACCGACGGACACACCGACAGCCGCACCGACAGCCGCGCCGACGGACACGCCGACAGCCGCACCGACGGACACGCCGACAGCCGCGCCGACAGCCGCGCCTGAAAAAACACAAATATTCGTTATCGGCGATTCGACTGTCGCGAACTATGGCACATCGTATTATCCTCAAACTGGCTGGGGGCAAGTTCTCGAGTACTACTTTGACGAACAAAAAGTACAAATAGAAAACCGCGCTCGTGGTGGTCGTAGCTCACGAAGCTACTATAACGAAGTCGGGCTTTGGGATAGTGTTGTTGACGAAATTGGCTCTGAAGATTTCGTACTCATCCAATTTGGCCATAATGATAGAGATACTAAACCGGAGCGTTATACCTCTCCCGAAGATTTTGAAGGCTATCTAACAAAGTATGTCGATGAAATTATTGCCAACGGGGCTGTCCCTATACTTGTGAGCCCAATGGTGATGAATGCTTATAGTGGCGATGTGCTTAGAAATGTTTTTACCGAGAGTGGTAATGATTACCGAGGCTCTATGGCCAAAGTCGCTTCCGAATTGGATGTGGCCTTTGTTGATTTGAATATGATGTCCTACGATCTTGTAAACTCTCTCGGTGTTGAACAAGCTTCACATTATTTATATTTAATTCTCGACTCAGGCGAATATGAGAATTATCCCGACGGCAGTGATGACGGTACTCATTTCCAAGAATTCGGTGCTATCGAAATGTCTCGACTAATAGTAGAAGGTATTGAAGAGTTAAGTGCTCGTAACGATATTCAGTCTTTATTACCGCTCATTAAGCAGCGCTATGCCTTAACAGTCGAAAATGTAGGCGCAAATGATAGTATTATTACCAAAAATAACGCTTATCCGAAAGATACACCTTTAACACTTAAAACTATTCCGGGTACTGATGATTCATTTAATGCCTGGTATCGTTTAGGTGCGTTAATTGAAGACGAGACTATTCTTCAAATCGCCATGCCCTCTAGAAACCTTAAGGTTGCAGCTGCATTCAATGGTGAGGTCCCCCTTGTTGTACCTACAGCATTTTTAATTGGGGATTCGACGGTAGCGAATTATGCGGAAAGTTATTATCCACAAACTGGATGGGGCCAAGTTTTACAGCCTTTCTTTGATAGTACAAAAATCAGTGTTGACAATGCCGCACTTGGTGGCAGGAGCTCAAAGAGTTTCTATAACGATCACTGGAATGATGTTAAAGCGGGTATAGTTGAAGGCGATTTTGTTTTCATACAGTTTGGTATTAATGATCGAGCGTTTGATGACCCCGATAGATCGGCACGAACGGGTGGCGTATTTGAAGGTTACATGACTAGTTTTGCCAATGAGACTATTGCACTTGGTGCAACGCCAGTATTTGTATCGACTGTACGACGTAATCAATGGAACGACGGCAGCCCTTATGATGCCTACCATGAGCATCCTGGTGCTGTCCGAACTCTGGCGGCCGATCTTGACGTAGCCCTTATTGATCTAGATGAAAAAAATAAGGCGTTGTTGGAGTTTGTTGGAGAGGACTACGCTAACCGCTTTTATTATATGGGTTTCGCCGCAGGTGAATATGCCAACTTCGCGGATGGCCGGTCTGACACCGTGCATTTTCAAGAGGCCGGTGCTGTAGAGCTTGCCCGCTTAGTGGCAGAAGGTGTGGAAGAGTTGAGTAGCAATGTCGCGTTAGCGCCTCTAGTTGATGCATTAAAGCCTAAGTACGCCTTGGATATTACCAGCCCTAGTGGGAGTGCGGGAACATTTACGAACGGGTTTTCCTACCCGGATGGCACACCTATTACCCTAAAGGCGTTAGCCAACGATGGCGATGTATTTACACAGTGGTTAGATGAAGATGACACACAAATTTCTGATAGTGCGCTGTATCAATACATTTCCGGTAATGCTGATACAGCCCTCACAGCTGTTTTTAATAATAGTGAAGGGCTTGGTATTCCAAGTACAAATCTAACGACTGAGTTAGATGGTACTAGCGTTATCTTGAGCTGGGACCTGCAAAATTATTCCCCAGTGGTCACTGGGCTAGAGGTTTACCGTAATGATATTAACGACACCGCTGGCCGTACTATAGTTGTTGCTGGAGCTGATGCTTCGGGTAGTTTCGTAGATACAACAGTAGAGTCAGGTAATACCTATTGGTATATGTTTAAAGTTACTCAAGGAGCCGTGGTTAATAACACTGACTCTGAAGCTGAAATTCGTGTGCCTTATGTCAATGAAATTCCTGTTACAAACGTAACGACGGTTGTTGATGGTACCGCCATTGAGTTGGCTTGGGATCTAAAATACTTCGAGCCGGAAATAACCTATCTTGAAGTGTATAGAAATGATAAAAACGAGGCGGCAGGCCGAACACGTATAGTTCCCGGTGCAGATTTGGCTGGTACATTTAGAGATACCGGTTTAGTGCCAGGTACTACCTATTGGTATATGTTTAAAATGAACCAAAATGGAATTGAGAAGGCCTTTAGTACTGACCCTGAAGCTGAAACCACGATTCCGGTAGATGCGGTGTCAAATGATCCTGAGCCTGCCGAGCCCGGGGTTACAAATTTGAGCACGGTGGTAAATGGAACTAATGTGACGGTAACCTGGGATCTGCAAAATTTTGTACCGGATATAACCTATTTGGAGCTTTATCGCAATGATAAAAATACTGATACAGGGCGCACTCGGATAGTAATAGGAGCGACAATTTCAGGTGAGTTTATTGATGAAGGGTTGGAAAGCGGAAAAACGTACTGGTACATGTTTAAAATGACACAAAACGGCGTTGCCAGTAGTACTGACCCTGAAGCTGAAACGGCCGTTCCATAGTGGGGCGTTAATGTATCAGCTGTTTATCAGGCGTTGCTCAGGTCTAAACTAACTTTTAATCCTTTATAGGGTTGTTATCGAGTTCCGGATCGGGCGTTTTAAAGTGGTAGTGAGCTCTAAGCGCATCCCATACGCTGGGTGCGTTTACGTGAGTAGGGCTTGTTCTATAGTCTTGCGCCTTTACAAGCGACTGGAGTATATGCCAGAGCGTACGCTAAACGTTCAAGTACTTAGCCCGCAATTAATTCCAGCGGTAACCCCTCATTGTCGAATACCAATAGGTTGCTAATGTTACCGTCGCGAATGCTGTGTAATACTTTTTCCATTGCCATGTCGGTTTCTTCGGCGCTGGGTAATTGAGCTTCTCCTACCAATGCTGCTACAAATATGGCGTCCCAGGTTTCTGTTACCTGCTTGGTTTCGTCTGCGAATGTGGCAAAACTGTCTATGTCTTCGGGTAATTTGTCTACACCGGCTATAGGTGCCAAATGGCCGCCTTCGCCTTTTTCGAACTGTTCGGCTTGAGCGGGTGTGTGGCCATCGGGTAATTCCCGTTTGGCTAGTACAATGAGTAAGCGTTGAGGCTCCGTTTGCTCCCGCGCTATGGCTAAAAAATCATCAAAGTTGTCAATTGAAATGGAGGACATAGGGCTTTCTCGTTAAGAATACAGAGGCTAGAGTATAGTGGTGGCAGAATATCAGAGTTTTTTGCTTGTACCACGTTTTCTCGAGCAATTTGTGGGTAGCGTTGATTGAGCAATGTTTCGATGTTCGACCATGCCTGTACAGTGTCTAGAGGCAAGAATACCCTCAGGTAAGTACTTGCCGCACTTATGCATGTACCTATTCAAGCCCCAGTAGAAGGATGTAATAAATGCTGTACGCCGAATTTATTGGGTATGCCGCCGCTTGCTTAACCACCAGTTCTTTTTTGCCTCAGGCAATTAAGGTGGTGCGTACTCGCGATACCAGTTCATTGTCGCTACTGATGTACGTTGCCTTTAATGCGGGGGTTGTATTATGGCTGGCGTACGGTTTACTTCGAAAAGACCCAGTGATAATCGTGGCAAACTGCGTGACGATTGTGCTTTCAGTCACCATTCTTAGTATAAAGACCTATAACGTCATTAAAAAAATAGATAGATAAACGCCGTTTTAGTCGACTCTAACGTGTTGTAAGCTCTGTTTAGCTTCGATTGTCTGTTGTCTAAATTCTACCTTCATGGCTGTGATGATGGCATTCTTTAAAAAATCAGTATTTTGCTTTTACCTGACACTAATTGGGTTTGCCGGTTTATCCTTCGCTAAAGAACCGGAGGGTAAACCCTTTTATGCGACTTCCGAATTGTTCGATTTTTCACAACCAGAATCACTGGGCCTGGTATTTGCCAAGCATACAATAACCAATACCGTGTATAAGCCGTCCGGCGACTCGGACCAATACGCTAACGGAGCGGTGCTTATTGGTTTTAAAGGCTATCTTTATGCTCAGTGGCAAAGTTCCAATCGTGACGAAGACTCCGCTGATACTTGGGTGGCTTATAGTCGTGCGCTAGGGGGTATTAATTGGTCGTCGCCTTTGGTACTGGCCCCAACGTTGGACAACGGCATGCGCACCAGTGGTGGTTGGTGGACTGATGGTGAAATCTTAGTGGCTTACGTTAATGTGTGGCCAAAAGAACTTGAGCCGAAAGCCGGGTACACAGAATATAGGTTAAGCCAAGACGGTGTTCGTTGGTCGGAACCCAAGAGGGTGTTAGCCAACACCGGGCAGCCGGTAGACGGGGTGTTTGAGCAAGATGTTCATGCGCTTCCAAACGGTAGAATTATTAGTGCGTTTCATCAGCCGCCAGGGTTAAAAGTTGCGCCTTATTTTACTGATGATAGGCTGGGTATAGCGGGTTGGACGAAAGGCGAAATGGCCAATTTGCCGTTCAATAAAAATACTAGCAGGGAGATTGAGCCAAGTTGGTTTTACCGTGCCGATGGTAACCCGGTTATGGTTTTTCGGGATCAGGCGAGCACATTTAAAAAACTGGCTTCTATCAGTAGGGATAATGGAAAAACATGGACAAAACCGACAGTAACAAATTTTCCTGACTCTCGCTCAAAACAGTGTGCCGGAAATTTACCGGATGGCACTGCGTACCTCGTGAATAACCCTAGCCACAATAAAACGCGCATTCCGCTGGTTATTTCTCTGAGTAAAAACGGGCGAGAATTTAACAAAGCCTATTTATTGCGTTCGGGGGGAGCGGATTTACAGCCCATGCGGTTCGAAGGGCAGTACAAACGGATAGGCTACAGTTACCCAAAGGCTGTGGTGTGGCAAAATGCGTTATATGTAGCCTATGCAACCAATAAAGAGGACGTGCAAGTAACGCGGGTGCCTCTCGAGAGTCTTGTGGGTACCTCAACTCGGCGTTAAAAGACTTCATCAGGCACAGGGCCCCGTACATTTTGCTTTGCGCAGGTACCACACGCAAAGTGAGGTGCCTAAAGCGCTTAATTGAGCAGCGCTTTAGGTAAGCGCTGGGTTAATCTGACGGTTTTTTACGACGTAAAGGAGATAACCCGTCACCTAAGGGTGTTCTGGATGCGGCCTTAGGCGCGCGCTTGGGCTGTGTTTTTTTGGCGGCCGTCGATTTTTTACCGGTGGTTTTTTTCCCTGCTTTACCGGTGGCAAGGTTACTTTTTTTCTTTTTGGGCCCGGCCGCTTTGCCCGAACTTTTCAGCTTTTTGGGCCCTGCGTATTGCGCCTCTAACCCTGTAACCTTGCGCGGCGTTAAGCGTATGTTTAAATAACGCTCTATGCTCGACATGACATTCCATTCGTTGGGGCCAACCAAGGTAATGGCTAAGCCTTCTTTATCAGCTCTGCCGGTTCGGCCGACACGGTGCACGTGGTCGTCACCGGAGAAGGCGATGCTATGGTTAATTACCATGTCCACATCGCTAATATCTAACCCGCGAGCGGCAACATCAGTGGCAACCAATACGCGTATTTTTCCGTCTCTAAAACGATTGAGCAATTGTTTTCTATCGTTTTGCTCTACTTCGCCGTGAATGTATTCCGATACTAACTTGTTCGCGCGCAGCATGTTGCTTACTTTTTGGCACTGTAACCGCGTAGCACAAAATACAATAACGCGCTCGGCTTCCTGTTCTTCCACTAGGCGAACAATCAATTTTTCTTTGTGGCGGTCGTCGTCGGCCAGTACGCGCTGTTGGGTAATGTTGGCATGGCCATCTTTTGCATCGTCTATTTGGATGCGCTCTGGGTTTTTCAGCAGCCCGGTTATGCCTCCAATGCCTTTATGTTTGAGGGTAGCGGAAAACAAGAGGTTTTGCCGGGCAGGGCTACAGGCTTCTGCAATGGTGTGCATGGCTTCTTTGAAACCCATGTCGAGCATGCGATCGGATTCATCGAGCACTAGGATTTCTAAATCAGAAAAATCGATATTGCCATTTTTTATATGCTCCACTAAGCGTCCAGGTGTGGCCACTAATACTTCGGGGTTTTTCCGTAGTGTCGCTACTTGATGCCTGTAGGCTTCACCGCCCATAATGCGGCCAATTTTAATTTGCGTGTACGCTGCGAAACTTTCAAAAGATTTAACAGTTTGCAGTGCAAGTTCACGGGTGGGAACCAGTATTAGCGCGCGTGTAGCGGTTTTGTTTTGGGGGTCCAGTAAAAATCGGTGCAACATTGGCAGCACAAAAGCACCGGTTTTTCCGCTACCTGTGCGTGCAGATACCATTATGTCGTTACCCTGCATAACCGCGGGTATTGTTTTCGCCTGTACGTCGGTAGCTTGTGTAAAACCGAGCTTATCTATCGCTCTACCCAGAGACGGGTGTAGGTTTAGTTGGCTAAACTCTGTCATTACTAGTCTCTACCACTTCGTTAATATCAATAAGTGCGGCGTAGGCTGTTTTAAAAGCGGTTTCTTGAAATGCTTTTAAGTCGGTTTCCGAAAATGAAATGGGCAGGGGCTTGGCTTTTAAGAGCACCTTTGAGCGAGAAGCTGACATGAGGCTAACCTGCACAGTGTCGATTAGCTGAATGGCGGCTTCCATTTTAAAGCCTTCGGCTCCCCCGGCAAATTTGCCTTTTTTGGGACGTTCTTTAATGATGATTTTCTCTACTTTATAGTCTTCGGCCAATTTTGCCAAAGTCGTCTGAAACCCGAGTAGACCTTCGCTGGTATCGGGGTCTTTTAGTGTTAGGCTGCGTACGCGGCAATCTGATATTTCAAACAGGCCGTTGTCACTGCTCAGGAGGCAAATAACAGCCTCTTTCCCCTTAATTTCTATACCACAAACCTTCATTTTTAAACCACCCTAGGGGCGCTGGGCAAATAATGCTGCGCGCCAAAAATCAATGTTGAATTGTCGCGAATGATACAGTATCCAATACCGTTTGGCATGAGACGATAGAGAAACCCGTGGTGATCGGAGTGTAGGTCCGATGGGGCGTGGCTTGGCAGACCGTTGAGTGCTGCTGCGGCGGCAGTTTTGGGGTGTTCCATACGGGGTGTCGCCTGTTAAATAGTCAATAATATCAAACACATAGAGTGTTCTGCGCGCGCTGCGTGGCAATAGGCTGATACAATGCGGCCGAATTGATCTTTGCTTAGGTGTAGGCGGGCAAGCCAAGCCTATTTTGGGGTGGTAACTTTATGCGAGCCTGTAACCAGTGTGGAAAGTGCTGTCTTAAATACGGCAACGGCGGTTTATCGGCCAGTGCCGAAGAAATTGAATTTTGGGATGCGTTTCGGCCCCCTATCTATGCTTATACCAACAACGGTAATATTTGGACAGACCCGGCTACCGGGGTGTTGTTAGAGCGATGTCCTTGGTTGGAGAAGTTGCCGAATGAGGAAAAGTATACCTGCGCGATTTATCATGACCGCCCGGAAGACTGCCGACATTACCCCACTCGTATTGACGAAATGGTGAGGGACGAATGTGAAATGTTGGAAGTTAAAGATCTTACGAACCCAGAAAAGGCGCAAAAAACCCTGGATCTTATGATGATTGATAGCCGACCCTCAGTACAGGGATGATGGTTGGGTGAACCACGCTGTGTGGGATATTTGGAACGGCTCATTAGAAATGGTTAACCAACACAATTTACGTGTTAAAAAGGTTAATAAGTGAAAATATTTACGGATGGAAGTGTTCAGCCAGCTACAGGCATTGGTTGCGGTGCCTATTTGTTGGTTTTCGATGCGGGTGAGTCACTAGAGCGCCTAAAAAGCCGTATTCGCACGAAGCAATTTATGAATACCAGCTCTACTCGATTAGAGCTGCAAACATTCTTATGGGCATTAGGTTTGTTGTGTGACGACAACACCAGCATGCCGGCCTCCTTAGAATGTTATACCGATTGTCAAACCTTGGTGGGGTTGGCCGCTAGGCGAAAAAAGCTGGAGGCGAATAATTATATTTCGAAAAATGGCAAGCGCTTGAATAATGCTGATCTTTACCAGCAGTTTTATGCACTCATAGACAAGTTGAAGAGTAAGCATATCCACTGCCAGCTACTTAAACTCGAGGGGCATAAAGCATCTAAAAATAAAACGTCGACAGATCATTTGTTTGCATTGGTGGACAAAGCCGCACGAAATGCCGTTCGTCAGTTAGGCATTTAAATAACTTACCTCTCTATCATTAACCGGATCTAGCCAATGGCTCTTAGCGCAACTATTTACAAATTTACGATATCGCTTTCAGACCTTAATCGTGATTATTACAGCACTTTAAATCTTACTGTTGCTCAGCACCCCAGTGAAAAGGTTGAACGTATGATGGCTCGTGTTCTTGGTTTTTGTCTTCATGCCGGTGAGGGGCTTGAGTTTACTAAGGGGCTTTCTACACCGGAAGCACCTGATATATGGCTGAAAACCCTTGATGGTCAAATAGCGCAGTGGATCGTGGTGGGTGAGCCGAACCCAGACAGTATTAAAAAAGCCACAAGGCAGGCAGGCGGAGTTTGGGTATACACCTTTAATTCGAAGTCGGATACATGGTGGGAACAGTCGAAAAAGAAGTGCTCCTCCCTCGCGGTAAATGTTATTCAGTTTCCTTGGGCGGAGCTACAGAATCTCTCTACATCTGTCAGTAGGACTATGAGCTTTGCGGTGACCATTGCGGATGATTCTTTCCATGTTGCGATGGAAGATAATACTTGCGAAGTCTCTTGGAAAGTATTGCAGGGCGAGTAGGCTTTGCGCTTGTATGCGGCCGTGTGTTCATATTGGCGCAGGCGTTTTGGGGTATTAAAATAGATGAAGTGCGGTAAGGGCTGCTCTATGAATCGCACACAAAGCGCCTAAGGGCGTGGCCTGGCAAACCTTATTGCGGCGTTGGCCCAATTGGCAAGGCAGCCAGCCTTCCGCTATGCCGTGTGCCTTACGCTAAGGCTCGCCAGACCCTACAGAGGCAAAATTCAATTATTGGAGGTGTCCGTCAGTAGAATCCCATAACCTGTGTACATTAAAGCCGGTAGAGGGCAATAATTTCGGATGACGCCTACCAAGGGCTCGTTAGGCTTCTATCTGGAAGGTCGACAGTTTGGCCTTGGTTCGGCGCCCAAAAACTATTGTTTTGCGACTGTTGGCCAGGCTACCGTTTGGCGGATAGCTATATTTTTTTAAAATACCGCTAAGCTTCCCTTTATATTTTCAAATCGGCTTCTAAAATAATGCATAGTCAATACGAAAAATGATGGTGGAGGCTAGATGAATACGGATGTAGAAAACTATTTTGCCGCTTTGCCGGAAAAGCGGAGAGAGAAGCTTAAACTGCTACATGAGGCGATACTCGCTTGTTTTCCGGATGCTAAAGTCGACATGCACTACAAAATGCCTACCTATAGTTATTCTGAGGGCTGGGTGGCAATTGCCAATCAGAAGAGCTACGTGTCGCTATACACCTGTGGTGCCCACCATATCGAAGCGTTTAAGTTGGCTTACCCCGAATATAAAGCGGGCCAAGGTTGTATCAACTTTCGTATGAAGGATAATATTCCGCTCGAAGCCATTCAGCAGGTTGTTCGCCATGCTATCGAGCACCCCAAGGGGTGAGAGCTGAAGGCTAATTGCGCCGTCAGCCTGTTGAATTATGCGTCGGTTCACCAAGCCGTTACGACACCCATCACACTCCAGCATCAAGCCCGTTGTTTCGCTATTCTCGCCGCTACGCCCTGTGACATACTGGCGTCGAATGAATTTCAACCAGTGCTTGTTATGAAAGTCGATGCCATCACCCTAACCCTGCTACTAGAAAGTATGAACGAGGGTGTTACCGATATAAACCTGCTGTTACGTAAGCCTGCATCCCAGAATACGATTCGGGCCATGGCTCGTGTGGCGCATAAACTTAAGGGTGAAGCGACGGTTGTTGGCATTGGTGGTTTGAGTAAGCTTATTGTCGGTTTGGAGGATTCGCTGGAGCGTATGCTCCGCCTGCAGCGTGTTGAGAAAGCGCAATTGCAGGTTGTCGGCTTGTATATGCGAAAAATTGTGAAAGTGTGTCAGCAAATAAAAAAAACCGCGCTCGAATCTAAAGCCAAATCTAGAAAAGCTCCGCCGGTACAAAATAAGCGTGATAGTAGTAATGGGGGTATTAATGCTGCATTTCAGGTGTTGGCATTAAATGTGAGTAGAAGCTACGGCAAGCAAGTTGCACTTAATCTCGATAACTTCAAAATTGCCGAAATCCCCAAAGAGTATCAAGCGAAGGTGCAGGATATTGTTATACAGCTTATTCGTAATGCTGTGGCTCATGGTATAGAAACCCCCGTAGAACGAAGCCGATCTGGTAAGCCCAGCCTGGGCGCTGTATCGGTTTATACCAAGCGAACAAAGCAGGGCTTGTTTGTTGTGGTGCGTGATAATGGTAGAGGTATAGACCTTGATGAAGTGCGTAAACGCTTGGTCGTAAAATATGATTACAGTGTTATGCGTACAGCACGATTATCGCGTGAGGACTTATTGAATTCATTGTTTTTACCCGGCTTTAGTACGCTTGCACAAAAACAGGAGCATGCTGGCCGCGGTGTAGGGTTAGATTTGGTAAAGGAGCATACTAAATCTATGGGTGGAAAGGTGGATATACGCTACCATTTAAAGCAATACACACAGTTTATTGTGCAAATTCCGTTGACTGCCAAAAATAATGTTGCACAGTTTAGAAGTGCTACAGCGCAAAAACGCCCGCGTGTTGAATCTAGTCAAAAGCGCAGAACAAATGTTCAGCCGCCCATTCTTGTCGAAATAGCCTAGCCGATTGTTGAGCTAATGTTCAAAGGCCACGGCTCTTTTTAATCAATTAATAGATGTGCCCTTAATGTATTGAGCATTTACGGCCGTCTTTGTCGATACATACGAAAGTGACTTCTGTTGAGAATATTTCTGGCTCTTCTTCATCGGAATTGCTGGTAGAGCTGGCAACGCTGGCGACTACTTTGTAGGTTATGCTGGTATTTCCAACCTTTTGCTTTTCAACTTGAAACGAAAGAATACTGCCGAGTTCAACGCGCTTTTTATAGCTGACTTTTTCTAGCCCGGCGGTTACGAAGCTTTTTCCTGGGTAATCTAAACGGGCGCCTATATACGCAGATTCATCTACCCATTTTAATAACGTGCCGCCGAACAAATAGCCGTAGTGATTTAGGTGTTCAGTGAGTACCAGTTGATAGTTTTTCACTTGGTCTCCAGGCTGTGTTTTGTTGATAGAGGGGCCCTTAAACTATAAACCATAAAAAAGCACGGCGCTAAGGTTATACATAGTATAGGTCGACTGATTTCAGCAACGACTTTGCGCTGCCACACGGTGTGTTGGCGGTAAGCCAGCGTTGCTCCGGTTGAAGGTTAACGTTTCACTTATTGGTTAGGATTGATCAGTGCTATCATTCACACATCGACTGCCAGCGGTAGCGACTAAACTCAATTAATAGCGGTGCCCTGTAGGTGATTGGCAAAAGCGATTGAGCCCTCAAAATCATGAGTTGAATTACGACGTGGTATGGTGGTGCCGGTGCGAACAAGTTATTCAGTGGTTAGCTAAATAACTTATTCGTTAAGTTGATAATAGCCGTGCCTTAAAGTGGACAGTTAACGGCTTGTCACGGCTATACTATTTGCTTGCTAATCGGAAGGTGTGTTTTCAATGGCTGTTACCTCCCCTAAGTATTTAATCTTAAACCTGCTCCAAACCCCAGAAAGACGTTCTTTGCCTTTCTCGCTGGCGTAGTAGCCACAAGGAACGAGGAACAAGGTAACGATTGAAGAAAAAGCCACGCCGTGTGAGAGGGCTATAACCATTGGCTGTAAAAACATGGCTTGAGTACTGCGTTCAAACAATATGGGTAGCAGCCCAACAAAAGTGGTAATAGAGGTGAGCACAATCGGGCGGAAGCGATCGATTCCAGCATTTAACACAGCGTCTTTTACGCTTTCACCTCGTTCCCTGAGGGTATTAATACGTTCAAGTAATACCAGGTTATCGTTTACCACAACGCCCGAGCAGGCGAGGATACCGAAGAACGAAAATATACTGATATTAGTGCCCCAAATCATATGCCCTATTAAAGCCCCCACATACCCAAAAGGCACTGCGAGAATGATGAGCGCGGGCTGGTAAAGTGATCGAAAGGCTATCGCGAATAATGCGTACACAACGATGAGTGCTAATAAGTAATTAACGCCGAAGTTGGCACCAAATTCTTCTTGGTTTCGTAGGTTTCCATCTGTAGACAATGTGAAGCCCAAGTATTGCTGCTTCCAGTTAGTGAGATTCGCCCCCAGTATTTCGTCGACAATTTGAGTGGCATCAGTACCTTCTTCCACTTCTGCGGTGATGCTAATGTTACGTCTGCGGTCTACTCGGCGAATAGTGCTGGACCCAGGTACCAGCTGTACATCTGCAACGGCATTAATGGGTATTTCTCGGCCGTCTTGTGTGCGGATACGCATATCATCCAGTGTGTCGAGCGTACGCCTTTCGTCCGCCGGGTAGCGCAACATTACCCGTACGTCTTCTTTTGCTCTTGGGATACGCTGAATTTCCTCACCGTAAAAGCCCTGGCGCACCTGTTTGGCAACATCGCCGAGCGTAATGCCAAGTGTTTCGGCATAGGGTTTTAAGTCCACTTCCACCTCTGTGCGCTCGGAATCTAAATCACTGCGCACATTGAAAACACCTGGGTAAGAAGCCAGCGTTGCTAATACGTCTGCGACGGCTTGCTGTTGTATGCTGGATCGGTTTTCGAGCATATTCATGTTTAACGTTATGTCGGTACTGTCGCCACCCATGGAAAAGTTGAGCGAGAAGGATTTTGCTTCTGGTAGTGGGCCGATCAGTTCGCGCAGTTTGTTGGCAACCACTTCGAGTTCAATAGTTCTCTCTTCGGCCGGCGTTAGGCCAAAAAAGATAGTGGCCGAAGTGCCGTTCACGGACATGTTGAGTTCGCGCGTAAATGGCTTACCGCTATTTTGTGCAATGAGTTCTTCGTCTGCGGAAACAACATCCATCTGGTTTCTAATATGTTCTGCGGTGGCTTTGGTTGTTGAAAAGGGTGTTCCGTCTGCAAAGCCTACGTTAATCATGATAAACGGTCGTGGAACGTTTGGTTGAAAACTGCTTTTTACCCAACCGGTTTGGCCTAACACCACGGCAACGGTGAAAATAAAGAAGAACAGCAAAAACGTACTGCCCTTATGGGCCATGCATTTTTTTAGCCAGGGTAAATAAGTGTTATGTGCAAAACTATCCATGTGAGAAGAAAACCAGTGGCGGAGGCTTTCCAGTTTTCGCAACGGTGCAAACCGACTGGGTGTTTCTGGCTTCATGTGTGACAAGTGAGAGGGTAGTATGAGTAGAGCTTCAACGAGCGAAAAGATAAGGCACAATAGAACGACGAAAAAGATCGATTGGGTATAGACTAGTACTGTGGTGGGAACGTCGATCATAGGCAGAAAGAAAAGTATAGTACTCACTACTGCAAGAAAAACTGGCTTTAAAACAGACATTGTGCCCGAATAAGCGGCCAAGTTGCCTTTTTCGCCTCTTTGTTGATGGCGGTACACACTTTCCCCAACAATAATCGCATCATCTACGACAATACCCAGCACCATAAGAAAAGCAAACATCGAAAGCATATTGATGGATACGTTGAAAAGCGGCAGTAACCAAATGGCACCGGCAAATGTGGTACCTATGCCCACTACAACCCACAGCGCTAAAATGGGCCGTAGAAAAAGCATAAGAATAATAAAAACTAAGGCTAAACCACTGAGGGCATTGTCTTTTAACAGATCGAACCTACTGTCGAACATCGACTTTGCTTCAAAGTTTATTTTCAACGATAAGCCCTGTGGCAAAAGTTGCTGAAATTCTTCTATATATTTTTTCGCATTTTTTGTGCCTTCAAACAGTAGCGGGTCGTCACTCATTTTCACTTCCATATTCAGGCCTGGCTTGCCGTTCATACGGAAAAGTACATTTTCTTCAGAAAAACCGTCGTTGATCTCGGCTATTTCGCCTAATAGAAGTTGCTGACCGTCACGCGTGCTACGGACTACAATTTGGGCAAAATCGTCGTAGTCATAAGCTTGGGCGCGGGTTTGAATTTGAATGTCGCCGTCTTTTGATTTTATGGTTCCCGCGGGTACATTGAGAGATGTCTGGCGAATGGCAGCAGCCACTTCGTTAAAGCTAATGTTGTAGCGGCGAAGTGAGGCTTCAGAAATTTCGATCGCCACTTCGTCGGTTTTTAGTCCGGTTACCAATACTTCGGAAATACCGGGGAGTACGGACATTTCGTCGCGAATTTGGTAAGCGAGGTTTTTCATTGTACGTAAATCAGCATCGCCGTAGAGCGCCATCCACATTAAAAATTCGCGGTAGACAAACTGCTGAATGGTGGGGCGCTCGGCTGCAACCGGAAATGTGTTAATCGCATCTACACGTACTTTAATATCACTGATGAGGGTGCGAACATCAAAACCTTCAGTAACCACAACACTTACATTGCCGTAGCTTTCGCGTGACTCTGAAGTGATTTGATAAATGCCGGGCAAGTCTGAAATGGCCTCTTCAATACGCACTACAATTTGTTGTTCAACTTCAGAAGGGCCTGCACCGGGGTATACCATTGAAACATTTATTACATCGCCGGTAAAAGTGGGAAAGGTTTCTTTCTTAACGCTGTCTACGCTGAAATAGCCACCCAATAGCATGGCAATCATGAGTAAATTTGCGGCGATGGGGTTGTCTACGAACCATCGAATCAGTGCGCCCATGGCTATAGTCCTTTGGTTTCGTCATCGATTGACGTTGGCGTTGGTGTTGCGGCCGTTTGAATTTCAAGCTGTGTTGGTGCATCTAAGTGAATGGGGTCGACAACGCTGCCAGCGGGTGTAAGGCCCTGCTTTTCTGTCGATACCAACGTTTGATCGTCAAACCCTGCCTGAATCCATACAAACTCTTCGGATTTGCGCAGTACACGCACAGTGTTCGAACTGATTTTATTATGGCTGTCCAACGAGAATATTTTATCGCGTTCGAATAGTGCTTTTCTGGGGAGTTGAATTACATCGGTGATTTCACGGCCTTCAATTTCAGCCTCAACAAATAAACCGGGCAATAGTGGGGCCACCTGCCCATCACTGGTGAGAAAGGGGTTGCGCACTTCAGCAATGGCGTAATACATTCGGGAGTTGGCGTCTACAAAAGAGTCCGTTCGGGTAAGGACGCCTAGCCAGGTGTGTTTTTCACCGGCAACGCTAGCGCGAATGGCAACGGGCGGCAGGCGTAAGGTAGCGCCCATGCTCTGGGGAAGCAGTGGTAGGTCGATAAGGGCGGCCTGTTGTTCAGTCAGCGGTAAGCGTATTTCAACCAGTGTTGAATCGTACACGGTTGCTAAGCGGCTGCCAGGCGTTGTGTACTGGCCTAGATCCACATACGTTTGTTTTACCCGACCGTTAAAGGGCACCATTATGCGGGTGCGTTCTAGGTTTAATGCTGCCATGTCTAAGGCACCGCGAGCAGACTCCAAATTGGCCTGTGCTGAGGCCAGTTGTGGTTTGCGTAGGAATAGATCGTTGGCGTTTTGGTTGCCTAAGTCACGCCATTCACGCTTGGCTTGACGACTTACGCCTTTCTCTTCTGCGAGCCGGTATTGTGCCTCGGCAACTTGGGCTTTGGCCCTTAGCAGTGCAGCCTGGTATTCGCGATCATCAATTTGGATAAGTACTTGAGATGTTTCGAAAAAGCCGCCATCTACAAAATTAGTTTCCACGCTCAAGATCTGTCCGGCAACTTGCGAGAGTAAATCGATCTCCCTTCGAGGGGTGACGGTACCCTGAGTGGTAACGCTGAGGCGTGTTACTAGCTTCTGTGCAGGGATAACAGATACTTTAACGTTTGCGGGCGTTGTCTCGGGCGGGGCTGGTTCGGGTGTGGGTTTAAAAAAAACCAGTAAAGCGATGGCTAGAGCACCGATCGTGATAATAGAGGCGGGTAAGACGTAGGGTTTGTGCATGGAAGATTCCTTCTCGTTATGTTCCCTCAAGGAGGTGCACGCAGAGTAATGCGGCTTGGGTGGGTAAAAGGACAAAGTAAGGATAGCGTATGGTGAAAATCAAAGAAAATGTAGGTAACAGATACCTTGCGGTGCAATAAAATATTTTTGAGGGGCGGGGAAGGGTAAGCGAAGGCTAGGTTAAAGTTTATGGCGATTATGGTGCCATCCCTTGTAAACCAAAGACGTGAATCGGTATTTTGGTTAATGTGAGTGTTGAGAAACGATTTGAGTTGGAAATACGAGGCCTAAAGTGGCAACGCAGTATCGACGATACCCGTTTGAGCTTTGCACTTTTATGATTGCAATGTTGAAGAGTACCTATTGGGTAATGCACAGACAAATTTTCATTCCGACGACAGTGTTGATTACCGCAATGAAATGGCCCTAGAGGAAGATAAAGCCCTCAACCTCATGGGCTAGAAGGTTAGGTGTCAGTTTTCCTGCGCATCGGCTTCTTTCGCTAAGGAGTATTTCTTAAGGCTTCCGCGCAATTGGTGGTAGCTTAAGCCCAGTAGCTCCGCTGCCTTCCGTTGATTAAAGCGCGCCTCTTTGAGTGCTTGGTCTAACAGGCGCTTTTCGAAGTTTTCTACCTCCTCCTTAAAATCTAAGGGCAAATTCTGTAGCTCTGGCTTTACCGCAGGTGCTTTAGCCGTTGCAGGGGGCGTTGGTGTTAAGTGTGCAATCTTGGGTTGGGTTTTACGTTGCAGCCGGTAGGGAGAGGAAAAAGGATCTATTTGAATTTCTTCTATGGGTTCTGGCTCTGCTCCCCACCGCGCCACACTCCGTTCAATCACATTTTTAAGCTCGCGCACATTGCCGGGCCAAGGGTGGTTGTGCAGTTGTGCGACGGCCTCGGGTGAAAACCCGGAGAAAAACGGTAGGCCTAATTCTTTTGCCATACTTAGGGCGTAGTGTTCGGCAAGCAGTAATATGTCTTCGTGGCGCGCTCTGAGGGGGGGTAAGGTAACGACATCGAAGGCGAGGCGGTCGAGTAAGTCATGGCGGAACATCCCTTCGTCAGCCAATTCAGGTAAATCGACATTGGTTGCCGCTACTAGGCGCACATCCGCTGTGAGTGTTGAGCTACCACCGAGGCGTTCGTATTCCCCGTATTCTACAAAGCGCAGCAGTTTTTCTTGGGTACGCATAGACATGGTACCCACTTCGTCTAAAAACAATGTGCCACCATCGGCCCGCTCAAAACGTCCTTTGTGGAGCTTACTGGCTCCTGTAAAGGCTCCTGCCTCGTGCCCAAATAGTTCAGATTCTAGTAGTTCTTGGTTGAGTGCGGCGCAATTCATCTTTATCAATGATTTACTCCAGCGGTCTGAGAGGTAGTGAAGCCGCTCGGCTATGAGTTCTTTGCCGGTCCCCCGTTCGCCAATCACTAGAACGGGTCTGTTCAGTTGGGTCATCTGCGAAACCTGTTCCAATACTTCAAGGAAGGCATTGGATTCACCGATGACTTTAGGGGGGGTATGTGGGTTAGCCATTTGCGCCACTAGTTAGTTTAGTTGGCTGAATGTTAGCAAGTGAAATGATCGGAAGGAAGCGTGTTTTTACGACAGTGTGGAAATTGCTATAAAAATCAATGAGATAGCGTGGGGTTAACCTTGGCATAGTTCATGATGTTAAGTCTAGCACCTAGAGTAGTTGGGTAAACCATAGCTGGCTCATCACGCGTTAGTGGCGTAATGCTTAGAACACCATCATTAAAAGGAACCGCAAGCATGTCTTTGTTCACAGTAAACCGCAATTTTTTCGCTCCTCTTTTTGCTACTGCCATTTTATGCCTTAGCCAGAATGGCTTTGCCGATGTCTTGAAGACCTACGACTTAGACCCTTTCAGTGCGATAAAGCTGCGGGTGCCTGGGGACGTTAAAGTGAAAGTGGGTGAAGAACAGCGGGTAAAGATTATCGCAGATGAAGATGTCTTCAAAACCTTAAAACTAAAGCTTAAGAACGGCATACTGACCATTACTGAAGAAAAAAATCGACGCTGGGGTGACGATATAGAAATCGAAATTTCGGTGAGAGAACTAAACAGTGTGCGTATATCGGGTGCTGGTTCATTCGAAATCGACAATATTCAAGCCGACACTTTTACGGCCCAGATTTCTGGTTCAGGAGATATTAAAGCTAACGGAAAAGTGCGCAAACTAGAGTTGAATATATCAGGCTCTGGTGATATCAAAATGGAAAACCTCGAAGCTGAACACGTAGACGTGAAAATTAGCGGGGCAGGGGATGCAAAAGTGTATGCTAAGACATTACTGAAAACGCGTATTTCGGGCAGTGGAGATATTGCCTATAGAGGCAACCCAAAACTGGAAACAAAGATTTCTGGTTCGGGTAACGTAAAATCGTTGTAGGCACTCTACCGGTAGTGAGTTTGCGCTATGGCCCTCCCAGATTTTTAGCTTACGTGCGTATATGAGTAAAAGTAACTTGGCTTACCACACTACTTTTGGTTTGCGCGCATAGCCTTAGCCAGTTGATGTGATCCATTTGATTCCAGCTGATTGATAACATGCTGCTGGTCCTGTGTAGAGCGGTTTTGGTTAAGTTTGTATTGACACTGAACCTCGTTCATAGCGATTTCAATACCGACAATGGCTTTTAACATACCTGAGCTGTACTCAGGATTCCACTGCGTAGGCAGTTCAGATTCGTATCGGCTAGTAAGTGCGTCAACTAGGTCTCTCAGAACTTCGGTATCGTCAAATAGTGTACACCGGCCGTAGATATGCACGGCTTGATAGTTCCAGGTAGGCACGCCTGGAGTTAAGTACCAAGTCGGTGATATGTAGTTATGGGCGCCTTGTAGTGTTACTAAAACTTCCTGGTTTTGAATGTCGCTGGCCTGTGGGTTTTGAAGTGCTAAATGGCCAAGTAATGTGGTTTTATCCTCAGACAGTAAAAAAGGAAGGTGTGTTGAAAGCAGGCGGCCTTCGGAGAGGGAGATAAGTTGTCCAAATGCATTGGCTTCAATAAATGCGTCTATTTCAGTTCGGTCGGTAATTTCAAAAGGTTTACGTATGTACATAGTGTTTGTTGGCTTAAAGTGAATGTGACGTTCGGTTAGGGGTGCAGCCACTTGTTTGATAGGAATTTATATTGTTTTATATCATCAATGGTAAAACCTAAGTGGCCAGCGGTGTATTAGGATGGTTCTTGTTAGCGCCCAAAAATCTAACGCTGCGTGAAAAATTAATACCGACCATTACAGATCGAGAATTTTGATTACGCTTTCAACATGGATTGCCGCTGTATCAAGTGCAAACATATCGGTAAAGTCGCTATTTTTTAGTATTAAAGAAAGTTCAGTGCCCCCAAGAATAAGGCCTTGTATGTTATGCGTACGTTTCATTTTGGCGGCTATAGAGAGCAGTTGAGATCTTGTTTCATTACGTACAACACCTTCAACCAGCTCGCCCATGTAACGGCTATGAATGTATTTTTGCTCTGTTTCGTCTGGGGTAAATACTTGAATACTGTGTTGCGAGAATACTTGTTGGTAAAATTTTCCTTGCATGGTGAATTTGGTGCCGAACAGGCCTACTCGTTGTAAGTTGAGTTCAATCGATTTATGGCACGCCTCTTCTACAATACTTATCAGTGGCAGTGATGACAATTCCCGTACTTTGTCAAACACTACATGGGGAGTGTTTGAGGCCAGTAATGCGAAGTCTGCACCTGCATCCGCAAGTTTTTTCAGTTCAGTGACAAGAAGGCTGATGACGTCGTCAAATTGTTCATTGGTAATAAGCTCCAACATCTGTTTAAGGTTGATGCTGTTTATTATTATTTGTGGGTAGTTACCGTTAGGTTCACGTTGCCGATAAGCGGCTATGATTTTGCGATAGTAGTCGATTGTAGACTCAGGGCCTATACCGCCTAGAATACCAATAGTTTTCATCTTGCGTCCTATTGTAAGGTTTGGCTTTAATCAATCGAAGGGCTTCACCTTGGGATCTGCAGCGCAGCGTTTTGTTTTTCCAATACTGGTGAGTTCTCCAGCTTTAATTCTGGTTCAATCCCAGTTTTTTTTGCTTTCTTTTGGATGATCCCAGAGAATCGATACGATAAGGCTCATTAATGTAGTATCTGAACCTATTTTAAATGCCAAGATTTTTTTTCGCTAAACTATTCGAAGTAACTCTGGTAATCATCAAGTGCCCGTTTTACTTCTTGGAATGCCTCTTTAGTGCCTTGCTCAGCCAGCTTGGCTACCGCTGGAATGTATGGTGTTAAAAAAATGTGTAGTTGATCGTGTGCTGCGCCGGTCATCGTGCAGCCCTCAATTAATTTTTGTAGGTCGTCATTCAGCTTTCCTCCAATGTCCTTGAGATCTCCTTCTGTGTGAACTCGCTCGCTCATAGAGGTGAACATTTTACGCGTATGGTGATCCATTTGCCATTTGGCGCCATGATTTAAGGTGGGGTGGATATGTTCAGTAACGTTTTTATGTGTAGCAGCACTTTTGTGTTCATCCGCATGCTCGGCGTGACCAGGGTTGTTCTCGCCGTATACCATTGGTGTACAGCTTAAAGCAAAAAACAATATTGCTGATTTATACATGGTGTTTTTATCCAAATGTAGTAGCGAAATGTAGTAGCGAAACGCAGTGGCGTAAGCTTGTTAAATTATCAATTGCAGTTTTTAAAATATGGCATACTCAAGCGGTATCTAAGCGAGAGTGTGGTGGCAAAGGCGGATGTGTTTACGGTAGTACAACGCCCTGCGTGTCTTTACTGCCAAATCATTTCAATTCCCGCGTTGCTCGCGAAATAAACCCTTAAATTGTAATGTGTACGGTTGTGGCTGGGCTCGTTTATGGTTATTGCCCCATGATTTTTAAGGCGATATACGGTGCAACCATAAAAACTAACGTCATTATTTTATAGCGGCTTAAAAAATCAAAATACTTAGCACCTAATTCCTTTTCGTCTATATTAAGCATTTTGCTATGGATAGATGATATTGTTCCTTTCATAAGGGTTAGTGCTATGGTAGCTAGAAAAAGATAGCCGATATTGATTAAGGATGCCCATCCTAACAGCTCAGTTAATTGTGAAAGAGTGATCATCATTGTTTCCCTGATTTTTAAATGATTTCTGGCGTGTGTTGAACATTGTATTGACGCCTATTTACACTAGTCAAATAATTACACCCATAGCCCCGAAGGACGCGCTTTCGCCAACCTCATTACGACGTTGGTCGGCTTGGAAAGGGAGGCTAGGGTACGATATTGACATACCCACGATAAAAGCTTTTTATTATTTACCCATTAGGAGGGAGCATAGGGAGAGAGGAAGCACAGCATCTTGGTTGATTTGGCTATTACGGGTGTGTGAGAACCTAAATAATGTATATTAGCTCAGCAATAGGTACCGCTCGTGGCATACTCAGGTGGATTTCCTAGATGTATTAGTCCCTAGGCTGCTGGTTGTACACGGCAGCGTTGCAAGCGGCAATAAGCTGTGATTTGGTGTATTTTTGTTCGATTTCCGGTTCGTTATTCACTTGCCTGGGTTTGGGTGCGAATGACGTGTAGAGGTAGAGTCATAGCGCTCGGGCTGGCGGATGGCCCTAATAAGTCGCATCTGCTACCGACTCGAAGACCAATATTTGGAGGCTCCCTTGAATATCCTGATGCTATCAAGGTATATTCCCAAGTTAAAGTGATAAATCGTTAGATAGGGGAGCCCAGTAGTAGTGGCCTAGCACATCATCAGTAGGCCCTGGCGACGGATATGCAGACGTTATTGGACACTAGTTATCATGTGGAAACCCCCGAGGCTATCGATTTAACCGCGCAGCTCGCTGGGCCGGTAGTACGTGTGTTGGCGTTCGCCATCGATTTTGCCTACCGCGTAATTGCTCTCATCGTGTTGATGATTGTTCTCGGTTTTACCGGGAAAGCCGGTTGGGGCATTTTCTTGATTATGTGGTTTGTAGCGGAATGGTTTTACCCGGTGCTCTTTGAGGTGTTACGCAAAGGTCAAACGCCCGGGAAAAAATCGATGGGTATTGCCGTTGTTAATGACGACCTAACGCCCATTACCTGGAGTACATCACTCATACGGAATTTGCTCCGCGCTGCCGATATCATTCCCTTCGGCTATACGCTGGGTTTGTTGGTGATGTGCAGTACCCAAAATTTTCAACGATTGGGTGATCTCGCGGCAGGCTCCGTTGTTATTCATCGTCGAAACGAAACCAATAAAGATCTTGATACGCTGCCCGATGTGGCCAGTCATCCTCCTCCTGTTGCACTTTCTATTAACGATCAAGTTGCTTTTACCGGTTTCTCTCAGCGGCACGCGCAGCTATCGGAGGGGCGTAAACAGGAAATTGCCGATATTCTAAAAGATGTCACCCATAAAGAAGGCGATAGTGCTGTGAAGTACCTTCAAGGGGTTGGTAATTGGTTATTAGGTAATAGGAATTAACGTAGGTTTCCGCTTGTAAATGAAACAACAGAGTTTTGAAGCAAAACATAAAGATGATTGGCAAGCTCTCGAAGAAATTTTAGAAAGCGATTCTGGTACGCCAGATAATCGCTTTCCTAAGCTGTTTCGTCAGCTTTGCCATCAAATGGCCATTGCTAAGCATCGCCGCTACAGCCCGCAGCTAGTCGATAGGCTGAATGATCGCGTTATTAAAGCGCATCATCTCTTTTACCAACACAATAATCGGTTCCATTTTCAGTGGCTCGATTTTTTGGTATTTGGTTTTCCTAGTGCCATTCGGCGCAACAGGGCATTTGTATACGCGGCAATGGCGCTGTTTTTGATCCCTTTCCTAGGTATGGCGTTGGCGTGTTATTTTAACGAAGAATTCATCTATAGCCTTATGTCCCAGCCAGAAGCGGGCATGATGGAGGATATGTACGACCCCGCCAACCGGAAGCTCGGGCGAGAGCGCGATTCTTCAACCGATATGTTCATGTTTGGTTTCTATATTCAGAACAATATTGGCGTGAGTTTTCGTTGTTTCGCGGGCGGTATTTTGTTTGGTATAGGCTCTATATTTTTTATTTTTTTCAACGGTTTAACCATTGGCGCTGTTGCGGGGCACCTCACGCAATTGGGCTACGGTTCTACTTTTTTCCCATTTGTAGCGGGGCATGGTTCATTTGAATTGACCGCCATTGTATTTAGCGGAGCGGCGGGTTTAAAGCTCGGTTATGCCATGATTAACCCCGGTAATCAGCGCATGATTCATGCACTAAGAGATGCTGGTCGTGATTCCGTGGTGATTATATACGGCTCCATTATTATGTTGATAATCGCCGCTTTTATTGAAGCTTTTTGGTCATCAACGACGTCGTTACCGAATTTACTCAAATACGGTGTTGGCTTAACACTCTGGGTTGTTGTTATTAGCTATTTTATTTTTTCGGGCAGACGCTATGAATCTCGATCGTATTAGTGTCGAGGCGCGTCTGCGCTCTCCTTGGGAAGCCGTTGATCTTGGTGTGGTTGTGGCACGTCAGTGGTGGGTGTCTATTTTCCTTAGTTGGGCGGTTCCCGCTGCAACTGTATTTACACTGCTGGTGCTTTTGTTTCCAAAACAGGCTTGGTTGCCTTATCTAATTGTTTGGTGGTTAAAACCGCTTTGGGATAGGGGGCCGCTTTACATTGTTAGTCGAAAGCTATTTGGTGAAAATGTCGGCGCTCGAGAGGTGTTTAGGAATTTATGGCGACTTTATAAAACCGATATTTTCCTCTGGCTCACCATTCGACGATTTAGCCCAACGCGATCGTTTGATATGCCTTTAACTGTGTTGGAGCATTTGAAGGGAGATCAGCGTTCTTCCCGGCAGGCTTTACTTCATCGGCATCACACGGGTACCGCAACGTGGTTGACAATTGTGGGATATCATTTGGAGTCTTTTCTGACCATTGGCTTTGTTGCATTTCTCGCTATTATGGTGCCAGAACAAGTTGATATTGACTATTTTGACCTGTTGGTGGAGCAGGATGAAATGGTGGTGTGGATTACTAATTTTACCAGTCTAGTGGCAATGTGCCTTGTTGGGCCCTTTTATGCAACGGCCGGTTTTGCCCTGTACATTAGCCGCCGCATAGAGCTGGAAGCTTGGGATGTTGAAATTCGTTTTAGGCATATTGCCTCTGTGTACCAGAAAAAAATGGATTTCAAACCCGGTACGACTTTGAGTGTATTACTCTGTGGCGTGGTGCTTAGTTTAGCGCTTGCTATCGGTAGCCCTACTGTAGCCCATGCACAAGCTGGAGAGCCAGTGCGGGATGACACTGAAATTGTCGCCGGTGATATCAACTTACCCTTTGTAGAAGTCAGCCCCGTTTTTGAGCGAGAAATCCCGCTGTCGGCTGAAGGTGAAGCGTCTAAGGACAAAATTTTCGACGTACTCGCCGAGGCTGAGTTCCATAAAATCGAGACGGTTAGCGGTTGGCGATTCAAGGATTTTGAAGAATCTGACCCAGAAGAAATACCCCCTTGGTTTATTGCCATGGTTAAGTGGTTAGTCGAGCACTCCGATTCTCTGTCCTCAATAGTGAAGTTTTTAGCGGCCCCTTTGGCCTACATTGAGTATATTTTGTGGGCGTTGCTAGTACTGGTTATTATTTTTGTTGCCTACAAATTCAGGAAGCCCATTGGTGACTTTGTGTCTTCCTCTGAGTCGGCGATAGATGACCATCAGCCACCGGACGTTATGTTTGGTCTGGATGTTACCAAAGAAAGCATTCCAGACAATGTGCCGACGGCTGTTTGGCAATTATGGGAGCAGGGGGATAAACGCGAAGCTGTTAGTTTATTCTACCGCGCGTTATTGGTTGGTCTAATTCACCAGTATGAATTTCGATTTGCCGACAGCAATACCGAAGGCGAGTGTGTGGCAATTGTGACGTTACGTGGGAATACGCCTTTATCTGTGTATGTATCCACGCTCACCCATTGTTGGCAGCAGCTGGCTTATGGGCATATATCGCCTGCAGGTATCGATATTCAGCAATTGTGTAGCCAGTGGCACGAGGTATTCCCTGATGAGTAATCGTGCGAATATTTTACTTGCCGCTGTGTTAACGCTGCTTCTCGGGTATTTGTTTTTTACCTTTTTCGAGCAATACGAGGAAGAGAAAGATTTAGGTTGGACCAAAGCGGCAAAGCGTAATCCGTTTTTGGCCGCACAAATGTACAGTGAGTCTCTGGGCACGGAAGTTAGTAGCGCCGATAGCTATTTGAAATTGGGCGATTTAGCTCATTACGACACGTTACTTTTGGCAGGTACCGGGCAAATCCTTTCGGACTCAAGGCTAACCGAACTCGTAAGCTGGGTAGAGGCTGGAGGCCATCTTATTGTTGGCGTTCAAGAGGCAGAAGGCTCTGAAAATGATCGGTTACTCGAATACTACGAGCTGTCTGCCTATGAAACCGATTATGAACCTCAGTTTTTGAGTGAGGAGTTTTTTGAGTCGCTTAACGATGATAGCGAAGTTGAAGCTGAAGGCGAAGAAAAAACAACGGAAGAGAAAAAGCGGGAACGTAGTGAAAAGTTTATCGATGGATTAAATAAATTTAATGAGGAGCTGAAAAAGCAGGGCGTGGCGGCACGTGAAGAAATAGAAGAAAAAACGCCCCGACAGAAAATGGATATCTACGAGTCTGAGGTGGATCGAGAAAGACTTACGCCTTTAACTTTTGGAGAAGATAGCGGCCAGGTATGGGTTGAGTTTGATGCCTCTCTTGCCATCGATCATCCGGCGTTTTCGGATGAGCCCTATGATGCCGATAACTACGAGCCTATTTACTGGCGTGGTAGTGATTATGGTGTTCATTTTCTACAAATCGAAACCGGTGCTGGGCTGCTGACGGTGGTGTCTGACACTAATATTTTTCGGTCAGACAATATTGGTAAATTTGACCATGCGTTTCTTTGGCAAATTTTAGCAAGCCCCTCAAGCATGGCGATTTTGTATGGCACGGACATGCCCTCGCTAGGGTTTATGTTGCGTGTATTTATGCCGGAAGTGCTCATTGCTTTTTCAACGTTTATGGTGATGTGGATCTGGTTCAGTATGCGCCGATTTGGCCCCGTGCGAGAAAAAATTATTCGCATACGTCGATCGTCAGCGGAGCATATAGCCGCAAGTGCTGGCTACATGTGGCGAGGAAACTGGCAAACAGAACTGTTATTACCCGTTCGTGAGGACATACGCCAGCAGGCGGAGAAGCGGGTGAGTGGTTACGATGTTGCGGCTGATAGTAAAAGGCTGAAAATGTTGAGCGAGCTTAGCGGCCACACAGAAGATACTGTAAAGGCCGCAATGACCAGTAGCGATAAATTAAACGAAGATAATTTTCAGAAAACGGTGAGAACCTTACAGCGAATTAGAGACAGCTTATGACAGAGAATAACGAAACCGATATTCAGGAAACATCTGCTCCACAGCCCACTCAGCCACAACATTCTTCAGCGTTTATTGAAGCGCAAACCGTTGTTGCAAAATTACGTGAGCGTATTAATTCTGAATTGGTAGGGCAGAAAGGCGTTGTAGATCAAATTGTGATTGCACTGTTGTCTAATGGGCACGTGTTGGTGGAAGGCGTACCGGGGCTGGGTAAAACGTTGCTCGTACGGCTTTTGGCTAACTGTTTTGACGGTGAATTTAAGCGCATTCAGTTTACCCCAGACTTAATGCCCGCCGATATTACCGGGCACGTTCTCTACGATATGAACGAAAGTAAATTCAGGCTGCGTAAGGGGCCAGTATTCACCAATATTTTGCTGGCAGACGAAATAAACCGCGCACCGGCCAAAACCCAGGCGGCTTTACTGGAAGTGATGCAGGAGCGACAAGTAACGCTGGAAGGGAACGCTAAAGAATTGCCAACCCCTTTTATGGTAATGGCAACGCAAAACCCTATTGAGCAGGAGGGGACCTACCCACTACCGGAGGCACAGCTTGATCGGTTTTTGATAAAAGTAATTATTGATTACCCCTCGCACGCTGACGAGGTTAAATTGGCCCAGTTTGTTACCACCGGCTTTGTCGATGACCAAGACGCCTTTAAAGATGCTCAGCCCATGCTTACCCCAGCTCAGGTCTTTAGCTTGCAGAAAGTGGTTGCCAATACGGTTGTCGATGATCAGGTCGTGGAGTATGCGGTTCGGCTTGTGCGTGCTACGCGCGAAACCACCTCTTTGATGCGCGGTGCGGGTACTCGCGCTTGTATCGGGTTGATTCGTTGTGCGCGGGCTCATGCGTTACTGCGTGGCGCCAACTTCGTTCTGCCCGACGATGTGAAGCAAATGGCATTGCCGGTGTTACGCCATCGCGTTGCGCTCTCTGCGGAAATGGAAATTGATGGTTTTAGTGTTGATCAGGTTCTAACGAAAATTCTAGACGGGGTGGACGCTCCACGCTTATGAGGCCATCGCGGACATTACTCAGGTTACTTTTGCTATGGCTGGTGATGGCCATTGTAGTGTTTGCTGTGCGTGTGATGACCGTACAGAGCGCTGCAGAGGCCGATATGTTGGTTGGCTCTTCACAGTTCAGCGATATAGAAACCGCATGGGCTCTGGTCTCGACAATTTTGGTATTGGTTGCTGTGTTCGATTTGTTTCGTCATCGCCGCTTTTGGAAGCTTTCGGTTGTTCGTGAGTTACCTCATAGCCTTGCATTGGGCGTACACGCCCCCGTTACGTTGGAATTACGCAATGGTTACGCATTTCCCGTTACGGTTGATGTAACGGACCTTTACCCACGGTGTATTGAAGCGCAGGAGTTACCGGTTACCGTAACCATTGCACCGGAGAGCAAGAAGAAGGTCACTTACCCGGTACTGCCTATAACCCGCGGACCAGCAACTTTTGGGCAAACGTGTATGCGCGTCAATACCCGTTGGGGCTTATGGCAAAGGCTAGAAAAACTGGGCGATGAAGAGACCGTTAAGGTGTATCCGAATTTTGCGCCTATTGCCAATTCAGCCAGTATTGGCCTGGAGCACCAGGTCGCGCAGCTGGGTATACATCTGCAGCAGCGCCGAGGTGAGGGTAGTGATTTCCATCAGTTACGGGAGTTTCGCGAAGGGGATTCACTCCGTCAAATAGATTGGAAAGCCACTTCTCGGCAGCGTAAGCCGATCTCGCGCGAGTACCAGGATGAGCGCGATCAAGACGTTGTGTTTATGCTCGATTGCGGCCGTCGTTTGCGCAGTAAGGATGATCACATCAGCCATTTTGATCACGCACTTAACGCTTTATTGCTAACGAGTTACGTTGCATTGCGACAGGGTGATGCGGTAGGAATAATGAGTTTTGCCGGTGATCAGCGCTGGTTGTCACCGATTAAAGGGCCCGCGCGGATTAACACGATCCTTAATCAACTTTACGACCTGCACAGTAGTACCGATACCAGCGATTACCTGCAGGCCGCTGAACAATTTTTACAGCGCAGTACAAAGCGCTCGTTAGTGATATTGATCACCAATGTCAGGGAAGAGGATGTTGAAGATCTAGCGACAGCGGTTGAGCTGTTGCGTAAAAAACATATCGTGATGGTTGCCAGTTTACGTGATGTGTATTTGGATCAGCTATTAGAAAAGCCCGTTTCCAGTTTTAACGATGCGCTTACGTTTTGTGGTACTACGGATCACATTCGGCGTCGGCGTCGGGTTTTAGCTCAATTGCAGGGGAAGGGTACGATAATAACGGATTCCCTTCCGTATCATCTGCATATCGATCTGGTCAATGAATACTTAAAATTAAAGCGCAGCGGCAGGCTATAGGCCTGCGCTACCTAAACTATTGGGTGGCACGACTACTGGGTTTTGCCATCCGGTTTTTTACGCGGCTTACGGGCTTGCATACTTTTTCCTTCTTTTTTCTTTGCCGTATCAGCGGTTCCGGGTTTAGCTTTCTTGTGCGAACTTTGCTTAGCCTTTGCGTTCTTCTCGTTGTCGGCTGAGATTCGTTCAATGTTTATCGGCTTCTGGCGTACACGTGTTCTCTTCAGTTGAGAAAAGAGTTCGTTTGGCATCCCAGCAGGCAGATCGACAGTGGTAAAATCGTCGTATATCTTAATTTGGCCAATATAGCAGCCGTCGATATCGGCTTCGTTGGCGATCGCGCCGACAATTTCACCGGGTGCAACCTGATCGTTATGGCCTACACCGATACGGAAGCGTTCCATTACGATTTCCGGGTATTCTTTTAGGGACTGTGCATTCCCTAGGTTTGGAATACCCTTATCGTCTATGTAGTCGTTCGGTTGTTTGCGGGGTTTGTCTCGCTCGCTTCGTTTTTCGCTACGATTCTCTTTACGGGTATCATCGCGGGTATCGCCACGGCTATCTTCACGGCTTTTATTGCGGTCTTTTCGTGGTTTGTCGTCGTGTGCTTTGGGTTGATCTTTGCTGGGTAGAATGGGTAAGTCTTTCTGTAGCAGGTACGCCAATGCTGCAGCAACATCTTCCGGGCTAGCTTCCTGTTCGTGGCAGATCTCGCCCACAATGCGTTGGAAGAAGTCTTTGTTTTCGTTTTCCATGGCGTCTTTAATTGACGCTTTAAAATTAGCTGCGCGCTTATCGATTAAATCTGCGCGCGAGGGTAATTCCATTTGCGTGATTCTTTGTCGCGTTGTTTTTTCAATGGAGCGCAACATGCGGCGCTCACGGGGAGCAACAAATAGAATGGCTTTCCCTTTTCGTCCTGCTCGGCCGGTGCGGCCAATACGATGCACATAGGCTTCGTCATCGTAGGGGATATCGAAATTCAGCACATGACTTATGCGTTCTACGTCCAGCCCGCGAGCGGCAACATCGGTAGCGATAACCATATCGAGCTTGCCGTTCTTTAGTTGCTCTACTGTGCGCTGGCGAAGTGTTTGATTCATGTCGCCGTTTAGGGGCGAGGCAGAAAAACCGCGAGCGTTTAACTTTTCGGATAAATCTACGGTGGCTGTTTTAGTACGCACAAAAATAAGCATGCCATCGAACTCTTCGTATTCAAGAATTCGGGTTAGCGCATCTAATTTGTTGGTACCGGAAACCAGCCAATAATGCTGCTCAATGTTTTCATTGGTGGTTACAGCCGTTTCAATGCGCACTTCTTCCGGCTGTTTGAGATATTTATTCGCTACCCGGCGTATAGGCGCTGGCATGGTGGCGGAAAACAGGGCAATTTGTTGGGTGCCGGGGGTTTTGTCTAGTATGGCCTCAACATCTTCGTTGAATCCCATACGCAGCATCTCGTCGGCTTCGTCGAGCACTAGCGTTTTAAGGCTGCTGAGGTCGAGGCTGCGACGGTCTAAGTGGTCTAGCAAGCGACCAGGTGTGCCGACAATGACATGAACTCCACGTCTTAGCCCCTTCAATTGGGCGCGCATATCGTGACCGCCGTATATAGGCAGTACGTGGAAATTGGGCATTTGTGACGCATAGGCCTGAAAGGCCTCGGCAACTTGCAGGGCAAGTTCACGCGTTGGACACAAAACCAGCGCTTGAGGTTTTGTGTTTTTGATATCAATGTTTGCGAGTATGGGCAGCGCGAAAGCCGCTGTTTTACCCGTACCCGTTTGCGCCATGCCCACAAGGTCTTTACCCGCCAATAGCACCGGTATGGTGGCTGCTTGGATGGGGGAAGGGCGTTCGTAGCCAACATGGCTAAGGGCACTAAGAATGTAATCGGGCAGATCGAGGTCTTTAAAGCTTTCGATGGTGCCTTTGCTGGGCTCGGCCATGGTTTACCTTGTGGGTGGGAGAATAAAGATTAGTGTAGTCGAGCCGTGTTGAGCTTGTGGCCCGTGGCGCGAAAATGGGCGCGGATAATAGCAGGAGCGACAGAATATAGACAGTGTTAGCCGCATTTATGCCGAATTTTCATAAAAAAACGCCCAACTTATAGGAAGTTGAGCGTTTTTAGAGGGGTTTCTGTGCGGTTTGGTTATAGAGGGAGGTTGGCGGCTTCCTCGGCTGGAGGTTCTACCTCCGTCACAGTAAAGCTGTTTGGCGTGACATCAATAACCGGCTGCGCCTGGTACTTGGCAATTTCGAACAGCGGTGTGTCGCCGAAGGTTTTAACATACCACTTGTCTTCTTTTTGGTAGAAAGCATAGTTTGTTTCTCCATTTGCAGTGGTAACGGTGGCGGTGAATACCGGGTTGTGGATAACAACGGATTGCATTTGATCCTTGCCTTCCACCAGTCGATTAACCAAAATCCTATTGAACAGCTTGGTCCAGTCTTCCGCCTTTTGGCTGTCGAACGCTTTGCCTTCCGGCAGTCCTTCCATCATCCAGTTACCGTCTACCCTTGAAAGGCTGAAAGCTTCGGTGGCTACGGCTTCTACGTCGCCGTCTACCGACAACAGATTTTTCTCCAACCAGCTTTCGGCCTTTGCAGGCACATCGTGCTGAGCCAGTTCGATGGAGAATATGTCGTTGTTGTCAGAAAGCCGAGCATGTACTTTGCGATAGCTGGGGCTGGTGCCCAAATAGAGCGTTGCTTGGGCTTTTCCATTGCGGGTAAACGTCAAACTTTTTTGTGCGTTTGAATCTGCAACTTCGAACCGCTCTGCGGCGGCTTCAGAACTGGCTAACGGCCAGTTTACGCTGGTGCTTTTCAGTGTGTCTAATAGCTGCGCTACTTTGGATGAGCTAGCGGGCAGGTTGCCGTAATCGGGCAGCTGCCAGCCATCCTCCGTTTTGATCAGTTTGGTTTCGCTACCTTCTCCGTTAATGATTATTTCTTCGCTCATTAATGTGTCTGGGTCCATAAGTGCAGCGGAAGGAAGGCCATCGGCCTTTTGGCTAGACAGGTGTGTGCCCAGAACAAAAATTAACTGTGCGGCCAAAAGTATGCTGAGAATCTTTACGGCTTTATTCATGCTGCAGCTCCTTCTTCTTCGCGGTGTGTTTTTGTCACAAGGTTGGTCAGCATTTGTCTATACCGTGATTCATTAGCTCGCCTTCTCCAATGCACATACAGGTAAATCAGTAATAGACCGGCCACAGCAAGGCTGTAATTTACGGCCTCCCAAAACTGCCGCTCTTTGTCGGTTAGTGGCGGTAGTGTGCGGTTAAAGTGGCTGCGTGAACGGATACTGAGCAGGCCTTCGTCCTCTAGGCTCCACTCCGCGGCGTTTATAACAAACTGCTGCGGGTTGACGTAATTGTTGCCCGCCATAGAGCTTTGAATGCGCAGTACGCTATCTTCTGCAAAGCTGTTTGAGCTGACCACAATTAAGCGCGCAGATTCAGGTGAGTGCTCAATAATGCCGCTAATAACCTCTGGGCTTTCTTCCGTGGCAACGTCGGTATTAGCGTCATCTTGTTTGTTTTCGGGCGTGTCGGTTTTGTTCTGCAGTTGTGGTGAGTCTTTTCCCGTGTAATAAGAATTAAAACGCCCACTTATGGCGATAGCCAACGGTTGTGCGCCAACAAATTCCCCAACCGTAAAGCTAGGCTCGCCGCTTTCTGTCATTTGGGGGTTGATATCTAGTGCTTTACTGAGCCAACTGGAAGGTGAGCTTTCAGCAAGTTTCACAACCGTGCGCGATGTGTTTTTTTCGTCATTCACCGTAATGGGAGATGCCCAGGGGATTGTCAGTTGTTGCAGGGTAGAGGTGATCGGGTTGTCTGCATTTAATCCCTGTTCTCTTATTTCGAGGAAGTAGGGGTAATCTAGCATGCTGATTTCCTGTACCGAGAACGCACCAACTTGGCGTGCAACAGGAATCGGGAACGCTGAATTTTGTGTGTCCATTACCAGGGAGTCTTGAATGGTTACCCCGTGGTGCTCAAGCCAGCCTTCGAGGTTGGAGGTGTGGGCGTTGGCCACTAAACCCTGTTGTTGTATTTGCGCCTTGTAGGGCGACGTTGCCATTACCACGGTTCCGCCGCGCATTAGAAATTGATCAATGGCAAAAACGGCTTTTTCGTCGAGATTTTCCGGCGCCAAAACCATGAGCAAATCCAAATCTTCGGCTACTTTCCCTGCGTTAATTTTGGCCGGTTTAGAGGTCATATTCTCGTTGAGTAATTGTTGCAGTGCTTCAAAGCTGGCGGGTACCGGCTGGCCCATTTGTGCTGCATAGGGGTTTGATTCCGGCGCAACGATACCGATAGTTTTGGTAAAGCCAGTGGCAAAGCGCTTAAGGCCTGTGTCCAATGCGCGGTTAAGGGCGTCTTCGGTCCAATCTTCTGGTAGTGCAATTTGCACAGCGATCTCGTCGTTACTGAGCACTAAGTAGTAGTAAAAGGTTGTAATGTCAAAAATGCTCGATGCCATTGGTTGAAAGCCGTAGGTGTCAGCAATTTCCTCGGCGACTGCTCCGCCGTTAGCGTCGGGGTCGACAAAAGCAAAAGAGAATTTTCCGCGTGAATCTTCAGTTGCCTTGGTCAGTACATTTTTTAGGGCGCCATTAAATTCGCGCAATGTTTCTGGCAAGCGATCTTCGGTGGAAATATAGGCGGTAAGGCTAACATTGCCGCTGATGCTATCAAACAGATTGCCGCCAGATTGATAGGCATAAAGTACTTGCTTAATCGTGTTGGTGATGTCGTATTCTGGATTGCGCAGCTTTACGTCCAGATCATTTTCACCGCGTGCATTAACTTCAATGAGGTTTTCAAAGCCCATTACTTTATATTCGTCTCCGTATTGAATAAGAATATTAAAGTAGGAGTTAACCACGGCAGATTGGTAGCGGTCATCGACGCGAAAGGGCACGGGTTTTATGCCGTACTTGCTGCCGGCTTCTGCTTCGGCATCGCTGTCCGTGGCTGGGTCTACAATTTCAACGCGTATATTGCCTGCGCCTTCTTCTGCATATTCTTTTAATAAATCCTGAATTTCTGGTACAAGCGGTGCAAGGTAGGGGTGGGTTTTTGCACTGAAATAGCCGCGAATAAGTAACGGCTCCTGCAGTTGCTTTAAATAGCCCTGGCTGGCCTTGCCAATGGAATATATTTTTCCTTCGGTGGTATCGATACGTAAGGCAGAAAATGGCGCCAACACAAAATTGAATGCGATAACATTTGCTAGTACCAGCGCGGAGCTTAGGCGCCAGCGATTGTGGTGGGCTTTGTCGCCGTCGGTTGCCCAGCGATCTTTTTCAAGTCCGTAACGGTTCAGTACTAAAAATACAGCGGCAATGCTGATGTAGTAATAAAAGTCGCGAACATCCAATACGCCGCGGGTAATCGATTCAAAGCGTGAGCCAGAGCCGAGTGAGCGCAATACTTCTGCTGTTTCGTTACTGACTAATTTAATAAATACGCCTGTACCCAGTAGGTAGAACATGCCACAAACCACTGTGGTTAGTATAAGGCTAACAATTTGATTGTCGCTTCTGCTGGAAATATACAGGCCGATGGCCAGGTAAGCTGAACCTAGAAGTGCTGCCGCTAAATAACCGGAAATAACCGGCCCCCAGTCAAGGTCGGCTATGAGTGAAACCGTTATAGGTAGTGGCAGTGTTAATATTAGGGCAATAACCAACAATATTTTACAGGCGGCAAATTTGCCCTGTACAAACTGCCAGCTGGAAACAGGAAGGGTTAATACATGCTCAAGGGTACCGCTGCGGCGTTCCTCGCTCCACATGCGCATAGTAAGTGCTGCGCTAAGAAATATGAGCAGTACAGGCATTGATTCGAACATGGGGCGAACATCGGCTATGTTCCGCGCAAAGAAAGCTTTCCCCCAGAAAACAATAAATAAAGTAAACGCAACAAATACGCCTAAGAACAGGTAAGCAATAGGCGAAGAGAAAAATAGCTTTAACTCTTTGGCCGCTACATGCATGGCAGCGGTAGAGAATATTTTGTTATCAGGCAACATCTGCAGTCTCCGGGCTTTCGGGGTTGTGCGCATTGTTATTTTTTAGTTCTTGGATATTTCTAAAAACAGTTTCCAAATCACGTAACAGTGGGTGTATGGCAAATATTTCGTCTTTGTCGTGTACTAGTTGATTACTCATCCACGAACAGAGCGCCTGAATGTTAACTTGTTCGGTAACAGGTAGGTGATACAGGTTTTGGTTGTCCGTGGTGCTAACCATTACCGCTGGCGGCGTTTCCGCTGAGTTGTTTTTAAGGTAAAACTCGGCTAAATGCGCGTTCACATTGGCTTCGGTTGCTGTGGTGGTTAACGCAATCGTATCGCTTCTGCGTAACACCTCCATGGTTTGGTCCACGGCAAGTGCGCCATTGTCCAGAATAAGCACCCGGTCACACAGGGCGTCGACTTCTTGCATTATATGGGTGGAGATAATGACGGTAGCTTGTTTGGCTAGGCCGCGAATCAGGTCGCGCATCTGGTGTGTTTGCCTGGGATCTAGGCCGTTGGTTGGTTCATCTAGAATTAATATTTTGGGGTTATGGATTAACGCCTGGGCAACACCAACACGCTGCTTGAAACCACGGGAAAGCGTGGCGATTGGCTGTAACGCTTTGCTGGTTAGCTCTGTTTTGGATATGGCATCTAGTACATGCTCTTCCTGTTTTGCTTCGGCAATGTTGCGCATTTGTGCGCAATAAAAGAGGTAGTCCATAACCGTCATTTCAGGATAAACCGGCAGGTTCTCGGGCAGGTACCCGATCCACTGCTGAATAGCGTTGGCGTTGTCTGCAAGCGTAAGCTCGTCAATTGAGATGTCGCCCGCGCTGGGCTCTATATAGCCCGTTAGCATTTTCATGATGGTGGTTTTGCCTGCGCCGTTGTGGCCAAGCAGGCCCACGATTTCTCCAGCTTCAATAGTGAAGGAAACACCGTCGACGGCGGTGAAATCACCATATCGCCGGCTAATACGATTTGCACGAATCATCAATGACTCCAATCTTGTTGTAATCGTTTGTTAACTGATCCCAGTATGACTGAGCAGGGCTATGAGTATGCTTTGTTATTATGAGTTCCGAAAAATTGTGCCTCGAAATCGAAATTCAAGGCTTAACCCAAAGGAAAGAGTGCAATAAAAGTGGAAAAAGGGTAATAAAAAAGGCCGCGTGCGAAGCAGGCGGCCTTTCTGGCGGTATTTCTAAAAATTAGAAATTAGAGGGGTTGGCATCGGTGCGTGAATCTCGCGCTGGGAAGTCGCGAGTAGGTGCACCGGTATACAGCTGACGAGGGCGTCCAATTTTGTAGCCGTCGGTAATCATTTCGTGCCAGTGGGCAATCCAGCCAACGGTGCGCCCGGTAGCGAATATTACCGTGAACATGTCGGTAGGAATACCAATAGCCTTCATGATAATGCCTGAGTAGAAATCAACATTGGGGTAGAGTTTCTTCTCGATGAAGTACTCGTCTTCCAGAGCGATTTTTTCTAGACGCTTAGCGATTTTAAGCAGCGGATCGTTTTCTAGGCCCAGCTCCTCAAGCACTTCATCACAGGTTTCTTTCATTACCCGTGCGCGTGGGTCGAAGTTTTTGTATACGCGGTGACCAAAGCCCATCAAGCGGAAGGGGTCATCTTTGTCTTTTGCGCGAGCTACAAATTTATCGATATTCTTTTCGTCGCCAATTTCTTCGAGCATATTCAGCACGGCTTCGTTGGCGCCGCCGTGAGCAGGCCCCCACAGCGTTGCAATGCCCGCTGCGATACATGCGAAGGGGTTAGCGCCTGATGAGCCTGCGAGGCGTACAGTGGACGTAGAGGCGTTTTGCTCGTGGTCGGCATGCAGCAGGAATATACGGTCCATGGCGCGGGCGATAACGGGGTTAACGTCTGGGTCGTTGCACGGTGTACCGAACATCATGTGCAGGAAGTTTTCTGCATAGCCCAGGTTGTTGTCTGGGTACATGAAGGGCTGACCTTGAGAGTGCTTGTAGCACATGGCTGCGAGGGTCGGTACTTTTGCAATAAGGCGGTGGGCAGAAATAATACGATGGCGCGCGTTGTTGATGTCGAGCGAGTCATGGTAGAAGGCCGACAGGGCGCCTACAATGCCGCACATCATCGCCATTGGGTGTGAGTCGTAGTGGAAACCGCGGAAAAAGCGGGAAATCGACTCGTGGACCATGGTGTGATTGGTGATGATTTTGACAAACTCACTGTATTCGCTTTGTGAGGGCAGCTCACCGTGAAGCAAAAGGTAGCAAGTTTCTAAATAGTCAGACTGATTGGCAAGAACTTCAATGGGGTACCCGCGGTGAAGAAGAACCCCGGCGTCACCGTCAATATAGGTAATTTTAGATTCGCAGGACGCGGTAGAAACAAAGCCGGGATCATAAGTGAAGTATCCTTTGCCGGTTAAAGCTCTGACATCGATGACATCGGGGCCAATCGTGCCTGAGTAAACGGGCAGATCAATTGAACCATCCAGGCCTTCGACCGTAAGGTTTGCTTTCTTATCAGTCATTTCGGACTCCTGTGTAACAAAAAATGTGCAACCAAAAAACTAAGGGAAAATGCACAAGAACTATAAGTTGCGCGACTACTTTTTGGGCAATCACTCGAGATGCGATGGGGTGCTTTATACCCCTTCGCTTGTTATTTAATGCTGATACCCGCCATTCCTTGTATCTATAGTGGGAAGGTGAGGTATCGAGAGATCAGTATATTGCAACTGAGGTACTTCAGAGCATCCCTCCTTGGTAGTATTTTATTACGCCAATGGTTTTGCTCATGTACGGTGACTGCAACCTGGTTCCCTTTGGGTATTGGCCAAAAAACGGGCTAATACCACAAGCTCTCAGGGTGATGTCACCGTGAAGAGGCCAGATTATAGAGAATTTTCTCTCAGAAGGTGTAGTCTTGCGCTGAGCAGAATCAAAAAAACCTGCTTTACTAAAGCTGGAATGGTTGAATTTTAGACGTTATGGTCGATTGTGGTGATTTTTTTGGGGGGGCACCCCAAAATGGTGCGTTAAATGCCATAACAGGCTTGGTTGGTCAGGCCTAAGTGCTTATAAACATTTGTAATTTCACTATTGGCTCACTATAATTCGGCGCGTTTCCGACAGCGCATTCGCGCACAAGGTTATGGCGCATTTATCACTAATTTCGCCTTCCCTAACATATTCAGTAAACTCGATCCGGTTTTCATCAGCTCGTAGGGATGTTGGTGTGGCTTCGCCCAGTTTTTTTGAGCAAATAATGCTCAAGTAGGTCGGCCGGGCCCAACACTTGCGGGTGAGCGAGCGGGCAAGGGCAGTACTGAATTCTGGCTACTGAATTTTAGTTGTATACAAACCCGGTAAAGTTAAGGTGCGACAAAACCGTGAAAAATAACAGACCTGTTAATTTGGATCTCTCCACAATTAAGTTTCCTATAACGGCGATCGTTTCGATACTCCATCGCGTTTCTGGCGTTGTTATGTTGGCGGGTGTCATCCTGCTGCTGTTAATGCTCGATATGAGTCTTTCCTCCGAGGAAAGTTTTAACGCGCTTGGTGAGATACTCTCCGCCCTTTGGGCGAAAATCATTCTATGGGGTGTGCTTGCAGCGCTGGCCTATCATTTTGTGGCGGGTGTTAGGCACTTGATCATGGATATGGGCTACGGTGAAAGTCTCGAAGGGGGCAAGCTGGGCGCGAAAATTACGTTGTTTCTCTCAATTGTATTCATCATTGGTGCGGGAGTTTGGGTATGGTAACGGCCGTTACAAGCTGGGGGCGCAGTGGCCTCTACGATTGGTTAGTACAACGCTTTAGCGCTGTTGTGCTGGCTGTGTATACCGTGGTTGTAGTGGGTTTTATTGTCCTGCATCCGGGGTTGACGTACGGGGAATGGAGCGGTTTGTTTGACCAGCTGTGGATGCGTATTTTCAGCCTCTTAGTTTTGGTTTGTACGATTGCCCACGGCTGGATTGGCCTGTGGGGCGTATTAACCGACTACATAACAACGCGTATGATTGGTAATGCCGCACTTAAGTTGCGTATGCTTGCCCTTCTTATTTATGCACTCATCAGTATTTCATTTCTGGTTTGGGGTGTTGAAATCCTGTGGGGGTTTAGTTAATGGCGAATATCAGAACAATTTCATTCGACGGTATTGTTGTTGGTGGCGGCGGTGCCGGTATGCGCGCGGCTCTTCAAATGGCACAGTCTGGTTTTAAAACCGCGGTTGTCACCAAGGTATTTCCCACACGCTCCCACACAGTATCGGCGCAGGGCGGTATTACTTGCGCAATTGGAAGCTCTGACCCAGAAGACGATTGGCGCTGGCACATGTATGACACCGTAAAAGGGTCAGATTACATTGGCGACCAAGATGCCATTGAATATATGTGTTCAGTCGGCCCCGAAGCGGTATTCGAACTGGAGCATATGGGGTTACCCTTTTCTCGTACTGAAAACGGCCGTATATACCAGCGTCCGTTTGGTGGCCAGTCTAAAGACTTTGGCCGCGGTGGGCAGGCTGCAAGAACCTGTGCTGCGGCAGACCGTACCGGTCACGCACTGTTGCACGCGCTCTACCAGGGCAATGTTAAAAATGAGACTGTTTTCTTAAACGAATGGTTTGCTGTAGACCTGGTTAAAAACCAAGACGGCGCTGTTTGTGGCGTAATTGCTATTAACATGGAAGATGGCGAAGTTGTCCACATTAAATCCAAGGCCACGGTATTGGCTACGGGTGGTGCTGGTCGTATCTTTGCATCAACCACAAATGCTCACATTAATACCGGCGATGGTATTGGTATGTCATTACGTGCGGGCTTTCCCGTACAAGATATCGAAATGTGGCAGTTTCACCCAACCGGTATCCACGGCGCTGGTGTACTTGTAACCGAAGGTTGCCGCGGTGAAGGCGGTTATTTGGTAAACAAAGATGGTGAGCGTTTTATGGAGCGCTATGCGCCCAATGCCAAAGACCTTGCCGGACGCGATGTTGTTGCTCGCTCAATGGTTATGGAAATACTCGAAGGGCGCGGTTGCGGCGAAAATGGCGATCACGTATTCCTGAAACTCGACCATTTGGGTGCAGACACGCTAAATCAGCGACTGCCGGGTATCCTTGAATTGTCCCGTACTTTTGCCCATGCCGACCCTATAAAAGAGCCTATTCCGGTTGTGCCCACGTGCCATTACATGATGGGCGGAATTCCTACCAACGTTAACGGCCAGGTCCTCGTACCCAATGCCAAGGGTGAAGACGAAGTTGTTGAAGGTTTTTATGCGTGTGGTGAGGTAGCCTGTGTTTCTGTTCACGGCGCAAACCGTTTAGGCGGAAATTCACTGCTCGATTTAGTTGTATTTGGTCGTGCGTCAGGTTTGTATATTGAGAAATCTTTACGCGAAGGCATTGAGTTACGTGACCCTTCCGAATCTGATCTCGAAGCTTCAATGTCTCGGCTGAATAAATTAAATACCAGCACCGAAGGCGAGAACGCTTCTGTTTTGCGTACCGAGCTGCAAAATATTATGCAGAATCACTTTGGTGTATTCCGTAATGGTGAGTTCATGCAGGAAGGCATTAAGAAATTAGCCGATCTGCGCGGTCGTATTGAAAACCTAACGCTCGTCGATAAAAGTAATGCCTTTAATACGGCTCGAATAGAAGCGCTGGAAGTTCAAAACCTGTTCGAAGTTGCAGAAGCAACGGCTATTGCAGCAGAGGAACGCAAAGAATCTCGCGGCGCCCATGCCCGCGAAGATTTCCAAGTACGTGATGATGAAAACTGGTTATGCCATTCTATGTACTTCCCAAGCGATAAGCGTGTGGGCAAGCGCGATGTTAATTTTGCGCCAAAAACCATGGAAGCATTCGAACCAAAAGTTCGTACTTATTAATAAGGGGTGTAGGTAACTATGTTGAAAGTTGAAGTTTATCGCTACAACCCGGAAACGGATAAAGAGCCTTACATGCAGGCCTATGAGGTAGACACTCAAGGTAAAGACCTGATGGTGCTGGATGTATTGGAAATGTTAAAAGCCGAAGATCCTACGCTCACTTTCCGGCGTTCATGTCGTGAAGGCGTGTGCGGCTCCGATGGGCTGAACATTGCGGGTAAAAACGGTTTGGCCTGTGTTACGCCCCTGAGTGACTGCGTAAAGAAGAATAAATTGGTTCTTCGCCCGCTGCCAGGGCTTCCGGTTATTCGGGACCTCATTATCGATATGAGCCAGTTTTACACACAGTTCCTTAAGGTTGATCCATTCCTCCAGAACGATAACCCACCACCGGCTATCGAGCGTTTGCAGTCTTTGGAAGAGCGTGAAAAACTGGACGGTCTTTACGAGTGTATTTTATGCGCGTGCTGCTCAACCAGCTGCCCATCGTTTTGGTGGAATCCTGACAAATTTATTGGCCCTGCGGGCTTGTTACAAGCGTATCGTTTTCTGGCTGATAGCCGCGACACCGCTACCAATGAGCGCTTGGCTAAACTTGATGATCCGTTCAGTGTATTCCGCTGTCACGGTATTCAAAATTGCGTGGATGTTTGTCCGAAAGGTTTGAACCCCACACGTGCAATTGGTCATATTCGCAGTATGCTTTTACATCGCGGCGCCTAGTAATAACAGTGAGTGTTAAGTGGGTATTCGGCGAGTATTAGGTGAGTAGCACAGTGAGTAGTACAGTGAAACTAGGTTTATAGTACTTCCGTAACTTTTAAATGGGTTACAGAAAAAAGAGGTTACCGGAGTTTTGCTTAATGCCGCTCCGGTTTCTTTCAATATAAGTAAGGGGTTTTTCAAGCTAGAGTATTGGGTTATCTTTACTTATTGGCGAAGGAGGCGGCTTCGAGCGGACTCGTGATCCGGGTTGCTTGAGAGTCGTGCCAGACAAGGGGAGTTTTGCATTTTCCAATCTACAGATTGTGCTTGGGCTAATGTAAAAGTTCTACGGCAAACAATTATTAGCGTGTTCAGCAGCTCCAAAAAGAGCTGGTATTTGAAGGTGGTAAATAAACCATGCAAGAAAGTGTGATGGAGGCCCTTTGGAAAACGGGCCACATATCCGGCAGTAATGCTGCCTATGTTGAGGAAGTCTACGAGTCCTATCTTCAGGATCCGGCATCAGTTCCGGAGCAATGGCGTGATTATTTCGATCAGCTACCTACCGTTAATGGCGGTATGGGGTCGGATGTTCGTCACTCTGAAATTATCGAATATTTTGAATTACTGGGCCGAAATAGAGCCCGGCCCATGGTTGCGCCCGGTGAAGGTGCGGAGAATATTGCGCACGAGCGAAAGCAGGTTGAGGTTGTTCAGCTAGTCAATGCTTATCGCCTGAGCGGTCATCAGAAAGCCAATGTCGATCCATTGAACCTGCGAACAAAAAAAGCGCCGCAGGATCTGGACCTCGCCTTCCACGGTTTAAACGCCGCCGACCTCGACTCCGTATTCCAAACCGGTGACCTATCATTCGGTTACAAAGAATCCTCGCTCAAGGGTCTTATTGCTGATCTCGAAAAGACCTTTTGCCAAAATATCGGCGCCGAGGTTATGCATATTACCAACTACGAAGAGCGTCGTTGGTTGTTGCAACGCCTAGAAAGCAGCCGCTCAACACCGGATTATGGTGCCAAGTTTAAACGCCATATTCTCAGTCGTTTAACCGCTGCCGAAGGCCTTGAACGCCATTTGGACAGTAAGTACCCCGGTACTAAACGGTTTGGCCTGGAGGGTGGCGAGAGCTTTATCCCACTCATGGATACGCTCATTAACCGTTGCGGTGGCTATGGTGCCAAGGAAATGGTTATTGGTATGGCGCACCGTGGTCGCTTGAATACCTTGGTGAATATACTAGGCAAAAACCCCACGGCTCTGTTCAGTGAGTTTGAGGGCAAAAAGCTTGTCGATACCTCCGGTGACGTAAAATATCACCAGGGCTTCTCATCAAACGTGATGACCCCCGGCGGTGAAATGCACTTGGCACTGGCCTTCAACCCTTCGCATTTGGAAATTGTATCGCCCGTGGTCGAAGGGTCTGTAAGGGCTCGCCAAGACCGCCGTGACGATACGCGGGGCAATAAAGTTGTACCGGTGGTTATCCACGGCGACGCTGCGTTTGCAGGGCAGGGTGTGGTTATGGAGACATTCCAAATGTCTCAAACACGTGCCTATAAAACCGGTGGAACCGTCCATATTGTTATCAATAATCAAGTTGGCTTTACCACCAGTCGGGCCGAAGACGCTCGCTCTACCGATTATGCTACTGATGTAGCCAAAATGATCGAAGCACCCATCTTTCATGTTAACGGTGATGACCCAGAAGCTGTTGCCTACTTAACAAACCTTGCTGCCGATTATCGCAACGAGTTTGGTAAAGATGTAGTACTCGACTTAGTCTGCTATCGCCGACGCGGCCATAACGAGACCGACGAACCATCAGCCACTCAGCCGGTTATGTACAAAGCCATCCGTGCGCATAAAACCACACGTACTTTGTACGCCGAGCAGTTGGTGAACGAAGGCGTTATAAGTGCAGAAGACGCGGAAACTATGTCAAATGATTACCGCGCGGCATTGGATCGCGGTGAACATGTTGCCCATGGTTTGGTGAGTGAACCCGATTCATCCTTGTTTGTAGATTGGAGCCCCTATATCGGCCACGATTGGCAGACGCCCTACGACAGCACTTATCCACTGAAAGATTTGCAGGCGTTAGCCGAGCAGGTAACGTCTATTCCCGATGGCGTTCAGGTACAGCGCCAAGTGGCTAAAATTTATGACGACCGCCGCAAAATGGCCGGTGGTGCACTGCCTATAAACTGGGGTATGGCCGAAACGCTAGCCTACGCAACCTTGTTAAAGCAAGATTATGCTGTGCGTTTAACCGGCCAGGATGTTGGTCGCGGCACGTTCTCCCATCGCCATGCGGTTGTTCACAACCAAAAAGATGGCGAACTTTATGTTCCTCTCCAGAATGTAAAGGAAGATCAGCCAGCTTTTGATATTTACGATTCGTTTTTGTCTGAAGAAGCCGTGTTAGCATTTGAGTACGGCTATGCAACCACCACCCCGAGTGGCATGGTTATTTGGGAGGCGCAGTTCGGTGATTTTGCTAACGGTGCGCAGGTGGTTATTGATCAGTTTATTACCAGTGGCGAACACAAATGGCAGCGCCTTTGTGGTTTAACAATGTTATTGCCGCACGGCTACGAAGGCCAAGGGCCAGAGCACTCATCCGCCCGGCTTGAGCGTTTTATGCAGTTATGTGCCGAGCATAATATCCAAGTGTGTATTCCTACTACGCCGGCGCAGGTGTATCACTTGCTACGCCGTCAGGCTATTCGCCTTATGCGTCGACCCTTGGTTGTTATGAGCCCCAAATGGATTCTGCGTCACAAGTTGGCTACGTCTTCATTAGAGGAGCTGGCTAACGGTACTTTCTTGTCGGTCATTGGTGATGATGCCGTTGATCCAAAAGAAACCAAACGCGTCGTACTCTGTAGCGGTAAGGTTTATTACCACTTATACGAAGCGCGTGAAGAGCGTGAAGAAAAAGATGTAGCGCTTATTCGCATTGAACAGCTGTATCCGTTCCCCGAAGAAGATATCCGCGTAGCACTTAAGGCATTTGCACATATTAACGATGTGGTTTGGTGCCAGGAAGAACCGATGAACCAAGGCGCTTGGTATGCAAGTCAGCATCGCATGCGTCGTGTTGTCGAGCGAGTTAATGAAGACTCTTACCTGCGCTATGTAGGTCGATCGTCTTCTTCTGCTCCAGCAGCGGGTTATATGTCTACGCATCTCGATGAGCTTAATAAGTTTGTTAGTGCAGCACTGGATACCAGTGTTTAATTATTGACGTGTTAAATAGAAAATGTTTTTACGCAAAAAGCGAAAAGGACACATTTGAAAATGAGTAACGAGATCAAAGTCCCAACGTTTCCTGAATCTGTTCAGGAAGGCACAATCGCAACCTGGCACAAGCAGCCTGGCGAGGCATTCGCACGAGACGAAGTCATTGTCGATATCGAAACCGACAAGGTCGTTCAGGAAGTGCCCGCGCCCGCCGCCGGTGTACTGAAACAAATTCTGAAAGAAGAGGGCGATATCGTTGTGAGTAACGAAGTTATCGCTATCTTTGAAGAAGGCGACGCCGCCGCTGCTGGGGCGCCTACAGCAAGTGCTGGTGATAGCGCATCAGCCGCTACCAGTGGTAACGACATTATCGCGGCTCCAGCAGCCAAAAAGTTGGCTGAAGAGCGCGGTATCAATTTAGCGCTTGTAACGGGTACCGGCAAAGCGGGCCGTATAACCAAAGAAGATGTCGCAAACTTCACGCAGCCTGCTGCGCCAGCTCCAGCAGCTGCTCCGGCACCGGCTGCCAAAATTGCGGCTCCCAGCGCTCCGGTTGCAGAAATGACCGGCGAGAGAGTTGAAAAACGCGTACCTATGACGCGTCTTCGCGCGATAATTGCCGAACGGTTACTATCGGCAACGCAATCTACTGCCATGCTCACAACGTTTAACGAAGTGAACATGGGGCCGGTAATGGCTCTGCGTAAACAGTATAAAGATCAGTTCGAAAAAACCCATAATGGCACGCGCTTAGGTTTTATGGGCTTTTTTGTTAAAGCCGCCGTAGAAGCCCTGCGTCGTATTCCTGCGGTGAATGCTTCAATAGATGCGAACGACATTGTCTATCACGGTTATCAAGATATTGGCGTGGCGGTTTCAACCGCTAAAGGTCTTGTTGTTCCTGTGCTGCGTAACGTAGAAAACATGAGTATTGCCGAAATTGAAAACGGTGTACGCGACTTTGGTTTACGCGGGCGTGATGGAAAAATCAGTATCGACGAAATGCAGGGCGGTACGTTTACTATTACTAACGGTGGTGTATTTGGTTCACTGCTGTCTACTCCAATCTTGAATCCACCGCAGGCTGCCATTTTGGGTATGCACAAAATTCAGGAACGGCCAATGGCGGTTAATGGAGAAGTGAAAATCCTACCTATGATGTATCTTGCTCTGTCCTACGATCACCGTATTATCGACGGTAAAGAAGCTGTACAGTTTTTGGTGGCGATCAAAGACATGATTGAAGACCCAGCGCGTATCCTCTTGGAGCTTTAATACTTCACCATTGAGCCGGTTAGCCCGGCTCAAATTTCACAGAATTTAATATTCGATTGCATATCTTTAAATCTTTTGGGGTTATTCCTATGTCCAACAAATATGACGTTATCGTTATCGGTTCCGGTCCAGCTGGCTATGTTGCTGCCATTCGTGCGGCTCAACTCGGCCTGAAAGTCGCCTGTATCGAAAAGTGGAAAGGTAAGGATGGAAAGGGCGTTAACGGCGGTACTTGTCTGAATGTAGGTTGTATTCCTTCTAAAGCATTGCTCGACAGCTCTCATAAATATCACGAAGCTAAAGTCGCTTTTAGTGGCCATGGCATTGGTACTGGCGATGTGTCTATCGATGTTCCATCCATGATCGAGCGTAAAGACCGCATTGTGAAGCAAATGGCTAGCGGCGTTACCGGCTTGTTTAAAGCGAACAAAGTTACCTCCTTGTACGGTATGGGTAAATTGCTGGGCAATCGCAAAGTACAGTTAACCGATTTCGAAGGTAAAGAAGAAGTTTTTGAAGCTGAAAATATCATTTTGGCTTCTGGTTCCATTCCTGTCGCTATTCCCGTTGCCCCAATAGACGAAGATGTTATTGTCGATTCAACCGGCGCTTTGGAATTTCAGGAAGTGCCTGAGCGTTTGGGTGTGATCGGTGCAGGCGTTATTGGCTTGGAGCTCGGCAGTGTATGGGGTCGTTTGGGCTCAAAGGTTGTGTTGCTCGAAGCTATGGACACTTTTCTGGCTATGATGGACCAGCAAATTGCCAAAGAAGCACAAAAAATTTACAAGAAACAGCACCTAGATATTCGCCTAGGTTGTCGCGTTAATGGCACCGAAGTTATAGAAACCAAAGGTAAAAAAGAAGTTGTTGTTACCTACATTGGCAAAGACGGTAATGAGGCAAAAGAAACATTCGACAAATTAATTGTTTGTGTTGGTCGTCGTCCATTCACCGACGGCCTACTGGCTGAAGATTGCGGCGTTAAATTAGACGAGCGTGGCTCCATTTACGTTAACGATTTATGCTCTACCAGTGCCCCAGGTGTTTGGGCGGTGGGCGACGTTGTACGCGGCCCAATGTTGGCGCACAAAGGTTCTGAAGAAGGTGTAATGGTTGCAGAGCGCATAGCCGGTCAAAAAACCGTTATGAACTACGATATTATTCCAAATGTAATTTATACCCACCCAGAAATTGCGGCGGTAGGTCAAACCGAAGAACAAATTAAAGCAGACGGAGAGCCCTACAACGTAGGTACCTTCCCGTTCCTGGCAATTGGTCGCGCAGTAGCGGCAGACGAATCTGACGGTATGGTAAAAATTATTGCCCATGCTGAAACAGACCGTGTATTGGGTGCCCACATCGTTGGCCCTTGTGCTCCAGACTTGGTGCAGCAAGTGGCCATTGCCATGGAATTTGGCTCAAGTGCAGAAGATATTGGCATGACCGTATTTGGCCATCCCACCTATTCTGAAGCTGTTAAGGAAGCGGCTTTGGCTGTGAATGGTCATGCCATTCACATGCCTAATCGTAAGAAGCGCAAATAATAAATTTTGGGATAGCGTTCCCCAGTTAAACCCTGGCTCGGTCGTACTACACCGAGCCGGAATCAATATTCATCATAGATTTCTTTATCAATTACGGCACAACTGTATGCGAAAAGAAAAGAATGGGAAGTAGAAATGAACTTACATGAATATCAGGGCAAGCAACTCTTCGCCGAGTACGGATTGCCTGTCTCCAGTGGTGTAGCGGCCGAAACGCCGGCAGAAGCTGCAGGCGCTGCGGATATCATTGGTGGTGACAAATGGGTCGTAAAAGCTCAGGTTCACGCCGGTGGTCGCGGAAAGGCTGGTGGTGTAAAACTCGTTAGCTCAAAAGCCGAAATTGAAGAATTTTCTAAAAAGTGGCTGGGTAAGAACCTAGTCACCTACCAAACAGATGAAAACGGTCAGCCTGTTAGTCGTATTTTGGTTGAAACCTGTACCGATATTGCCGAAGAGCTTTATCTGGGCGCGGTTGTAGACCGCTCAACCCGTCGCATCATTTTTATGGCCTCTACCGAAGGTGGAGTTGAAATTGAAAAAGTTGCCGAAGAAACACCTGAAAAAATTCTTAAAGCAATAGTAGATCCCATGACGGGCGCTCAGCCTTATCAGGGTCGCGATCTTGCTTTTCAGCTAGGCCTCGAAGGTAAGCAAGTGAAGCAATTCACGCAGATATTCCTTGGCTTGGCAAAAATGTTTCAAGAAAAAGATTTGGCGCTGCTGGAAATTAACCCACTGGTTATTACCGAAGAAGGCAACCTTCACTGCCTAGACGCCAAGGTAACTATCGACAGCAATGCCATGTACCGTCAGCCCGCATTGAAAGAAATGCACGACCCTTCGCAGGAAGACGAACGCGAAGCGCATGCGGCCAAGTGGGAGCTGAACTACGTAGCACTCGACGGCAATATTGGCTGCATGGTAAACGGTGCTGGTTTAGCCATGGGTACCATGGACATCGTAAAGCTGCACGGCGGAAAGCCAGCCAACTTCCTCGACGTAGGCGGTGGTGCAACCAAAGAGCGTGTAGTTGAAGCGTTCAAAATTATTCTCTCCGACGAAAACGTATCGGCCGTATTCATTAACATCTTCGGTGGTATCGTTCGCTGTGACCTCATCGCCGAAGGCGTAATTGGTGCAGTAGAAGAGGTTGGCGTTAAAATTCCAGTGGTGTGTCGCTTGGAAGGTAATAACGCCGAGTTGGGTGCAAAAGTATTGGCAGACAGCGGCTTAAATATTATCGCCGCCACCAGCCTTACCGATGCTGCAGAGCAAGTTGTTAAAGCTGCGGAGGGCAAATAATGAGTGTTTTAATTAATAAAGATACAAAAGTTCTTTGCCAGGGTTTTACCGGTTCACAGGGTACATTCCACTCAGAGCAAGCGATTGAATACGGTACCAATATGGTCGGTGGTGTTACCCCAGGCAAGGGCGGTCAAACCCACCTTGGCTTACCGGTATTTAACACCATGGCTGAAGCCGTTGCCAAAACCGGCGCCGATGCTTCCGTTATATACGTGCCCGCACCTTTCTGTAAAGATTCCATTCTTGAGGCTGCTCACAGCGGCGTTAAGTTAGTGGTTTGTATTACCGAAGGCATCCCAACGTTGGATATGCTCGAGTGTAAAGTTAAGTGCGACGAATTAGGCGTGCGCTTAATCGGCCCTAACTGCCCAGGTGTTATCACCCCAGGCGAATGTAAAATCGGCATTATGCCCGGCCACATTCACCTGCCGGGTAAAGTGGGTATTGTTTCCCGCTCTGGTACGCTTACCTACGAAGCCGTGAAGCAAACTACGGATTACGGTTTTGGCCAGTCTACCTGTGTTGGTATTGGTGGCGACCCCATTCCCGGTTCAAACTTTATCGATATTCTTGAGTTGTTCCAAAACGACCCGCAAACCGAAGCCATTGTAATGATCGGCGAAATCGGTGGAACCGCAGAAGAAGAAGCAGCCGCTTACATTAAAGAAAATGTAACCAAGCCAGTTGTTTCTTATATTGCCGGTGTTACTGCACCTCCTGGAAAGCGCATGGGTCATGCCGGTGCGATTATTTCGGGTGGTAAGGGTACCGCAGACGAGAAGTTTGCTGCATTGGAAGATGCGGGTGTGAAGACTGTTCGTAGTCTTGCGCAAATTGGTGATGGCTTGAAGGAAATTACCGGTTGGTAGTTTTTGGTTAAAGTTGTTTGTATGGAAAACCCTCGACCTGTTCGGGGGTTTTTTTTGTGTTTTGTAAAGATAAGGAAATTGATTGTGTGTTTGTTGCCGCGTGGGCGGTGCTTTTATATGTGGTTTTATTGGCATTTATTGTAAATGGCCGGCTCTGATTATGCTTCTATTGCTATCCCGTACTTGTCAATTTATATGTTAACTTCATTTTCGTTGTTATCAGTTACTATCTTACGGTGATCCTCCTAACCTTACTCTGTTAACGAATCTGCATTACACATAGCAGAACTGTCGGCCTAGCAAGATGAGCCTGTATAGTAGGGTGTGGCGTGCAGCGTTATTTGTTGGCGCAAAAAATTATTTCGTGTGTTCCGTACGGTTTAAATACGTACGAGTGCAGGGGTTGGAGTTAGTAGTGATGCTTCTGCTTCTGCTTCTGGTTAATTCATGGCGCTCCGTTTCTAAGTCATTATAAAACCTCAAAGCTTGATTTATATCGGGTTTCCTCTGTTCCTTTTTAAATTTATTCAACTGCGCCGTTTTGAGAAAATTGCACCGTGGTTTTTTTACGTAAATTGTATTTGTGCGTAGCGAATCTAGCGTCTGTGCTTGCAATCGTGACGTTGTAGTCGATTCGACTTTTTGTTGGGTGGCGGGTTCTGAATGCAATAAGTAAAAAAGTATTACAAGATTTAACAAGGAATAGCCCAAACGGACTATTTTATTCTTGGTCAAAGGCGCTATAATCAACGCGCATTTTATGGAAAATCGAACGATTGTTTTATATGTTCAGTGAACAGTCGAATTATCATGGAAGAAACAGCTCATATGTCTATCAGCAAAATTTACTCGTAAACGTTTCCTGTTCAGTACGCCTGTTTTTATTGTTGCTCATATATTGATGAGGGCACTTGCGCGTCTGATGGTTTTACGCTGAATGGCTATTGAATCTTAATTGTTTTGAGGTCGCACTGTGATTACAGCTAGTGGATTAATGAAGAAGAATATGCGAAAAAATATTGTGAGTTACTTGCTTGTCGTGCTTGGATGTTTTTTTGCGGCCTCAATAGCGGCAGAAACCTATAGTTTTGGGAGTTTTAGTTCTGGAGTTGGTACTGCTCGCTACACAGACAGTGATGGAACTTTTAAACTTACATGGTCTTCTTTGTCTGGAACTGAATATTATCGACTAAAGCTGGGCGGGTGGACGCTGAATTCATCTAGCTCCCTAAGCTATGCTCAGTCAGGGTTATCGCCGTATAAATATGTGTACACAGTGTACGCATGCTACATCGAAGAAGATGAATATGATGAGGACGATAACTGGGAAGTATGCAGGAAGAACCCAACAACAATTGAAGTTACCGTTCCCTCCACACCGCCCTCAAAACCCTCCATGACCGGTACTACCTCCAGCACTTCTGGTTCATATACCGTTTCTTGGAATAGTGTTTCGGGCACTACGAACTACAGATGGCGCACACGCACCAATGGTGGTGGTTGGAGTGGTGATGCCTCCCGTACATCGACCTCTTTCAGTGTTAGTGGCAAAGGAACGGGCCGCTATGGTTATCAAGTACGTGCTTGTAACTCGGCGGGCTGTTCGGGATATTCTGCCGAACGCACAGTGACGGTATCGCGCGCGCCGGGCACTCCCCCCTCGCTTGGGCAAGACCGAACGCCTAGCGACCCAACAGTTGTAGTGAGCTGGGGAGCCTCTTCCGGTACCGTCACCCAGTATAATTTTGATTACAAAAAAAGCACCACCAGCAGTTGGAGTAATGGCTACGATGGTGCTTCGCGAAGCAAAACCTTGAGCGGGCTATCCGTAGGAAACTGGAATTACCGGGTTAAGGCGTGTAATACCTATTACGGTGTAACGGCCTGCTCAGGGTGGAAAACGGCTAACGGTGTTATTCAAACGGTACCCTCGGGAGTGGATGCACCTTTTCTGGTTGAAGGTGGCGTAAACAGTTCCTCTGGTTCCTACACACTGCGGTGGAATGAGTTTGAATACACCTATACGACAAAAATTGAGCGTAGCGTAAATGGTGGTTCTTATGTAGAAATTCCCTACAGTGAGGACGAAGATGAAGTGGATACATGGTATTTAGTTACAGTAAGAAACCAGGCTGATGGTTATTACCGTTATCGAATTAAAGAATGCAATGCTATTGGCTGCGGTTACAGTAATGCTCTTCAAATCAATGTGGCCCGTAAACCGGCCACCCCAGGGGTGCCCTCCGGTTCACCCAATTTGGGTGATGGGGCCATCAGTATTTCCTGGGGCAGTTCCAGCTACGCCACTACTTACGATTTGGAATACAGTAAAAACGGTGGTAGCTACGTGAATAGCTACGACGGCTCTTTCACCAGCACCAATGTTAACTACGGTGCGGGCAGTTACGTTTTCCGTGTGCGGGCTTGTAATGTGCGCGGCTCATTTACCAACTGTTCGGGCTGGCGATACTCCTCCTCTGCCGTTACCGTGGCCGCACCCGGCAGCGTTCCATCTTTAACGGTACCCGCTGACGACAATAATGGTAGCTACAGCGTAAGCTGGGGCAGCGTTACCAATAGCCGCAACTATACCCTGCAAGAGCGCACTGGAACCGGCAGCTGGGCTACCCTTCAAAACACCAGTGCTACCAGTCGCACCATTAGCGGTAAAGGTAACAATACCTATGGTTACCGTATACGTGCCTGTAACAACATAGGCTGTACAGCCTACTCCGCCGAAAAACGTATTAATGTTGCCCTAACGCCGGGCACGCCCAGTAGCATCAGTGCACCCACACCACACGATGGAGACTTCACCGTTAGCTGGGGTATAGCAAGCGGTTCTATTACCCAATACGAGCTGGAGCAGCGCGTTAACGGTGGTGACTACACCAATGTTTACACTGGCACAGCGACAAGCCAATCGATTTTGGTTGCCGGTGCGGGCAGTTACTATTACCGTGTGCGAGGGTGTAAAGCCGTGGGCAGCAACGTCAGCTGTTCCGGCTGGCAAACAACATCCTCCGCGTCCATCGCAGCGGTCCCTGGCAGTGTGCCTAGCCTGAGCGGCCCCACCAGTAACGCCAGTGGCAGTTACAGTGTTAGTTGGGGTGGCGTGACCAATAGTCGCAAATATACCCTGCAAGAGCGCTCTGGAACCGGCAGTTGGGCTACGCTTCAAGATATCAGCGCCACCAGTCGCAGCATTAGTGGAAAAGGCAGCAACACCTACGGGTACCGTATACGTGCCTGTAACAACATAGGCTGTACAGCCTACTCCGCCGAAAAACGTATTGATGTTGCCCTAACGCCGGGCATGCCCAGTAATATCAACGCCCCCATTTTACAGGGGGGAGACTTTACCGTTAGCTGGGATACTGGAAGCGGCTCGATTACCCAATACGAACTGGAGCAGCGTTTTAATAATGGTGACTACACCAATATCTATACAGGCACAGCGACAAGCCAACCGATTTCGGTTGCGAGTGCGGGCAGTTATGATTACCGTGTAAGAGCATGTAAAACGGTGGGCGGCAACGTCAGTTGTTCCGGTTGGAAAGCAACATCCTCCTCGTCCACCGCAACAGCTCCTAGCAGCGCGCCCGAGCTGAGTGGGCCCACGAGTAATACCAGTGGCAATTACAGTGTTAGTTGGGGCGGCGTAAGCCTTGCTACCTCCTACCGTTGGCAAGAAGGCACTGGCAGTAGCTGGAGCAATGAACAAACAACCAGCGGAACCAGTGCTACCTTATCAAAAACCCAAAACGCCACTTACAAGTACCGGGTTCGTGCCTGCAACAAACTGGGTTGTGGTGGCTACTCCAGCGAAAAAACGGTCAGTGTAAATATTGCATCCACCATCGATACACCCCAGGTTCCTGCATTGGCCACAGCGCCTGCGCCAAGTACCAGTATCGACCAATCCAAAACCCTGGCAGGCGAATTTAATGTTACGCCCGGCGGTCAGGCCAGCTACAACATCGACGTACTAACCGCACGCGGTACTGCCGGTTTAGCACCACGGGTAAGCCTGGGTTATGCCAGTGGTGGCGGAAATGGCTTGGCTGGTTTGGGTTGGAGTTTGAGCGCCGGCAGCCAGATATCCCGCTGTCGTCAAACCGAAGGGCAAGATAGAAATGCCCTGGCTATCGCCTGGGGGCAAACCGACCGATTTTGTTTAAATGGTCAACGTCTCTTGGTGCAAGACGGTGCTGTTTACGGTGCCCCCGGTTCAACCTATAAAACCGAAATTGACAGTTACGCGCGTATTACAGCCGTGGGCGGCACCACCGGCTACCCCAATGCCTTTACCGTAGAACACAAAAATGGCCTGGTTGAAAACTACGGCGCAACAACCGATTCGAAACTTCAGCTTAACAGCAGCGACAGTAAAACCGTGCTTACCTGGGCCATTAACGAACGTTTTGATGCGCTTAACAACCGTATCGAATTTAACTACTACAATGATGCCGATGGCCAGCGATTAGAAGAAATCAATTTCGCCTACGGTAATGGAAGCAGCCCAGGTGCGCAGATTGCGTTTGAGTACGACCCGCGCGACGACATTATCAGCGGCTATGTAGCAGGCTATGAAAAACGCACGGCCAAACGCTTAAAAAATATTAAATCCTATAGCAACGAACAATTGTTAAGGGAATACAAGCTCAGCTACGATACCGGCACAGCGGCAACGGATAACGACAAACTCAGTCGTATTAGTGAAATACAAGAGTGCGTGGGCAGTACCTGTTCGCAGCCTACGGTGTTTGAGTGGAGTATTCCGGAGAATTCATACGCTTCTGCAAACTACAGTTACACGCTCCCGGGTGGTGCCGGGATAGAAGGGGCTGGTGGTGCGCCTATAGCAATGGGTGACATCAATGGCGACGGTGTTACAGATGTTGCCTGGATGGACACTAATTCAGCTTTGCGTTATGCGTTTGGTTCAGTGACTGACAGCGGCAGCTTTGTATTTTCTAGCGCAACCTTCACGAACGGTGCGGTTACTGCGGGGCCAGCAGATGGGCAGTGGGCGAAAAAGCTTGCGGCTATCGATGCAAACGGCGATGGCCGTACCGATATCGCCTACAAAGATTCTTTATGGGTTTCTACACCGCTTGCAGATGGGCGTTGGGTGCTCTCCGCCACGCCTGTTTCAATACCAAAATATGGCGATACAGAGCCCGGTCAAAACACCATCTACACTACCCAGTTTGCTGATGTTAACGGGGATGGCCTGGCAGATTTCTTAAGGATGCGATTGGTTGACGAAAAAGTGGGTGACCTCTGGAATTATCAATCAGAATTAGTCGTTAATTATTTATCAATAAACCCTGGTGAGCCCGCAACCTCGCCAAATTATTATGCTTATTCTGAAGGCCAGTTGCTCGAAAACAACTACTCGGTTGAATGTACTTCTGGTGACGATGAATATGACTGTGACTTTCAGTTGAGTTCAGTAAAAGTACCTGTTCGGTTAAACCAGGTTGGCCCCGACTTTAATGGCGACGGGCGCGTGGATTTTATGGCGTCCGGTATTTATCAGATAGATTGCTCCGAAGAAGATCAAGATGGCCTGGGCGCTGAAGCCTGTAATGTAATGGATACCACGATCTACCCTTATGTGGTAACAGCAAATGGCAATGAAGGGCTTAAGTTTGAGCAATATGCGTCAGAAATAGTTAACGGATTCAGCGTTGTTTATGGTGTTCAAGGCTTCAACTTTTCAACATCCACGCCAGATTTGAATGGAGATGGCCTGTCCGATTTATTCCGTCGGGTTGCTAGTAGCTACAAATACCGCTTAAGCACCGGATTAGGGTTTGCGGAGGAGAAGAGTATCTCGTTGCCTCACGCATGGGGGCAGCACCCAACCCTCTTGGATATGAATTTTGACGGTCATCCAGACATCGTCTGGCTGGACGACGGTGGCCATGCGCCAGGGGAACTTTCAACTCACACCCTTACGCGAAAAGTCAACCTTTGGGACCCGGCGACTAACAGTTTTGAAGTCAACCCAATTGACTTGTCGACTGAAAGCCTGACCTATATTTACTACAAGTACCTCACTTATCATAACGACTCTGTTGACCTTTATGCCTATCGAGAAGGGCAGCCTACAACGCGCAATCAAATGCGGGATTTAGACAGTGATGGCTACCCGGATATGGTCTGGCTGCCCGCAGATGATGGCAACCAGATTCGCATTAAGAAAAACCTCCAGTCTGTTGTAACCACATCAAAAAATAAAATTGTTGGTGTGGCAAAAGGGCACGGGCATCAAATTGATATTGCTTATGAACCAATTGCACAGAGTGATCATTACTCACGCATTGGCGGTATTGGTACCGCGGAAGAGGAGCACTGCTGGATCGAAATCGTTGACGACGAAGACGATGATGTAATGGAAGTTTGTGGCAACGTTGTGGTTGCTGATGAGCAAGAGTTTTATAGGAACATCAATACCCCCTGGCACGCCTTGCATGAAAAAGAGCAATCTCTCACGCCTGCCACGCCTGTATTGGAGGCATTTGGGTCTAGCTCGGTGGTTACGCGTGTTGAAACCTCTGCAACGGCAGCAAATGATAGTGTAGGTCAGGCAGGGCAAATCGACAGCAATGTCAAAAACACGCACAGCTATTACTATGCTAATGCCAAAATTCAGGCTGGTGGTCGCGGTTATCTTGGGTTTGAGTCAATGAGTGTCGTGAATGAACACTCCGGGCTTAAAACAGTTACCAAGTCTCGCCAGGATTGGCCCTTTAACGGCCGCCCGCGCTCCAAAACCGTATTAAGTGAAGAGGGCTTTGTACTGTCACAAACCCGTTTCTACGATGGCTTTGTGACCTGTGTAGACGAGACCGGCCCCATAGCCGGTTGTGCCGACCCGTTGGCGGAAACGGCCGCCAATAGCGGAACGGCCGAACTAGGCCCCCTGCAAATCTACACCCACGAAGTGGTAGCCAAATCATACGCGCTAGCGGCTAATGGTACGGCTCAAGGGGATTTGGTTAGCGAAAGTGTCACCAATAGGGTGTTGGATAATAAAGGCAACATGGAAGAAGAAACCGTTGTTGTGCATGGCATGGACGAAAGCAGCAATACCGAAGCCTTAATAAAGGTGCTCGATAAAACATCAGACTACGGTTACGTGTTTAAAGGCGAGGGCGAAAGCTGGAGCCAACAGTTGGGTCGGCTTGAAACCGCGGAAGTGACCACCAGCCGCGAAGCATCCAGTAATAATCCCGCTTACGATACCGTCACGCAAAGCAAAGCCTTTACCTACACCGAAGAGGGCATGGTTCAAACTGAAACCCTGACCGTCTCACCGGACGCGACAGGCTATAGCCAAGCGACCACCCACAGCTACGATAGCTTTGGTAACAGGCAATACTCCACCATTGCCGCCGATGGTCAAACCCGTTACAGCCCAGAAAGTGACTACGACGACCGCGGCCGTTTTGTTGATGCCGTCTACGACCGCTTTACCAGTGGCGATAATCCGGCGGCGGGTACCCGCATTAAAGTAAGTGACGTTGTTAGCCGCGATAAATACGGCACACCCACCGAAACCCGTGCCTACATGGACCGCACCAACACGGGCGCCTACACCACCCAAACCGCAGCCACTACCGCCTTTGGTACCCCGTATTTTACCGCCAGCAGTGAGGGTGCCTCGGCAGCGACTACCATGGGCAGTGGCACCTACGGAGTCTGTAGCCAAAGCCATAACGTTTATTGGCAACTGGAGACCACCGCAACGGGAAACCAAACCCTGGGTTGTTTTGATGTACAAAGCCGTCCTATTCGCCAAGCCACGTTGTCCTATGACGGCAGCGACTGGGTAGTGGTAGACACCGAGTACGACATACTCGGCCGTGTATTGCGTAAAAGCGAACCCTACTTCGCCAACGCAGGTGCCAGTAAATGGACCGAAAACTCCGGCATGGATATTCTTGGCCGTGTCACCGATATGGTTGGCCCGGTACGCGAAGATGGCGGCCGCCCGCGCACCCAGATCAGCTATGTTAATAACCGCAAAACCACCACCGCCCACAACAACAGCGCGGAGGGCCCCAGTACCCTTGTGCGCACCGAAATCACCGACGGCTTGGGCAAAATTATTCAGGTGACCGACCCGGCCGACGGCATTACCGCCTTTGCCTACGATGCGCGGGGTAACCTGCGCTTAATGACTGACCCGTCACAGGTTAACCAAACGCAAATCACCTTCGATGCCCTAAACCGTAAAACCTGGATGAACGACCCCGATAAGGGCGAGTGGCGCTACGTGTACAACACCTTTGGCGAAATCACCTGTCAGCAAGACGCTAACGGTCAGGTTATTCAGCAGGTGTACGATATTCGTGGCCGCCTGTATAGCCGCACCGATCGGGTAGCCGCCAGTGGCAGTGCGTGTGAGAGCCCAACGGGTGGTGTGCAAACCTATAGCCAATGGCAATACGACACCGCCAGCAATGGCTTGGGGCAATTGGAGCAAATGTGGGATTCCGGCACCGTAGGGGGCAGTGCCCGCTACACCCAAAGCCACAGCTACGACAACTTTGGCCGAATCGGCACCACCACCACCAGCTTCCCTGACCATAGTGGCGCCATTACCGGCCATTACGAAAAAGCCACCTACGACCAGTACGGTCGCGTATTCCAAACCTTCGATGGTGCCCGTACCTCGGCTGATTTTAGTCACAACGGCATCCAGCATGTGTACAACAATCAGGGCTACCTGAGTGCCGTGGTAGATGTGGAAAGCTTTAACGGCTACCGCATGCCTTACTACACCGTGGTGAACATGGACCAGCGGGGCAATATCACCAACGCCGAATACGGCAACGGTGTTACCCAGGAAAACGAATACTACGCCGACAGCGGGTTGGCTAAAATCATCAAAGCCTGGGGTGGCCAGTTGGTGGGCAGTGGTCAGTTCGCTGAATACCAGTGGGACATGGTGGGCAACCTGCAAAGCCGCAGCGAAAAGGGTAGCGGAAGCTTCTGGGATAATTACCAGAGCGGGCGCGATATAGAAGAAAGCTATACCTATGATGCCCTTAACCGCCTAAACACCTGGACCTCCACCGGCGATATCACAGAGTTTGCAGAAGTTACCTACAGCAATATTGATAATATCGAAAGCAAAACCGGTATAGGAACTTACGATTACGGCAGCGACTGTAGCAGCAGTCAAAACGCAGGCCCCCATGCGGTGTGTCGCATTACCGATGACAACAACACGCAAACCCTGTACTACTACGATCACAACGGCAACTTATTGTCCGACGGTAGCGGTCGAACGCTCACCTACAGTGTGTTTGATAAGCCGCTCACTATCCAAAAAGGCAGTCACACCACCAGTTTCCAATACGGCCCCAGCCGTGCGCGCTTCAAGCGGGTAGATGTTGGAGCAGAGGGGACCACCAGCACCCTCTACATTGGTGGCGTGGAGAAAATCAAATACCCCGATAACAAAATTGTCTGGAAGCGCAAAGTAGCCGGTGTTGCTATCGAAACCGAACACGTTAGCCAACAAACGCGGGAACTGCACTTTCTACATTACGATCACCTGGGTTCTCTCAGCTTAATTACCGACGAGATTGGTGGCGATGTAGAAGAGCACTACTTCGACCCCTGGGGCGATAGCCGCAAGGCGAACCGGGAAACGGATACCTGGGAAGATACCCAGCCGTTCTTGAAAGCCAGTAAGCCGATTACCAGCCGGGGTTATACCGACCACGAAATGCTGGATGAGGTAGAGCTTGTTCATATGAATGGGCGCATCTACGATGCGAAGATAGCGCGATTTGTGCAGGCGGACCCGATTATTCAAGATCCGTTGCGGGTACAGAGTTTGAATCGGTATTCTTATGTTTGGAATAATCCGTTGAATGCTGTGGATCCTAGTGGGTTTGAGGCAGAGACAAAGGTAAGGTACTACAACACTGAATATGCTCATGGTTTTGTTGGCAGTAGTATTGGTTCGACATCAAAAAATAAGGAAAATACCGATGCAGGTAAGGAACAGAAGTCAAAGGGTACCTCATCGCAGAGTAATAATAATAAGGCTTCGGGGGTTACGTTTGATCCTGAGTCTGGAGGTGGGGAGGAGTCTCAGGTTGAGCAGAATTCTATGGCTGATACTCAGGTGACATCAGGTGTTGCTGCGGTGGCCGCCCCGGCAGCCACTGCGGCCCCCGCTTTGGAGGAGATGATTGTTGAGGGAACGCGAAGGGCTGGCAATGCAATTAGCCATTATATGAGGAACTCGCTCCGTGTGGCGGCTGCACGGTTTGTAACGCATCCGGCTACGCTTTTTGTTGCTGGTATGTTTGTGCCGGGAAATACCGGTTATGATCGTTGTTATGACATGCTCTCCTGTATGGTCAATGGGGTCGAAATTAATACGGCGACTGGAATGCCGGTTTCTTATGGGGGAGAGACTACTTCGCCAGGAGGTTGGCCTGGGGGGGATGACCCAAACAATAAAGGCGGGTTATTCAGAAACCAGGTTCCAGGTAGCCTTAGTCAGGAAATGCAAGCCGCAAAAAATGTCGGTGCTAATCCAATGGTTGCGGCGAGAGGAACCCAAATGGAGGGCCTCGTTAACCAGGGAACTATTAAGTGGGTTGTTAATTCACGAGGTCAGTTAATTGTCTCTTCCCATACTGTCCGGGGGCAGGAGATTTCTCATGCTGTACTATCAGGTGGGCGTCCAGTTATGGCTGCTGGACAAGCTGAGATTGCAGCAAGTAACGGTCAATTTATCGGTATGAGAATAACTACTCATAGTGGGCATTTTATGCGAGGAACATCGGCCGCTCAGAATGCTCGAGCTATGCAGGTTGGCGTAGATGCATTTAGAAAAATTGGAATAGGCTTTTAGAGGGGCAGTTTATGGAAATAGATGAGGTTGCAAAAAAGTCTGCAGTTCTAGCAATCCAATGGTTTGATGCAAAAGAAAAAAATGGCTTTAGTAGTGATGTGAACTTTGATGGTTTAGGTTTTTGTGCTGCAAATAACGCAAGGGATGAAGAGTTACCTTGTGAGGAAAGGCTTCTTTGGGCTGAGTTATCTAATCGAGCTTATAGTGAGTCTGAGCGAAGGCTCCCTGAATCAGAGAGAGGAGCCACTGAATTATCCCAAATGAATTTACGTGCTTGTTTAATCCTGTCAATGGGTCAACAGGCGGGTCATAAAATACTAGATGCTAATGTGATACTGGATTGGTTATTTTGTGCGGCTGATAAAGTTGGCGAGTCAAAATTAGAGTCTTATTTGCCCTGGCATGAAAAAGGTATTTCAAGAGAGCTGATGTTAGATTTGAGAGCAATTAAAAACAGGCTAAATGTTTGCGAGCTGCTTTACGATAAGAAAATTGTGGAATCGGAGAGATTGGAATACCTGTTAAAAATAAAAAAGGATCTGCCTTAACCTAAATGCCTCGATAAGTTCGATAAAAACAAAAGGACATCCAAAAACTTGACAAGCCTTCCTGGTTCGCCAGCTTCAAGATTAAAGTGCACCGGCAGCACAAGTTAACTACTTTTTAGTTTCTGACAAACAAAAGGACATCCAAAAACTTGACAAGTCTTCCAGGCTCGCCAGCTTCAAACAAATAAAAGGACATCCAAAAACTTGACAAGCCTTCCTGGTTCCGGTAATTTGTGCAACCATGACCCAAAGCCGTGACAATAAAAAGGACATCCAAAAACTTGACAAGTCTTCCAGGCTCTAGTAATTTATGCAACCATGACCCAAAGCCGCGAAACATTAATCTCTCTAGATTCAACACCGTTTTACCATTGTTATGTACGCTGTGTTCGGCGTGCATATTTGTGTGGAGACGATCATTCGACGGGTGAGAATTACGATCACCGCAAGCAGTGGATCGTATCGCGCTTGCGGTTTTTGTCGTATGTGTATGCGGTAGATGTGTGTGCTTATGCGGTGATGAGCAACCACTACCATGTTGTGCTGCATGCGGATAAGGCTAGGGCGCAGGCATGGAGTAATAAAGAAGTGGCCGAGCGCTGGATGCAGTTGTATAGCGGCCATATGCTGGTTGATCACTGGCTGGAGAACCCGGAGGCTATTGATGCGGCTACGCAAGCCGCAGTGGATGAGATTATCGAAAAGTGGCGTAAACGCTTATACGATATCAGCTGGTTCATGCGCGGCGTTAATGAAACCATAGCCCGCATGGCAAACAGCGAAGAGGGTTGTAAAGGCCGGTTTTGGGAGGGGCGTTTTAAAAGTCAGGCTCTATTGGATGAAGCCGCGTTACTGAGCTGTATGGCCTATGTCGACCTCAACCCCATTCGGGCGGCGATGGAAACAGATCTTATGGAAAGTGATTTCACCTCCATTCAGCAGCGTTTATTCGATTACGTAAAATACAAAAATACCAAATCTAAAGACGAGCAGAAATTGAATGCTCGTATTCAAAAGCAGCGTGAAATTAAAGCTGAAATGGGTTTGGATACTTTACCCGAAGCGCCGTTAATGCCTTTTGATGGTTCCTCCCATACCGATACTCACCATGCCTTACCCTTTACCCGTGAAGACTATTTTGAGCTTGTGGAAACTACTGGCCGTATTCTACGAGACGATAAACGCGGGGCTATCGCCAGCGAACTTCCGGCTATTGTGTCGAGGTTGGGTATTAATCCAAATAAATGGATCGACCACGTTCAGAATTTTGGCCGCCGTTATGGTTCCAGTGCCGGTTCGGTGGCGCGCATGGCCGATTATGCCCAGGTGTTTGAGCGTAATTGCGGCAAGGGTGTAGCGTGTTCGCAGGCACTATATTTAAATACGGGTTAGCGCGAAATAGTCGCACAGTCACGTTAAGAAAATTTGAATAAGGGGGGCGTGTTAGTGTGGGTGTCCGATCATTCGGTTTCTTCTACCTAATGTTGTCGAGGTAGGTGATGGTTGACTTCCCTGACTATTGTGCATGTTCTGGCAAACACGACTTTCATATTCAGGGTTAGAATAAGCCGTGTATCACGCATTAGTATGGCCAAATGGGCACAGGTATCTTTTTAGCGCTGATGTTAAAGGTAAGGTCTGAATCGCATCCACATTGCTTATAGTAGCGTTTTAGGTCATCTAAGCCGGCTATGTCGAAGGGTTTGTCGTAGGCACCAATCACTACAAATTGTTCGTTTGGTTTAACATTGTCAGTACCCAAAAACTCACCGGTTTTACGGTTATAGTAATCGTCGTTGCCACCGTGCATAAAACGCAAGCCCACAATGGCGTTCAAGCTGTGTAAAAACGCATTACTATTGGTGTCGATTTTTTTGCATCGGCTCGCACTGAGTCGGCGCCACGCCGACATTAGATCGTAATCACTGTAAAAACTTTTACCCTGTAGGTAGTTCCGCAGGTCGCTATTGTCGATCGATTGCTGGTCTTTCTCTGTAAGTCGATCGGCAGCAACAATTCCCTTTGGGCCGCTTTCGAGGGTGCTGGTTTTGGAGTTCATCCCCACCGGTTTCGGCGCATATCCTTGTTTGTACATGTATTGACGGTTATCGGGGTTACAAGCTCTGATTATGAGCATTAGCGATTCTCTATCACAAAACTCCTTTAGCAGACGAATTTCCCAACCCGGCATACCTACCGTTTTACCTAGGCGCATATCACCCGTGCCGCAGAGCGAGATCTCTAGCTTGTCTACAATGCTCATCCTTACCCCTCTTTTCATTGAAGTTTGAGTTGCACCAGAAAATCGATGGCACTAAAACCTGGCTAGAAGCATTCTACATGCACCGGGTGAAAAAATATTGAAATAATCAAAGGGACGCTTCTAATGGATGAATTTAGCTCGGCGCGGCCGCATACACGTATCATTTAAAAAATAGAAATTTAGCCAGTTCAGCAGTATGCCTGCCACTCTGAAATTTCCAATAACTTGAAATGAATCCAAAGGCCATTTAGGAATACAGAAGGTCTGAATGATATGTGTATGTGATGAAAAGCAAGAGGTTCATTCATCGCAAATATAGTGGGATTCCGGACTCATAAATTAAAGTTAGGGCTATCGGTTCTTTGTTTATAGCGTTAGCGAAAAGGGTATCAAGTCACTTAACTAGTACTTTCTTTTGTTAAGTCTAATCAGCAGGCTGACATAAAACATCCTCTATTACAAAATTTCAATATAAAAATTGTAAATATATCGAATTGTTTAAGCTTATCTAGATCACTGGTTGTTATTTTTGTTGTGTATTTTATGAAAATGAACAACGCCATAAATTCAAATAGGGTTGTAATTACGATAAAAATATTTGATTTTTTTTGGGGTGCTACACATTACTAACTTAATGTGGGTGTCGCGGTTTTTGTGTATAGATAAAAAAATTATATTTCCGGATAAAGAAAAATATATTCTTATAATGATAGGACAGTTCTGAATCATATTTATTCGATTAGTAAGCTAGTTGGACATAAAAATACCGCTATCAGCTCCATTTATTTGATTGCGATCAAGTGTCAGCAGTGCATGAATCACGCTTTTACATCTCCTCACACAACATCATAAGACTATATTTTATTCTAAACTTCTTCGAGGTTTTGTGGGTTCCGCGGTAAAACAAAAACATAATTTCTTTTGCATAATTTGAAGTTTCAGTAACGATTGCTGGCGGAATTGAAAAACGTTTAAGCGTAATTCATTTCAGTAGATCACAAAATATAGTTGTGGCTGCTGGACCAAATGAATGATGAAAATGTAATCAGCGGTGAAAGTAGAGCCTGTACCAATAATGAAGAAGAGGCTGTTTGCGAAGCTGAGGTGATGTTTTGGGTAAATTAACCACTATATAGTCTGAAATCGATTTTCCGTCCACATGAAAAACGCAAGACATGTTCTTCAGCTAGATAGAAGAAATACTAGGATTAATGCAGGTTTTTAGGTCTACTAGTTGGGATGGTTTTTAGTCCATATGGCCCATTAAAAACGGGTAAATAATTGAAAAGAATGAATATTACAGTTCTGGTTTAAACGCACATCGGATGTAACTTATTGAGCATTTTATTGCGGTCTCCGACTCGTCTGTTTGGCTTGTAGAGAAGTGTTCTGTTTTTTGGGTGAAACTAAATTTGGCTAAGGGGTACACAATGTTTACGTTCTTCACAGATGGCGGTGTTTTTATGTACGTCATTCTCTTTACGTCTATTGGTGCTTTGGCGCTTTTTTGTGAACGAGCCTTCTATCTGTATCTTCGTTTGGGTTTAAATGTCGACAAAGCCTTTAGGCGTGTAGAAATTCGACTGGAAAAAGAAAACTATCAACAGGCATTTGAAGAGGTAAATAGGTTTTCCAATCACCCTTTGGGTCGAACATTAAAGACGGGCTTACTAAAAGCCGGTAAGCGAGATAAAGAAATTGAGCAGGCACTGCAAGAAAGCATTCTTCGAGAAATCCCCAAAATAAAGGCTCGTATCAATTACTTAAGTATGTTCGCGAATGTTGCAACACTTCTTGGTTTGCTCGGAACCATTGTTGGTCTTATTGCAGCGTTTTCTGGTGTTAGTGAGGCAGCTGCAGCAGAAAAACAGCAGATTTTAGCCTCGGGTATTTCTATTGCTATGTTTACTACCGCTTTTGGCTTGATTGTATCTATTCCATGTCTTGTCGGTTTCTACTTGCTCAGTAATAGAGGTGACTACCTAATCGATAAGCTCGATGAAAAAGCACTAGGGTTGTTTAATATTCTGTCAAATATGAAAAGGAGTAGTTGATTGTCATGGCTGCTTTAGGTACCAGGCGAAAACGACCTGAGCCAGACGTAGAAATTAATATGGTGCCCATCATGAATATGTTTCTGGTGCTCATTCCATTCCTACTTATGTCAGCGAGCTTTTTACATTTGAAAGCAATTGACACGTCCGTGCCTGTTAGAGCAGAAACATCCCTAAGTAGTGAAGACAGCAAAAAAAAGGAGGTTGTGGTTACCGCTGTGGTCAAGCTTACGTATACGGGTGTTCGTCTGTCGGTTACGTCACCTGAACTAACCGAAGATCAGTTAAAGTCGCTCGATACTCGTATTGAATGGACAAAAGACAAAGAGACTGAAATGTTAGAAGAGTTGGTTATCTATCTAAGGGGAATAAAAAACAAATATCCTAAAAGCAATACGTTAATTTTGTCGCCAGCCGACGATGTGATTTATAAAGATATTGTAACTGTTATGGATGTTGCAAGAAAAAGCGGTGAAACAACGCTTTTTCCCATTGTGGTCGTGTCCGGTGAAGTTTCTTCTAGTTAAGTATTGATGACGATTTTGAGGTATTTGGGATGTCGCTTGGCAATAATTTTCGAAATAGAGAACCGTTTATAGCACCAAAGCTACAAATAACAGCAATGATGGATATGTTTACCATTATCGTATTCTTCTTGTTGTTTTCATACGCCGAAAAGCCCGACGAGGTGCAGTTAAACAGCAATATCGATTTACCTTCGTCCAGTAGCCAAAGCGATTATGAGAATACAATTAAAGTGTTTTTATCGCCAGACACGCTAAAGATTGAAGATCAGACCGTTGCCAATATACGCCAAGGAAAAATTATGGATTTTGACCCTAATAACCCCCGTAATAGTAGGCTTTACAAAACACTAGAAAAAATACGAAAAGATCGGCTGGAATTACAGGAAAAAATGAACTTGCAGGAAACCGATACCCAGAAAGGAGGGGCTGGCCTAGTAAGTAGTGTCAATAAAAACAAACCACAAGTGTTATTTTTTTGTGATAAGTCAGTTCCATTTAAGGTAATCAATTCTGTTATGAAAACTATAGGGATGGTCGGTTATCCCAATATGCAATTTGCAGTTACGGGTGAGTAATTGCCCCAAATATTCAAATATCGCGGTATTTCGGAGGCTCGGATCATGAAACAGCATATTCTATTATGCTTGACTTTATTATGGTTTTTTATATCAGCATACTCTGCCGTCGTTGTTGCGGAAGAGGGGGATGACCAGAAAGAAAGCCGTATAGATTTTGGTAATACGTATATTCAAGGGCAGTCTATAAAATCGGGTGCAGTGTATCTAACGAACAGAAGGAAAACACCGCTAAAAACCTTGTTAAAAACAAGGAAAAGCTATCGGCAAGAAATTGTTAACGACTTTTATGGCCACGAAATGGAACTTGAAGATCAGGCGGCCGAACCAAAACCGCTTCCAGACCTAAAGCTATCTAAATGATTTGTCGTATAGGATTTGAGTGATGCCATCAAGAGACAATACGGCTTCGAATATCCCCGCTATAACCGACCAAATACTGGAAGAATTAGAGCGTAAAGGTCACGGGGTGATTGACACATCTATAGCTAATGATAAAGATCAAATCATTAGCGACTTAGTAACACATGTTAAAAAACAGCAAAAAGTAATCGTAAACCTTAACGAAAAATTACATCCACAGAATCAGTGGGATATTCAGCAGGTAGGTGGATCTTCAACTCTAGCCAAAAAAGATACTGTCCATAAAAGCATAGAATCGAAAAGTAAATACAATATTATTAGGCGGCTTGGCGATTACATACTGGGTAAAGAGCGTAATGTAAACATTAAAATTGATAATGATTCCTCGGTGAAACGGGTTTTACAGCGTTCAGGTGGTTCCTTCGAGCCTGCGGAAATTAAACATACAAGTACTTTTTCGCTCGAGCAAAGAAAAGAAATTGAGGAAAAAATTAAAGCTGAATTACTTTTACAGATAAAGGACGATTTGCGACAAGAGTTGATCGATGAGTTTAGCCAAAAATACCCACAACATTTTCGTGATCAAAAGAGCACAAAGAAGAGTAAAACACACTCGGATACAAAAAAATTAAATTCGGAAAAATCAACTGATATAACGTCTATATCGAAAAAGACAGAAAATCATAAAGCAACTCATCCGCAGTACGAGCAAGATAGAATACTAAACGTAAAAATAAACGATAGCACAACAACAGGCCGAACTGGATTAACCAAAAATAAGAGAGTATCAAGAGCGCCAAATTCTCCATGTACTCGGACTATATTACCGTTAGAAGACAAAAAAAGTACTATTCCTGATAACGAAGATCCAGCTAAAAAACAAGTTAATACTGTTAAATCGCGGAAGAAAACTGAGTCGCGTTCGGTTGTTGCTAGTTTGGAGGCCTCTGGTAATGCTCCACAAGTCGATGTAAGAGCGAAATCAACCAAAACACGTAATCGAAAAGACGCACCGGTAGTATGGCCTATCAGTGGTGCTGTATTTGATGAAGAGGACGAGGATGATGAATATGACATCGATACAACACTGGATAATGAAACGCTTTATTCCCTTACCGATAAGCTTAATGGCAATCGGAAACAGGGTGTCATTGACCATAATGCGCCATTACTGATTGAGGTGACTCGATTTCATCGAGGTGAGGTAAGGAACTTGGAGCATGTCAACCTTGGAGACAGTTATTCGGTTCATGTCGGTACGCGGAAAATAAAAATAGCAAGTAATCGAAAAAACAACCAGTGTCAAATATTCTATATGCGACGTTATTTTGCCGCTGGCATTGGCGAATACAGCAGTAATACGAGTGAAAATGAAAGCGTTAAAGCACTACAGGTTAATAGCCCAAAGAAATCATTACGGTATACGCTACCGCCAGACAAAGTTATTTTCCTAAAAGCAGGAAATGATGAGTACCGTTTACGTGTCGTTCCTGCTCGAGTTGCTTGCAAGGTACCGGATATACCTCAAGAGCAAGGTAGGAATTTTAAGCATTTTTTACAATATTCTGCTGTATTCCACATTGCAATAATAATATTGGGAAGTCTTATCTATACACTAACACACCATAAAACGGAAAAAATAGAAGAGCCTAGGTTCGCGCAAGTTGAATTACAGCCTTTAGTAATACCAACTCCACCACCAAAGCCTCCTGCTGAGGTCAAAAAAATACCAAAAGTAAAAAAAATGGATACTGTTAAAAAAATAAAGGTAACTAAAAAACCAACATCAGCGAAACCCAAACCAAAAAACGCTGGCGGCGGAAGTAAAAAGGGTGGAAACATTAAAAAACGAGATGTCAAATCATCAGGTTTATTAGCCGCATTGGGTACTAGAAGCGATAAACAGGAAGGAAAAAAGCAAGCTTTAGCCGAGATTAGTAGCATAGATGCGGTATCGTCTTTAGATCAAAGCTCTGCGGTACTGAAAGTCTCTGGACTTTCAGCAAAAGTGCAGGGTGCTCGCATTGAAGTGGCCTCTGGAGAGCTTATTAATACCAGTGGATCAAACAAAGTTTTACGCAGTGGTGGAGTGGCAGGTGAAGGTAATGTTGGCGCACTCGAAACAGGTATCACTGGGAATCGCGATATTCGTGGTCGAGTTTCTGCAACACTGACACGCACCGTAAAAATTAAAGGTGGTTTAAGTCGAGACGAAGTGAAAGGTGTTATCGATGCTCACATGGATGAAGTTGTTTACTGTTACGAAAAAACATTAATGAGCAACCCGGGTTTAGCGGGGAAGGCAGTATTTGAGTGGAAAGTACTTTCGTCTGGACGTGTGGGCGAGGTCAACATTAAAACGTCATCTCTTCGCTCCAACGATATTCATTCCTGTATTAAAGCAGCGGTAAAAAGTTGGGAGTTCCCTAAACCATCAGGGGGTTCTGTATTTGTATCGTTCCCATTCATTTTTGATTCAGTGTCATTCTAAGGAATCGATAGATGTTATTTTCCAGGTGTTTATTATTAGCAACCGTCGTATTCAGTATCAGTAACACGGCTTATTGTGTGGATGTTGCCGATTCAGCGAAGCCCGAAGTTACGATTGTCCAGGAGCGACTGTTTGACCGAAAAAACGAAATAGGGTTTTCGATAGGACATTTACCTGATGACAACTTTTATGAAGTTTTTCCGGTGTCGTTTAACTATATTCATCATTTTAGTGAAAACTATGCATGGGAGGTTATACGCGCAAGCTATATGCTGAATAATGAGCGCGATATTAAGCGAGATTTGGAAGAAAACTTTGGCGTAACACCTTCTACATTCGACGAAATTACTAGCCATTTTGAAACAAGTTTTATGATAAAGCCGAGCTATGGTAAAGACTCTGTTTGGAATAAACATGTTGTCAATAATGAAACGTATGTTTCGTTTGGAACAGGAATAGCTACTTACAAAAAAATGCTCAGTTACGGTGATAATGAGCAGGAGTCGGCGCTTACCTTAAGTGCCGGAGTTGGTAGAAAGTACTTTATAAACAAGTCATTTAACATTAGCTTGGATCTTAAAGATATTTTTATATTTAAAGAGAGTTCGGTAGAAAGTTCAATTTATCTTGGTGTTGGATTCAATTATCGATTCGATGGCTTTGGTTCTTTCAATAAAACCGAAGGTGAAGATAGCTCTATTTACAACTATCTGAAGTAAAGAGTCATGTGTAAAAGTAATGATTTAAGTATTTGTTTTCTGTTAGCGCTAAGCTTTTTGGTGGCGTCATCTGCGCATAGCCAAGAGACGCTTGTTGAGACAGAATATCAACAGCCAGAACAGGTGATGGAACTTACTATTGATGAGCAGGAAAAACTCGACGAAGAAAAGAAGGCTCTTTTTAAAGTCGGTTATGACAGTTTTAATAGAAAGAACTATAAAGAATCTCTTGGTGGATTTTATCACTACATGTCTGTTGCAAATGCAGGAGATGAGAATTATGAATGGGCAAATTTTTTCTACGGCGTTTCCCTGGAAAAACTAGGATTTTCACACGCAGCGGTAGATACTTTCACCAAAATAGTTACAAGTAAACCAAACACCAAAATCGTAGTCTATATATTGAGTTATTTCGATAATCTCTCAAGAAATCAACCATTTGATCAGGAGATGCTAATAGCCCAAGCGCTAAATAGCACAGACTACGGATTTGTTGATGACGATCTCGCCGCAATGGTTCATTACCACCAGGGTATATACGATACTCGCAATGGGCATGCTGAATGGGCTGAAGGACATTTTGGTAGTATCCCGCGTGACTCAATTTATTATGCTAGCTATCTATATCAACATGCTGTAGAGCAAACGCGAAAAAATGAAATAGATTCAGCGTTAACGCTCTTGGAATCTCTATTGGCGCTACCGAATGTTGATGCAACGCTAGTGGACACAGCGCATTGGACTAGCGCAAGATTGCTTTTTGAAAGGTCCGAACATCAAAAGGCAATTGAGCATTACAAGGCGATAAAAACGCCGGTAAGCGAGCAGGCCTCCTTTTTATTAGAGCGAGCGTGGAACCAATATAAGCTAAATAAACCTCAGCGTGCTATGGGGTTGCTCTATGCGTTTGAAGCACCGGACTTCAGGCGATTTTTCACTCCAGAAATGTTCATATTGAAATCGCTAATTTACAAAAGCTTGTGTAAATATGAGTCAACGTTGTCTACAGTTGACGCTTTCTATGCGCGCTATCAAAAAGCATTGGACGCAGTATACGATCGCAAGCTTGCAGCCGATCCAGAAACGAAAACCATCTTATATCTAATTCTTAACGATGAATCGATTAAACGTCAGTGGGCATTTGTTCGCTTACTCGAAACCGAAACTGTATTACTACAGACATTAGATGATCAAGCGCTGCACAACCACTTGAGCGCGACATATACACTAAAGCTTGAACAGTCAGCAAAGCGTCTCAGGCTTAATGTAGATCGCGAGTACGAACGCTTAGCGAACCTTTTGTTGGAATACGAAGAAAACATAAATTTGGTTCGCTATGAGTCAGGTGTCGATCAGTATCAGAGCGCCAGCGACCTAAGGTATCGAGAAGCTAAACCAGAAAAATCGGCGAGCAGTTCCTATAAGGGTAAGGTTGTCTATCAGTTTCAAGGTGAATTTTGGAGCGACGAGTTTGATGACTACAAAGTTCATTTATCGGACGAGTGTAACAATGAACAAGAGTGGGAGGTTTTTTTCAAATGAAATATATACTTGAAACCTCCATCGTTAACCGTTTTCAGCCTTTAGTAAAAGCTATGATGATAGCGGGTTTCGCATTTGGCATTACATCATGTTCTTTCCTGCCGTTTATAGGTAAAGCTAACCCATCAGAAGTAGAGCCAATCTTTGAGTCATTGCAGGAAGAAGAAAGTGAATCGAGCAAATATGGATTCAAGCGCGAGGCCAAGACTGTTGAAGACGATATTCTTATTCGACGTTTTGAGCTTGATAAAAGCAACTTGGACCATGCAATAACAAACACTAAGGACCTAATATCGAAATCTCACGGTAAGCCATTTCTGCCAGAGTTATATATTCGGTTAGCGGAGCTCTATGCAGAAAAATCTCGTGTTGTTTTCTTTCTTCGTAGACTAGAGATGGGGGAGCGTGGAAAGGTACGGGAAATAAGCAGTATTGAAGCTGCGGGTTTGAAAGAAAAGGCCGTTGAAACCTACTTGCAAATCATTAGTCATTTTCCAGATTTTGAATATCTTGACAAAGTTCATTTCTTCCTAGCTCACGAGTTTCGTGAGCTAGGGAAGTATACTGATATGGTCGAGCAGTATGAGGAAATTCTAAAGACGTACCCCCTAAGCGAGTTTGTTCCAGAATCACTCTTACTGTTGGGAGACCACGCCTACCAGGACAAAAATATCGATCAAGCACTTGGTTATTACCAACGTGTTCTTCAATACCCTAAGAGTTCCGCCATAGTGATTGCTCGGTATAAGCTTGCGTGGGTACATATAAACAAGCGAAATTATGCACAAGCATTAAGTCTTTTTGAAAAATCAGTGGCCAACAAAGACGCACCTTCGACAGTAGATGTAGACACCTATAATCGTGTGGATATTCGTCTAGAGGCGCTCGCTGACATGGCATTTACCTACAGTCAAGTTTATAAGGATACTAAACCAGGCGATGATTCTGCTTATTTTAAAAAGATTGCTTGGTCACGACAATCATATATTTTGGTTTTAGAAAAGCTTGCCAATCGCTACATGATTAAGCACAAGTGGGACAACGCATCATACATTTATCGTGAGCTATCCGCCATGCAGTCTGATGGCACTAAACTTCTTCATTATTTGGAAAATTTGTACACTTGTTTATTGGAGTCAAAAAACTTTGGAGGTTCAGAAAACGATATTGTATTAATTGTGAAGGCATTGGATCAAGTTCGGTATTCGGTACATATGGATGAATCCAAAAAAGTGGAGTTAATGACAGTGTACGAACTCTATGCCCGTGATGTCGCTACTCGCTTGCATAACAATGCAAAGAAAACCAATGAAGTTGACGACTACAGAGTTGCTGCTTCTGTGTATAAGAAGTATTTGGACTTTTTTGATGAAAGCCCAAAATACGCAGAAATACAGATCAACTATGCAGAAAGTTTATTTTCATCAGGTGATCACACTCGTGCGGGGAAAGTTTACGAAACGATTGCATCAACTATATCGGACCCAAAGGTAAGGCACGATCCTTTGTATAGCGCTGCTGCCGCTTATTACACTGCACTAAACAATATAGGAGATTTAAATCATTACGAGATAGCTTTCTCTCAAGATGGATTACGCGATGTTGGTCAAACATACGTTGGCCTTTACCCTAGTTCGAGTAAATCTGAGGATATCCTATTTAACATTGCTCGTATTCAGTACGACAAAGGGGAGTTTCAAGCGGCTGTAGAGGAGTTTTCAGCTTTCGTAAAAAAATATCCGAAGGGAAGCAATGCCAAAGCTGCAGTTGAACTCATAATGGATTCATTGAACACAACGGAAAACTATGACGCGTTGATGGATCTCGAGCAGGATATAGCCGAGATCCCTGGCCTTGATAGCGGTGTAAAACAGAATATTGCGAAAGTAAGTAAAGCCGCTCAGTCGAAAATAATTCAGGAAATGGTCGTCGGTTCGATTAACGATTGGGATTCAGGGAAAGAAAAGCTGATTAATTTTGCGGATAGCAACAAAACGGCAGGTTTGGGTATACAAGCGCTTAATGCCTTGTTTGTCTCCAGCGAAGAGCATGGTGATATAGAAAGTATGCACGTCGCTGGTCAGAGTATCGCTAGTCGTTTTAGCGGAACAGAACATGCAGAAAACGCATTAAGAGCACTTATCGATTTATCGTTAACGACAGCTAACTATCGTGTACTTGCAGACTACCTAGAGCAGTATGTTTTACAATTCCCAAAATCTGTAAATTCAAAGGATTTTCTATTCCAAGCTGCACAGATTAGAGGGAATTTGAAACAAAACTCTCTCGCAATAAGTAATTACAACAAGGTATTGAATAATTACAAGATAGATAACAAATTTCGTGAACAAATAGTGCTCGCGCTAATAGCATCACATGATGAGCTAGGTGAGAGAGAACAAGCTTATCGTGTATTGGCAAAAAATAAACGCGCTTTGAATACGGGTACCCTTGCTGCACTGGGTGCAGAGTTATCGTACTACACTGGCAGAAGCGGGCCGACGTTGCAGTATCTCAAAAACGCCAGAAAAATGTCAGCTCAGGGTAAGGTTCCATCTGAATATTATGAGCCTTTAGGTAGAACCGCTTATGCATTGGCTTTTCGATCTTACGATCGCTATATGAAAGTAAAGCTAGGAGCTCAAATAGATAACCGTATTGTAGAATCAAAAACCCAACTACAAGAGCAGCTCCAGGATGACTTTATAACGGCAATTAATTTTAAGTCACCGCGCTGGTCAGTTTTGGCCTGCTACCGAATTTATGAAATAAATTTGGAATATGCACGTTTCTTGGAGGGCGCGCCCCAGCCTGAAGGTTTTACATCGGATGAAATATCTCAATACAAGCAGATAATAGCGGAAAAGGCGCTTGAATACAGAAATGAAGCCGCTCAGTACCTTAAAACGGGCGAAGATATTGCAAGGCGCACTAAGCCATTAGATAGACAAATATCCACATACGACATTGAAGCGGAGCGCTCTTTTGTTCGGAACGCGTCGTTCTCTCAACGTCAAAAGCAAACTCAAATTGGTCTTGAAACATTAAAGGATACGGAATTTAGAGCGATATTTGACTCCCTGTATAGAGACCCTGGTGATGTCGACTTGCTTTTGGCATTGGCGAATAAATATAGGCAGCGCGGGGATCTAGGGCAAACATTAGTTATTGCCAAAACCCTACTTGAAGATACACGAAAGCTTGGCAGTAAACGTCGTTCAGAGGTTTACTCAGTGATGGGCGCTGTGTATATGGACATGGGGCACGATAGGCTTGCGCGGGATTCTCTGCAGAAATCTTTAGACATAGATAAATCTAATTATTCGGCCGCTGTTAATCTTGCGGGTCTTTACTATCACTACGGTTATAAAGATTACGCCAACGGGCTATACAGTAAGCGTATTGGGTTAAAGAAAAAAGAAGATACCGTCCTTATAATTTCTCGTGCAGAGAGGTTTTTCAATGCGCCGGATTAACCACAGTTTTAGTAAAATAAGCACGCTAGCTTTGGTACTGCTTTCAGTCGTAATTGTAACTGCAGGATGTGGAGGCCGGTCAAATAGAGATAAAAAGGAAGTTGAACCGGAGTTGGTAAAATCACCGTGGGTAAAAACCAAAATTATTGCGGTAACCAAAGGTGGTTTGCTCAGTACAAATGTTATCGCAGTTGCAGACAAACTATCGGAGAGTTTGCTTCATTTTGTCTATTTTGTGGATGCGCATGAAGTCTCAGAGGAGCAACCTAATCTTCCTGTTGAATATACCCTAAGGCATTTGGTCTGGGATACGGAAGCCCCGGAGGGCGAGAGCCTTGTATCCACTAGCGACATTGTGACCTTAGATAATACCCTCGAGTTTGAGGTGGCAATCGATAACAATAATACTTTATATACGGCCTATAGGGGTGGCAATGTTGCGCACTGTAATACACAGCAATCCGACACCATGCTTGCAGTGAAGGCCACTGGTGATAGCGCGTGGCAAGAATACGTAGGTGCTATTGGCTATTCTGGGTCGAGAAACCCCGCATATACTGATGGCGATGCGGGCGATTACCCAAGCCTAGCTATCGATAGCAATGGCAATGTGCATATCGCATTTCAATTTTTTTGGGAGGGCTGTGATTCTAATAACGCCCTACATCCTGATGTGCTTTATGTGCAAAAACCTGCTGGGGCGCTGGATAGTTTTGATATTGCCAGCGAAGAGCATGTAGAAGGCAATGACTATGCGACAACAAATTACCAAAATGCGGTGGGTTACCATAACAGTTTGGTTGTAGACATGGATGATAGCCCTGTTATTTTTTACGGTGCAAGAGAAATTAATTACAACGAACATGGCCTGCGCGTCGCGCGTACAGTTAATGGACTGTGGCAAAGTGAGTGGGTCGACAAAGGCTGTTTTATTACTGATATATCCGCCGCCATCTCTCCAGAAGGCGAATTGGGCGTTGCCTATTCTATAGGAGAGTGTACTGAGCATTTAAGTTATACCGAAGACGACGGGTACGCACTGCGTTATGCCGTCTATTCGGAAGGTGAATGGACGGTCCATACGGTTGATGAAGCAACAAAGATTGGGGGTCATACTGAATTGGCGTTCGATAATTTAGGTAGCCCCGCGATTGCCTACTATGAAACAGAATCTTATGGTATAGGCGGGCAGCGTGACCTTTTTAATTTGAAGCTAGCTCGTCTTGATTTAACGAATATGAGTTGGTTTAAACAGCGAGTGGATGAAGCCGGTGATATCGGTCTGTTTAATTCACTTTGGTTTGATATAGAGAACAATATTTACATTAGTAGTTTTTCCAATACAGATAATACAGTTTATTTGTTTACAGAAAATAATGAATAACCAGTGAAGTCTATAAACATCTATTGCACTAGAAATAGATTAAGCCTTTGTGCGGTGTATTTGGTGCTGCGCAAAACTATTTTTCTTCGGTTGTGGAGGTTCACGTGAAAACCCTTATCTTGTCAACATTATTGGTTGGATTTGCATTAGTCATGCTATCTCTTTCGGCTCTCGCGGGCGTTTATACCGACGAAGGCTACCTCGATGATAGTGGAGTTCTTTGGGTACGCTACGTCGATCAAAACGGGAACGTATTTTTTCGTGATGAAGACGGTCGCATATTGGAGTGTGGAGCGGATTGTGGTGCTCCTCCTACTGGTGGCGTGGGTGGAGGAGGTGGCGGAGCGCTGGTTTTGGTTGCACTTACGGTCGGACCAATCCAGCAAGCCGATGACGATTTCGACGATGACGGCTGGAATGACCCACAAGATAACTGCACGCACGATGCAAACTTCGACCAGGATAATTCCGACGGTGATCGACACGGCGATGCCTGCGATAACTGCCCTTCGCTCGCCAATTATTATCAAGAAGACATAGATAACGATGGTATTGGAGACGTTTGCGATAACGATATCGATGGCGATGAAGTTGAGCTACTCGGGCAAAGAGATAATTGTGCGTACATTGCCAATAGCGATCAAACCGATCGAGATGAAGACGGCATGGGCGATTTATGTGATGACGACGATGATGGCGACACTATTCCGGATGCTATCGACAATTGTCCTGCTGTAGCCAATACAGGCCAAGCCAATGCGGATTTCTATCTGGTAGGCGACGTGCAGGGAGATGCCTGCGATAACGACTACGACAATGATGGATTCAATATTAATGTAGATTTGTGCCCCAACGCTCGCTCGGATCAAAACTTGGATTCAGATGAAGATGGTATTGGTAATGTTTGTGATAATTGCCCATCAACGGCGAATGCCGATCAGGTTGATAGTGATGGTGATGGTCGCGGCGATATTTGTTCAGTTTAGTGAAAATTATCATTGACTATATAGCTGAATTTAGTGCCGTATTTTTTGTGCCTATATCAGTTAAACGACACAACAGATTCCGGGAGGATATTCGTATGAAGCGGGTTTCCACAATTATTTTACTACTTGGATGCTTGGTTGCGGTGCTTGTGGGGTGTAAAGATCACGCACCACTGGAACGTACTACCGAAAGTAGCATAGCCGTATTAAAAGGTTCTTTTCGTACCGAAAATCCAGACGAGATTGGCTTTCCGGTAAAAGTGCTATTTGCGATTGATGCGTCTGCCAGTATGGGGTTTGTTATGCCCGACGGCAGTGGGGCCGGGGCAGACCCTCACGGTCTACGACTAGACGCGGCCAGAGAATTCATTAATCGTTACAACAGCGAGTTCGACGATGTTTCGTTTGAGGTGATGATTTGGAATTCTGCCGTTACCGCCGTTACCCAAAATGGCGATGGCCAAAACGACTACACCAAAGACCCAGACGAACTCAACGATATTCTTAGCTTCAATGCAAATGACACGACGACTAACTATTTGGGAACACTCAGTACTATATACGCTGATATTCAGCGGGATATTACCGATACAGAAAATCAGGATAATTTGTCTCGTACTAAATATATCGTAATATTTCTTAGCGATGGTCAGCCAGATTCTGGTACCGGAATAGACTCCGAGAAAAAAATAACTGATAGCGTAGAAGATATTGTCGATATGGTCGAAAATTGGGGCGTGGGTTCATTTAACTTCCACACCTTTTTGCTAGAAGATCCAGCACTGGACGACGATGATCTTGCCCAGGCTGGACAAATACTAGAAGCGATGGCCGATGCAGGGCAGGGCCAATATCAACATTTTGAAAATGCCGACTCTATCGACTTCAATATTGTTGACCTACGGTTAACGGTTGAATACATCGTTAAGTATATTGTTGCTTACAATTACAATGTTATACCAGGTGTTGATAGCTTAATGGTCGATACCGATGGCGACGGCCTATCCGACGAAGAGGAGTTACTCTACGGTTCTGACCCCGGTAACCACGACACCGATAACGATGGCATGAGTGATTACTTCGAGAAGTTAGTGAGTTCACCGGGTAACGAACGCGATCCATTGGTTTTTGATAGCCCCTGTGATTTGGGTGCGGAAGACACATGGCCCGATACTGACACCGACGGTTTGACTGATTGTGAAGAATATATACAGGGTACAAAAAGAAAAATTGCTGACACCGATTACGATGGTATTCCCGATTATATTGAACACCTAGCGGGCACTAGCCCTATTGAAGTACAAGATACTGACGATACCGATTTTGACGGTAGCGTTGATTGGCTAGAAGTTCATCACCACACCAATGTAAAGTCAGCGGACCCTATTGTTCGCGAACGCTACTCCTATCAGTACGAAATAGTTGATACAGGATTAGTGCAAATGAATCAAGGAACAGATTCTGAATCTTTTGTACGTGAATTCGAATTTACCATTTCCAATATCCACTTACTAGACCCTGGTTATCGTAGCGATATGACCGATCAGCTGCCTGGGGACAATGTCATACAGCTGTACGTAGCTCAGGTCCCGAGTGACCAACCCGATACAACACCTTTGTTTCGGCGTGCAACCGTGACCGTGAATATCCGTGATAGCGATAAAGTAATCGAAATTACACCAGACAATTTTGAACTAGTTCCATAATTGGTGAATCTTATGAAAAATTCAATACCACAACTAAGTGTATCTCTCTTTACGATACTTGTATTAGCCGGATGCGGTGGATCAGGAAAAGGCGACTCGGGTGGAGATGTTGAAAACAGTACTCGACTATTGGAGCAAAAAACTAGCCTTGACGGTAAAATAGATACTGTCGCCGATGTTGATTGGTACACTATCAATATCAATGAGCCGGGTATTGTCGCTTTAAAAGTTAATAACAATACAATGCGCTACGACGTCGACATACTAGCAACAATTTACGAAGAAGATACCAACGGTAATCGCTTTCGAATCGCTGCCGATCACTTTCCGGAGGAAAGCGCTTCTAGCTCCACCATAAACATAAATGTCAATATTACCCAGCCTCAAAAATTAGCTATTTCGATCCGTGATCTAGATGACAATGACTACTCGGCAACAGAAATTTACACTATTTCTTACGATGTAGCCGCACCTGAAGACAACAACGGTACTTTTGATACGGCCGTTGATGTGTTGCTAGACAGCCGCTGCCATACCGATAGTATTGGTACCGTGGGTGATACCGACGTTATGCAGTTTACCCTTTTGGATAGCGGTGTTTACGATATAGCGACTGAGTTTACGGCATTTGCCGGGGGCACTTCAGTTGATCTAAAGGTAAGTTTATTTGCCAGTGATGGAGAATTAATTAGAAGCATAACAAAAACCGTTGATAGCAATTACAGAATGGTTGAAAGCTTGCCAGCGGGAAGCTACTACGTTCTGGTGAGCGATCAAGGGAAGGACAGTTTTGATACATCCTCACCCTATACTACTTGTTTGACTAGTGTTACTACTTCCGAAGTGTCCACTAACGACACCCAAGAAACAGCCGCTACCATCACCGGTGACGGTCACTATGTCATAAGTGGTTCGCTGGATTACGCTGACGATCAAGATTGGAGTAGTATACAGTCGGGTCCAGCACCTACATCAATACAGGTTCTACAAGTAACCTTCGATCCTAGCGAAAGTAACGGATGTAACTCTTGGTTCCTGCTTGAGATAAAGGACTCCAGTGATATTGTTCTATTTTCCAAAGAATATTCTACCGAGACAAACGCGCGAAAAGCCGAAATAAAAGTTGAAACAATCGGCGAACACTTTATTAGCGTAAGCGCCATTGATAATCAGGTATGTAATGTAGCTAACGAAATTGGAATGCGTTACGAAGTAACTGTAGACTCAGTTGATGTGTCAGACGATGCAGAAATGGGTGGGGGCAACAATACTATTAATACCGCTATTGAGTTGGATGAAAGCGGTAGTACTGAAACCCAGGCGAAATTGTCTTATGTTGGTGATGTGGACTGGTATAAAATTACCGTAGCTGCGGACCACAGCCAGGATCGTGTACTCGAGGTGTTTATCGAATCAGAAAGCGTAACACCGTTGGAATACAACATTACTATTTTTAGGGCCGATGATATTCTTGATGCCTTTACCGGCTGGGAAAGTGCTGAATATCCCGTATCTTTTAAATCCAGCTATTTTGTTCCGCAATCTCCTGGCAACACTAACTCCGATTATTTCGTTAAAATAGTCGACATGCAATCTGATGAATCTGATATTGACAACAGTTATTCAGTACGCTCGAATATTGTGCCTATCACAACACAGGCACCTGCGACAGGCGATGCGCGCGTATCGAATGCAAGCTTTTACGATGAATCTAGCGAACAGAGTGCATTAACAGTAAACCGAAATGTGCTGAAACTCATCGTTGATGCTAACGAGAGCAGGGACTTTAGTTACAATGCTACTGCTTTTTCATTGGCAAGTGATCTATCGAGCAGTTTAATTACTAACCCTGAGACAGACATCATAGAAGTAACATTTCCATGGCAGTCAGGTTTTATTGACTACTACTCCGATCGGGACTGGTACCAGCTTGATATTGCGAAAAATTACATTGCGGCAGGTGGAATAGCCGAAACATGGTACAGTGAAATTCAAGTTGAATTGTACTCTCCAGCGCCGGGGTCGATAGTTGAATATGCGTGGGGCCTATACCGGGATAGCAGTAACAACGGTACACTCGAAGATTGGCAGGGCGACGACGGGCTTTTCGCCAGCAATGGCGATGTAAATGCTACAGTTACAGCCGTAGATTTAATTACTCCTGCGGCAGATGCCACCGGGCCTATGTGGGTCAACCACGAAACAGCCGCCGATGCCTTTTATTTGACAGTTGCGGATATTCTTAATAAATCGACAAATGTAGCAGACAATGATTGGGGTTACGATGCGCCTTACTTTGTCCGAGTGAAATTGATTTACCATTCGAATAGTACGCAGCCCTAATCTACCACTCCGAAAATGAGGTGTTCATCGGCCACATAGAACGTTTTCTCGTGGCCGTTTTAGTATTCATAACGCTGTGAAGCGTGTCTTTTTTGTAACCTCTCTGAACATTCGGCTAGCGCTTAAATTGTGCAGTTGCGGTTCTTTGAGGTGAATTGATAAAAGATTCGCTTTTCTAGCCGCATCCGCATTTGATTTTCATATCAACCTTTATCGGATTTGACGGACTGACGCTTACTGCGGTTAAGCGCCAAGCGCATTAATAGAGGTGTTCAAAAGACTATTCTTAAGAGTTACTCCCCAACATGTTAAACAGTACGTTTTGTAGCTCTGTTTGTAACCGCTTCTTTGCTTGCTCAAGTACGCGTAATTCGGTGAGGGTGGGGTCTGAGGACGATACTTTAAAATCCCATGCATGACCGCCTAGGCTTTTTTTGTTATCACCAACTAGCGATATGCTGAGGTTGGCTTTTTCATAATACCATTGCCCTTGGGGCGGTAAGGCTGTTGAGTCTAAGTTAACGTTTAATTGGTAGGCGCCTTCGGGTATTACGGTAAAGCCCTGGCTCGCCAACGCGTCTTCTACGCTCGTTTGTAGTTTTTCATTGTTTAAGCCAGATGCCTTTACGGTAATTGTTATTCTTGCGATAAGTGCAGCATGATCGAGTTGGAGCTTTTCGACAGGCCATTGCGAGGGAACCGATTGGCCTGTTAATGACACGACCTGTAATTGCTTGTTTAGTACCCGACGCTTTTGTTGTAAAGGAATGGTTTCGTTGGATAAACGAATTTTTTCTATAAGCGATTTTGACTGTTGAGTACGCGTTATGAGTGTGCTGGTGGCTACGTCTAGTAGAGTTATATCGGTGCGCAAATTCAGGGTGGTGGTTTGTCTAGGTAAAATAGCCAGCGCGTAGTAACGCTGCTCTAATGGGTTTTTCCATAATTCGGGGACTTTAACGCCTTCAAGACGTTGTTCCGTGGAGCTTCGTATATCCCGTGAAACAGCCAAAGAGTCAGTGGTATATGATATGCCTGCTACACGGCTTTGTTCGTAGGCCGTAATGTCGCTGGAAGTCGACTGTATGTTGACACTAAATATTTTAGCTAATTCTGCTCTGGCGCGAGTTCTAGCGTCTTCCATTGTGTCAGCTTCGCCAACGCCAGTTAAAAATTGTGAGCGCGGGTATTGTTGGCTTTCGGACATAACCCATTCTGGCTGTGCATTATGCGTTTTTGAACCTTCGTGCGCGCAGGCACTTACGAATAAAATCAGTAATGCGGTGATTATCAGGTTTTTTTTCATGTTGTCATTCTCTAGTGGATGCTGTGCTCAGGCATACGCTGCCACGTAAAATTTACAAAAGTGAATTGATTGGCGGTTATCTCAATATTTTCTATATTTCTGCGTTCAATTATATTGTTGTATCGGTCCAATACTTTAATTTCGAGTGAGTAGGCGCCTTGGTCTAGCGGCTGCCTGGCAATGTGGATTTTGTTTGGAAGCGTAAGCCAGTGTCGATTGTCCGATTGTTCTAGCATTGCACCAAGAAAGTTGACCATCTGGCCAAGTATTTCATGCTCTTGGTTTGCTTCTTCAGCAAGTGCATATTTACTGATGTTGCGAGATAGTGCACGAGCTTTCAAACGAGGCATTTTTCTGTTGAGGTCGTCCATTGCTATAGATTCAATATCGGCGATTTGCTGGCCGTGAAAAGAACGTTGGTTAAGAGTGAATTCAAAATGAATGCCGTCAAGGTCTCGGGTTAAGTGTTTGGGTAGTGAAACGCGATAAATATGGCCTGTTTCTGGGTCCACTAGCGTGGTGTCATAGGATGTTTTGATGGGGGCGAAATCTATATGGGAAAGAATAAGGAGTTGGCCCTGCGGTAGTAATGGTAGTGGTCTTTCTTTGTCGGCGCGAGGGGTATCCAGCTCAAGCCCTGGGGATGGTATAAGATATTGGATTCGCTGCTGTAGATCATCGGGGATTGGGAGTAGTGCACTTTCGTAGTTTCTGTACGCGCTTTGGTAAGCAATTAGTGCATTGTCTAGCTCTAAATTAGCCTCGAAAACTAATCCGGTTATGTACCTGGCAAATGCTGCTTCTTTAAAATGCCCTTCCTTCGTTAATCGAGTTAAGGCTAGATCAATTTGCAGCGCTTCCACGCGGGCGGAGTCTAGTTGGTCTAGCGCCAAAAAATTCATTATTTGAAAGCTATTCACGAATAAGTGTTCGTAGATGGTGGGCTTGTAGATACTGAATTGCTCCGTTAGCGTATAGGCCATTAAGCTTTCAGAGATACTTGTTGGGCTTAACCGTCCAACTTGATTCTTTGCTTTTTCAAATTCGGCAATACTTTCTTCGTAACGTTCCATTTGTCGTAGTACCATGGCTTTGTTTAAAGAATGCAAGGCGGTTGTTTTTGTGGAATTACTTTGGCCATCTAAAATTTGTAGTGCGGCCTCTGTGTTGTTGGCGCGAAGTTGTGATTCCACTAGTTGATGCGTTTGATGTTGTGTTTGAGCGCAGGCGCTAATGAATACGGCAAAGCATAGAATGGCTACCGGAAAAAGTCTAATGCGTAGCGGCATTGCGTTTTTCGACATGGCCTCATAGTTCATTTTTGTAAGAGTATTAGGTGGAGAGGTGTTGCTGCTTGTTCGCCAACAAGCAGCATTTAAGAGCGATTGTTAGTAACGAACAGAACGGCCGGTAATTAATTTCTTAATTTTTTTCTGGCCTATCCATACTGTACGGTTGTCAGTAAGGCTCACAAGCTTTAAGTCAATTTGATAGTAAGTGATTTGAGTTTTTCCTGCAGCGTCAATAATGGTATTGATGCTGCCTATCATCATATAGTCAGCGCCCAACTCTTGACCCATAGCTTTTCGCGATTCTTCAGAGGCATTCAAATCTTGGTCGAAGCGCTCATCTCTAATTTGGCCGCGTTCGCCGCTATTAGCGACAAAGCTTGCGCTTCCCGAATTAATGATTTCCCGTTCGATGTCGTTAACAAACGTAGTTACATTTACATGTTCATGGCTAAGGTTGCGAATGCCGCCAACAATTATGTTAGGCATTTTGTTTGTTTGAAGAACATGCGTTTCGAGCCAAGGTCTGGAGAGCATGTCGTCTACCATTTCATTGGAGACCAACTTTGAGTCGGTGTCGTTCCATTTGCCGCTCAAGTCGTTTACTTCGTCCACGCCTATGCGTTCGACTTTTACGGCTTGATTGCCACAGGCGCCTAATAAAACTGTAAGAAAAGCTAAGCATATAAAGGAAAAAGTCCGCTTCATTGTTGCGTCCCTTCATTCATCGCATCAAATATATTGTCTGCTTTGTTTTCAATGAATTGTTTAAGCTTTGGGTCCATATTTTCTGCAGCGGTAGCGACCGTTTTGAACTTATTCATATCGATTTCTGCGAGGCTGTATATAACACCCGATTTTTTATCTTGCCAGTGAGCGATAATCTCTGCGCCAGTGAGGTTGAGTTTGGTAATGTTTTTTATATTACGTGAAACAGCTTGTTCATTAACAATATCATCACTGCTGGCTACGGCAGCACTGTAGTCACTGGCGACTACGTCCATATAGGAGCTAAAAATTTGTGCGAGTTCTGCTCGGGCGCGATTGTCTGCGGTGTTTTTCTGTAGTGATGCGTCATTCATCGATGGCGCAGAACCTATTCCTCTAAAAAAGCGATTTTTGCCGTCTTTGAAGGCCTGCTTGCCTTCATTTACCCAGTCTGGAGCGCCCTTAATGCCTAGGTCACTTTCTACAACGGTGTTTGATGAGCAGGCAAACAGGAGTAGGCTAAACATACTGGTAAGAGCCAGCTTAAATGTGCGACTGGGTAGCTTGTCCATGGAGTTTCCTTTAGTTGTTCGGTTGTAAGGGAGGGGTGAATGCCTCTTGGCAAGTTTAGCTTTAATGGTGCAGAGCGTACAGGTTCTATTCTGAATAGATCCTGAATATTCGCTTATTCAGAGGCTTCTTGGTTTACGGCCTATTCTAGGCCATAAAGCTCTGTCATTTGCTGGTAATCGATCCCCCATTTCTGAACGAACCAGTTGTTGATATAGGTGTCATCGGGTTTGGCGGCGCCACAACGCATTATCTGCTCTCCCGAGGGGCTCGTGTGATTGGTTTGATCACAATAGGTTCTTATCCAAAACTGCTCCAATGCGCCAAGGTAGCCAGTATTTAACTGGTTTATTTGCTCAGCTACGACGGTCGTAATGTTCATTAATTTCGCTTTTTTGGGGTGTAAGTTGGCCGCTGGGAGTTCTTCGTTGTGAGCCACGGATGTTTTTTTTGTGGGCTTATTTATGCTTCGTGAGATGGCGTTTCTATTAATGAAGCTAGTGTATTTTAAGTTTAATGCTAGCGTCTCTCTGTGTACAAAGGCAATGTAAGGGTGGGTGTGGTTAACCGATACGGTCTCGGATATGTCTTTGCCATCTTCGCCTTTTCTAACGATTTTACTGTCGGTAGTGTAATTGGCCTGGCGCGTTTCGCGTGATTGGCGGTGTCGGTAGTTTACATTGCCGTCAATGCTTAATTTTAATGCCGATGAACCCATAGGGGAGTACCACAAGCTATTGCGAAATTGTTCATTTAATGAGTCAGCGCCAGCATTTATTGTGTGGAATTGATTTTGATTGCGGTTTAAATTTTGCGTTAACTGTATGTCCGGTAACAGTTGTTTGAATCGACTGTTGTCTTGTGGGTCAACTTTTAGGTTAGTGCTTTGGTTCCAGGCACCGCAATATTTTTCGGTGAATTCTTTTAGAAAGAAGCGTTGTCCTTTAACATCTTTTACTAATGCTTGGCACTGCTGTTTCCCTTTTGCCCAAACGGCGTCGTGGTAAGTTGTGAGTTTGCCGACTAGTTGGCCATTGGCGATCAATTGGCGGTAGGTGTACAAAAACCATCGGAATGTGTCTGGGTTGCTCGAATTGGCGAGTACCTCTGCTTGCCTTAATAGCCAATAACTGGCGTATCGGGTTTCCTCTGCCTGTGTTGATGTTATGGGGCCATCCAATACAATATTCCAATTGGATTCATCGCGTAAAATTTGTTCGAGTTTTTCGGCTGCGGCCGTATGATTGGATGATAGCCGCATCATGCGCACTTCTATAAGGCCTCTATCAATGATTTTATAGCGGGTTTGATTCAGCCCCAGTCTAGCCTCGATATTGTCCGGGTCTCGCTCAATCGCTCGCTGGTAAAAGTCAGCGGCTTCGTTATATAAACCCGACTCATACAGTTTATCGCCCTTATCTACCAAGCTACTGCATGCGGTTAACGACGTTATAAGCAGCAAGAGAATGATTTTTTTCATATGATTCAAGGTTTGTGAATGGCTCATCAATTATAAAGAACATTTGAGATATTGACAGCAGAATGATCAGTTGGTTTTATAGGGTAAAAGACACCTCTATTTATTGATTTTAGCCTTTTCGCGACTTGGTGATCCGTAATGTAAAGCGTACCGCGTAGCGGAAGGTTGGCTGCCTTTCCAATCAGGCCAGCGCTGCTTGCCAGACCGCGCGTTTTGGGGGTTTTGTGTGCGATTCATACACGGCGGTAAAAATTTTTGCTAGGGCACCAGTATGGCTGTAAATTTTGCTTTGCGCTCGATCCGCATACAAAGCTAGAGGTCGAAAGCAATTAATAAAGGTGCCCTAATTATTACCCGCTAAGAATCCACTATACCGCTAGTGTCGATCCTTTCATTAGGCATGTTTGGCTGAGAAAAGTGGGCCAAATGCGGTTCGAATTCTGCCAGTCAGTATTAGCCATATACAGCTATGCTACACATAGCGCCATTTATAGTTCGTGTAATATACGATGAATCGTTTGTTTACTCACATTCAGTATCCATTAATTACCGCCCTTGGTTACTGGGCAATGGGTGCATTGGCCGGTTTTTTTGCGATTCCGCCAGGGTTCGCGAGCCCCATCTGGCCTGCGGCGGGTTTTGCGTTCCTTATGGTGCTCATGGTGGGCCGGCGTACTGTACTGGGCGTGGGTTTAGGCTCGTTCGTGTTGAATGTCGGGTTTGGCGGCGGGTCAGTATTTGAGCCGTCTTCCGAGTGGGTGCCTGCGATGATTATAGCGGTTGGGGCTAGTTGTCAGAGCCTTACTGCATGGTGGTTTGTCCGCCGTTTTACACGTTTTCCAAATATCGTTCAGCGCCCAAATGATGCGGTTCTACTGGGTCTTTTCGGTGGGCCCCTGGCTTGCCTGGTGTCATCGGGTGTCATCGGGTGTGGGCGTGTTTAGTCTGGTTTATTCTGGGGTAATTGCGCCGGTTGATGCTGGCATAAACTGGCTGCACTGGTGGGTTGGTGATTCTATAGGGGTGCTTATTTTTTGCCCTATCATATTAGCGTTATGTTTGAGTTTGGAGTGGGCGAAGAAAACTACGTTGTTAACATTTTTTGTAGTTTATCTGTGCTCAATTCTTATAGCGACGACTATTTTTGTTTCAGCGCGAAACTCTCAAGAGCAAAAAATAGAGCAGCTGTTTTCTGAAAAAGTTGCAGGAATGCACACCAGCTTGGTTAAACAGCTGCAAAATATTATTCATACTTCTGGCGCATTGAGTTCGGTATTCTCTGTTTTTGGTGAAGTTGATTATCGACATTTCGAAAACTATGCCCGTAATGTTTCACTGTTTACTACGGGTACTCATGCTCTTTCTTGGGTGCCCATTATTTCTAAAGGTGAACGCAAGCAGTTTGAACAGCATACTTCTCTGCAGTTGGCGCGCGAATTCTCTATTTCCGAGCGCGATGCTTCAGGTCGGTTGGTGACGGCCGAAAGTCGGTCGCGCTATTTCCCCGTTACCTATATTGAACCTATGCTAGGAAACGAGGCTGCATTGGGGTTTGACTTGGGTTCACAGGTTGATCGACTGAAGACGATTGAGCTGGTGTTATCTAAAAAGAGTACCGGAGAAACAGCACCTATAACATTGGTACAGGAAAAAGAAGAGCAGTCGGCCTTTTTGATTTTGGCTCCCGTTTTGGATGGGCGCGGTGAAGTTACTAGTCTTGTTTCCTCGGTGTATCGCGTGCACGATTTGCTGGCGGCCACACTGGGTCAGTCTACAAGTAAATTTGTTGCGGTAACGTTAAGTGATATCACTAACCCCTAAGAACCTGAGATATTTTATCAGCAGCATGTGAAGCCAACCGGATTGACTCGCAACCTTATAGTGCCTTTTGCGCACCGCATCTGGAAAGTGGAATTTTCGCCTTCAGTTGAATACGTGCGCCGCCACCAGACTCTCGACGTGTGGGTGGTGCTAATTGGCGGTTTTGCCGTAGTAACAATGTTTGGCTTGTTTATTTTATTTAGCCTTAGTCGTAGTGAACTGGTCGAGAATGAAGTGAAAGCAAAAACCAAGGAGCTTAATAGCGCGCTTATAGCTGCTGAGCAGGCTAATTCGGTTAAATCTTCTTTTTTGGCGAGCATGTCACATGAACTACGTACACCACTAAATTCTATTATTGGGTTTAGTGTTCGCTTAAATAAAACGTATGCTGGCGATGGCGACGCAAAATTGATAAACGCTTTGGGTGTTATCGAGCGCAATGGCAAGCATTTACTCAATCTTATAAATGACATCCTCGATTTATCCAAGGTAGAAGCGGGTAAAATGAGTATTACGCGGGAGTCGGTTAATGTGTTGGCATTAATGGAAGAAGTGAATGGCATTATGGGGCCATTAGCTGAAAGCAAAAATCTGCAGTTGATTACGGGCGGTACTTGTGTTGAAACCATTGAGGTTGATAAACAGCGCTTGCTACAAGTCATGATTAATCTAGTATCAAACGCAATAAAATATACTTCTCAAGGGCAGGTATGCGTTTACACGTTACTCGAAAGCCGGCACAAAATTCGTGGTTTAGCCATTGTAGTGTCGGATACCGGTGTGGGTATAAAGCCGGATGACCTTCCGCGGGTGTTCCATCGTTACGAGAGACTGGATGACCCGTTCCATGCTGGAGAAGTGGGAACAGGGCTTGGCCTTGCCTTGGCCGAGGAGCTGGTGAGCTTGCACGATGGAGAGCTTTCGGTTCGTAGTGAGTATGGCAAGGGCTCCCGGTTTACCTGCTGGTTACCCTTGTGAATGCGTGTTAATTATTATGCTTGTGCGAATATTGATGGCTTATTGTTGTTCTATGTTGCTGGCTTGTTCTAATGGTTTTTATCGAGGCTGAGTGGTTACCGAAAAACTTTACGCTAACCGAAAGTTTGGACTAGCAGTGGAGTTCTTGTGATAAGGGAAAGCGTATGCTTTCTTTTTTATCTGCTTGATTTTATTTGCTCGATGTTTTTAGCGTTTTTCAACATGGCGTTAAGAAAAGCTATTATTGCCAATGTTGTTGCCAATAAAGCGGATTGTGAAAAATACAGGAAGTAAGCAAAGGCTGTTTTTAGTGAAAAAAGCCTTTGCCGCACGATTTTTAATGGCTGTGCCGTTTAGTTTACGGTGTAACCTTTCCCTGTTAAACAGATTCCTCGAGCTTTGTAAAATTCGCCTTTCTTTGCTTCTAGAGTGTCGACTTGGGCTTGAGTAGTAGCCGTTTGAGCTTGTGTTTGAGCTTGGGCGTTAGCTTGGCCACTTCTTCTATTGGCTCTAGCCGCACCAAGAACAGCGCCAACCGCTGCTGCTTCTGTTCGGTTGTTGTCGGTTCCTCCAGCAATGGCTGAGCCTACTATTGCTCCCCTTACGGCACCTGAGCCACCCGCTCCGGCGGATGCTTGGGCGTCAGCGGGGGCTTGAGGGGCAGATTTGGCCGCGTTTATTTGTGTATCAATCTCAGCTGGAGAGGTGCCAACTTGGTCTTTAGCCCAACCGTCGCATGCTTTTTCATCTAAGGTTTGTTGGTCTGGGGTTTGATCTTTTGCTGGGAAAACATATTGCTTGTTCGCGTAAGCGCTTACGGCAAGCAGGCTAAATGCAATGACGATGATATTTTTTTTCATTATGGTGTCCTCGATAATGTTGTTCAAATTGGTGTGCGGTAGCACTGTTAAAATCTGGATTTCTTTTATTGGAAGAAATAATAAGCCTAGCGAGCCTAATGTCAAATTTAAGGGCCTCTATGCGCTGCAAGGCTGCCCGCGCAGAAGCCATATGCGTCAGAAGTGAACGCTAGGCTCTAGATGATAAGCCTTTCAGGATACGTACCTGCATCCCTGTAGGCAACTAGCCGGTGTGCAGAGCCATTTTGTGTGTAATTCACACACAGCGTGAAAATTTTTGTCTAGGGCAAAGCTGCAAGCCTGTAAATTTTGCCTTGCGCATGAACCGCACACAAAGCCAGAGGTAAAAAACCATTAGAGGGGATACCCTTACATAAATGCTGTCGCCATTTACTACAAAGCAACGTGTGTAGTCTGCAAGCAAAACCCCTAGTTTTTGAGTGGTCGGTAACCATAGGGTCAAATTATGTGGCGGTGTGAGCTGAATTTACGCTTAGCCAGGGCTCAAGCTCTTGAACTACGCGTTTTTCATGCTCGCTCAAGAACGAAAGCAGTTTCGTCGGTGACGTGGACAGTACTCTATGCTCGGGAAAGCCAATGGCTTCAGCTTTGGCAATACAGTGCTGATGATCTCCTAGGTGCCATGCAATATGCGCATCGCTGGCAAAAACCACTTTCCAGTCGTGCTTGTCCACCATCTCCATAAGTTTTAGGCAGTAGCGTTCACTGCCTTTGCGTGAATAGGTAAACGAACTGTTGTTGATTTCGATGGCAACATTATTGTCTTTCGCTGCGCGTACAATATCTTCTTGTAATACAGGGTAGTTGGGGTTGCCGGGGTGACCAAAAATTTGGCAAAGGCCGGTTTCAAACGCTCGAATGGCGGCTTTGGTGTGTTCGCGTTCATCGGCTATAGGAAACACTGGTTCGTGAAAGCTCGCGATAACGATATCTAAAAAGGGTACTAGATTTGGCGGTATATCCAGCCCTTCCATCTTGTGGTGTCCGCCCACTGAGTGTTTGCCTTGGGGTAATATATTGGCTTCGATGCCCCTCAACATAGCGATACCCTTGTGAACACGGGGGATTATCTTCATGTTGCCGAAATGCCAATAGTGCGGTGAGTCGGGCATTGCGGGCGCGTGGTCGGTAATGGCGAAGAGTTGAATGCCTTTTGCTTCTGCTGCAGCAAAATAATCGTGTACTGTACTGAATGCATGGGTGCTAGCTATGGTGTGGGCGTGGGTGTCACAAAGTGTTCGCATAATATGTCTAAAACCTAAAAATGTAGGGCTGCTGCCTAGGGTGTGATCCTAACTCAGAACTATGACCACATGAAGGCAGGCAGTTCTGGTAGCATTAGCTTAATTGTAACGACATTATGACTAAACCAAGGGGGATAATATGGTCAACAACATTCTCGGGCCTGTGCTTGTGAGCGTATTTTTATTTTCAGCCTGCACATGGGTAAAGCCGGAAGCCGGTACGGAGGCCGTGGCATTAGTTAAGCCCGAAGTAGTACAGGACTGTAAACGGCTGGGTAAAAGCACTGTTGGCGTAAAAAACAAGGTTGGTTTTATCAACCGTAAAGACACTAAAGTGTGGGAAGAGCTGCTTACCCTGGCACGCAATGAAGCGCTGAGTATGCAAGCAGACACCCTTGTTGCGGAAGGCACAGTTTCAGAGGAGGGCAAGCAGGCTTTTTCGCTTTACAAGTGCCGTTAGTCAGCGGCCTATACAGTTTCTGTCGCGGCTGGCACTCCAGCCGCTTACCCCACCCCTTGAAATCCTCTGTCTAAAACTCCATATAAGCGAGCAACTTACTCAATCGGCAGTTGCCGAAGCAAGAACTGTTTTTTAGGAGAAAAATTGATGACAGAGGCCACCAAAGAAACTCGTGGGTTTGAAACGGAAGCAAAACAGCTTCTGCACCTAATGATCCACTCGCTGTATTCCAATAAAGAGATTTTTCTTCGCGAACTGGTATCAAACGCGTCGGATGCTGCTGATAAGCTGCGCTTTGAAGCACTTAATCATGGGGAGTTCTACGAAGATGACTCCGACCTGAAAATCAACATTAGCTTTGATAAAGAAGCCAATACCGTCACTATCAGCGACAATGGTATAGGCATGAGCCGGGAAGATGTGGTTGACCACCTTGGCACCATCGCCAAATCGGGCACTGCTCAGTTTTTATCCAACATGACAGGGGATGAACAAAAAGATTCTCATCTTATTGGTCAGTTCGGGGTTGGTTTCTACTCGGCGTTTATCGTTGCCGACCGGGTTACCGTTGAAACCCGTCGCGCAGGTTTGGCGAAGGAGGAGGGGGTTCGCTGGGAAAGTGCTGGCGAAGCCGAGTACAGTGTCGAAACGATTGAAAAGCCTTCACGCGGCACCACCATTACACTGCACTTGAAGAAAGATCAGCAAGAGTTTGCCGATGGCTGGCGCTTGCGCTCTATCATAAAAAAATATTCAGATCATATTTCAATCCCCATCATTATGCAGAAAGAGCACTATGGAGAGGATAAGGATAAACAAGAGCCTGAAGACGAAACGGTTAATACCGCAACGGCACTGTGGACGCGTTCACGCAGTGAAGTAACAGAAGAAGAGTACAAAGAGTTTTATAAGCATATTTCACACGACTTTTCCGACCCCGTTAAGTGGAGCCACAACCGTGTTGAAGGCAAGTTAGACTATACCAGCTTGCTGTTTCTTCCAGGCAAGGCACCGATGGATATGTATAATCGCGATGCGGCACGTGGGTTAAAGCTCTACGTTCAGCGCACCTTTATTATGGATGATGCGGAGCAGTTTTTACCGCTATATCTGCGCTTTATTAAAGGTGTTGTCGATTCCAACGACCTGTCATTAAATGTTTCTCGCGAGATTCTGCAGAAAGACCTAAGTATTGATACCATGCGTTCAGCACTGACAAAACGTGTGCTCGATATGCTGGAAAAGTTGCGTAAAAACGACGCGGAGCAATATGCAGAATTTTGGAAAGAGTTTGGTCAGGTACTAAAAGAAGGTCCTGCAGAAGATTTTGCCAATAAAGAAAAAATCGCCAGCCTGATGCAGTTTGCCACGACGCATACAGACACGGACACTCAAGATCAATCGCTTGATGCCTACATCGAAAGAATGCCCGAGGGCCAAGACAAAATATACTACGTAGTAGCTGAAAACTTTAATACCGCAAAAAACAGCCCGCATTTGGAAGTGTTTCGCAAGAAGGGTATCGAGGTACTGCTGCTCTGCGATCGCGTAGATGATTGGCTGATGGGGCATCTCGCCGAGTATAAAGAATTGCAGCTCCAGGATGTGGGCAAGGGCGCACTAGACCTTGGCAAGCTGGATACTGAAGAAGATAAGCAAGCGCAGGAAAAAGTCGAGAACGATTTTAAAGACTTTGTGAAGCGTGTTACTAAGGTGTTGGAAGGTGATGTAGCTGAAGTGCGGGTAACCCATCGCTTGACCGATTCCCCTGCCTGTTTGGTTGTTGGTGCAGACGACATGGGTGCGCAAATGCGTCGATTGTTGGAGTCTGCGGGGCAGGACGTACCGGAAAGTAAGCCGAGTATTGAAATTAATCCGGAACATCCTCTTGTGCAAAAAATGGACAAAGAAACGGATGAAGACCGGTTCGCCGATTTTGCTCACGTGCTATTTGACCAAGCAAACCTTGCTGAAGGTGGCAGCCTGCAAGACCCAGCAGCTTATGTACAGCGGTTGAATAAGCTATTGATGGATTTATCCTAATTAAAAATGGCGCTTCGGCGCCATTTTTTCTTTGCGTTTAAATACCGGGAAGGGGGTCTTGCCTTCACGTATACTTAATCAACTTTTGCCGCAGATGAATTCTGCCGGTAGCTAATATAAAAATCAGGAATGCCCATGGCCGAGGTAAATACGGTTGCAGTCTTAGGTGGCGGTAGTTTTGGAACTGCTATTGCTAATATCATTGCCGGTAATGGGAATAATACCTATCTATGGATGCGCGATGCAGAAAGGGCTCGTAGGTGCCAGCAAGAGCGGGAGAACCCGGAATACCTACCGGGATACAAGCTTGACCCCAACTTAACGGTAACTTCCGACCTGCTACATTGCGTAGAGCAGTGTGACGTGGTGACCATCTCTGTGCCCAGCAAGTCGTTTCGTGAGGTGGCTAGGCTTGTGGCCCCCCACATCAAGCCCCGTACTATGGTGCTTAGTACAACAAAGGGCATTGAAGGCGACAGTTTTTTGTTAATGAGCCAAATTTTGGAGCAGGAGCTCACCGATGTTCGAATCGGTGTTTTAAGTGGCCCCAACTTTGCCAAAGAAATTATACAGGGCCAATACACAGGCAGTGTTATAGCCAGTGATGATGATGATGTTATTCGCTGTGTTCAGCAGACATTTTCCTCAAAAACGTTTCGGATTTACAGTAATTACGATAGGTACGGTGTAGAGCTGGGTGGTGCGCTAAAGAATATCTATGCCATTGTCACAGGTTTGGCTGCGGCAATAGGCTGTGGCAGTAATACAATGGCGATGCTGTTGACTCGAAGTTTGGCAGAAATGAGTAGGTTAGCAATTGAGCTAGGCGCTAACGCAATGACATTTCTGGGGCTTGCCGGCGTAGGCGATTTGATTTTAACCTGTACCTCCGATTTAAGCCGAAATTACCGAGTGGGCTACTCGCTGGGGCAAGGCAAAAAGTTAGAGGCTATTTTGGCGGAAATTGGCCAAGTTGCAGAGGGTGTTAATACGCTCAAAATTGTTAAAGAAAAAGCTGATAAATTAGGTGTTTACATGCCCTTGGTAACAGGGCTTTATGACGTGTTATTTAATGATCGGGATATCGCCAAAGTAATTGACGGTATGATGACCGGTGAAATGAGCAGTGATGTTGATATGCAAGGGGGCGTTAAATGGACGAACAACTGAAGTCAAATCTTACCTCCAGTAAACACTGGATACGACTAATATACATGGTGCTATTTGCGCTACTTTTACAGCTGGCATTAGGCGTTATGTGGGTGCTGGTAACGGTGCAATTTTTGTTTGCACTGATTACTGGGAACGATAACAAGAATCTCAGAGCCTTTTGTGATTCTCTTTCGCAGTATATTTTTCAAGCTATTCGTTTTCTTACCTACAATAGTGAAGAAAAGCCGTTTCCGTTTTCTGATTGGCCTGAAGCCGCCGTGGTTGAAGTTGAGCCGGTAGTCGGTGATGAGGCTGTGCCTCACGTTGTGGTAGACAATAACGAGCCGCAGGTCGCTGAAGTTGATTCCGTTATAGAGGGCGAAACCGAGGAGCAGCGAAAAAAACAAGAGCCTGAGAGCAAGCCTGCCCAAGCTGGCACTGAGCCTGCAGAAAAATAGAGTGCAGTTTATTGCTAAAACTCATCGTTTTTCGCCACGGTGAAGCCTCGCTAAATTATAGCGATGACAAAGCTCGAGCGTTAACCGCCCGTGGCCAACAACAAGTTCACACCTCGATAGAGGCCAATGTGGCCGATATCGCAGGTTCCCGCGTGCTATTACATAGCCCTTACCTCCGTGCGCGGCAAACTGCCGCTCTCATAAACGCACGGCTGCAGTACAGCGAAGTAACCAGTGTTGACTGGCTTACACCTTCTTCCGCGGTAAGCGAGGCTATTGAGTCTCTCTATGCGGAGTTCCTAATTAAAAATTGCGCTAGTATTACTCTGGTTACACATCTGCCCTTTGTTACAGGTTTTATCGAATCTTTATGCGGTCTTACGCGTGGCTCCATGGTGATGGGCACGGGCAGTGTGGCCTGTATTGAAATGGAGGTTGTCGCTCGCGGTTGTGGCGAGCTTAAGTGGCAGTTCCACCCCGATAGGTGCTGCGTAACCGAATGAAAAGTACCGATATAACGTTTAGCGTAAATGGCGAAGTTATCTCCGCCAGACGCTGGGGGCAAGAAGGAGGGATACCGGTTATAGCGCTTCATGGCTGGTTAGATAATTGCGCCAGTTTCAGTTTTTTGGCGCCGTTACTTAAGGGCCTAGACTTGGTTACCTTGGATTTGGCTGGCCATGGGTTAAGTTTTCATCGAAGGCATTTAGGGGCTTACAATATTTGGCAAGATATAGCCGAAATTCTGTGTGTAGCCGAGAAGTTGGGTTGGAAAAAATTTTCACTACTGGGTCATTCCCGAGGTGCGATGATAGCGACCTTAATGACGGCAACCTTTCCCGAAAAAATAGCTAAAACGGTGTTGATCGAGGCTCTCGTGCCTGTGCCCATCGAAGCCAGTGAGGCGCCTGCACAGCTAGCATCTTCAATTGTTAACCTGATGGTGGTAAACAACCGGCCCCGGCGTTACTACCCGAGCTTTTCCGCGGCCGTCGACTCTCGTAGTAACGGCATTGTACCCATGAGTTCAGACAATGCGCTGGCGCTGGCGGTAAGAGGTGTAAGGCAGGATAAAAATGGCTATTTCTGGGGCAACGATTACAAGGTGATGGCGCCCTCTGAGGTAAAGTTTACGGTAGAGCAGGTCTATGCTTTTCTTTCTTGTATTAGTGCGCCGATACAGTTGATTATAGGAACTCGCGGTATGGTAAAAAGCTTTGCGGGTTTTGAGGCTTGTGTGGCGCGTGTAGACAGTTTAAATGTTATTGAAATACCCGGTGATCACTACCTGCATATGGCTGAAAATGCAGAAGCAGTGGCTAATGTAATGAACGATTTTTTGTGAAATAAGGGCTCTATGTCTGTTTTGAAAGTCTGTGGTGGTTGGGTTTTTGTACTCGTTTTTTCGGTGTCCAGTTTTGCTGCGCCGGAGGACGATGTTTTTTCTGCATTATCGAGCGGGGGGCAAGCTGTCTCCGAGAGTAAAATAGAGCAGAAAGACTATGCCTTGTATCTGTCAGTACCGAAAAAAATAAACAGTGTTTGGACCTTTGATAGGACTGAGGTCGTTAGCGCCAAAGTGCAAAGCCAAACTTTTGAATTTTCAGCCGATCACCGTTTTACGGATATACGCAAGCGAACCCAACAGGCTCTCTTTTCGCTCAGCGCGAGACAATTGTATTCGTGTGAAGGTCTTGATTGCGGTAGCAGTAACGTTTGGGCAAATGAAGTTTTTAAGGTTAAGCAGCTCTATGGCTTGGACCAAAATCAAGATTACAGTGTTTGGGAGCTAATGAGGGCGAACGAAATACGCTATGCGGTCGTTTATTTAACCCAGCGTGGTAATCGGCGTAGTTATATGCAGGTAGAATTCGTTGTTCCCACCCGTGTTTCTGAAAACGGTTTAGCCGCGTCCCCGAAATCAATATTGTCTGCTATTCAGAGCAACGGTTATTACGTGGTGCCGGGTAATATAAGTATGCCTGAAGGTAACCCCCACATTGAGGCGATAGTAACCGCTCTAAACCGAATGCCTTTGCTGAAGTTTGCGGTAGTAGGGCATGCGGCCGTTGAAGCTTCGCTGGACGGTAATATTGCAACCTCATTGGCAATTGCTAATGGCGTAAGTGATGCGTTACAAGCCGGTGGCGTGTCGGAATCCAGAATGCTCGTAAAGGGTGTAGGGTCACTGGTGCCTGAGGCCAGTAGCAAACCATTACGTGTTGTATTGGTGAAGCTTTAGGGCAGCTCTATTAATACTGCAGCAAAGTAGATTAGGCGGTTGATCGTTTTGGGTTTATTTACCCCAAATAAACGCCAAGCCGCCTTTGTGGTGTTATTTTAACAGCGACAAAAATTCGCCGCGCGTGCTTTGATTACTGCGAAATGTGCCGAGCATCGACGAGGTTTTCATCGTTGAATTCTGTTTCTCTACACCTCGCATCATCATGCACAAATGTTTTGCTTCTATTATTACACCTACACCTGCAGCGCCGGTCACATTTAGTATTGTATCGGCGATTTGCGTGGTGAGTTGCTCTTGGATCTGAAGACGCCTTGCGTACATGTCAATTATTCTCGCCACCTTGGATAAGCCAAGTACTTTCCCTGTAGGGATGTATCCAACGTGCGCCTTACCAATGAATGGCAGCATGTGGTGCTCACAAAGAGAGAAGAGCTCTATGTCTTTAACGATCACCATGTCATTGGAGTCGGAAGGGAATAGCGCATCGTTCACAACTTCATCGAGCGTTTGTCTATAACCACTTGTTAAGAATTCGAAAGCGCCAGCAGCGCGATAAGGCGTATCGACCAAGCCTGGTCGCTCTAGGTCTTCGCCAGTCGACTCTATAATTTTGGAAAAGTAGTCAGCAGATTGATCAAGCCTTGCTTTGTCGTTAGATTCACTCATGGTATTACCGTACATTTGTTATGGCTAACGCGAGCACGAATGGCGTTAGGCGGTGGGGCAAAAAAGCGCTAGAATAACGGCCTTTTGCCGATTTGCCAAAGTATATGAGTTCTAATCCCATAATTGAATTAGTGACCGTTAAAGACTGGGTTCGTTGGGGCGCCAGTGAATTTCAGCGCGCAGGTATATTTTTTGGTCACGGAACCGACAATGCTTGGGATGAGGCCATTGTTTTGGTGTTGTGGGCAACATCCCAGCCTTGGGAAAGGTTGGAGCAATTATGGGATGCGAGGCTGGATTTAAAGGAGCGCTCCAGTATTGTTGAGCTTTTTCAGCGCCGAATTGCAACGCGGCAACCTGCTGCTTATCTTACCGGTGAGGGCTGGTTTGGCGGGTTGAAATTCAAGGTTACACCCGATGTACTGGTTCCGCGCTCACCTATTGCCGAGTTGGCGTTGGCCAGCTTTCAGCCTTGGCTACAGGAATCGCCGCAGACAATACTGGATCTGTGCACCGGCAGTGGTTGCATCGGTTTGTTGTGTGCAAAAGTGTTTGATGACACTACAGTCGATTTAAGTGATATTTCAGCCCTTGCGCTTAAGGTGGCTCAGCACAATATACTGGCTCATAAACTCGAAGATCGCGTGCAAGCGATAGAGTCGGACTTGTTTTGCGCTAGCCACTTTGAGCAGCAACGTTACGATTTGATTGTTTCTAACCCGCCTTATGTGGATGCAGAGGATTTCGCCAGTATGCCGGCTGAATACCATGCAGAACCGGAGCTAGGCCTAGCGTCTGGTATTGATGGGCTGGATTTTACGCGACGCTTGCTGCGCGAAGCGGTAGACCACTTAAACCCAGGTGGTCTGTTGGTGGTGGAAGTGGGGAATAGCTGGGAATCGTTGGAACAGGCTTTCCCTCAGGTGGAGTTTCTTTGGCCTGAATTTGAAAACGGCGGGCACGGTGTTTTTGTGCTTAGTGAACAACAATTGAAAAAATATAGTGCTGTTTTAGGCGCTAACGACTAGCAAAAAACGGAAAATGTATGTCTGGTAATAGCTTTGGGAAACTCTTCACCGTGACGACCTTTGGTGAAAGTCACGGCCTTGCGTTAGGTTGCATTGTAGACGGCTGCCCACCGGGAATCTCCCTTACAGAGGAGGATTTACAGCTCGATTTGGACCGTCGTAAGCCGGGTCAATCCAAATTCACTACTCAGCGCCGAGAGGCCGATCAGGTAAAGATTTTGTCCGGTGTGTTTGAAGGTACCACTACCGGTACCCCTATAGGCATGCTGATCGAAAATACCGACCAGCGCTCTAAAGATTACTCAAAAATTAAGGATCAGTTTCGCCCTGCACACGCCGACTACACGTATTTAAAAAAATACGGCATTCGCGATTATCGCGGTGGCGGTCGATCCTCTGCGCGGGAAACCGCGGTGCGGGTGGCTGCGGGTGCCTTGGCCAAAAAAGTTTTACTGCAAACTTGGGGTGTGGAAATTCGAGGCTATTTGTCTCAGCTAGGCCCGATTGCCGTTGAAAGCATTGATTGGGATCAGATCGACAAAAACCCATTCTTCTGCCCCGATGCTGCAAAAGTACCAGAGATGGAAGAGTATATGAAGGCTCTAGGTAAGGAGGGTAACTCCGTTGGAGCCAAAATTACCGTGGTAGCTAGAAATATGATTCCCGGTTTGGGGGAACCTGTTTTTGACCGATTGGATGCCGATCTTGCCCATGCGCTCATGGGTATAAATGCCGTGAAAGGTGTTGAAATTGGGGCAGGTTTTACCAGTGTAAGCCAGAAGGGCACGGAACATCGGGACGAAATCACACCAGAAGGTTTCCTCTCAAACGAAGCCGGCGGCGTATTGGGTGGTATATCCACCGGTCAGGACCTAATCGCTCATATAGCGCTTAAACCTACTTCTAGCCTACGTATTCCCGGTCGTAGTGTCGATAAAAATGGCGAGCCGGTTGAGGTTGTAACGACTGGACGTCACGACCCCTGCGTTGGCATTCGAGCAACACCCATCGCCGAAGCCATGATGGCTATAGTGGTTCTCGACCATGCGCTGCGGCAGCGTGGACAAAACGGTGAAGGTGGGAATGCCTGCTTCACAATCCCTTCTTGCGCTGATTAAGGCCGCTGTCTGGACGTTATGCCCTACTGGCGCCTGTCGGCGGTATACTTTTGCTATTTCGCCGTTGTGGGCGCTTTGTCCCCATACTGGGGTCTGTACTTAGCTGATCTCGGTTACAGGCCAATTGATATTGGTTTGATTTCGGCAATACCCATGCTAACGAAGCTGGCAGCCCCCAATATATGGGGTGTATTAGCGGACTCCAGTGGCCGGCGTTTATTGATTATTCAATTAGGCGCGCTGGGGGCTTGCGTGTTTTTTGCCGGTCTGTTTTTAAGACAGGATTTCTATTGGCTGATTACGGTAACCATCGTTTATAGCTTTTTCTGGAATGCCATCCTTGCCCAGTTTGAGGTGGTTACGCTGTCTTACTTGGAGGATGACCCGCACCGGTATAGTCGTGTTCGCGTTTGGGGGTCCGTCGGCTTTATCGTCACAGTTCTTGTTTTGGGTTATTTGCTTGAGATCATCTCTATACGTCACCTTCCTGTTTTTATTTTTATTTTTTTGTTCGGTATTTTGTTGTCTGCAATCAGCCTACCTTCCGATAAAACTCGAGTAAAAGTGCGTGGGGCAGGGGCATTTGTTAAAGTTTTGTGCTCTCCGGGCGTATTGCTGTTTTTTATCGTTATGGCATTACTGCAGGTTAGTCACGGCGTTTATTACACTTTTTACAGTATTTACCTTGAAGGCTTTGGCTATACACGCAGCCTTATCGGTGCGCTTTGGGCATTAGGAGTGGTTGCAGAAATACTTATTTTTATAAAAATGCCTGCTTTATTTGCGCGGTTTACCCTGCATCGCCTGTTGCAGTTTACGCTATTGTTAACGGCCGCTAGGTGGTGGGTAATTGGTTGGTTTCCTGAGTCGGCTATTTTAATGACAGGGATTCAATTACTTCATGCTTTTTCCTTTGGTGTGGCTCACGCCATTGCAATTGAGTTTGTCAGAATTAAATTTGCGGGCAAGGGGCAGAGCCAAGGGCAAGCGTTTTACAGCGCTATTTGTTTTGGCGGTGGCAATGCCATTGGCGCTTATGTGTGTGGCTTTTTATGGCAGGGGAACCCCCTTTGGGCGTTTGGGTTTTCGATTGCCTCAGTATTATTAGCCTCGTTGCTGCTGGCTATTTTTATTGCGCCCTCAAGTTTGCGCGATGCACCATCTTGAGAAACGGTTCATTTGTGCCTTGAGGGTACCTCGATTGGTTATATATGCTTACTTCCTATGTCATACCAAAATAGGTTAAATTGGAATGGCCGGGGGAAATCAAGTGCTTATTTTCCAGAATATGAGGCTGCGCACTTGTGCCTATGTGTCAAAGCTCTAAAATGAGGAGCCGTACTACAAACAATCCAATAGGTAATAATAGGGTGCAGGCTAGATTTGCTATGAAAATTAAAAAATACGTTGCTGGGTTTGTTTTGTTGAGTATTGCTGTACTGTCGCATGCGCAGAGCTCCTCTGTTTGCCCTGCAGTTAATTGTGATTGTGGAAGCCTACAGAATCAGGCTTGGCAAGAATTGTGTATTACCCACGAAACCAAAATCAAAAAGAAGTGTGCTGCCAACAGTAACACGCCTATTGATTTTTGTTCAGTCCATGGCCCGTCTGCGAAGCCTTTGCCCTTTACGTTGAAATACACCGATATTCAAATGTTGCCGCAGGAGTCGATCAAGGCCTCTGACCAGCTAATAATGGAAAGCTACAGTCAAATTGATGCTGATCTAAAGCATATAAAAAGCAGAGTAGATAACCTTTATTTCAAGGAGTCCATCGCTTTAATTAAGGCCCTTGAAGGTAAAATTGAGGGTCTCTTTAGTTCACAGAGGCAAGTTACCGCGAGTTGGGCTGCAAACGATAGTGACGGCAAAGCCGTTGGTGCTTGGAGGCGGTACGCTGAAAATACTGAAAAGCTTGCAGAAGCGGAGTATGCATTTGGAAAGGCACTGTGGGAACAGTATCAAAAAGCCGATTCGAATTTAAAGAAAGCCTATCGGGTAGTTGGTTTCAAAGTGCTGCGAATGGCTGGTGAGTCCTATGAGATGGCGGGGTTAAGCTATAGTGGCGGTGAGAAAAACAAGAGTGCTGCCGAGGCGTGGATAAGTGGTGCTGAGGTGGCGAAGTCAATTTTGGAGGCAAAGAAAGAGTCGGATGCAAATGCTAGCCATGTAGATTTTTATCAGTATCAAGCAGCTTCGCGCTTGCATCGTGCGGGTTACCACTGGGCGCTCGCCAATAAAGAAAAAGATGCGCTTGAGGCGCTAACGGCTGCACAGGAAATTGCTCCAGAAGCAGAGCTTGAAGCGCTGATCGCCAGCGAAACAGCCAAAACTGAGGGCGACTTGTTCCAGTTATTGCAGTAAATAGTGTCTGTTTTAGTATGAAGTGCACAAGGGTAAAAAAGGGCCGAATGGCCCTTTTTGGTGTGTACAAGGTACTTTGAAAGTAGATGAACGTTACTTTGTACTAGAAGTGCAGGGCTAGGTTCAAGTACGGCCCATCGAAAGTTAGGTCGGCGTTACTGTCTTCAAAGTCCGAAAGTTCCAGTTTCAATTGCTTGTAGCCCAGCTCTGCACCTACGTCCAGAACACTTTCAAAGAGCCAGCCAACTTTTACATCGATATCGCTAATGGTGCTATTGTCATAGCTGATGTAATTTATGTGACCTGCAACATAGGCGCCGGTTAATGGTAGATCTATCCGTGCCATACCGTAAAGTAAGGGTAGGGCGCCGGTTAACTCAACAGTTTCTTCTATGGGGTCTAGCCCTTCTTGCTCTGCGAACGCATAGGCTGTGCCGTCTAGTACCTTTGCCGTTAAGCCGACGTCCAAGCTCACCCAGTTATCGAGAATTTCGTAGTAAAGCGTAATGTCAGTTTGAGTGAAGTCGATGACCGTCGTGGTGTCTGTATCGGCAGGAAAGGTGATTTCGTCCCAGGTGAATTCTCGCTCAACTACCGCCTGTCCGTTGCTCTTTAAGGAGGAGTGATGCAGCTTTATGTTGGGAATAAGCGGGATGGGATGCTCGAGTGCTATATAGAAAAATACGCTGTCATCGGCGCTCATGCCTAGTTCGTTGGTTGTGATTGGTTCGTCGTCTATTCCCAGCGAGCCATCAATGTTGGTTGTCCAGGTGCCGACGCCACCGTAAATACCTAAAATTGTGTCGGCACTTGCGATATTAGCGGAGAGGACTGCGCCAGCCGCAACACCAGCGATGCAGAGTGTTTTACCTAATGGATGAAGGGAGATCTTCATAGTTTTTTACCTTGTTTCGTTATCAATATGACTATAAATAGGACTATAAATAGGACTATAAATAGGACTATAAATAGGACTATAAATAGGACTATAAGTAGCACAACCTTCCTAATGTATAGCAAATAATGCTAATGGAAAGTGTGAAAAGATGAAAGGTTGAGCGGTTTGTCCGCCGTGTTCATAGAACACTATTACGGATTACATCAAAGAAGGCCGCTGCTGCATTGCCTAGCGTGCGTTTGCCATGGGTAACAACACCGAGGTTACGCTGCAGGCCGATATCGGCGACGGGTATCTCGCTTATGTGATTATCAACCATTGATTTTGGTAGTACGCTCCAGCCCAGCCCAACAGACACCATCATTTTTATGGTCTCAAGGTAGTTGGTAGTCATATTTAACTGCAACTTGATACCTTCCCTGTCGAACCTTTCTTTTACTAGTCTGCCAGTAAAGGTGTTTAGGTCGGGTAATATTGCCGGGTAATTACCTAGTTCATGAAGTGTTATGTGTGCCTGTTGGGCTAATACATGCTTGGGGCGCCAACAAAGACCAAAGGGTCTGCCCAGATAACCTCTCCGCGTAACGGCGGCACCAATTTGGGCGCCAGGGTCACAACGCCAGCTCGCATTCCCCGCGGGCTATTCGTTCGTGTGCCTGCTCTGAATCTAAAAACTCAAACTGCAGGTTGACGTGAGGGTGGGCGGATGTAAACGCGTGCAGTACCGGTGGTAAATGATGCAGGCCAATATGATGACTGGTGGCGACTTTAAGTGTGCCGGATATTTCACCGCTAAGCTCTCGAATACGGCGCTCGGTTTCACGCATGTCACGCAAAATCTGTTCTGCGAGTGGGAGCAGGTTTTCACCGGCTTCTGTCAGCGTGACGTCTCGCCCTAAGCGGTTGAAAAGCGCGTGCCGTAAACTTTCTTCTAACGCTGCTATTCTTTTACTTACGGCAGGTTGAGTTATGTGTAATTCCTCTCCGGCTTCGGAAAAAGATCGGTGCTTAGTTACTGCAAGAAAGGCTTTAAGAGACTCTGTATCCATTGTCGTGTGCTTTTGGGTGAGTGTAGCGACATCAAAACCTTACTCTATTCCTTCAGGGAATCCAAAAGATAAAAATAATGAATTGGAGTTATTGGTCTGAAGCGCTTAAGATTCCGCCTTTCTAAGATATTTCCTAATTGAGGTTCGCCATGAAGGCTAGAACGCTTTACGACAAACTCTGGAATGACCACGTTGTCACCCAGCGAGATGATGGTTCGTCGCTCATCCTATATAGATCGCCATATTGTGCACGAAGTGACATCGCCGCAGGCGTTCGAGGGGCTGCGATTAGCGGGCCGAAAGCCGTGGCGGGTCGACAGCGTGCTGGCTACTCCCGACCACAATGTACCCACCACCGCGGCTGAGCGAGCTTCTGGTGTAGAGGGTATTGCCGATCCCGTGTCTAAAATCCAGGTGAAGACACTTGATGATAATTGTGACGAACTGGGGATTGTGGAATTCAAGATTAATGACCACCGCCAGGGTATCGTCCACGTTGTGGGGCCAGAAACGGGTGCATGCCTTCCTGGTATGACCATTGTCTGCGGTGATTCTCATACTTCAACCAACGGCGCGTTGGGTGCGTTAGCGTTTGGTATCGGTACCAGTGAGGTTGAGCATGTGATGGCTACTCAGTGCTTGGTTGCCAAAAAATGAAAAACATGCTGGTGCGTGTCGATGGTGTATTGGGTAAGGGGGTAACGTCAAAAGATGTTGTCCTCGCGATTATTGCCGAGATTGGCACTGCTGGACGGTAATGGCTACGCTATTGAATTCGGTGGGGATGTGTTTCGTGCTATGACCATGGAAGGGCGCCTAACGGTATGCAATATGGCCATTGAGGCCGGTGCCCGTGCCGGTATGGTCGCGGTAGACGACACTACCATTGATTATGTTAAGGGGCGTTTGTTTGCGCCTACGGCAGCTCAATGGGAGCAGGCGGTCACCCATTGGAAAGACTTGCATTCTGATGAGGGAGCCGAGTTTGATCGCACGGTGGTGTTGGATGGTGGAGCGATTAAACCGCAGGTGAGCTGGGGTACATCACCTGAAATGGTGTTGCCAATCGACGGTTTTATACCAGACCCAGAGCAGGAACCTGATGCCGTAAAAGCCGCGGGCATAACGCGTGCTCTTGACTATATGGGCTTGTTGGCAGGTCAGGCTATTGAATCGATTAAGCTTGACCGTGTGTTCATCGGGTCTTGCACCAATTCACGTATAGAAGATATTCGTGCTGCTGCTGAAGTGGTAAAGGACGTACTAAGGCGGCGTCTGTTAAAGAGGCCATCGTTGTTCCGGGTTCGGGTAGTGTGAAAGCTCAAGCCGAATCCGAGGGACTTCACGAGGTTTTTCAGGCGGCGAACATTGAATGGCGAGAGCCTGGGTGTTCTATGTGCTTGGCGATGAATGCCGACCGACTAGGTGATGGGGGAGCATTGCGCTTCAACGTCAAATCGCAACTTTGAAGGTCGGCAGGGTTATGGTGGGCGTACGCATTTGGTAAGCCCTGCGATGGCCGCTGCAGCCGCAATAGCGGGTCATTTTGTTGACGTACGTAGTTTTCAGGAGGGCGCAGAATGAAAAGTTTCACTAAGCTGACGGGGATTGTTGCGCCTATGGATCGGGCCAATGTTGATACCGATTTAATTATTCCGAAGCAATTTCTAAAATCCATCAAGAGATCAGGGTTCGGCCCTAACCTTTTTGATGAATTACGCTATCTTGATGAAGGTGAGCCTGGGAAAGACAATAGCTTGCGACCGCTCAACCCATCGTTCCCGCTGAATTCTCCACGGTACAGTGGCGCCAGTGTTCTTCTTGCGCGCGAAAACTTTGGCTGTGGCTCCAGTCGCGAACATGCACCCTGGGCGCTTGATGAGTATGGGTTTCGCGCTGTTATAGCGCCGAGTTTTGCTGATATTTTTTATAATAACTGCTTCAAAAATGCGCTGTTGCCGATTGTGCTAGCAGAGAACGACGTGGACACGCTGTTTAAGCAGATGTACGACCAGGAAGGATTCGAACTCACAATCGATCTTGAACAACAAAAAGTTGTTTCGAATACGGCAGAATACGCCTTTGAAGTTGATGAGTTTCGTAAGCACTGCCTGTTAAATGGTTTTGATGATATTAGCCTTACCCTCCAGGAAGCGGACAATATAACGGCCTACGAAGGTAAGCGTCGCACCGAAAAACCCTGGTTGTTCGGTGCAATTAATTAACATGTTTTTTATTGAGAGGGAAACACCTTGAGTAAAAAAATTGTACTGTTACCAGGTGATGGTATTGGCCCCGAAATTGTTGCCGAAGCGGTGAAGGTGCTTGAAGCGGTTGATACCAAATTCAAGTTGGGCTTAAATATGAGAGGGATTTGATTGGTGGGTGCGCTATAGATGAGCACGGCGTTCCTCTGGCGAACTCAACTCTGGAAAAATGCCAAGCCGCCGATGCTGTGTTGATGGGTGCCGTTGGCGGCCCTAAATGGGATGCGCTGGATTCGAATATCCGACCAGAAAAAGGCCTGCTAAAAATTCGCTATGAAATGGGCTTGTTTGCCAATTTGCGACCTGCAATTTTATACCCGCAGTTGGCCGATGCCTCGTCCTTAAAGCCTGAGCTGGTAGCCGGTTTGGATATATTAATAGTGCGCGAACTCACCGGCGGGATATATTTTGGCGAACCCCGTGGTATTCGAATTTTGGATAACGGTGAGCGCCAGGGTTATAACACCTACGTTTATTCAGAGCATGAAGTTGAACGCATTGGTCGCACCGCGTTTGAGATGGCCATGAAGCGCGATAAACGTGTTTGCTCCGTTGATAAAGCCAATGTACTAGAGGCAACGGTGCTATGGAGGGAGGTGATCCAATCGCTTTCTCGCGAATACCCAGAAGTTGAACTGTCGCATATGTATGTTGATAACGCTGCCATGCAGTTGGTGCGAGCGCCTAAACAATTCGATGTGATTGTAACGGGTAATATGTTGGCGATATTCTGTCGGATACGGCGGCAATGCTTACAGGTTCAATCGGCATGCTTCCATCGGCATCGTTGAATAAAGATCGAAGCGGGCTCTACGAACCCGTTCATGGTTCTGCGCCGGATATTGCCGGGCAGGGAATTGCAAACCCGTTGGCCACAATATTGTCAGCGGCAATGCTTTTACGCTACTCGTTAGATCGCTCGGATGCAGCCGATGCGATAGAAGCAGCTGTGGGTAAAGTACTCGATGACGGCTTGCGTTCGGCGGATATTTATTCGGACGGCATGACAAAGGTGTCTACCGATGAAATGGGTGATGCGGTTGTTGCGGCATTAGCGCACTAAATTAATTTAAACCTTAGCAAGAGTAATAATCATGAGAGTTGGATTTGTAGGATGGAGAGGCATGGTGGGCTCCGTCTTGATGGGGCGGATGCTGGAAGAAAATGATTTTGTAGGCCTAGAGCCGGTTTTCTTTACTACCTCCAATGTTGGCGGAACCGCGCCAAATGTTGGTGTAGAGGCGCCTGTGCTAAAAGACGCTTTTGATATTGATGAGCTTACAAAAATGGAAGCTATCATTTCATGTCAGGGTGGCGATTACACCGGCGCCGTATTCAATAAGCTGCGTGAAAGCGGGTGGCAGGGTTACTGGATTGATGCCGCTTCGTCGTTACGGATGGACGATAGTGCATTGATTGTATTGGATCCCGTGAATGACGACGTTATTCGAGACGGCTTGGCCAAAGGCGTTAAAAACTATATCGGTGGTAACTGTACCGTTAGTTTGATGCTTATGGGGCTGGGTGGATTATTTCGCGAAGGTCTAGTGGAGTGGACTTCAGCGATGACCTATCAGGCGGCTAGTGGGGCCGGCGCACAGAACATGCGTGAGCTGATTACGCAGATGGGAGAAATACGCGATTGTGTTGCCAGCGATCTTGCAGACCCGGCTTCAGCTATTCTAGATATTGACCGGAAGGTGGTTTCTGCGATGCGCGAGGAACTCAGTATTGACCGTTTCGGTGCGCCATTAGCCGGTAGCTTACTACCGTACATTGATAAGCAGTTGGATAGTCGGCAGAGCAAGGAAGAGTGGAAAGCGGAAGTAGAGACGAACAAGATTCTTGGCCGATCGGCTAATCCCATCCCAATTGATGGTATTTGCGTGCGTGTTGGTGCGATGCGCTGCCACAGTCAGGCGCTCACTATTAAGCTGACAAAAGATGTACCGCTCGGTGATGTTGAGAGCATAATGGCTAACGCTAATGACTGGGTTAAGGTTATTCCTAATGACCGCGATATCACACTGCAGGAGCTAACCCCTACTAAAGTTACGGGCACGCTCGCTATACCCGTAGGCAGGCTGCGAAAAATGTCGATGGGGCCAGAGTACCTTTCAGCATTTACAGTGGGCGACCAGTTGCTTTGGGGGGCGGCAGAACCGCTTCGCAGGATGCTAAAAATACTACGCGAGCAATAATTCGCGTAGAATCGAAGCCGCGAGAAATGGGCTCGAGCGAATTGCTCGGGCCTTTTTGTTGGTGGGGAGCAACAAGCTGATGGTTAAAAATAGTACAGCAGAACAAAAATCGGTTAAAAAGTAGGCGTTAATTTGGCGCCGAACCCTATTTTCGTCATCAAATTGTGCCCTATTAGGGGCTTTTCAATAGCCTAGAAGTTGAAAAAAACCTATTTATAATGAATACTTACGACCAATACTGAAAGATTATTCGAGGTTTTCGGGCCGAGGGTAAGACCGAGGGTACTGCAGTCCAGAATTGGGTGCTATTTCGCAAGAAGTAATGCGCGCCATTCTGGTTTAATATTACAAGGATTCTCTTATGGGTCGTCGAATACTGGCTTTGCTCCTGACCACGATTGCGATTGTTGTATCGCCGTCGGTTTTTGCGTTGGGGCTTGGTGAAATAACCCTTAAATCCTCATTGAATCAGCCACTGAACGCCGAAATTCAGTTGCTGCAAGCTAGGGATCTCACAGTCAGTGAAATTCTTGTAGGCTTGGCTTCTCCTGAAGATTTTGAGCGTGTTGGCGTAGACCGCCCATACTTTCTAACCAATTTGAAGTTTAAAGTGGAATTGAATGGCCCCAACGGCCCGGTTATTCTCGTTACTTCTCAAAAGCAGGTTCGTGAACCCTTCGTTAACTTTGTTCTTCAGGCGCAATGGCCCAGCGGTCGTCTTCTTCGAGAATATACGTTGTTAATGGACCTGCCTGTTTTTTCCGATCAACAGGCCGCTCCGGTAACCGGTGCGCAATCCCAGCAAGTGCAACAGCAGAATACTATTGCACTAGGGGCTTCACCTGCCGCCGATACAAGAAAGCCATCAAATTACAATCCTCGTTCAAACTTTGATGAGGCTCCTAGTCGTCCTAGCGTTACTCAACAAAGCACCGCTTCGAGCTATCAGGGCAGTGCGTCAGCGGAGTCCTACGCAGACGATTCATATGGGCCGGTTAAGGCCAATGATACGTTGTGGGAAATTGCCTCTCGCGTTAGACCTGATCGAGCCGTATCAATTCAGCAGACCATGCTGGCTATCCAACGCTTAAATCCAGAAGCATTTATTAACAACAACATCAATTTGTTGCGAAAAGGCCAAATTCTTCGGGTGCCAGACCGCGAACAAATTGTTGAATACTCCAAACGGCAGGCGGTGAGCGAAGTCGCTGTGCAGAATTCGCAGTGGACCGGAGGCTCTGAGTCGAACTTGGGCGTGGCTGGCGCTCAACTTGAAGGCAGTAAGTCGATATCGTCCTACGAAGAAAGTTCAGAGGAAGTGGGTGGGCGTGTGAGCTTGTCCTCCCCTGAAGATGTAACCGGTACTTCCGGGGGGCGGGGCGCTGGCGCCGGTAGCAGTAGTCTCGACGCATTAGAAAATGAACTGGCAATAACTTTAGAGCACCTGGACAAAAGTTCTCGAGACAATACTGAGCTGAAGTCTCGTATTGAATCGCTTGAAGAGCAAATAGCCACCATGGAGCGCATGATTGAAATCAGCAGTGAAGATATGCGAGCCCTAGAGCTTGCTGCTGAAAAAAATCGACAGCGTGAAGAGCTGGCGGCCATAGAAGAGGCGTCAGCAGAATCCTTTACGGGTGATTCCGGTGACGAAGGCGACGAAGGATTTTCCACCGAAGATGAAGTGCTGGGTGACCTAGAGCAGTCTGGTGATGAAGCTTTTACTCTGTCCGATGAGTTAGAAAGTGAATCCGTTGTTGGGGAGGACCTAGACCTTACAGAAGCTGAAGCTGTTGATACCATTGATGAGCCCACGGCAGAGCCCACTGCTCAGCCAAAGCCCACGGTAATTGCTGCACCCAAGCCTATAGAAAAAAGTATTGTTGATCATCTGCTCGACAACATTATTTTTGTCGCAGGCGGATTGCTTGCTTTGCTAATAGCTGGGTACTTGTTTATTCGTTTCCGAAGCTCCGACGACGAGTTTAGCGAAGAGACTGAAGATTTCTTGGCAGACACTGAGTTTGAAGAATTTAACCAAGAGGAAGTCGTCGAGGAAGAAGATATAGATCTAGGCCTTGACGAAGAAGAGAGTATTGAAGCTGATTTAGAAGACGATGTTGTTGAGGAGGAGGACCTTGGCGGGGAGGCGCAAACAGAAGATGCGGTAGCCGAGGCTGATATTTATATAGCCTATGGTAAGTATGACCAGGCTGAAGAGATGCTGCTCAATGCGCTCGAGACTGATCCCGCTGATGCCGGGGCGAGAGTAAAGCTTCTAGAGGTGTATGCTGCCCAACAGGATATCCATAAGTTTGATCCACATTACGCAAAACTGCGTATTCTTGAGGACGACCAGTTTAACGCTCGCGGTGAGCAATTACGTGAGGGCATAGCCGGAGCCGAGCTATTTGATGAAAGCTTATTTGACGTCTCAGCCGATGCCGCTGTGCACTTGGGTGACCAAGGTGTAGATAGCAGTTTAAGTGATTTGGATTCACAGCTAGAGAATGAATCTGTAGGTGATTTCGACGAACTCACGCTCGATTTAGAAGATCCAGAAGCTGTTGATTCTGAATTAGATGACGGTTTGGATTTCGAGCTGAATCTTGATAATGATGTAGAGTCAGATTCAGCCGACGACGCGTTGGATTTTGACCTTGACTTAGATGGCTCCGATGAGCAAACGCTAGGGTCCGAGGGCTCCAGTAGCGGGTTTGATTTAGAACTCGACTCTGAATTTGAAGGTGATGACGACTTAGCTGCACTTGAACTTGATGTGGTGGAGTCTGCGGATACGGACGGCGAGTTGAGTGCCGATGATTTTGACCTGGATTTCGATCTGGAAGAGCCAAGTCTCGACGAGGGGGATTTGGAAACGCTCGATTTAGACGTTCCCTTTACCGAAGATGACGCATTGGAGTTGGGTGACAGTAACTCGACGGATCTTGATTTTGACTCAGGTGCAGCGGTTGATGGCGAGACTGACAATGAAGAATTAGCGGGTTTGGATGATGACTTGCTTGCCATGGATTTGGATGTTGGCCTAGGCGATACTGAGCTCGAGTCTTTAGAGCTCACAGACACAGCTGATGATTTTGAGGGGTTGTCACTTGAAGACGAATTTTCCTTATCAGATGGCGAATCATTGGTTGAAGGCTTAGCTGAAGAAAATCTTGAGTTAGACTCGCCGGTTAATCTAACTGATCAGCTAGATGTGCAAGATACCTCAATGGAAGATCTTTCGTTGACGGGCGAGCTGGATCTTTCTGCATTGGACCAAGAATTAGATGCACTAACGTCTGATTTAGGTGTGGAAGAGGCTGATATCGATAGCCTTGAGCTCGCTGAGCCACCAGAAGGCGGTCTGGCTGCTTCTGAATCTCCTAAGGTAATGGAAGAGCCAGTTACCGATTTCGAGGACTTTGAGGACGAGCTTACCGCTGACCTATCGGGTACCGACGAAGCGCTGGAAGGGCTTGATGACCTTGAGCTTGAACCGGCAGAGTCGGTTGATGAGGCGTTGGCCGATACCTCGGATGAAACGCTATTTGCGCAGGCGCTTGCTGGCGTACCTCAAAGTGATCTGGAGTTTACCATCCCGGAAGTTGACCCAGAGGGTGATGATGACGATTTAGGCTTCCTAAGTGATAGTGATGAGACGGCCACTAAGCTTGATTTAGCACGCGCCTATATCGATATGGAGGATGCTGACGGCGCTAAAGATATCCTTGAGGAAATCATGAAAGAAGGCAACCCGCAGCAGAAGCAAGAAGCGGAAAATCTACTCTCTAGAGTGTAAAAACTAAAGCGGTAAAAATGTTGCTACTAAAGCCCTGTTTATGCAGGGCTTTTTTGTATTAAGAATCGAATAATTACTCAATACCCCATGAAAAATAAGCTAGATACCGAATACAAACGTAATACAGAAGTAAAGCCCGGTGAACTGTTGCCGCCTGGAATGCACCGCTGGGCTCTGTGCGTTGAATACTCGGGTACTGGTCTGAATGGCTTTCAGAAGCAAACAACCACGGTAGAAACTGTGCAACAGAAGCTTGAGAGCGCATTAAGTAAAGTTGCAAACGAACCCATTGCGCTTGTTTGTGCTGGTAGAACTGACGCCGGGGTGCATGCCACTGGGCAAGTAATACATTTTGATACGTTAGCGGTACGTCATGAGAAAGCTTGGGTTCAAGGTGTTAATACGTACCTTCCGGACGGCATTAGGGTGTATTGGGGGCGGGAGGTGGGGCCTTATTTTCATGCGCGCTTTAGTGCGGAACGGCGTACCTACCATTACCTTATCCATAGCGCACAGGTACGTTCAGCGGTATTACAGAAACAAGTAACCTGGACGCAACACGCACTAGATCTTGAGTCGATGCAGAGCGCTGTCGTGTTTCTGTTGGGTGTGCATGATTTCAGTGCATTCCGAGCCGCTCAGTGCCAATCGAAAAGCCCTGTACGCGAGGTTGGTGCGATTTCAATTGTGCAGAAAGGCGGTTTTCTTGTGCTACAAATTTCAGCAAATGCCTTTTTGCATCATATGGTACGCAATATCGTGGGTTCAATTATTGAGGTGGGGAGAGGTAGGCAAGCTCCTCAGTGGTTGGCGAGCCTCCTTGAGGGGCGTGATAGGGCGCTGGCGGCGCCTACAGCGCCTCCGCACGGTTTGTATCTGGTAGAAGTTGAGTACCCTCGTCAATTTGGGTTGCCTCAAAAAGACAGCGTCGGCCCCCCTTTTTTTGGTTAGGGAGCTTTCAGCCATTCCTATTCGGTATGCTGGAGATGTAAACATAGTCGCGCATAGACCGGCTATATCTGCTAATATTTGCCGTTTTTCAATGCCTTGGCTAAGCCGTTGGCGCGTGGAGATTTTCGGTGTGTAAAGCGCGTATAAAGATTTGTGGTATTACTCGACCGGAAGATGCTGAGTTTGCCTCTAACGTTGGTGCCGATGCCATAGGTATCGTGTTTTATGGGCCGAGCCCCAGAAACGTTGCGGACCTTTGTCTTGCGCGTGAAATAGCCTTGTCTGTCGGGCCATTTGTTTCGGTGGTTGGTTTATTCGTTGATGCGAGCGTTGCGGCTGTGGCAAATGTACTCGGCTCAGTGCCGCTGAATGTACTGCAATTTCATGGCAGTGAGACAGCGGCCTATTGTCAGCAGTTTGAGCGACCTTATGTAAAGGCGTTACGAATGAAAGAAGGGGTAAATGTACTTCAGTCGATGGAAGGATACCCGTTGGCGAGCGGAATTCTCTTAGATACCTATAAAAAAGGAGTGCCGGGTGGTACAGGTGAAGCGTTTAACTGGGAGCGTGTGCCGCAAAATCTATCGTGTCCCATTATTCTGGCTGGCGGTCTTTCACCTAAAAATGTACAAAACGCAGTGAAAATAGCTCAACCCTACGGGGTTGATGTCAGTGGTGGAGTCGAATCTCTACCCGGGGTAAAAGATAAAAACAAAATTGAGGCATTTATTGCGAATGCCAGAGTGGAGAAATTAAGTGAGTCAGAATCAAGATAAGCCGGATTATTCTGCAGTTCCGGATAAAAAAGGGCACTTTGGTATCTATGGTGGGCGTTTTGTATCTGAAACGCTTATGCATGCCTTGGATGAACTCGAAGAAATCTATACGCGCGCGAAAAACAATCCTGATTTTATCGCTGAGTTTGATAAAGATTTAGCCCACTATGTTGGTCGTCCGTCGCCGTTGTATTTCGCCGAAAGACTTACTCGCGAAGTGGGTGGCGCACAAATTTACCTTAAGCGTGAAGATCTTAATCATACGGGTGCGCATAAAGTAAACAACACTATTGGGCAGGCGTTGTTGGCAAAATATACGGGTAAAACCCGTGTTATTGCAGAAACCGGAGCCGGTCAACACGGTGTGGCGACTGCCACCGTAGCGGCTCGACTTGGGTTGGAGTGTGTTGTTTATATGGGTGCCGAAGATATTCAGCGTCAGGCCCTAAATGTATACCGTATGAAGTTGTTAGGCGCTACCGTTGTTCCCGTTACTTCGGGCTCAAAAACCCTCAAAGACGCTATGAACGAAGCTATGCGTGATTGGGTTACCAATGTAGATAACACTTTTTATATTATTGGCACCGTGGCGGGCCCTCACCCTTACCCGCAATTAGTGCGCGATTTTCAGTGTGTTATTGGTCGCGAAGCGCGTGGGCAGTGCTTAGAAATGACCGGGAAATTACCGGACGCTCTCGTTGCTTGCGTAGGCGGCGGCTCCAATGCCATTGGCCTTTTTCATCCATTCCTAGAGGATGACGGCGTTAAAATGTATGGCGTAGAAGCGGGTGGCTTTGGTGTGGAAACAGGTAAACACGCGGCGCCTTTGAATGATGGTATTCCGGGTGTTTTGCATGGCAATAGAACCTACCTAATGGAAGATGAAAACGGCCAGATTATCGAAACCCACTCGGTATCCGCGGGTTTAGATTACCCTGGCGTAGGCCCTGAACATTCGTGGCTAAAAGATGTGGGTCGGGTGGATTATGTTGCCATTAATGATGATGAAGCGATGGAAGCATTTCGTCGACTGACGCTGATAGAGGGTATATTGCCTGCACTGGAGTCTAGTCACGCTGTTGCCTATGCCGAAAAGCTTGCGCTGACAATGGCTAAGGATGAAGTGATTGTGGTTAACCTGTCCGGTCGAGGAGATAAAGATATTCTCACAGTGGCCAAAATCGATGGCATCGAAATCTAAGCTTTGAGTAAGAGAGAGACATTAGTGAATAGAATAAATACACGCCTGACGGATTGTAAATCACAGGGTAAAAAAGCGCTGGTGGCTTATATTGTTCATGGCGACCCTGCGTTAGAAACAACACTTCCTGCTATGCATACTTTGGTTGATTCGGGGGCCGATATTATTGAACTCGGTGTGCCTTTTTCCGACCCAATGGCGGAGGGCCCAGTGATCCAAAAAGGCCACGAAAGAGCCTTAGGAAATGGTGCGAGCCTTACGAGTGCCATGGCCTTGGTTCAGGAGTTTCGTAAAACCAATACAGAGACGCCCGTCGTGCTCATGGGCTATGCTAACCCCATCGAACGAATGGGTTATGCCGAGTTGGCAAAGCGCGCATCCGCAGCGGGTGTTGACGGAATTCTCACCGTAGATTTACCGCCGGAAGAAGCCGCTGACCTCAGTGTTGAGCTTAAAAAATTCGAAATAGAAAATATTTTCTTGATTGCCCCCACTACTACTGATGAGCGTATTGCTGCGATTACCAAGTTGGCGGGTGGCTTTGTCTACTATGTGTCGCTAAAGGGTGTGACTGGTGCAGGCCTTATAGATACGGCATCAGTTGAGCAAAAGCTTGGTGTTATAAGAGCACACACTGATTTACCGGTACTTGTTGGCTTTGGTATTAAAGATGAGGTAACCGCAAAAACCGTGGGTGCTGTTTCCGATGGAGTGGTCGTGGGTAGCGTGCTTGTTAGTGCCATGGCCTCCTTGGCTGGTGAAACGACCGATAAAATTTGTACGCAATTGTCGACAGTTATTCAGCCTATTCGTAAAGGCCTGGACGAAATTTAAGAGTGAATTAAAGTATGAGTTGGTTAGAGAAGATCGTTCCTGCAAGTGTTCGTTCCCCTGGTGCTCGTAGTGCTAGTAAGGTGCCTGAGGGCTTATGGAAAAAGTGCAGTAAATGTACGGCAGTTTTATATCGCCCAGAACTCGAAAAAAATCTGGATATCTGTCCGAAGTGTGACCACCATATGCGTATAGGCGCGCGTCGGCGTTTGGATATTTTTCTTGACGACGAAGACCGCGAAGAATTGGCTACTGATGTATTGCCTATTGATCGTTTGAAATTTAAAGATGTTAAAAAATACAAAGATCGTTTGTCGGCCGCTCAAAAATCTACAGGTGAAAAAGATGCGCTGGTAGCCATGAAGGGCACACTTAAGTCGATGCCTGTTGTGGCAAGTGCATTTGAGTTTGCCTTTCACGGCGGTTCAATGGGTTACGCTGTTGGCGAAAGATTTACCCGTGCGGCGCAGGTTGCCCTAGAAGAAAGGATACCTTACATCTGTTTTTCTGCTACCGGTGGTGCTCGCATGCAAGAAGCGCTAATTTCGTTGATGCAAATGGCAAAAACCAGCGCTGTTATTGAGAGAATGAAAATGGAAGGTGTACCATTTATTTCGATTATGACAGATCCCGTATACGGTGGTGTTTCAGCAAGCTTGGCGCTGTTGGGTGATATTAATGCTGCGGAGCCTGGTGCGCGTGCCGGTTTTGCAGGTCCAGCTATTATTGAACAAACTATTCGCCAGAAATTACCGAAGGGCTTCCAGCGCAGTGAGTTTTTGTTGGAGCATGGCGCAATCGATATGATTATCCACCGTGGTGAAATGCGAGACCGTATAGCCTCCATTCTGGCTAAGCTCTGCAATAAACCAGCCGTCTAGGTTGTTGGTTTCGTTGTCCATTTATTTACTATTTTATAGGACATTGTGATCGATACCGTATTCACTAGCGAGGCCAGCTCTGAGCCACGTTTTCAGGCTCTAAACGACTGGCTTTCGTGGATGGAAACGCTGCACCCGAATGAAATTGATTTGGGTTTGGAGCGCATTACCATCGTTGGCGAAAGATTGGGTTTTTGCGAATTAATACATTCTAGAGCTGCTCCGGGGGCTTCTGGTGCTCCCACCGTTATTTCAATTGCCGGTACTAACGGCAAGGGCTCTTGTGTTGCAGCGCTCGAAACATTGTTGCTGTGCTCGTCTAAAACAACCGGCTCCTTTACTTCCCCGCATTTACTTCGTTACAACGAAAGGGTGCGTGTAAACGGAGAGTGCGTTTCAGATACCGATTTGTGTCGTGCTTTCACTCGTATCGACCTCGCCCGTAATGACATTAGTCTAACTTATTTCGAGTTTGGCGCGCTCGCTGCAATGCTTATTTTTAAGGAGGCTGGTGTTGATTATTGGTTACTTGAAGTGGGGCTTGGTGGGCGTCTAGATGCCGTTAACATGCTGTCGGCGGATATTGCCGTAGTAACTTCGATCGATTTAGATCATCAAGCTTGGCTTGGTGATACCCGAGAAGAAATTGCATTTGAGAAGGTCGGCATACTCCGCGAGGGGGCGTTGTTTATATGTGCCGAAAATAAACCCCCACAAACATTAAAACAACAATCTACAGCGTTACATGCTAATAGTTATTGGATAGGGCAAGATTTTTCCTGGGGTCGCCGCGATGATGGTATTGAGCTAACGTTAGATAATGGCGAGACGGTGTTAAGGTTGGGTTCACTCAGCTTGCCCTTAGATAGCGTAGCGGCTGCCGCACAAGTATTTAACCTGTTGGGGGCTGGCGCTATAACGACTAAGCATAAATCTGCACTACAGACTATGCAACTCGAAGGTCGGTTCAGTGTAAGGCCGCTGGCTTCTGGTCATAAATTGATTCTGGATGTTGCTCATAATCCCGCAGCATCCAAGCTGTTGGCGGAGAAAATGTGCCATTTGGGCTCTCAACCAGCATTAGCTGTGTTTGCAATAATGGCCGATAAAGATATACGCGCGGTTTGCCAGAGCCTTACCCATACGATTGGCCACTGGTTTCTTCCTAAAAACTGTCATACCGTTCGTGCGGCAGCGGTAGAGGATGTACAGAAAGTTTTATTGGGGCTTGGCGTGGAGCCTAGGCGTATCAGTGTTTTCGATGATGTTGATCAGGCAATACGTCTTGCGCAGAAGAAAGTTGAGTTTGGCACTATTTTGGTGTTTGGTTCTTTTTATACGGTGGCGGACACGCTGCGTTTTTTGGCTGACTTTAGCGAGAATAAAACGAGTGATGATTAGGCAGCAAGGGGTGGGTTGTGGATGATGGCTTAAAACAGCGAATAGTCGGAGCGTTTGTGCTGGTTGCAATTGGCGTAGTGTTTATACCTGTAATTTTTGATCGCGAGCGCATCGAAAAAATGGATCACACCACACAAATCCCACCAGCGCCGCATATCGTTCCTATAGATATTCGCCCGCCAGTTGAGAGTCTGCCTGGTGAGCCCCTTGCTGAGCCTGCGGAAATGTTTATTCCCGATGAAAATACACAACAGCAAGCCGAGGTTGAAATCGTTGAAGCTGAACCGGTACTGACCGATAAGGGCACCCCAAATGCTTGGGTGTTACAGGTCGCCAGTTATCGATTTGAAGGTCACGCAAGAGAGCGACGGGATGCTCTCAGGGTTAAGGGGTATGATGCTTATGTTGAGCAAATTAATGCTGAGCAGGGGAAAATGAATCGTCTTTATGTCGGTCCATTTTTAAATAAGCAAAAATCTTTGGCGGCCAAGCGAGAAATTGACAAGTTACTGGGCGTTAAGTCGATGTTGTTAAAGTTCGAGCCCTGATTAAGCTGCAAATTATTTTAGATTAGGCTCCTCTAAAACGTGTTGATCTTTATGCTGTTTTCGTTTGCTGATTTTGTTGAGTATTACTAGTAACGAGATAGAGGCTAGCACTAACAAAAGATAATACCCGAGTCTATTTTTTTCCAGTGGCACGAGTAAAATGGTGGAAACGATCTCTGCCGTAACGATGAAGCCAATAAAGACTAGTAGCGTTTTTGTTGTGGCTCGACGACAAAATATGGCGCCCAAAGGTGCCCCTATTATTACCACGGGTGCTGCCAGCATCCACAAAGTTAGCACCTCGGTTGAGAGTTTGTTAAACACAATACCTTGTAAGCCTACGCCCAGCACTGAAGTGGCTGCCATAATCAATACAGATGTTTGTGTAGCTAGCTTTATATCGACTCTGAAATACAGTGCTAATAGGCAAAATGCTACGAGGTCTGCCCCGGACCCCAATAAACCAGACAATATACCGCCGAGTAAACCTGCTTTGATGATCAGGTTTTTATCGATAGCGGTTAGTTCACCTAAATCAGAAAAATGTTTTTGTTTGCTCAAATAGGCCCAGAGGTACACCAACATAAAAACCAACACAAACAGCGTAAAGCCGACGCGTAAATCGTTGCCCGTGAGGTGTTGTTCTAATAGCGTAAGTGATAGCAATAGGCCAATAGCTGAGCCGGGTAAATAGTACTGAAGAAAGACTCCTGGGATTGTACGAACACGCAGTAGAATGTAAATGCTGGCCGAGGTCATCCCCACGCTTTGGATGGCTAAGGAAAAGTTCTTGGCGGTAATCGGGTCCGCATGGAGAATCTTGGTTAATGCGGGAAAGGCGACGGCGCCGCCTCCCAAGAAAGTGGACCCTGCAACGAATGATCCCAGCGTCATTATTGGGGCTATTAATATATCGGGCATCGCTAAGGCGGCGTAATAGGCTTCACCAAATAGGACAAAGAATAGAGCAACAGCTAACAGGAATAGCATTGCTAGCAGCAGTCGGGAGCTAGCCAGGCGGGAAATGATATGCATACGGTGAGTTATAGTTGTTTAATAGGCATCATAACCGAAAACCGTGCTTCAAACAGCTACTGCTATGGGGGGGATGTTGGTTGCTATGGTGAGGGTGCGGGGCTTACTTTAAGTAGTCGATCGGTCGATTATGTTTTTATACTGGCGAATCAGGTATTCGTAGCGTTGTGCGTAGCTTGAGTCGCTTTCAATCTTACCTATTCGCTGTAGGCTGTCGGCGATTATTTCGACTTCACTGTTGTCGATAACACTGCCTTTGGTTTTACTTATAAGTGCTTGTATCAGGTTTAGGTTTAAGCCAATGTGATTGGGTAACTCCTTCAGCACATTTTGAAATGCTACTACGGCCTGTTCGTATTCTTTTTGTTGGTAGAACGCTATGCCTTGTTTGTTCGACTTGGCGGCGTGCTGTACTCCGGCTTTTGTTAAAGGTTCGCGCAGTAGTTTGTCAAGCTGTATGGCTATATCGGGGTCGTTATTTGCTTTTGCGACTTCCTGTAATAGCAAATCACCGGCATCGTATTCACCTAGCTCCATAAAGGCTCGAGCACAATCGATACTCAGCTGGGCAGGGGTATTCTGTATGGCGCTTAGGCGCATTTCCTTTTGTACAGCCAGAGCTTTTTCGGTCATAGCTTGACTGCGCTGCTCTTTTTTTTGTACCCGTAACAGATCGGCTTCTACTAACTTTCCGCGCATATTAACAATAGGCTGTTTACCAAAGCGTTTTTCTACCGAGCGTAGTGTTTCTATGGCTTCATTTGACAGTTTTTGGGTTTCGTTGGCGTCGTCCCGAACAAGGTTGGTTAAGCCTTGGGCAAGGTATAGATAGTCTTCCGCCTGTTCGTGACAGGAGTTACGGCTTTGCTTGAGCGCTGTACGGTAAGCGTGTATCGATGCCAGTTCGTCACCGGCTTCGTGGCTCACGCGCCCCATTTCTCTTTGCCGGTCACTCGACAGTGGTGAAATGCCCAGTGCGTTGTGCAGTGATTGTTGCGCTCTGGCGGAGTTGTTTTGTGCTTCAAATAGTTTTGCTAGTAGGTCGTGGGCTTCTACACATAGTGGGTTTTCGTCAATAAGCTTGGTGAGTAGCGCTTCGGCCTTTTCAAATTTCTTTTGGCCGAAATAACAGCGTGCAATGCCCAGGTTAGCCCAGATAGGCATGCGGTCTTGGGGGAGCTGTGCATAAACGGTTAATGCTTGCTCATGTTGTTTTTGGCTGATCATAAGTTCGCCAAGCATTTTGCGTGCGTCGTTACTGTAGCGAGACTTTTTTGCAAGTAGGTTTTCGCACGCTTTAATGGCAGCGTTAGGGTTTTTCTGATCGAGCGATTTCTTCGCTTGCAGCAGCGCTTCATTTTTGAGCAGTGCCTGGTCGAGCCTGGGTCGCAGCGAGTCTCGGCTGATGGGTTTGTTCAAGTAATCATCGGGTTGGTATTCCAAGGCGTGCAATACGTATTGGCTGGCGCTTTCGGCTGTGATCATTATGTACAGAGCGGTATTTTTGAGCAGGCCGTGGAAGCGCAGCTCTTCTAACAGTTGTTGTCCGTTCTTGCTGCTACCCAGGTTGTAGTCGGATAGTACGATGTCGTACTGATTGCGCTGGCAAATATCAATGGCTTCTTCAGCGTTGCCCGCGGTATCGACATTAACAGAACCGAAATCGATCAGAATACGTTTTAGGGAGGCGCGAATGTCGGGTACGTCATCCACCACCAAGCAGCGCTTTTGGCCATAGGTTTTAATAATGTCGATTTGCTTCATATAAAAGGCAAGCCCCGCAGGTTTCTTAAAGTGTAGCGCAAACCCAGTAACACAACAGATCTGGGTATAAAAAATGGGGGAGTTATGCTCTCCTTTGAATATGTGTACCACAGAGTGTTTCGGAATGATGACTGCCTCTGATAGAATTGCGCCTTCTTTTCATTGAGAGTTGATCAGCTATGAACTGGGCCGACTGGGTAATTCTTGCGATACTTGTAGTATCCAGCCTAATTAGCCTTAAGCGCGGCTTTGTAAAAGAAGCGCTTTCCATGGCGAATTGGGTTTTGGCCTTTATCGTCGCCATGACTTTCGGCGATCAACTATCGTCCCTTCTCGTCAATCAAATTGATACACCATCTGTTAGAGACATGGTGGCTTTTGGGCTGTTGTTTGCGGCTACACTAATAGTCGGTGCAATGGTGAACTATCTGATTGGCGAATTGGTGCGGATGACGGGTCTTTCCGGTACAGACCGATTGTTCGGCATGATTTTTGGGTTGGTGCGGGGGTTTATTGTGGTAATGGCCATATTACTGCTTGTTCCCGGTCTTATTCCGATAGATCAGGACGGTTGGTGGCGACAGTCACTGCTTATTCCTCACCTTATGGAATTTGAAGACTGGTGCAGAACGCTAGCCAAAGAATTTACATCGGCCGTTGGCTATTTGCTTAACGGTTAATCTTCAGTTGTACGTGCTGTTTTTTAGGTTGAGAGTTGTTTATGTGCGGTATTGTCGGAATTGTAGGTAAGAAAGACGTAAATCTTGGGTTGTACGATGCGCTTACCATGCTACAACATCGTGGCCAGGATGCGGCAGGAATCATGACTTGCAAAGACGGCAAGTTTGCTCAACAGAAAGCCGTTGGCTTGGTGAAGGATGTTTTCCGAACCCGGCACATGCAGCGACTTGCGGGCAATATGGGTATTGGCCATGTGCGCTACCCAACCGCAGGGAGCACAGGGCCTGCACTGGCCCAGCCTTTCTACGTCAACTCTCCCTATGGTATTGCTCTTGCTCACAATGGCAATCTAACCAATGCTGATGAGTTACGTCAAAACCTTTTCAAGGCCGATCTGCGCCACGTCAATACCGACTCAGACTCCGAAGTCCTGCTTAACGTATTTGCCCACGAGATACAGCTGCAAGGCAAATTTCAGCCGGCCGCAGAAGATGTGTTTCGTGCAGTAGAGGGCGTTCATAAGCGAGTTCGTGGCGGTTATGCTGTTGTGGGGATGATTGCCAATTATGGTGTATTCGCTTTTCGTGACCCAAATGGTATTCGACCGCTTGTTTACGGATACCGTGACACTGACCACGGTCGGGAATACATGATTGCTTCCGAGAGTGTTGCGCTTGATGTCTTGGGTTACACGCTGGTGCGGGACGTAGGCCCTGGAGAGTGTGTTTACATTACTGTCGATGGCGAGCTGTTTACGCACCAATGCGTGGACAATCCTAGCTACAGCCCGTGTATTTTTGAGCACGTATATTTTGCACGTCCAGATTCTATTATGGATGGCGTGTCTGTCTATAAAGCACGCCTGCGTCAAGGCGAAAAACTCGCAGAGAAAATTTTACGTGAGCGACCTGATCACGATATTGATGTGGTTATTCCCATTCCTGATAGCAGCCGCGTAGCCGGGCAGGCCATGGCTCATACCATGGGCGTTAAATTTCGCGAAGGCTTGGTAAAAAATCGCTATATCGGTCGAACCTTCATTATGCCGGGCCAGCAGTTACGACGTAAGTCAGTACGCCAAAAGCTCAACGTTATCGATTTGGAGTTTAGGGATAAAAACGTGATGCTGGTGGATGACTCGATTGTGCGTGGCACTACTTGCCAACAAATCATCCAAATGGCTCGTGATGCGGGCGCGGCAAAAGTGTATTTCGCCTCTGCTGCCCCCGCTGTGATGTACCCCAATGTCTACGGCATCGATATGCCCAGCGCGGAGGAGCTAATTGCCCACGGGCGAACAGAAAAAGAAATTTGCGAAGAAATCGGTGCCGACTGGTTGATCTATCAAGACATCGAAGATTTGATTGCAGCATCCGGTGAAGGTAATCCGGAAATACCTCAGTTTGATTGTGCGGTGTTTAATGGTGAGTATGTAACGGGTGATGTCGATACAGCTTATCTCAATAAGCTCGACAAAATGCGCAACGACAAGGTTAAATCGTCGACGGAAGACGCCAATAATTCCGGTGGTAATGCCATGGTTGGCATTCACAACGACGAATAGCGTTGCTTTCTTGACCTAGCCTTACTCCAAATTGCCTAGAATCAGGGTGAAAATATACATGCTGATTGTTTCTCGAGTTGAAATATGACTGAAGAACTACCCCTTAATCCTTTAGAATTCCTCCAAGGCGCTGAGCTGGACACCCTAGCGGTGCGTGCGGGGCAGGTTCGCTCCCATGAAGGTGAGCACGGTGAGCCGATCTATACCACATCGAGCTATGTGTTCAAAAATGCAGCAGAAGCGGCCGCTCGTTTTTCAGGCGAGCAGCCAGGCAACGTTTACTCACGTTATACCAACCCAACGGTGCGCACTTTTGAACAGCGTATTGCTGCGCTCGAGGGCGCAGAGGCAGGTGTTGCTGCAGCTTCGGGTATGGCCGCTATTCTAAGTACTTGCATGGCGTTTCTACAGGCCGGTGATCACGTAATATGTTCGCGAAGTGTGTTCGGTACAACAACGGTATTGTTTACAAAATACCTGCAAAAATTCGGCGTCAACGTTGATCTGGTGTCTCTTACCGATTTACCGCAGTGGAAAAACGCGCTTACCAAAAAAACGCGTTTATTGTTTGCCGAAACGCCTTCAAACCCCCTCAGCGATGTTGCCGATATTGCCAAGCTTGCGGCTATTGCCCACAGCCAAGACGCACTGCTGGTTATTGATAATTGCTTTTGTACACCGGCTTTACAGCAGCCGCTCGCACTGGGTGCCGATATTGTTGTGCACTCGGCCACTAAATACCTAGATGGTCAGGGGCGCTGCCTTGGCGGAGCTGTTGTTGGCAAAAAAGAGCATATGGATGAAGTGCTAGGTTTTATCCGTACTTGCGGGCCTACCATGAGCCCATTCAATGCTTGGGTGTTTCTGAAAGGGCTGGAAACGCTGCGTTTAAGAATGGACGCTCATTCGGCTAATGCGCTGCAATTGGCACTTTGGCTGCAGGTGCAACCCGCAGTAGAGCACGTGTACTACGGTGGCTTGAAAGATCATCCGTCCCATGCGTTGGCGAAAAAGCAGCAACGCGCGTTTGGTGGCGTACTTTCATTTACGGTAAGAGGAGGACGCGAGGAAGCGTGGAAGGTACTTGACGCAATTCGGGTCATCTCTCATACCGCAAATTTGGGCGATGCCAAATCAACGATTGTGCATCCAGCTACCACAACACACGGTCGTTTGAGCGGCGAAGATAGGGCGGCGGCAGGTATTACTGAAAACCTAATTCGGATGGCGGTTGGCTTAGAATCTGTTGAGGACCTTAAAAAGGATCTTAACAGAGGCTTGAGCCTGCTCTAGCGCTATTGTGGCCTTTTTTAAGCAACTGGATGTCGCAAAATTAAGCCCCCGATTATGGTTGGGGCTGAGCTTTCTTGTCGTTATTCTACTCGTAAACAGTTGGGTTCTGTTTTTTTTGAAGCTCCCCGTAGATAATTCTTATTTCTGGGCTTCGCTACATAATGCTGGCCACGCGCTCATATTCTTAGGTTTGGGTCTAACCACAAGCCTTACCCTCCACAGGTATGTATTGCATCAACAAATGGCGATGACTGCACTGGTTACGTTGCTTGTGTGCCTGTTGTTTGGTGGTGCCGTTGAACTGGTTCAGGCGCGTGTTGGGCGTGAGGCAAGTTGGTTTGACTTCCGATTGGATATTGTCGGTACCCTTGCCGGCCTTGGGTTTTACTACGCGGTGTACACCAAAGGTATAAAGCGACTGGTGGGCTTACTGGTATTCGCTTTACTGCTAATGGTGGGGGTCAGTGAGCCTGTTAAGTGGGCTTTCGCTGAGCGGTACCGCGCGCAAGCTTTTCCCGTTCTGGCCGATTTCGACAATCACTGGTTAAACGCCTATGCTCATTCGGCTTACCGCGCAAAATTCTCAATCGAAAACGCTCCCAGCGGCTGGATAGGCAATACCTCTAAAGTGGGGCGCTTAGATTTAGTACCAGGTCCTTGGCCTGGTGTCACAATAGAAGAGGTGCATCCAGATTGGCGTGAACATAGTGCTTTTTCGGTTGAAATTTTTAACCCAATAGACGAAGACGTCCGGTTGGTTGTGCGCATCCATGATGCCAAACATAATAATCAGCACAACGATCGTTTCAATAAAACCTACCAAATAAAACCCGGTTTACAGACGATTCGCATACCTTTGCAAAAAATAAAAATGGCGCCCAAAAAACGTGAGCTGGATATGGGGCGAATTAGCACCGTTATGTTCTATTCTTACAAGATTCAGGAAGAACGTGTGTTATATATCGATAATGTGGTGCTACATCAGTAAACGGTAAGCTCCATGGGCGCAATACGACTAAGGTACTGAGTGAATGAACTCTCTGATGAATGCGGTAGTTGATGAAGTTGGCACAATACTGCTGGGTAAGGAAAAACAAGTAAAGCTTGCCGTTACCTGTCTTTTTGCTCGCGGCCACCTCTTGATAGAAGACCTACCCGGTATGGGTAAAACCACCCTTGCTCAGTGCCTAGCTAAAGTTCTTGGGCTCGAATACAAACGCGTTCAATTTACCAGTGATTTATTGCCTGCGGATATTCTGGGAGCTGCGATTTACAATCGACAGACTTCTGAATTCAAATTTATGCAGGGGCCAATTTTCACTCAAGTTTTGTTGGCCGACGAAATTAATCGCACAACGCCTAAAACGCAAAGTGCCTTGCTGGAGGCTATGGAGGAGCGTCAGGTCACCATAGAAGGCCAGACTCGCCCCTTGCCAGAGCCATTTTTTGTTATCGCCACGCAAAACCCGCTGACGCAAGCCGGCACTTACCCTTTGCCAGAATCTCAACTCGATCGTTTTCTCATGCGTATTTCGCTCGGCTACCCCAATCGTGCTACCGAACAGAAGTTATTTAAAGGCTTAGACCCGCGCACACGATTACAGCATGTACAACCGGTAACGGACCTAAAAAAAATGACTCAAATACAGGCTCTCGTCGATGAAGTGAAAGCAACCGACCAGTTGCTAGATTACTTACAGCGATTAGTGGACTTTACTCGGTTTGATGAAAGCTTTAGTTATGGTTTGTCACCGCGAGGGGCTTTAGCATGGCTGCGGGCAGCTAAAGCGTGGGCACTGTTGGAAGGCCGAGAGCACTTGCTGCCGGAAGACATTCAAATAGTGCTACCTTCTGTTGTTGGTCATCGTGTGCGTGGTGTTCACACCCACTCTACCGATGGGAAATCAGAGCGCGCTCGCTCATTGGTCGATCACCTGTTAACAAGCGTCGATGTTTTGCCTGTACGTTAGTGGTTAAAGCAATGTTGTGGCTATCTGCTCGGTGGCAAAGAATGTTGACCACCTCTCAAATAAATATTTTTAGGCTCGGTGCTGGCAAACTTGGTCTGTACAGCGCAAGCTCGGTTGTCTTTTTAGTCAGATCAAAGCAGTAAAAAAATTCTCGGGGCCACCGGTATGCCTGAAAATTTGCCTTTCGCATGAGAAACACGTAAAGCCAGAGGCTAAAAGCAATGAATAAGGGTACGCTTATGTTTGTTCACGGAAAAAGTTTGCTAAATCCAGTTGCCCATTTTTTTAGTCAGCGTTTTTTCCGCTTTATTGATAAGCGCGTGCATCCGGCTAACGAGCACGTGCTTAACCGAAAAAAGCTCTATATTTTCCCGTCATTGCGTGGCTTTGCACTCATTCTAATTCTCTTGGTGCTATGGTTGCTTGGCACTAATTACCAGAACAACATGATTTTAGCGTTGGCTTTTCTATTAACCAGTGTATTCGTTGTAGCCATACTACATACCCATAAAAACCTTTCTTCGCTTCATGTTGATTACATTGGCACATCTCCAGCTTTTGCGGGGGAGGAGGTTGATTTTATTTTTTGCCTGCGAACAGGCTCAACACGTTTTGCTGAAAATCTTGAAGTGGGGTGGCAAGAGGCAGACGACAAGGTGGTGAATATTGATGTCCCCAGTGACGATGTTGTACGTGTACGTATTCCACTGGCGAGCCATAAGCGTGGGTGGTTAAAGCCCGGTAGAATGTTGGTGCAAAGTTATTTCCCACTTGGTATTTTGCGCTGCTGGTCTTGGTTGAATTGGGATGTTGCGGCACTTATTTATCCTTCGCCTATGCCCGGGCCGCTATCTGGGCAGGCAAAAGTAGACGATACGGGCGAGGGGTTACACCCTGTGCGTGGTGGAGAGGACTATAGCGGTCTGCGTGAGTATACGCCGGGTGATTCTCTTAAATTAGTATCTTGGAAGCACTATGCACAGGAAAAAGGTTTGTACGTTAAAGAGTTTAGCCAGAATGTATCTGAGGAGCGTTGGTTAGATTTTTCGGATATTCCCATTGCCGATGTGGAAAAAAAGCTCTCCATATTGTGCTACTGGGTTCTACAGTTTAGTCAGCGCGATGAGCCCTTTGGGCTGCTATTGCCTGGCCTGACTGTTGGGCCTGATAAAGGTGAGAATCATCGCCGACAGCTTTTGGAGTCATTGGCAATGTTTAAAGGCTGAGGTGTTTTAAATGTTGCAATCAAACACGCAAGCTCACGTGGCTAGTAGCGGTGACACTGCTGGACGTTTTGCTAGTCGTTATGTGAGTCGTGAAACGCTCACATGGGTTTTCTTTGCTCAGGGCGTATCGATTGTTCCTTTGTTTTTCTTTCTGCCTTTTTGGTTGGCTGTTATATGGGTTGCTGCGGTGTTGCTGCGTGTACAAATATTTCGTGGTGTTTGGCCTTTTCCGAATACAATTGTTAAGTTCATTTTTGGTTCACTCGGAATAGTTGGTTTATATTTTAGTTATGGTGGCCGTATGGGGGTAGATCCCATGATTGGCTTGCTGGTTCTCGCGTTTGTTTTGAAATTGATCGAAGTTAGAAGCCGCCAAGATGTACTAATTGTTTTGTATATTGGTTTTGTTGCGATCGCTGCGCAATTGTTGATGGCTCCCAACTTCTGGATGGGACTTTATGGTCTGGCGTCCTGTTGTGTGTTGTTGTCGGCATTACAGCAAGTCTTTCAGCATCGAAGAGTCTCCACTAAATTAAGGTTGTGGAGCGGGTTTTCAATATTGTTGCAGGCTCTGCCGGTTATGCTTGTGCTGTTTTTGGTTATGCCTCGCCTCGGTCAGCTGTGGGCGGTGCCTTCACTTACGCAAACCGGGAAAACCGGTTTTAGTGATTCAATGTCGCCTGGTGATTTCAGTAACCTGATCAAATCAGACGCTATTGCTTTTCGTGCGACCTTCGGCGATAGCCGTATACCAGCGCCGAGGCAGCGCTATTGGCGCGGTTTAGTGCTGGAGACATTTGACGGGAAAGCCTGGAAGCGACCCGGAGGCTGGTATTCTGTTACGGCGAATTCACTTCCTAGTGATCAGCCTAATCCCGGGTGGAATCTTTTTGCCCGCAATAGCGAGGGCGATCTTGTTTCTGTTGATTCAGCACTAAGTGATGAAACAAGCTTCCGGTATTCGGTGTTACTGGAGCCCCACAATTACGCATGGTTGTTCACGTTAGTAGCGCCTGTGGAGGCATACTCCGCCACGCTGCGCACCCGTTTTTCCCCTGATGTACTATTGACGAGTCAGGTGCCGGTAACGTCACGGTCCCAATATGATGTTATTTCTTTTGAAAATTATCGATTCGGCTCTCAGTCGCTGTCATCAAAAGAGCTAACGCGGAACCTCAAGCTTCCACAGCAAGGTAACCCGCGTGCTCGGGCAATGGCTGAGCGGTGGCGAAACCAAAATTTACCGTCAGACTTAATTGTTGAGCGTGCTTTGGCCTATTACGCTAATAGTTTCACCTATACCTTACAGCCACCGTTACTGGGTGATGACCCCATTGATGATTTCCTTTTCTCGACCCAGCGAGGGTTTTGCGAACACTTTTCTTCTAGTTTTGTTTATCTAATGCGTGCTGCTGGTATTCCGGCCCGTGTGGTGTTGGGCTATCAAGGTGGGGAGTATCGGGAGGCGGGACGATACCTGGTTGTTCGTCAATCGGATGCACATGCCTGGGCCGAAGTCTGGGTAGCGGGGCGGGGATGGACGCGTATTGATCCTACTGCCGCGGTTTCCCCCCTGCGAATCGAACGCGCGTTGTTCGAGACGGTTAACCGCGACGAATCTTCGCTAGTGGGCGGTGCATTTTTAAGGCTCAATGCACTGGCATGGCTTGGTCAAACCAAGCTGATGCTAGAGGAGTGGGATTATCTGTGGCAGACCCAAGTGATGGGCTACGACGATCACGCCCAGTCCGGGCTGCTGGAGCGGCTATTAGGTGGGCGCGACCCGTGGAGAATAGCCTTATTCTTTGTTTTGGGTGTTGGTGCTCCGCTTATGATTTACTATCTGACGGGCGTTTTAAGGTTCTCGAGTCGGGAGTACTCCCAGGAATTGGTACACCTGAGGAAGGTATTTCGCAAGCTAGATAAGGCGGGATTCCCCCGTAGGCAAGAAGAAACGCCCCACGACTACATGTTACGGATTTCGAAGCTCAGGCCCGAACTTGGGCCCCAGCTTAGGAAAATTGTCACGCTTTACTATGCGATTGCGTACGGGGCCAAGTGTACGCGACTAGATGACCTGAGGGTGGCCTGCCGACAGTTTTCTGCACGTTAAAAGGATACTTTTTTACCCGACCGGCTTTTGATATTCTCATTTCGGTGTGTGGTTGTCACAAAAGTCGCCTCTTGTGGTATTGTTGCCCCGCTGAAAATTTAGGGTCAAAATGGCGTATTGCGCTGGGGATCTTGGTGGTTAAATTTTCACCAACGACAAACAATAAACGCAAATACTCATACACAATAGTTGGAGTGGTGCGGGCCAGTGTCACTCGAATATAACCATAAAAAAATTGGGAGCAATTGATGAAAACAATTCTTCGCTCTTCTGCCGTTATAGGCCTGCTGCTACCGGCAGTCGCGTCGGCAGATGAATTAAGCGGCAGTAATACCGCCTGGATGCTGACGGCTACCGCCTTGGTTCTATTCATGACGCTGCCGGGTCTTTCCCTGTTTTACGGTGGATTGGTGCGTACTAAGAATGTGCTATCTATTTTAATGCAGTGTTTTGCGATTGCCTGCATGGCGTCGATAGTATGGCTGTTTATCGGCTATAGCCTTGCATTTGGTGAAGGTAACTTGGTCATTGGAGATTTGAGTAAGGCACTCTTGAGCGGCATTGGTTCAGGTTCTCTTACTGGAGATATCCCTGAAAGCCTGTTTGTTATGTTCCAAATGACATTCGTCATTATTACACCCGCATTGATAGTGGGGGCATTTGCCGAACGGATGAAATTCTCCTCCGTTATGGTGTTTAGCTTCTTTTGGATACTGCTGGTTTACGCGCCCATCTGCCATATGGTTTGGGGCGGCGGCTGGTTGGCAGAACTCGGCCTGTTGGATTTCGCGGGTGGTACTGTTGTGCACATTACTGCTGGCGTTGCTGCGCTTGTTGTGGCTTTGATGATTGGTAATCGTAAGGGATTCCCCGAGACGGCGATGCCACCACACAACATGACTATGACCGTCACCGGGGCTGGAATGCTTTGGGTTGGCTGGTTTGGCTTTAACGCGGGCAGCGCATTAGCGGCAAACGGCGATGCAGCTATGGCCATGTTGGTAACGCACATTTCCGCTGCTGCTGGTTCCATCGCGTGGATGTCAATGGAATGGTCTAAATTTGGAAAGCCAAGTGTTCTGGGGATCGTTACCGGTATGGTCGCAGGCTTAGGTACTATTACACCCGCTTCAGGCTTTGTTGGCCCAATGGGTGCGCTAGTAATAGGTCTTACCGCTGGTGTGGTGTGCTTTTATGCTACGCAGATTATTAAGCGTAAGTTGAAAATTGATGACTCGCTCGATGTCTTCCCGGTTCACGGGGTAGGCGGTATTCTGGGAACATTGGCTGCGGGTATATTCTGTTCTCCTGCATTGGGCATATTCTCCGGTAATGGTTACGGCGGTGAAAACGATTCCATTTCTTCTCAGTTTGGTGTGCAAGTTATTGGTGTAGTGTTCACTATTGTCTACACGGCTGTGGTCACTTTTATTATTATAAAAGTAACGGGCCTACTAACCTCCGGTATTCGTGTCGACCAAGACGAAGAAACCCAAGGTTTGGATTTAGTGCTTCACGAAGAGACCGGTTATAAGTACTAAATTTGGATTCATGTTCCGTAGAAAAGAGCCACCGACAGGGTGGCTCTTTTGTTTGTGTTGTTGCATAACCTCTATTAATTAAAATGCCCCATTCCGTTAAAATGTTTTTGGTAGCACATGGTGGTTCAGCCTTCGCGCTGGGCGTACATCAAGTATTGTTGGCTTGGTTGTGTATCAGTGCATTACAGCTTCCCGCGCATCAACTTGGCTGGGTTCAGGCTGCAGGCCTCCTTCCCAATCTGGTTGTTATGCTTATTGCGGGCGCCCTCGCGGATCGGCGCAATGCGATTCAATTAATGTGTGTCGCGCAAATTCTGTTGACTCTATGCTATCTATTGCTTTGCGTGCTGTTGGTTACCGAAAAACTTTCTTTGTTCAGTCTAATGTTTTACGCCGCTGCTGTTGGTTGTGCCAATGCGCTTATACAACCCGCCAGAGAGAAGGTCATCGGTTCTCTTAGTGAGCAAAGCGTACAGGTGAAAATCACCCGCGCGAGTATCGTACAGTTTTCTATGCAGGCATTAGGTGTGTTAGTGGCCTCTTTGTCGGATCAAACCGGTTTTTTATTGGTGATATCTATACAAGCGTTGGTCAGTGCTTTGGCCACGCTTCAATTGTTGTTGCTCGGTGGTACTATGAGGGATGGCGATAGCCCTGCACCTTTGGTAACGGCTAAAGTAAAACGTATGTCGAGCCAAATAATGGATGGCTTTAGTGTCGTGCTTGGCGATAGGCGTATTGCCCAATTAATTGCGTTGATTAGCTTTAATGGTGTTATGCATCTTGGTTTGTATATTGTGGCTATGCCGCTATTTGCGCGAGATGTCTATGGCTTTAATGCGCTGGAGTATGGTTTCCTGCAATTTTGCTTTGTGTTGGGTATGCTGGGTGCTTACCTTTTGCTGTTATTCCGGAAAAAAGTAGAGTACCCCGCTCAGGGGGCTTTATTCAGTTTACTCTATACGGCAATCGTTGGTTATGCGCTTTCGCGTGAACCTACTGTCGGCGGTTTATACGTACTGGTAATTTTTTGGGGTTGGGTGGCCGGCTATTCAGCAACCCATTGCCGGGTGATCATGCAAACACTGGCAACGCCGGAGTATAAAGGTAGGCTAATGTCGCTCTATCAATTCACCTTGTTTGGTATGGCACCGCTAGGGGCATTAGCAACAGGCTATTTTTCCATATTCTATTCGCTGCACACTATTTTCCAAATATTAAGTGGCGCAAGTGTTGTTATTTTCGTTCTCTTTCTATTCACCAAATCTATCTGGTCTGTCAAGCAGATTGGGTAAGCGCTATTGCACTTCTTTGATTGAAATCTAATTCATCGCTAATAGTTTCTCTATAGTTGATTGCACAACAGCCAAAGCTGTTTGTTCGCTGTTCACCCGGTTGGCCTGTGATCCAGGCCGACTGTTTCTTTCTGTTCCATCAATATAGAGAGTTTTGATTATGAGTATGGTGAGTGAATTAGTTGGCAATGAAATCGTTAATATCAAAACCAAGGATATTACGGCCAATCCCGCACCTTTAGGGCTAATGGGGTTTGGAATGACAACGGTGTTGTTGAATTTGCACAATGCAGGTTTATTTACCGTTGGTTCCATGATTTTAGCAATGGGCATATTTTATGGAGGCATCGCCCAGGTTGTCGCAGGTATTATGGAGTTCAAAAAAGGCAATACCTTTGGCACCACTGCATTTATTTCTTACGGATTCTTTTGGATAACGCTTGTTGCCTTATGGGTAATGCCGAAAATGGGTATTGTCGATGCGCCGCAAAATTCAGCAATGGTTGCCTGGCTGGTGATGTGGGGTGTATTTACAGCCATTCTATTTGTGGGTACGCTTAAGTTGAGCCGAGCACTTCAATTTATATTTGCATCGCTGGTGATTCTGTTTTTTCTTTTGGCGTTGGCTGACGCTACCGGTAGCGCAACGATTAAAATCATTGCGGGTTATGAAGGTGTTTTGTGCGGTGCTTCGGCAATCTACGCCGCGATGGGGCAAATCATTAACGAGGTCTACGGGCGAAATGTCGTTCCGCTCTAGTACTGGGTTATGCTGATTGGAATGCAATAATTCCGGCCGTAACGGCAACATTTAACGACTCGACACGATTGCGCATGGGAATTTTTACCGCCTGGCAGCACACCTGTGCGCAATCACCAGAAAGACCTTCGGTTTCATTTCCTAATACAAATACTCGGTTCTTATCGTTCTTCAGGTCGCTAAGCGTTTGAGTTGCATTACAATCCAGTCCAACAATTGCTGCCCCTGCCTGCTTGAAAGCCAGAAGACACTCGGCCAGATTATCGCACCGAATAATTTTTGCCCGGAAGAGGGTGCCGGCGCTTGCTTTTATAACAAGTGAGTCGAGTTTTGCACAGCCTTGCTTGGGCAAAATCAGTGCCTGCGCAGGTGATGCACAGACGGAGCGAATGATCATGCCAAGATTTTGTGGATTTGTGACGCCATCAACTGCCAAAAAAGTGGCGGCTTGGGGCAACCCGCTGGCGAGGTAGTCACGATAATCGGTAAAGCCACTTAATTTCAAATCAACCGCTACGCCCTGGTCTTGTTTGGCGTTTTTCGAAATACGAGAAAGCGCTTTTTTATCGTGGTACAAAATTTCGGCGCCGCGATTTTTTGCAAGCGTAGCGAGTTCCTCTAAAATTTTGGCCTGTTTATTACTCTCCGCCAGATGTAGCCTGAATACTTCAACATTTGTATCTGACATGGCCTCCATGCAGGGTTTTCGCCCGTATATGGTTAATAGTTGGCTATAAAACTGTTTACGTTCGAGGTAACGATCGGAATCTGTGTTGTTCATGGGTTAACCGGGCTGGCAAACGCTGAGGTAGCGTTGTACCGTTGCTTTCATTCCTATTAGCAGGGCATCGACTGTGAGTGCATGGCCAATTGAAACTTCCTGCAAGCCGGGAAGTTTCCGATACATAGCCATATTTTCCACATTAAGGTCGTGTCCGGCGTTAATGCCGAGGCCAATACTTTGGGCAAGTTGTGCGGCTTCGCCGTGTTGTTGGAATATTTCCTCTGCCTTATTTTGTTCGAATGCTTGGGCAAACGGACCGGTGTACAGCTCTATTCTATCGGCGCCTATTTCCTTCGCTAATCGAATTTGCTCGATGTCGGGGTCCATAAACAGCGATACACGAATGCCGTTATCTTTTAAGCGCCTGATCACGGGTTCCAATTGGCTTGCCGTGCTTGTTAAATCAAAACCATGGTCGGACGTTTTTTGGTTGTCGCTGTCTGGTACCAGTGTGCATTGGTCTGGCTGTGTCTCCAATGCCAGCGGAATTAACCCTGGGTAGTCACCGCGAGGGGCAGCTTGAGGGTTCCCTTCAATGTTGAATTCAGTATTCTTGCCGGTTTGTGCGCGAAAATATTTAACCACAAGCGCTAGCTCTCTTGTGTCGCAGGGTTTTATATGACGCTGGTCAGGGCGCGGATGTACAGTGAGACCGTTGGCGCCGTTGTCTAAGCAAAGTTGACCAAACTTTTTGAGGTCGGGGAAGTTGCCCTCCCGGGAGTTTCGGATGAGTGCGATTTTATTCAGGTTTATACTTAAAGCAATCGACATATACGGGCTCAAATCTATTTTTGTTCTTGGCTTTGTGTTTGTTTTTCGACTCGTCCGGCTTTTAAAATCCTAACCGGGTAGTTGGGTGCTTCGGGGTGTGCGCGATAAAGTCCTCGTGGTTCCCGCTCTACTTTTTTCACTACTTCAAAACCTTCTACAACTTTTGCAAATACCGCGTAGCCTGCGCTACCGCCGCCTTGGTCAAGGTTTTTGTTATGCTTGATGTTAATGAAAAACTGAGATGTTGCGCTGTCGGGGTTTGCCGTGCGAGCCATAGATAGGGTGGCCTTATAATTAAGTAGCTTGTTGTCTGCTTCATTTTTAATGGGTGCTGCTGGTTCCTTGCGTTTGAAATCGAAGGTATAGCCGCCACCTTGAATAACAAAGTCATCTATCACGCGGTGAAAAATAGTGCCTACGTAAAAGCCTGTGTCGACATAATGTAAAAAATTTGCAACTGTGATGGGCGCTTTTTTTGGGTACAGTTCGATGGTTATTCTTCCGAGATCAGTTTCGAAAAAAACTCTGGGGTTATCTGGGTCGCTTACCCCTTTGTTTTCGTCGGCAGCATAAACCGCTGAAAATGGGAGGGTAAATAATAGTGTAAAAAGGAACGCGCGTAGCATAATTAACTCCTGTTAGCTCCACTCAGAATATCGTTTTTTTGGTTTGATTGCGGGAAGTATATAGGCCAGCAGTACGCCAATGAGTAAAATCCCTACACCATAAAGCATAAAGTTTACCCGATTGTCATTGGCAAGCTTTTCATTTTCGGCGGTTAGAACGTCTTTTTCTGTTTGTAGCAGTTGGTGCTTTTCCAGTAATTCTCGGTAATTTTTCTCTAGGCTTATAGCGCTGGCTGACAAGTTTTTTATTCGCTCAAGCTCGCTGGACATCTTCGAACGGGCGCTAGAGTCGGATGATGATTTGTTCGTTAGCTCAGCGTTTGCCTTTTTCATTGCATTGTTTTCAGCCGCTAGCTGAGTATTGCTTTTTTTCAGCCTCGCTAGCTCTGCGGTGACGCGAGTGAGTTGCAGGCGACCAGGTTGTTCTTCAATAATGTATTGATTCGGAATCCAACCCTCAATGCCCGCAGCGGTACGTACGCGTGTCCACTCACCGGAATCGCCTTCTTCTAGGAAGGTCAGCTGAGTACCACTTTTTAGCCCTGCGTTGACTATTCGGTATTGGTTGCCTTGGCCACTTCTAATAGGTACGTATAAAATGTCAGTGACATATCTAACCTCCGTTGGACTATTGTTTTGGCCATAAGTTGTGGGGCTGCTGAGTGAAGTAATTAGGACGAGGGTAGCCAGTCGAAACCCATGGCGTAGAGTGTCGGGATAATTTTTAAACATGGCAGAGCTCAAGCAAAAATGTGTTTTAAGGGAGAACTTTCTTGAATGGTTTTACAATAACTTGGTGATAAACACCAGCGGCCACATAGGGGTCGGCATTGGCCCACTCTTTAGCGTCGTCCAGTGAGTTGAATTGTGCGATGACCAGACTCCCTGTAAATCCGGCAGCACCAGGATCTTCGGCGTCTATAGCTGGGTGCGGGCCTGCTAGCAGTAGGCGGCTTTCGTCACGCAGTTTTTTCAACCTAGCAAGATGATCCGGGCGTGCCGTTTTACGTTTCTCGAGAGATTGTTGTACATCTTCACTGATAATGGCATAAAACATTTCTTATATTTCCTGCTTACTGGCCGTTGGCTCGGCTTGATTCTGTTGCTTCTGGCTGGGTTGTTCAAAATCGCCCTGCGCTTGTGGGTCTTCGCTGTCACTGTCCATATCGACGAGGATTTGTTCGAATTTTAACCCAGTAAGGGCCATAATTCGGCGCACTAAATAGAAAAGAATGCCGAATGTTAGGATCAATGAGGGTATAGCTATTACCGGGTAGCTGAGTGCCATCATGCGGCCTAATTCTTCGTTGAAGGCCTCTGTGCCGGGCGCGCTTACGACTACCCACTTGGCAAGTAAGTAGTTTAACACTGACGACAGCGTGAATGATGCGGCGATCATGGCGGTTGCGTTAAAAAATGTCCGCTCAAAAGCGGCGGAGTTCCCATTTTCTTCAAGTGATTGCTCAATTCGGGCGGTTTGCAGTAGATTGTCGTTATAGAGAAAAAGCTTGATTAGTGGTGACCGTGTTTTCAGCGTCACTAAAAATGCAATGGCAATAAGCGCGGGAATTCCGGCTTCCTTAATCGCAATGTACTTCGGGTCGAGCTCGAGTAGCGCGATGCCGCCGGTCATCAGAATGCTGAATACACCCAATGCGGAGAAGAAATTGATTTTTTTGATGCGGAAATAATCGAAAACGCCGTAGGTAATGGGGAATAGTAAGGCGACAATAAGGCCCAGCCTGGCGCCGAGTTCTTCAGGCCCGCTGAATTTCATCAAAATAATGGTAGGCACAGCGATGTTTAGCAGAAGGTTAATAAAAGGGTTTTCACGTTTGGGTTTAGATTTCGGCATATTTGACATAAAAGTTACAACTTTAAAGTGAGAAGGCTTATCCTTAGCCAGATATTATTCGTATGATATTTCGTTTGGTTTCAAATCGACGGAATTTCTCCGTACTGAAATTCATTTGGTTGAATTTTAAACGTTAAATCATCTTGTGGAACAACTAAATCATGTTCCCTGTTATTGAGTACCTGAATTAATGGCGCCAGTATACGACCTTCATTGCCATAGCGACCAGTCTGATGGTGCCTTGAGTCCAGAAGAGGTCGTAATCCGTGCGGCGGAGCGCAATGTTACCTGCCTTGCACTCACAGATCACGACACTATAAATGGCTTAGCCCGGGCCAAACAGCAGTCCGAGCGGACAGGTATAAATCTTGTTGCAGGTATTGAATTTTCCAGTCAGTGGATGGGGAAAAACGTCCATATTGTAGGTTTGAACTTTGATATTTCGAATTCGAGTCTACAGCAGGCTGTTTTATCCCAGGAGCGCGCCCGGGAAAGTCGCGCGGAAATTATAGCGACTAAACTAGAAAAAGCAGGCATAGCGTCGGCGCTAGAGGGGGCAAAATCCTATACTAATGGCGGCGCAGTAGGTCGACCCCATTTTGCCCGATACCTTGTTGAACAGGGCGTTGTAAGCACTATCAGCCAGGCGTTTAAGCGTTACCTCGGGGCAGGTAAAATGGGTGATGTCAAAAGTAATTGGCCCGAAATTGCCGAGGTCGTAGGCTGGATAACCCAGGCTGGAGGTACCGCCGTCCTCGCACATCCGGCAAAGTACAAAATGACCCGAACGAAGTTGTGTTTGCTAACAGAGCAGTTTGCAGATGTGGGCGGTGGGGCCATAGAGGTTGTCAGTGGAAAACAACCCGTGGGTTTAGCCGGAAATCTTGCTAAAATTGCCAACCAATTCAAACTGGCTGGCTCAAGCGGTAGCGATTTCCACGTACCGGGTCAACCATGGCAGGAGTTGGGTTGTGCCGACAGGTTGCCGTCTACGGTGCAACCAGTGTGGGACTTGTGGAGTCGATAAAATAGAAAGCAAAAACGAGGCAGTAATGGCGCAATTCTTTGCAATTCACCCCGAAAACCCGCAAGCAAGGCTAATTCGTCAGGCTGTGGAAATTCTCCGTAAGGGTGGTTTGATTGTATACCCAACTGATTCGGCGTACGCACTGGGTTGCCATATTGGCGACAAGTTTGCGCTGGATCGCATTCGAGCGTTGAGGCAGTTAGACAAAGACCATAATTTCACTTTAATGTGCCGCGACCTGTCTGAACTCGCCAATTATGCCCGTGTGGATAATGCGGTTTATCGGCTTATACGCAGCCACACACCGGGGCCCTTCACCTTTATTCTTAACGCTACAAGTGAGGTGCCACGGCGTTTACAGCACCCAAAGCGTAAGACTTTGGGTATGCGTGTGCCCGATAACGCTATCGCCTTGGCTTTAATGGAGGAGCTCGGTGAACCGTTAATGAGTTCGTCTTTGATTCTGCCTGGGGACGATGTGCCTTTAACTGACCCCTATGATATTCGCGACACTTTAGAGCATCAGGTAGAGCTGGTCATCGACGGCGGGTTTTGTGGTTTGGAGGCCACTAGCGTGATCGATCTTACCGGAGAAGACCCCCAGGTCTTGAGAGCGGGCTGCGGTGACATAAGCGATTTTGAATAACTCTCATGGCAGTTCCTTTGCGTCTGCCGCTATAATGCGCGGTCTTTTTTCATCTGTTTGTAGTGAAGGTGTGCCTTGTCGGGAATAGAAACAAACGTTGCTGAAGCAGCGGAAACGGTTGATCAGCAAGCGCCAGAGGCTGTAGCCGCTGACGTGAGTGACGCCGCAGTGGCCGCCACAGGTGATAAACACCCCGAACAGGGGGAGATGCCGTTTGCCATAGTGCAGGGTAAAGCTTTCACTCAGCTACCCAAAGATCTGTATATCCCGCCCGATGCATTAGAAGTCTTTCTGGAGGCTTTTGAAGGGCCTTTAGATTTGTTGCTTTACCTGATCCGCCGACAAAATCTCGATATTCTCGAAATCGACGTATCTGAAATTACGCGCCAGTATGTATCCTACGTTGAGGTGATGGAGGCCATACAGTTTGAGCTAGCCGCGGAATATTTGGTGATGGCTGCCATGCTGGCTGAAATTAAGTCACGCATGTTGTTGCCTCGCTCACAAGAAGTCAGCGACGAAGAAGATGACGACCCTCGAGCAACCCTTATTCGCCGGCTGCAGGAGTACGAACGCTTTAAGCAAGCAGCAGAAGATATCGATGAGCTTCCGCGTATGCATCGAGATGTTCATATCGCTAAAGCCGAAGGGCCGGACAGGTATCTTTCCCGACCAGATCCAGATGTGGACCTAAAAGAGGTTTTGCTGGCACTGTCGGAAGTACTTCGTCGTGCCGATATGTTTGAAAGCCATCACGTTGAAAAAGAAAAGCTTTCTACGCGCGAAAGAATGGGGCAAGTACTGGACAAGCTTAACGGCCAGCAATTTGTACCGTTTGTTAGTCTGTTTACCGTCAATGAAGGCCGTTTGGGCGTGGTGGTGACTTTTCTTGCGGTTATGGAGCTTATTAAAGAGGCCCTAGTCGAAATTGTACAAACCGAATCTTTCGGCCCTATACATGTTAAAGCCCGCGCGCAGTAATTGCTGCGAGGGTTTCATCTCAATATTACGAAAAAACGTTCATGAGTCTCGAGAAAAAGCAGTTACAAGACATTATTGAAGGCGCCATTCTGGCAGCCGGAGAGCCCCTCACCATTGATAGGATGCTCACCTTATTCGAAGAACACGAAGCGCCCAGTAAAGAAGAGCTGAAGTCCGTACTGGACGACATTATTCTGAGTTGTGAAGGTCGCGGTTTCGGGTTGGCAGAGGTGGCTAGCGGCTATCGTTTTCAGGTGCGAGAAGATTTAGCTGGTTGGGTTAATCGATTGTGGGAAGAAAAACCACAGAAATACTCGCGGGCGATGCTCGAAACAATTGCGCTGATTGCCTATCGCCAACCGCTTACTCGTGGTGATATCGAAGAAGTGCGTGGTGTTGCTGTCAGTAGCCATATTATTAAAACGCTTACTGAACGTGAATGGGTAAAGGTGGTCGGTCACCGCGATGTGCCAGGGCGCCCGGCTCTCTACGTTACCACTAAGCAGTTTCTAGATTATTTTAATATGAAAAGCTTGGATGAGTTGCCAACTCTGGGCGAGCTGCGTGATATTGATAGTTTAAATGAAAGCTTGGAATTCGACCTGTTACCGCCTGAGGTTCAGGAAAGTATTGCCGCAGCAGCGGCCGCTAAAGCTACCGAAAGCGCTGAGCAGCTAGCCGAAACTGACGGTGATGCACCTGAAGAGAGTCTGTCTGTTGGCGACGAAACTGAAGCAGGCGATGGGGTGGACATTACAGAATTAGACGATGCTGAAGTCGCCGCAGAAGCCGTTGTGTTAGAGCTGGGGGAAGAGCTTAAACTTTCGCAAGATCAGCAAGATCAGCAAGATCAGCAAGATCAGCAAGATCAGCAAGATCAGCAAGATCAGCAAAATCAGCAAAATCAGCAAGATCAGCAAGATCAGCAAGATCAGCAAGATCAGCAAGATCAGCAAGATCAAGAAGATCAAGAAGATCAAGAAGATCAAGAAGATCAAGAAGATCAAGAAGATCAAGAAGATCAAGAAGATCAAGAAGATCAAGAAGATCAAGAAGATCAAGAAGATCAAGAAGATCAAGAAGATCAAGAAGGCCAAGAAGGCCAAGAAGATCCGCAAGAGCAGGAAGAGCAGCAAGAGAAAAAAATCCTAGCGCCTTCTCTGTTCGACAGTGAGATTGATACTGGCGATGAATCTAGCGCTGAGCTGGATTCTGAAAACGCCCCAACAGATAGCAACGTCGTACCAGGGGATGAAGAAAACCGCCATGACTGATCAACCAGAATCACCTGAAGGTGAAAAACTGCAAAAGGTTCTCGCACGTGCAGGCCTGGGTTCTCGCCGTGAAATGGAGCGGTCCATCAGTTTGGGTAAGGCGCTTGTAAATGGCGTTGTCGCGAAGCTAGGTGACCGGGTATCTGATACAGATAGCATTGAATTTGGTGGCAAACGGATTCGCACTGGGCCTCAGGCCCGAGAGCGTATTCGGGTAATTTTGTACAACAAACCTGAAGGTCAGATCTGTTCCCGCTCCGACCCCGAAGGGCGTCCAACGGTCTACGACAGCTTGCCAAAAATAGCGAACAACCGGTGGATTTCGGTCGGACGTTTAGATTTTAATACCAGTGGTTTACTGCTTTTTACCAATGATGGTGAACTTGCCAACAAGCTGATGCATCCATCTTCGAATATTGACCGTGAATATTTAGTGCGAATTCAAGGTGATGTCGATAACGATATGCTCCAGCGTTTAAGAGACGGTGTTTTACTGGATGACGGAATAGCACGATTTTCCGATATCAAAGAAGGCTCGAAAGAAAGCAGTAATCAATGGTTCTACTGTGTGGTAATGGAAGGCCGCAATCGCGAAGTGAGGCGTTTGTGGGAAAGCCAGGAGATGCGCGTGAGCCGTTTGAAGCGCGTGCGATACGGCAATATCTTCATTCCCTCTCACGTTCGTTCCGGTCAATGGCTAGAATTGCACGAAAAAGAAGTGAACGAACTCTGTGCAACCGCTGGTATTGATGGCCCGCCTAAACCTAAATATTCTGTAGAGTTACGTAAATCTCGCGAGCGCCATCAACGTCGTTTGCGTAAAGGGCATACATCGCGTCGCGCTTCGGCACGCAATTCTAGCAAAAGTCGCCCAGACAGCTGATGCGCCTTAGCGTGGTATTGGGTTTTTGTTTGTTTGCGAGTTTTGTCGCTGCAGGTGAACTCAAACCTTTCACCAGTGACGGATGCAGTGCATTCCCCGAAGGAACGCGTTCACAGAAAGAATTATGGCTGCATTGCTGTACGGAACACGACCGCGCCTACTGGCGTGGAGGAACCTACAAGCAGCGTTGGATTGCAGACGAGCAACTGCGTAACTGCGTAGCTAACGCTGGTGAAGAAGAAATTGCTCAGCTGATGCTAGCGGGTGTTCGAGTGGGAGGTTCACCTTTTTGGCCAACGGACTTTCGTTGGGGCTACGGCTGGGATTACCCTCACTTTTACGGTCAGCATACGCCGGTAGAGTTAGCCGAAATTAATGCTATGGAGAAAGCGGAAGCGGAAGCGGAAGCTCTGAAGAGTAATAACAGCGCCCCTTAAAGGGCCTGCTCACTTGAAAGTGCGACATTGTTTTCGGATCTTACACAGTTTCTGCCCTCAGCTTTAGCGCGATAAAGGGCTTCGTCCGCTCGGCCAAACAGTGTTTCACCATTATCCGTGGCCTGAATCTGACTGACCCCAGCACTTATACTTACAAACGTTTGCTTTCCCGCTAATGGGCAGGGTGTCATCGCAATATGCACGCGTATACGCTCTGCTATGAGGGTAGCGCTGTGCAAGTCGGTATTATTGAGTAATATTACAAATTCTTCCCCACCGTAGCGGAATATTTGGTCGGTTTCGCGCAAGGCTTTAAGTAGTACCTCGGCAACCTGTTTTAACACACGGTCACCGTGTTGATGACCGTGCTGGTCGTTCACTTGTTTGAAGTGATCAATATCGAGCACCATCACTGACAAAGGCAGCTGGTGCCTTTGTGCCAGCTTGAGTTCGCGGTCGAAACTTGCGTCAAAGGCACTGCGGTTACCGACTCCTGTGAGGCTATCGCGAAACGAATTTTCTAGGGCCTGCTGATACAGTAAAGCGTTACGCAGGGGGTAAAAGAGTACGCCTACCATCATTTCGAGCATCGCCAATTCAGCTTCGAGAAATCGCTTAGAACGGCTAAATTCAATTTGACCAAGTTGAACGTTATCGCCGGAAATGGCGTAGTTGGCTTTGTGTACCTTAGCCTCTCCGAGGGCAAAACGTTTTTGGCTAGCCGGTGGGCTGTAGCTTAAACCATGAAGCGCAACGGCATCCTGAATGTTGTTAAAAAACAACTCTAGCGTGGTATGTAAGTCCAAAGAGCTTTGTAGATTATTGGCAAGCTTAAACTGAAGATCGCGAAAAGTGTTTTCAGCTGGGAATCCATTTACTCTCTGGCTTGGCCACGGTATGGGCTTGTTTGTTCCAAGCGTTGTGGAGGCGGTGCTGGAAGCGCTATTGTCTTTGCTGGAAGCCAAGGTCACCATAGTTGTTCCTGTTAAATCGATACGGCATACAAAACGGGTTAAGTCATATTTAGCTAAATTTGTGCCAAAAGTCCTAAATTTAATTTAGTACTTTAAATACAATGACTTAGAGGGCCTTCTTTATTGATGTTTTAAGTTTCGCCAAAAAGCTGTCGTTAGAAACGGCAAGGATTTTCTGCTTGAGGGCGACCAATTGCCGGTTTATTGGCTTACCGTGATTGCGACAAATCGGAGAAGTTGCGAGAATGTGCGCCCTCTGATGTAGGGCTTTGTAGTCCGCAGTTTCGCCCATAGTGTATGTATTAATGAGGTTTTAAGTGGCAAAGATAGGCCTGTTTTTCGGCAGCGACGAAGGGAATACCGAGGCTATTGCCTATCGTATTCAACAGTGTCTTGGCGCCGATGTCGTGGAAGTGGTGGATATTGGTGACGCCACACAGCTGGATTTTGCCAAGTACGAATTGATGATGATGGGAATTCCAACCTGGGACTTCGGACAGATCCAGTCCGATTGGGATGATTTCTGGAGTGACTTAGAAGAGGTAAGCTTCACCGGCAAGACGGTCGCATTATTTGGCTTGGGTGATCAGTTCGGCTATGGTGATTTCTTTCTCGATGCGATGGGATTACTTCACGATGTCATTGTGCGTAAGGGCGCCAAAGTTGTTGGCCATTGGCCCACAGAGGGCTATGAGTTTGATGCTTCAAAAGCAATCGTGGAGGGTAAGGATCTGTTCGTGGGCTTAGCGCTGGACGAGGACCAGCAGCCAGAACTCTCTAATCAGCGTATTGAAAGCTGGTGTAAGCAGGTTGTTGCGGCGTTTGGCTTAAGCTTGGACATCAATCCCATCGATTAAGCCCGGTGTGGCTTCACCACACACAGTCAATAGCCGGCTAATTCTGCAGGGTGCTTTCTGTGCTCCGGAGGTCTAGGGTGGCTAGAGTTTTTTATTGGCAAGAATAATCGCTCTTTTAGGCGCTGGGTGCCCCTCAACTGTTACGGAAGGGTCCGTTGGGTCAAGAAAATCTTCAAGCGATTGAAACTTCATCCAATCGGTTGCTCTTTGTTCGTCTGTTGTGGTTTGGCTGCAGTCCACACAACGCGCGTTTTCGTAGCCGCACTTTTCTAGCCATGCGGTGAGGGTTGGAACGCTGGGAATAAACCAAACGTTATTCATTTTACCGTAGCGGCCATGGGGAACCAGTACTTCGCCTTCTTTCCCCTCAATAACCAGTGTTTCAAGTACTAACTCACCACCAGGACGCAAAGTATCACGTAACTCTAAAAGGTGATCCATTGGTGAGCGGCGATGGTAGAGCACCCCCATAGAGAAGGTGGTATCAAAATGTTCGAGTTTTGGTGGCAGCGATTCAATGCCAATGGGTAAGACATCGACAGCGCAGTTTCCTACTAGGGCTTTAACCATGTAAAACTGCACCACAAAACGTGGAGAGGGTTCAATGCCGATAACTTGCTCAGCCCCTGCGCCATGCATACGCCAGCAGTGGTACCCACTGCCGCAACCGACGTCTAATACTCTGCGTTGATCTAGATTAGCGATATGTGGTTCCAGCCTGTCCCATTTCCAGTCGGATCGCCATTCTGTATCGATTTTAAGGCCAAAGAGATCAAAGGGTCCTTTTCGCCAAGGAATCAGTTTACGAAAGGCTTGCTCCAGCGTTTGTAGCTGTTGATGGGTGAGTTCATCAGCATGACCCACCCGAACCTGACGGTTGAAATCGCACTGGTTTGAGGTAACCGTAGGTAACTCGGCCATGGCTTGATACCAACCCGCTAAGTCACCGAAGCGTTTTAGCGACAAGCCCGCGTTAATCTGCGCCGGCAAAATGTCGGCCCAGTGCGCCAATTCATTTTTGCTGAGGTAAGACAGTAGCGGGGTGTAATCGATAGGCCCCTCAAAGGTGTGTTCGCTCAACTACTATTTCTCCTGAATGGGTTTAAACGCCAGTAATGACGAAAAGTTAAAGCATTGGAACCACAGCTCGGTGCCTTCAAAACCGGCTTTGGCAAGGCGCTGTTGGTGACACTCCAATGATTCTGGAATGAGTACATTATCTAGAGCGGAGCGTTTTTGGGCAATCTCGAGTTCACTGTAACCATTGGTTTTTTTGAAGTAATAGTGAAGCTCGTTCATTAGCTCGTCGTGGTGAGCGCTATTGAAGGTGAGTTTTTCGGAGAGAATAAAAACGCCACCCGGGCGCATCCCCTGATAGATACGTGCAATAAGCCTGTCTCGTTCGGCTGGCGCAATAAATTGCAACGTAAAATTCATGACTACCACGGACGCGTTTTCAATCTGGCTGTCGAGCAGGCTTTCCTGACGTAGCTCTACCGGAATCTCATGGCTATCGGCATCTATAACTTGCTGGCAGCGTTGGATCATCTCCTGAGAATTGTCTATAGCAATAATTTTGACGCCAGCAGCCTGTATACGATGACGCATCGCAAGGGTTGACGCTCCCAATGAACAGCCTAGGTCGTAACAAAGGCTGCCGGCCTGCGCGTAGCGCTCGGCCAGCTGGCCGGCCATATGAATGATAGTGGTGTAGCCGGGGACCGAGCGCTTGATCATATCGGGGAATACATCTACCACCTTTTGGTCGAACGTAAATGCACCGAATTCGGCGTCTGTTGCGGCAAAGAGGGTGTCGCGCGAATCTCGCGATTGTTTTGTCATAGTACGAGCCCAAGGGGAAGCGGGTCGCCATTCTAGCGGTTAGTGGGCTTCCCCTCAATTTTGCTTCCATCAACTACACTCTATAGACAGCACGCTTATAAGGCTTTTGGGAGATTCAGTAGCGAGAAATGAGTGGAAAGATAAACTACTCCAAACTAATGTTTTTGATTGCCGATGATTTTGGTAGCTTCCGCAACACGGTTAATTCGATGTTATCCAGTTTGGGTGCGACCAATGTTGTAATGGCGGCTACCGCTCAAGAGGTGTTTTTGCAATGCCAAAACAAGAAGTTTGATGTAATTCTCTGCGATTACAATTTAGGCGCAGGTCGTACGGGCCAGCATGTGCTTGAAGAGCTCCGTCATAAGCATGCGATTTCACGTGACACCATATTTATCATCGTTTCAGCTGAATCGAGCCGTACTATTGTCATGTGCTCCTATGACTGTGAGCCAGATGACTATTTGATGAAGCCCATCACGGCGAAAATGCTAGAACAGCGCATCAATCGTCTGCTGAAGCAAAGAGGTATTTTTTCCACCGCTTACGCGGCTATAGAAAAGCAAGACTACCTTACGGCTTCAGATATTCTTATTGATTTATCTATGGCAGAAGACCGCTACTCCAACTTCGCGCAAAAACTTTTGGGTACTGTGTTTATACGCATGGGCGATCTCGATAAAGCGGAGCGTTTGTATACTCGCGCCTTGGAGGTGCGGCAAGTGGATTGGGCGCGACTTGGCCTTGCCGTAGTGAAGCAGGCAAGGGGTGACCTAGAGTTGGCCGGTGACTGGTTGGAAAAGATAGTTGCCGACAATCCGCTATATCTGCCGGCTTACGATGCTATGGCGACGAACTGGGACAAAAAGGGTGAGAAGTTCAACGTGCAATTTACGGTGCAGCGCGCAGTCGACATTTCCCCCATGTCAATTCTCCGTCAAAAATACCTGGCTGAGGTGGCAACTGAAAACAACGATCTCATTACCGCCTTAAGCGCTCAGCGTCGGTCAGTAAAACTGGGGCAGTATTCCTGCCATGGTAGGGCTGAAGATCATTTTGGTTTTGCGCGTATTTCGTCGCTTGCGGTGGAACGGGAAATGGATGTCGATACAAATATTGGTAATGAGGCGTTAGCCATACTCGATAAAGCCAAAGAACAATACGACCTAAACGATGTTCAATTGGCCCAATGTAGTTTGCTTGCAGGTCGTATTCATGCATTGGAACGGCGCGAGGATTTGGCGCAAAGCTTTTTTGCCGCTGCAGAACAGATACTAGAAAATGTTGAGTCAAACATCGATCTCGACGTGGATCGCGTCCTGGCATTACAGTCTTTGGGTGACAAGAAAAAAGTGACTGAGCTACTGGAGGAATTACAAACGGTCTACGCAGATGATCAGGAAGCTTTAGAGAAACTCGACGTGTTTCTTGATGAGCCGGCTAGTGATTCCAGTCGTGAGTTTGTGGCGACTATTAACCGAGAGGGCATCGAACTTTATAACGATGCGCGTTTTGATGAGGCTCTAAGTTGTTTCGAAAAGGCTAGAAAACTCTTTCCAAAACACGTGGGTATTCAGTTGAATATGGTGCAATCGCTTATTGGAAAAATGAAGGCGGATATAGGTGACGACAGCGTTAAGCGTGACTGTCGTGATTGCTTAAACTTAGTTGAATCACTGATAGATGACGAGCACCCACAGTATGATCGATATCGCCGTTTGCGCAATATGGCGAATTCTATATGATTCTGGAGTAAAAAATGAAAGACAACGAGAACGGCATAGATTTTTCCCTTGTGCTTGCTTCAAGCGTGCACGATATGAAAAATTCAATCGGCATGCTGCTGGCGTCTCTGGAATCAGTTATTGAGGATAGCCCGCCAACCAACGAAATCCAAGCACGTCGATTCTCCACGTTACACTATGAGGCTTCTAGGATAAATAGTGAATTAGTACAGCTGCTAACGATTTATCGGATGCAGAATGATTTTTTGCCCGTACTTATTGATGAATACTATATCCTCGACATTTTTGAAGATCAGATAGCACGCAACAATGTGTTAATGGAAACAAAAGGTGTGGGGATGACACTCGAGTGCGATGGTGATCTTAACTGGTATGTTGATCAGGATTTGATCGGTAGTGTGGTGCACAATATTTTGGTGAATTGCATTCGGTACACGAATTCCACTATATATATGTCAGCAAAAGTTGAAAATGAATTGTTATGTATTACTATCGCTGATGATGGCAAGGGCTACCCAGACGCGATGATTAACCGGCCAATTACGCAAATCGAAGATGTAGAGGTAAGTAAAGGTGGTACGCACTTGGGTCTGTATTTTTCCGATAAAATAGCGAGTTTCCATAAGCAGAACAACCGGAACGGCTATATCGAATTAGCTAATGGTGGTGATTTAGGGGGCGGAATTTTTAAAATGTATTTGCCTTAGATAGGCCGCACTTTCCGAATTTTGGTGATAAAGGTGACCCGGATTTTAACGGTTCATCGCGCTAAAATCCGGTTTTTCCAATGGTTATTCTGATTTACGTAGGAACATGCTTATTTAGCTGAGTTATATCTCACGCACGTCCAAGCCTAGAGCCTGCGCTTTTTCACGATTAGAGAAATCGGTAATGATTACGGTGTTAGGTTTTTGGTTTGCTAGGTATTTTTCACCGACACGCTTAAGGTCCGCTAAGGATGTGCCGAGAATTTTTTCGCGCATTTGCTGGCGATACTCAAGCGTTCTGCCGTGTAGTTCGGCATGAAAAATTCGTTTGGCTCTACCTGCGGGCGATTCAGATTTATCAATAGAGCTGATTGCGCCGAGTATAGCTTCTTCCAAGTGTTGGTAGGGGTGCTCGGTGTTTAGTAGCCAGTCTATCGCCAAATTAAAGTCCTTTAGGGTATCTTCAATGCGTGGGTCACGGTACGAGTAAAAGCGGAACGCGCCGTTGTTGCCGTCTTGCGACGCACCACCGCCGTATGCACCACCTTGCTCACGAACGGTTTTGTGTAAAATACCGTTTCGTAAAAACCCTCCAAGAACAATTAATGCCGCTGCATCCTCATGGGCTGGGGGCACAGTGGTATAGGCTTGCGCACAAAAGTTTACCTGTGAATTTGTAAGCCAAAGCTCTTGCACGTCGTAGGGCTTAGCCTCTAATTCAAATCGTGATGCCTGACTCTGTTCGCCATTTGGAAACATATGGCTGACATTGTTGGTAAAGGTTTCAAGGTAAGCCTGCTCTGCCACCAATAACCCCTGAGCCGGGTTGGTGATTATCTTCTGATGTAGAGAGCGCAGAACTTCCGACAGATTTTTTAGGGCATCGTCGGAATCACGAACAGCGGTATCCAGTTTTTTAATATTCTGAATGCCGACTAAACCACTTAGTTCGTGACTTAAGCGCGCGTTAGGTGAAATGCCTGCGGTGGCTGCTAGCATCGCAAGTGCGTGGCCATTACCGGTAATTCCTTGCTCACGATGTGCGCGAATTTGAGCAATAAGCTCTTTTATTCGCGTGGTTTCATCAAAGCGTGCTTCTTGAATTGTGCTCTGCATCAGGTCACAAAGCGCGGACTGGTTTCGGTTCAATGCTTTACCCGAAAATGTGACGAAGCCGTTCACTTTGTTGTAGTCGGTGATGCCGCCCCGCAAAGAACTAAATGAGTTTATTCCGCCGCTCACGCTTGCTTGCCATCGCTGCATGTCGAGGTAGGACTTTTCGCCTGCACCTAACTCGGTTAAACAGCTGGTTAGCAGCGGAAGTACAGGCAGTTCGCTTGAAGAAATACTAGGCATGTCAAAAATAAACTGCTGGTAGACAATGCCATTAGTGCCAGCGTCGTAGCGCGTAATTTTTTTCGTTTCTTTAAAAAGGGTGTCCGGTTTTTGTTCAAACTCCGACTTTGGAACATCATCCAACGTTACTTTGGGTAGAATTTCAGGGTCGTCTTGTTTGTCCTGACGATCTTTAAGCGCTTTAGATTGTTCGATAATGTGGTTTTTTTGCTCTGCAGATAACGTAGCTTTAATTGCCGCTAAACGAGTTTTCTCAGCTTTTTCCTTGAGTTCATTGATATTTGCGTCGGGACGCAGAGTTAAACGTACGCGGTGGGGGTTGTCTAATAATAAATCCTTAATGAGTGTTTGGATAAAGTCTGGCTTTTTAATATCTTCATGAAGCTGTTTGAGGGACGCATCGATATTTAAGAGTTGCACGGGATTACCGCGATGGGTGGCGGTGTTTAATGCCGTTAAAATAAGTTGAAGCCCGTATGGATAGCTGTCGCCGCCAATTTCTCGCTGATGTAATTCAAGTTGGTGAAGGGCGGATTCAATATCCTCAATAGGAATACCTTTTTCAGCAACATCCTGCAAGGTTTCTAGAATAAGCGACTCAACTTCATGCGCGGAGTTTGATTCGCAACCCTCAAGGCCACAAAGAAACGATAATTCCCGCTGGGAATCATCCAGCCCGCAAAGGGGGGAGGGTCCATTACCAAGCTCGGTAGATTCGAGCGCGTGCATTAATGGCGTCGCACTGTTGTCGAGTAAAACACTGGAAAGTAGCTGAGCTTTAAGGGTATCTGTAAGGTTGGTGCTTTTGCCTAGCAGCCACGCCAAAACCAAATGGTGACGATGCTCTGGATCGTCTTCGTTGTACGGATAGGCCTCCTCAACCTTTATGGGTGAGTAATAGCGCTTCTCGTCATCTACCGCCACCGCGTAGTCGAGCTTGTCAAAGTGTTTCAATACATTTTGTTCAAATGTTTCTTGATGTTCCTGTGCAGAGATATTACCGCAAGTCATGAAGATAGCATTGCTGGGATGATAATGTGTTTTGTAAAAGCCTAGTAACTGTTCATAAGTTAAATCTGGAATTGATTCGGGTTCGCCGCCACTGTTGAAGTGGTAGGTGCTGGTGGGGAACAAGTGCTTGGTGAGAGTTTGCCAAAGCTGCGAAGTAACGGAGCTCATGGCGCCTTTCATTTCGTTGTATACAACACCTTTGTAAACAAGTGGAGAGTCTGGGTTTTCCGGTTCCTCAAACTCTAATCGATGGCCCTCTTGCGCGAAGTCAAGCTGGTCGAGCCTGGAGAAGAAGACGGCGTCCAGGTATACGTCCATGAGGTTATTGAAGTCTTTTCGATTGAGGCTTGCGAAGGGGTAGGCTGTCCAGTCGGAGCTGGTAAACGCGTTCATAAAGGTATTCAGCGAACGACGAGTCATCATGAAAAACGGGTCACGTACGGGGTACTTTTGACTGCCGCACAGGGCGGTGTGTTCCAAAATATGCGCTACACCAGACGAATCTTTAGGCACTGTACGTAAAGCAACGAGGAATACATTTTCTTCCGAATCTGAGCTTAGGTGTATGTGCTGAGCGCCAGTACCGATATGTTCGTACTCTGAGACTTCCAGGTTTAATGAATCTACGGTTTGTTGCCGTATAAGTGTGAAAGCCGAGTGGTGTTTGGGTGATTTGGGCGACATGAATACCTCTGGTGGCGACAAACGCGGTAGAATGCGCTTGCGGAATGAAAATGATTCTAACGAATGTAATCATAAGGCTGGTAGAATTCAAGCTCGAGCACACGCTTTAGCTGATGTGTTCATCCCCAGAGGTGTGCAAAATAGCAACAAGTTCGTTATCTGCGGAAATACAACTGGATATACTTTGATCATTAGCTCCTTGCGGAGTGGAGATTTGAATGAAAAAGGAGCTCATCCTGAATGAGTTTGGCCGCGTGGCAGAAGCTACCGGTAAAGACTACAGCTTTTCTCCTAAAAGCTTGGCAACCACGGTTACATTAGAGTCAGCCAAGCTGCTCAATCATTTTCAGTGGATGTCTGAACTCGATTCCCAAATGATCGGCGAGTTAGACGATATGGGCGAAATCGCAGAAGATGTTGCTGATGTCTATATTTATCTAACAGTGCTTTGTCACAAGCTCGGTTTAGACCCCTGGACAGTCATTAAAGACAAGCTGCTTGTAAACAGAGAAAAGCATATCGAGAAAAAGTTTGCGCAGGAGCCGGCTGTTACAACACCCACAGTGCAATTACAGGTTAGTAATGGCGCTCTAGATTGGGATAATGTTGCTCAAAAAATTGCCAATAGCCGCGAAGAAGTGCGCAGGGCGGCGGTGAAATTGAAAAAGAAAGCGGGTTCGGCCTAACGACCTACGTTAATGGCTGTGCAGTTAATGTGCTGAAGTTTTGCCCATGTATCCCGCTAACGTACTGAGCCCACCTGTTATTATTGAATTAGGCACTTTTTAAAGTGCTGCTTACGAAAGGCACGCCTCCGTTTTCTTATGTCCTCTGAATGTGATCGTAATTTCGATGGATTAGCCGCTAGATTCCGGAGGAATGTATACGGTTCGTTGAAGGGCAAGATTCGATTGAGCGTCCTTGAGCGGGACTTTAAGGAATTCATCCCCCAGTATTTTGAAAATTCCGACGGCCGATCAGTACTCGATGTGGCTGCTGGGGAAGCGCTTTTTCAAGCCGACTACACAGTTACGGCTGCAGCCTTGTTGTTAATGACGTATCGACCGAAATGCTGAAATTTGCGCGTGAAAATTTTGAGCAGGGGCAAAACGCTAATGCACGGAAAAGCGTGGCTATAGTGCAGTGTGCAATGCAAGACTTAGCGAACACACTCCCAAATCTGAATTTACCCGGCAAATATGATTTGGTGCTTTGCCATGCGCTTATGGAGTGGATGGCAAAACCTCAAACGCTTATTCCGTATCTCAAACAACGCGTAACTAAAGGTGGGCACCTGTCACTAACGTTCTATAACATTAACGGCTTGGCGTTCAAAAACCTTCTGCGAACAAATTTCCATAAATTCGATATTGAAGATTTTAGTGCTTTTCGGGGCAGCCTAACGCCCGCACACCCCCAAACGCCTAGTGTGGTTCTGCAGCAACTGGTAAACGAAGGCTTTACGGTATTGTGCAAAAGCGGCATTCGCTCTTTTCATGATTACATTCTTAACCCTGTTGATCGAAACCGCGAGCCGGAAGCGCTACTCAAAAAAGAGCTAGACTACTCTAGGCGAGAGCCTTTTTGGCAAATGGCTCGGTATATTCATTATTTGTGTCGTTATGACTGATCTCCCGTTAAGTATTACAAGCACTTTCACATTGAGTGAAGGTATGTTGGTGATAACAGCGATACGCGCTCAGGGGCCCGGCGGGCAAAACGTCAACAAAGTTTCGTCTGCGGTACAGTTACGTTTTGACTTTGAGAAAGTGCCTTTGCCCGAGTACATCAAACAAAAGCTTCGGGCGAGCGGAGATAAGCGCGTTTTAAGTCGTGGAGAAATTGTGATTAAAGCCCAGCGTTTCCGCACGCTTGAAGCAAACAAACAGGATGCTATTTCGCGGTTGCAGGAGATCCTGTTGCAGGCTGCAGTAAAGGTTAAGAATCGGGTACCGACGCGGCCAACGAAGTCTTCTGTACGCAGGCGCTTAGAAGGCAAGACGCGCCGGTCGGCGGTTAAAGGTGCTCGTGGAAAAATTTCACGCGACCAAGACTAGCGTCCAGCCGCTACAGGTCTGGTTAGACTCCTGTCTTGGTTATCGGCTAGTCACTTACACTACGGCTGTACCCACCTCCAATGCTTCAAACCAATCCAAAAAACGCTGAACATCGTCACCTTGAAAGATGCGTCCGTGTTGTGGACACATGGTGTTAATTTCAAGTTTTCTTACACGCTCTATCCATTCATTTTTCGCTCTATTGGATGGCATCCAGCGCTGATGAAAAAGCTGCATTTTTTTTGTGTGTGATTCAAAATCATCAATAAAAAGTGGTGCTTCCGGCGATTCAAGTGCGGCCCCCACATCGCCACTCATTAATATTTTTGCCTGCGGGTCATAAACGTGAAAATTGCCTGAAGAGTGCAGGTAGTGTGCAGGTACAAATTCCAGCTGTAGCCCATCTAGCTGTAGCGTTGAACCTTCGTCGGGAATCGCTTTGTAGGTGATTTTTTCCATACCAAAATGGCGAATAAACCCTTCCCAGAGCCAGGGAGAATGCAGCGTGGCATTATCCAGCGCTCTGTCCCAAAGACCAAGAGACGATATAATGTCGGGGTCCTGATGGGATGCAAATAAGTGAGTAATTTGTTGTATAGGCACCTGTTTTACGACGTTGGCGAGCATAGCGGAAAAAAGCTCAATACCACCAGGATCCATTAGTAGCGCGTTATGGCGTGTACGTACCATGTATTGGTTGGTATCGATAATAGAGCTAGGTTTGTCTGGGTCTCGACCAAACACAAACCATTGATGGCTATCGTTACTGAAAATTTGCTGTGTCAGCATGCGCAGACCATTCCCTTAAATGAGTGTGATTTCACTGAATAATTGCTGTGAGTTTTTAACGTGTTTTTGTATTTTACTGGCTGCTCGAGCTACATTTTCAGCGATTACATTGAGAGACGATTCAAATTCTCTGCCAGACGCCGAAGCCTCCACGCGAGACATTGCCGCCAATACCGTTGCCGTACGCAGCTCACGGCCAAGCTCTTCAAGTCGTGCAATGAGCTGGTTGATCTGTTTGTGAAATGTGGCTTCTAGGGTTTCAAATTGTGCTTTAGTATGCTCAAGTGCCGGTTTAAGGGACGCTAGATTGGGGAGTCTTTTGCTTTTTCAAAGGCTTGGTGAAATCGATCTAGGGCATCGCGGGTTCGAGCGATTTCCGAGGCGGTACGGCTCATTTTTACGGCTTCGCCGTTGATGTCTTTTGAGGCGGTTACGGTTTTTCTCGCTAACTCTTCAATAAACTCGGTAATAGCTCTAAAGCCCGCTGCGCCGTGTCCTGCACGTAGCGCGAGCGCGCGGGCATTGCTGGCCGTAAGCGAAATTTCTCTGGCCACCAACATCGCCTTGTGCAGTTCAGCGGCGACTATTGCAGCTGAGACGAAGTATTGTTGACCCTGGATCGCGGCCATAAACTGGATTGCTCCCCAATTTTACTGTCATTTATATGGGTATAGCACACATTAACTATTGGCGGGAACTAACGCGTCTGCGGGAAAAGGGGTGAACTTGGGACGCAGTATTGGTACTATTACACGACAAATGCATATCGGTTACATTGAAATAATAAATAAGATCACGGCTAT